>CAZAWR010000090.1:1720-41055 GCA_964488865.1 uncultured Polyangiaceae bacterium | reverse complement strand
GGTTCTGTGAGAGGCGCCCCTGGGCGACTGGGGGCGCCTACTCGATTGAGCCGCGATGAGCGCGGCGAGGGGGATTTTCGAAAGCCCCCTTTGGAAAGACCTAGACCTGCTTCGGTTAAGCGCGCGGCGCAGCAGGCGTGGATGGGCGGCGAGGATGGGCGGCGAGGATGCGTTGCGTCCAGCGCGGAAGGGCGCGATGGCGTCCCCGCGTGTCGCCCCGGCCCGCAAGCCTTGGAACCCTACGGGCTGAATCGTCTAAGGATTCGACCTTCCGGCACAATCGGGCTATACCCGCCCTCCATGGACACCGTATCCAAAGAGCTCTTCGAACGCGCCCGAATGTCCATCCCGGGAGGCGTCAACAGTCCCGCCCGCGCTTTCCGTGCCGTCGGCGGCAACCCGATCTTCATCCAGCAGGCCCACGGGTCGCACATGCTCGGCGCCGATGGCACCGAGTACATCGACTACGTCTGCACATGGGGACCCTCCATCATCGGCCACGCTCACCCGACCGTGGTTCGCGCGGTGCAAGAGGCCGCCACGCGGGGGTTGAGCTTCGGCGCCCCGACCAAGGCGGAGGTGATCTTCGCGGAACAGATCCGAGTGCGCTACCCGAGCATCGACAAGGTGCGGTGCGTGAGCAGCGGCACCGAAGCCACGATGTCCGCGTTGCGTGCAGCACGCGGCTTCACCGGGCGCGACGTCATCATCAAGTTCGAGGGCTGCTACCACGGGCACGGGGACTCGTTGCTCGTCAAGGCGGGAAGCGGTCTGGCCACGCAAGGCGTGCCGGATTCAGCCGGGATCCCGGCAGGGATCGCGGCGACCACCCTGGCGCTTCCCTACAACGATCTCGAGACCCTCGAGAAGGTGTTCGCGGAGCGCCCCGAGGACATCGCCGCCGTCATCGTCGAGCCCGTGGTGGGCAACATGGGGTGCGTGCCCCCGAAGGATGGCTTCCTGCCTGGTATCCTGTCGCTGTGCGCGAAGTACGGGGCCGTGTCGATCTTCGACGAGGTCATGACGGGGTGCCGACTCGCGGCGGGAGGAGCGCAGGAGCGGTTCCGCCTTCGCCCGGACATGACGTGTCTCGGTAAGGTCATCGGTGGGGGCATGCCGCTCGCCGCCTACGGCGGAAAGGCGAGCATCATGTCGGTGATCGCACCGGAAGGTAAGGTCTACCAGGCGGGCACCCTGAGCGGGAACCCAGTCGCGATCGCGGCGGGGCTGGCCACCCTCGATCTGCTCGACGACATGGTGTACGACCGGCTCGAGTACCTCGGGGACATCTTGGAGCGCGGGTTGCGACGGGCCCTCACGGAACGTCGCGTGACCGGGTGCGTGCAGCGCGTGGGGTCGATGCTCACCCTGTTCTTTCACCCGGGACCGGTCGAGAGCTGGGCGGAAGCGTCGAAGGCCGACACCAAGCGGTTCTCCAAGTGGCATGGGGGCCTGCTCTCACGGGGCGTGTACTGGCCGCCGTCGCAGTTCGAGGCCGCGTTCCTTTCTTCTGCGCACACCGAAGCGGACATCGAGGCCACGATCAAGGCCGCCGGGGAAGCGATGGAGAGGCTGTGAACTCATAGCTCATGAACGGCTAACGGGTGCAGGTCGGATAACGGTTACGGCTGCGTGGACGTGAAGAACCCGTGGGGCCGCGCGGCTTGCCGCGCCCAACGCTCGACTCGACGTGTCGAGTCGCTCCGTTGGCGGATTTGTAGAGCTGCCATCTCACGATCACTGTTCGGTTTCCCGCGTTGTGATCGCTGCCAACCGACGTCCGGTCGCCCACACAGGCCACGAACCGAGGCTGTTCGGCAACGAAACTCGGGTCGCAGTTACGGGAGGAGCCGTCCGCCAAGGCAGCGAATCGCACCGATACCTTTCCGCCGCGGTAGCGACTCGGCACTGCCGAGTCGAGCGCTGTGCGCGGCACCGCCGCGCCATAGGTCCGTGAGCACAACCATCCGAAATTTCATGGGATCTGCACCCCGCTAACTAATCACTCACTACCCTCGCTCCCAGCTCGAACCCCGTTAGCGTCCGAACCAGACCCGTCTCGAGATCCACGAACGTGAGCCGGCCCTCGGGGTGCTTCTGCGCCACGAAGGCTCGCTTCGCTTCCACCAGCGCTCCCACCGCGATCGGAGGGCTCGCCAGCTCGTAGCGGTCCACCTGCTGGTTCGCCATCCGCACGAGATAGGCCCCGTACACCTTCTTCACGTCGTCGCGCTCAGCCAGCACCGCGTATTCGCCCGAGGGCGTGAGCGCCACGGCGGTGGGGGGAGCGGCCATCCCGACGATCTTCGCCGGAAGCTTCGGGGCCAGGTTCAACACGCTGAACGCGCCCGGGAACGTCGACCCTGATTGGCCTTCGATCGCCTTGTGAAGCACGATCGAGCTTGCCCCGCTCGGTGCCAAAAATACTGCGAGCACCGGCGCGTGCAGCTTCAACGCCTCCGCCGTCGCCGGCGCGCTGTCGTAGCGAAGACTCGCGATGCGACTCTCCCCGCTCGCGTTCGAATACAACAGCGCCACGTTCGCCTCCGAGGCCATCGCCACGGATCCCACCAACACGTTCGTGATCTTCACGGTCTCGAACACCGTCGGCGCGTCCGCGATCCCCGGGATGGGAAGCACCGCCGCCTCGCCCTGATCACGCACCACCGCAACCGCCTTGGTTCCGTCCGGGGATAGGTCGAGGTCCGTCACCGCCCCCGACATCTGCACTTCCGTCCGCTCCCCGTCCGAAAGGGAAACCACCGTCACCCGGTCGCTGCCGTCCCGCCGAACCAGCGCGAAGGCGCCATCCGGTGTGATCGTCACGTCGCGCGTTCCTGGGTCCTCCAGCGGGTCGTCCGAGAGGGGCACCAGCCCTATGGCCGCTGGACCACTCGCTGCCGACAAATCGATGACCGAGATCCCGTCCTGCGTCACCGCGTACGCGTGCACCTCGTCCGCCGAAAACTGCAGCGCCACCGGGCGATACCCCACGGACAGTCGTGTCGCCTTTTCCGCGCCCTCGGTCAGGTCGAGCACGGTGAGGTCCTGGAACCCCTGCGCCGCGTTCGTCCCCTCCATCCACCGCGCATCCGTCCAGGCAATCGCCCACCGCCCCGTCCCGGACACCGCCCACGCGTTGCTCTGCTGCGCGATCGGAAGCGTCACGCTGTCGATCGTCCCCGCTGCCGTCGCACGAAGAAGCGTGGCGTCCGACGAGATCTCGTTGATGACGACCGCGACGTCTTGGAAGGGGTGCGGTACGGCGGCGAGATGGGAGGGCCCGTTGCCTGCCTCGGTGGTGCGCACCTCGAGCGTGACAGCGTCGATGAAGGCGATGCGACCGCTCACCGGGTTCGCGACCCAGACGAAACGCCCGGTAGCCACAGGGGATTCGTACGCGCTCTCGACCTCCTGCTCGGGAGGCAATTCTCCGGAACCGCCGCCGGAACCGCCGACCACGGTCGAGCCACCGCTCCCGGCCATTCCACCGGTCTCGTTGGGATAGGGGGCCATGCCCGCGTCCTCGTCATCCTGTGCCGCACAGGCCGCCGCGAACAAGGCCGCCACCGTCCACCAACCGTACCATCGTCGCTGTCGCATCGCGTTCTCCTGGGGCTCAGAACGTCATCGCCACGCTCACACGCATCATGACGCCGCGCATGGCGAGCGAGCCGAGGTCGAGTGTGGTCGCGGCGCGCGGGTCATCCTCGTCCACGTCCGGTGACAGCTCGAGCTCCTGACTCATCGACCAGCCATAGCCGGCTTCCCCCACGAGCCAGAACTGCGGGATCGCGTTGGCCGATCCCAAGGTGCGGGGCAGGTTCCAGGCTGCGCCCGCCGTGGCATCCACCCCGAACCGCCAGGCCTTCTGCTGCAGCTGATCCGTCGACGATCGCTCGTCCAGGTACGCGCGAGTGTGAACTGCCTGGGGCACGAGCTTGGCCAGCACGTAGACGTCGCGACCGAGGTGATAGCGACCCTCGGCGACGGCGCCGAGTCTGTGGACGGCGAGCTCGCTGGCCGCGCCGCGGGCTTCTTGCTCGACCTGCCCGAACTCCCAGACCAGACCGGGAGCGAAGGAGATCGAATCGGTGAGCACCAAGGCGCGCGTCGCTCCCACGGAGACCTGGGAGAAGATGTCGTTGTCGTCGAAGGGGTCGTACGCATCGCTGCGGACCCAGCCCATGCGTAGGCCGAGGTGGACCTGCCAGAAGTCGCGGGACATGTCGCGCGAGGGCTCGGACGGGCCGGAGGACTCCGCGGGCGGTGGGTCGTATTCGCCGGCTGGGCCGCTCACGCCGGGATACCAGGTCACACCCGTGGACGCGTGAGGGGCGGGCGGTTTGGCTTCCGGCGCTGCGGCAGGAGCCGGTGCGGGAGCTGGCGCTGGAGCCGGGGCGGGTTCGGGTTGTGGGAGGTCCTCCCCAGCTTCGGGCGGCGCAGGCGGAGGCTCCTCAGCCCCCTGGGCCATGCAAACCCCGGCAAACAGCAGCGGCGCGGCGACCGAAAAGATGAAGACACAAGGCGCACGCATCAGAAGCCTCCCTGCAGCAGGCCGACGTGGAGTTGGGCCGAAGCCTCGTCGGGCGAGAACGCGTCGATGACGGTGGCTCCCATGTTCCCGTCGCGGTGAAGGGCGACCATGGCCCGACCGCTTCCGGTGCGTGCCACGTCGTAGATGTTGGCAATGGGGTAGTCGAGCACCAGGTTCTGCGGGTGCATCGTCACGAGGTCGATGACGGCGACGTCACGGGCGCCGCGCTGGAAGAACCATGCGCGCTGTCCGTCCGCGGAGACAGTCAAGGAAAGGCTCGAGGCCTTGGTTTGCAGGGGGGATGCGGTGCGATGGGCCAGGTCCAGCACGTGGAACTGCCCTCCCTGGGAACCGAAGGAACTCGGCACCAGGATCTTCAACGACTGGTTGGGCGCCGGTACGCTCACGACCTCTCCCACGGAGGCCGCAACGTCCGGCAAGACCTCGATGCTCCGGTAGGCCTGGCCCACCGACTTTCCGAGGGACCAGAACGCCACGCCGGCGGCAGACGACGCGCCTCCCCACAGCATCGCGACGTCGCTTCCGCTCGCGGGCGCATCGGCGACCTCGTGGGTGACGAGGGAGATGCGGCCGTAGGCCGCGGGCATCTCGACCTGGGTGATCGTGGTGGTGTCGGGGTCCGCGAGGGTGGCCATGCGCTGCCCCGGTTCGAGCATCGCCAGCCGCAGGCCCCCGTCCGTGTTGACGAAGGCGAAGTCACTCGGGGTGGTCGTCAGCCCAATGATGTTGACCGTGAGGCCGAAGTCGTTCTCCGCGGTGTCGCTGAGCTGCGGCACGAACGTGAGGAGGAACACGCTGTTTTCGTTGGTCGTGCGAACGGCCACGCGCGCGTCATCGTTGCGGCTCGGAAGCCCGTCCGTGTACGTCACGCCCGCCGGGACGATCTTGTAGTCGTTGCTCAGGCGTACGGTGACTTCCTTGCGGTCGAGGTGATCGAGGTCGAGAATCGAGAGGTCCTGGTCCGTCTCGACCAGCAGCATGCGTCGCTCTCCGGCAGGTAGGTTCAGGGGCGACGTGAACGTGAGACGCTGGGGCGTTCCGCCGAAGCTGCGGATGGTGCGCGGCAGGGGGTTCGTGTCACTTGCGGGCAGCGTCGTGTCGATGACCACGAGCTCGTTGCGATTGGTCACGAAGGCGCTGGACGAACCGGCGGAGTAGACCACCACGTAGCGCCCGTCGGGATCCATCGCGAGCCCGTTGAGCGGGTCCGACAGCGTGTACTTCGCCAACAGGGTTCCCGCACCGGACCCGTCGTACATCCACAGGGCAGGGCGCTCGTCCGTGCTCTTGCGTCGTGGCTGGTCCCCCTCGGTGAGCACGAACAGCCGGTCTCCGTTCGGGGAGGACATCGCGTTGACCACGTTCTTGCCTGTGGCCCGGCGGGCCTGCGGGAGGCCGAGCTCGTCGTCCACGGACACGAGGTGGACAGCGTGTAAGGACTCGTCGACGAGAGCGAAGGAGCCCTCGAGGCCGATGTCGTAGCGGACATCTGGCGGTGTGTCCCAGGAGTCGGGGCGGTCGCCGCGGATGTCATCCATGAGGTCACCGCAGCCGGCAAGGAAGAGCAGGCTGGCGGCTCCGGCGAAAAGGGTGAGGCGTGTCGTCATGGTTGGCTCCCGTCAATCACGCGTGCTGCGAGCTCGAAGCCCGTCAAGGTCCGGGAAAGTCCCGTGTCCAGGTCGATGAAGGTGAGGCGTCCTTCGGGGTGCTCCTGCGCCACGAAAGCGCGCTTGGCACCGACCACCGCTCCCACGGCGATGGGCGGGCTGGAGAGCGGATACCGATCCACTTGCTGATTCTCGCTGCGCACGAGGTACGCTCCGTACTTCTTCGCGGCGTCGCCCCGTTCCGCCACGATGGCCCGGTCCCCGGAAGGCGTCAGCGCGACCGCGGTCACCGGCGCTTGCGTCGCCACGATCTTCGCCGGCAACTCCGGCGCGAGGGTGAGCGCGCTGAACGAGCCCAACGCCCCTTCGACCGGTTGGTGCACCACCACCGCGCTCGCCCCCGTCCGCGACGGGAACACGCCCAGCACCGCGGCGTGCAGCTTCAGCGTGCGAACGGCCGGCGGGGTGGTGTCGAACAGGATCTTGGTGATTCGCGGCTCTTGCGCAGCGTTTGTGTACACGAGAGCGACCGGCGCCTCCGCCGCGATCGCCACGGAACCGACCGTCGCGTTCAGCACGGAGACCACCTGGAAGGTCTCCGGGGCCGACGCGATCTCGGGCACCGGGAGGATCGCGATCTCCCCTCGGTCCCGCACGGCTGCGAGCGCCCTGGTGCCGTCCGCGCTCAGGTCCAGGTCCGTGCAATCCCCCGCCAGCTGGACTTGCACCAGCTCGCCGTCCGCGAGAGACACCACCGTCACCTGGCTCGACCCGTCGCGACGCACCAACGCGAGCGAACCGTCGGGCGTGATCGATACGTCGCGGGTTCCCGGGTCCTCGAAGGGGTCCTCGGAGATCGGGACGAGCTTGGCCGTCAGGGGCCCCTGCGGGAGCGTGAGGTCGATCACGGAGACACCGTCTTGGGTGACCGCGTAGGCGTGCTCGTCCCCCAGGGAGAAGGAGAGGGCGACCGGCCGGTAGCCCACGGATAGCCGCGTGGCCTTTTCGGTCAGCAGGTCGACCACCGTGACGTCCTGGAAGCCCTGCACCGGGTCCGGATTCGGGTACGAGGCCACGTTGGTCCACGCGATCGCCCACCGTCCGCTCGGGGACACAGCCCACGCGTTCGCCCCCTCTGCGACGTCAAAGGACGAGACCTGCACGTTGCCGGCAGCGTCTGCGCGCAGCAACGTGGCGTCGCCGGATAGCTCGTTGATCACGACGGCCACGTCGCGCTCCGGGTCGGGGATGGCTGCCATGTAGCGGGGGCTGTTGCCGGCCGGTACCGTGCGTACTTCGAGCGTGGCGGCGTCCACGTAGGCGACCCGTCCGCTGACGGGGTTGGCGACCCAGACGAATCGTCCGGTGGCGACGGGGGACTCGTAGGAGCTCTCCACTTCCTTCTCGGGCGGCAGGCCCGCGTCGGCCGACGCTCCGCCACCCGATCCTCCGGTCGCTCCCGCGTCCGGGTACGCATCCTGTCCGGGGTAGCTTGGTGGAGCACCCATGGCTTCCTCGGACGCCGCGTCGGCGCCGCACGCCATCAGCCCCCCCACGAGACCGGCGAACCCCATTGCGAGCGCCGCCAAGACGATCCCGCGTGGTCGTTTTCTCATCACCATCCTCCACTCGACGATCTACCAGCGGGTTGTGGCTCCTACAAGCTTCGTGCCGGAAGGGGAACGTGCCGGAAGTACGCAAATTTCGGCGGGCTGAAGGGGCGATTCGGTGCGCAGGCCTGACACTGGTGTCGTGCCGACGGCGGGGTGCCAGGGAGTGCCAGACCCTCTTGGAGGATCAACGCAGGGTTGGCGGTGAGACGCCGGGCGCGCCGCGTCCAGCGAAGTAGGCGCGAAGCACCTCGCGCGTGAGGAAGGGCGCCTTGGTTCGCCACTTCGGCCCGTTGTTGACGAGCACTGCGTAGGCGACCTCGGGCTCCTCGCCCCCCGCGAAGCCCACTAACCACGTGTAGAAACGCTGGGACTTGCTGGTCAGGGTGCCGGTCTTGCCCGCGAGCTTGATGTCGGGCAGGTACGCCCTGCCTCGCTTGTCGAAGAACTCGTTGTGCGCCGTCCCGTTGGTGAAGGTCTCGGCCATCATGTCGCGTACCGCGTCCGCCACCTCGGGCGAGAACGCCTGCCCAAGCTTCTGCGGCGCTGCCGGAGCCCGGTAAATGATTTCGCCCTGCTCGTCCGTCACCGAGTTGACCACCACGGGGCGCGTCACCGCTCCCTTCTGCGCGACCGTAGCCGCGATCATCACCGCCTGCATGGGCGAAAGGGTCGTGTTCCAGAAGCCTGCAGCCGTGCGCGCGAACTTCAGGTCGTCGTCCTTCGGGAGGTTGAAGGTGGACGGCTGCACCGCCACGTCGAAGGGGATGGGTGCGCCAAACCCGTAGGCCTTCGCCACGGACCCGAGGGAGTCCGGGTCAAGGTGCTGCAGCGCGAGCCGACCCATGATCACGTTGAGGCTGCGTCCCATCGCCCCCGCGAGAGTGGCGCACCACTTGTCCCGCTTCTCGTCCTCGATCAAGTCCGCAAGCTCGAAGCCGTGAAGCCCGCCCCGGTAGCACTGCTCATGGTCGATCGTCAGCCCAGCCTTCTCCACGAGGGCCGTGCCCGTCACGATCTTGAACACGCTCGCCGCAGGCGCCTTCGCCTCCACGTTCACGTCGCGGCGCGCCCCTTCGTTGATCGATGCGTACACCAGCAGCCGCGAGGACCGCAGGTCCATCAGCACCACGCTCCCCTCCGTGACCCCGCGCTTCAAGAACAACTGTTGGACCGTGCGCTGCAAGTCCGGGTCGACCGACAGGTGCGCCGTTCGCCCGTCGGCTGCCGGCGCCGTCGTCTCCGTCTTCGCCAACACCATCCGGGTGAGGTCGATCCCGTCCAACGCTGGCGGGTCGAGGGACTCCGGGTTGGTCGGGATCCCGTGCTCGAGCCTGGCGTTGGCCGCCTGGGCGTCGGACGTGAGGTAGTGACCCACGCCGGCGACGCCGGCGGTGGCTGCAAGGACGAGAGCGATGGCCTTCCAATGTCGCATGTCGCACATGTCCTTACCTGGACTGGGTGGGGTCGGCCAACTTAACGACCCGGACACGAGCAACCGGAGCGCAGGCGCACCGCGCGTTTCCGGCCCTCTCTTCGGTTCCCCGTTCCCCGCTCCCTGCGGACCGGGGTATAGGTGCCCGCATGGTGCTCAACTTCCCCGCGACGTTGCTCGCCTTCGGGCAGCGACTCCGCGAACGACCCGAGTCGGTCCTGTTGCTGGTGGGGCTGGTCTGGTCCGTGTGGCTCGCGAGCCAGCTCGTGGGCCCCACCGCGTCCACCTCGAGCGAGAGCCTGATCCACGGCCTGGCGCCGTCCCAGGCTGCGGGCGTCAAGCGGGTGGGTGTCCTGACCGACGGGGTGGGGCCCCGTCGCGGCGACGCCTGGAACACGGACTTGACCTCGACGTTCCGGGGGCGGGCCACGATCGAGTTCGACCTGGGAGTCTCCAAAGACATCCGCGCGGGCTACCTCGTGGGGGACGGAAACGACGAATACGTACTGACGGTGTCGGAGGATGGCAGCACGTACGAGCCGCTGTGGCGTGCAGGGCCTGCGTCGGGAAGCGGGATGCAGGCGAGATCGTCGTCCGAGCTGACGGGGCGAGGCCGCTACGTTCGGATCGCCGCGCGGGGAGGGGACAACCTGTACGCGCTGGGGGAGGTGCAGCTGTTCGACAAGGTTCCGGAGGAGATCCCCTCGCGGGTGACCCTGCGGGGCGGCCTTCCTGATGGCGAGCGAGTCCGGGGCCACTTCCTGCACTTGTTGCTGGCGATGGGGCTGATGCTCTTTGCAAGCTGTCGCACTAGCTCCTGGAAGTGGAAGCTCGCGGCCGCGGTCCCACCGGTCACCGCTGGTGCGGTGCTGGTGGCGTCGGTCGTCAACGAGTGGCCCGTGGACCATACCGTCGTATCGATGGCGCGGGCCCTATCCGCGGGAATCGCCGTGCTCGCGGTGGTGAGGGAAGTGATGTCGCCGGTGCGGTGGCCGGCGAGCCGCACCGCGGTCCTGTGCTCTCTCACCCTTGCGGGGGTGCTTGCGGTCGGGTCGTTCTACAACCTCGGCCGCCTGCAATTCCACGATAGCGAAAAGGACCGTCCCACGTTCGTGCACACGTTCGACATGCGTGTGTACTACCCCGTGGCGAAGTACTTCCACGAGTTGAGATTCGACGGGCTGTACCTGGCGAGCGTGGCCGCGTACGCGGCGGACGTGCAGGGCAGCACGCGGGCCACGATGGAGAAGGTGCAGTTCCGCGACCTGAAGACCCACCGGATGGTGCGAGCGGGGGAGGCGTGGGATCAGGTCCTCGCGATGGAGGCGAGGTTTTCTCCGGAGCGGTGGCAGGCGTTCCTGAAGGACATGCGGTACTTCCGCCTGACGATGGGCCCGGACTACTTTGGGAGCATGGTGGATCACGGGGCCAACGCCACGCCCGTGTGGTTGGCGCAGGCCTACTTGCTCTTCGCCATGACCGATGCGGACGAAACCACGCTGGTGCTTGGCGGTTTGCTCGACCCCGCGCTGTTGTTGCTCGCGTTCGCCGCGGTGGCGCGCGCCTACGGCTGGAGGGCCTCGCTCTTGTGCATGGTCGTGTTCGGCGCGAACGACTTCGTCATGCTCGGGTCGAACTGGGCCGGGGCGACGCTCCGGCATGACTGGCTCGCCTACTTGCTCATCGCGATGGCGGCGCTGCGCATGAAGAAGCCTGTGATAGGAGGCTTGTTTCTGGCGCTCGCCGCCGCACAGCGGGCCTTCCCGGCGCTGGCCCTCGTCGGCCTCGCGTTCCCCATGTTCGGGTGGTTGTACTGGGAGATGAAGCGAACGGGGGCGTGGCCGACCCGGGCTTCCTGGATCGAGAACAACCGAGAGACGTTTCGGGTGTGGGGCTCCGCGATCGTGGGCGGTCTCGTATTGTTCCTCTTCGCTTCCCTGATTCTCTCCTTCAACGCCTGGCCCGAGTGGTTCAGAAAGGTCACCCTCCTGGACTCCGAGCCCCACGTCAACCAGGTCAGTCTCAAGGCCTTCGTCGGCGGCACGGACTTCCCCCAAGAGTCCATCGTCCGCGCCCGGTGGCCGCTGTTCGGCTTCCTTGCCGTCGCCGTCGCCGTGTCCTCGGGCGTCATCGCCTGGATGCGTCGCGCCAGCCTGGATCAGGCTGCGATCCTGGGCTGTCTCCTCATCCCCGTGCTCTTCAACCCCGCCAACTACTACATTCACTTCATCACGATCCTCCCCCTGCTGGGCTGTTCCCTCACGCCCCAGGACAAACGGGCCACGCCGACCTGGAGCGAGGTGTCCGTGTGGCTGCCCATCCTCTTCCTCTGCATCGCGCAGTATTGGACCACGAAGACCGACGATCGCACGATCCACTTCGAAATGGCTTCGGCGCTCCTGTTCTTCGCCTTCGGAGCCATGCTCGTCGCGAGCTTCCGGGCTTCCGCGCCTGCCTTGCCGAAGGGCGAACCCACGCCGTCGTGATGCGTCGAGCCCGCCTCGGAGGCTTCCCCTCCTCACGTCCGCGCCTCCGTTCTGAGTTCCGTCGCCGCTCCCATCCCTTGACCCGCGGTTCTGCTCACCGTACGTTCCTGCCACGTGGCATCACGCCCTCGAAGACTCACCCTGGTAGGAACCGGGATCACCCTGCCTCATGTCGATGAGTCGGCGCTGCGGTACAACCTCGCCAACGCGCACCTGCACGCCGCGATTCGCGCGGACCCCGCCCTCGATTCCGTCGACGTCCAGCGCATCGACCTCCCTTTCTCCCTCGACCGGCCCCACTTTGACCAAGACGCCGTCGATGCCGTTCTCGCCACCGACCCCGACTGGCTCGGACTCTCTTGCTACTGCTGGGACATTGCCCCCCTCCTCTCGCTCGCCCAGCGCGTCCGGTCGAACCGCCCGGCGACCCGGGTGGTGGCCGGGGGCCCTTCCGCATCCTTTCAGGCGTCGGCGTTGATCGAGCAGCACGCGTGCCTCGACGCCGTGGTGCGCGGGGAAGGGGAATTGGCCCTGCGCCACTTGCTCGCTGCGGACGGCTGCGAGGGAATCCATGGCATCACCTGGCGCAGCGAGCTGGGCGGTGTGGTTCAGGAGAAAGACCGTCCTATGGCGGACCTCTCGGACCTGGCCTCCCCCCTGCTCGACGGAGTCCTCGTCCCCCCGCGGCAGAATCTCATGTTCGAGTTCTCCCGGGGTTGCATCTATCGCTGCACGTACTGTGCGTGGAAGAGCCAAGGCCCCGGGATGCGATTCGTCCCCGAGGCGCGCGTCCGCGACGAGATCGCTTGGGCCGTCGAGCGTGGGTACGAGCATGCCTTTCTCATCGATAGCGCGATCAACAACGACGACGCGCGTCTGGATTGCATCGCAGGGCATGTTGCCGCCGCGGACCCGGGGCGACGTCTCGCGCTTTCTTACTTCGTCAACCATGCCTTTCTCACGGATGCTCAGGTCCGGGCCCTCGGACGCATCCGAGCGCACGAGATCACGGTGGGACTCGAGTCCGTCAATCCCCGTGCGTCCAAGGCGGCCGGTCGGAAGCCCGTGGATCGGGACGCCTTCGTTCGCGCCCTGGACAGGCTTTCCGAGGTGGCCCCCGCCACGTTGTCGATCATGCTCGGGATGCCGGGGGATGATCTCGACGGCTTCCGAAGCACGCTGGACTTCATCGCAGAGATCGCCGAGCGTCCGGGAAAACCGCGGGTCCGGATGGCTCGGGTGCACTGGATGCTCATCGCGCCGGGCTCGGAGATGTGGGCGCGCGCGGATCGCCACGGCCTTGTGATTGCGAAGACGGGAATCCCCTACGTCCTTGGGTCCTCGACGTTTCCTCAGCACGACCTCGTGGCTGCGCTTCACGTCCTGCGAGGCCACCCTCGTTCCGACCTGTTCGTGTGGGAGGATGCTGAACCGCTTGGGATGCTCGACCCGACCTTGCCGGCGATGTTTGCCTCCGGGGGTGACCACATCGGGGGACGCGCGCCCGCCCGGATCGCGGACGACGATGTCCTGCAGGCCATCCGTCCCCTCGTGCCGGGGCGCGCCCTGCGGGGGCCCTGGCGGGTGGGGCCGATCGAGCGTCGCCACGGGTGGCCTGTGGTCGTGCTCGAAGGCCCCGATTCCCACCGCGTGCTGCTCCAGGTTCGGCCCCGGGAAGCGGAACCTCGGCCCTTCGCTCGGACCCGACGCTTCGATCTCGTATGGTTGCCTTCTGGGCATGACGAACCGGAGCAACACCGGCTCGTGACGGCCCTTGCGGACCTGATTCGCAAAAACGACTGAAACCGCAGTGCCGCGGCTTGAGCCGGGAGTGACAAGGCCTACCGCCGTCGCTCCAGCAGAAGCGTCACCGCTCGGCGCAGCCGCGCGACCTGCTCCTCCGGGGGGCTCGCGGCACCACACACTTCGACGGATGCTCTGACGGAATTGCCTATCACAGCCAGGTGAACCTTCACCGTCGCCTCGGGCGCCCAGGCGAACGTCGCCTCCGCGACTCCATCTTTCACGCCGGAGTCCACGAACGACCAGCCTGGCAGGGCTCCCGGACGTCGTAACGGCTGGATCCTCGCCACCAACCGTTCGGCGGTGAGCGCCTGGGGAGCTCCCTCCTTGCGGATGCTCGCGCCCCAGACGCTGGTAACCCGCTCGACCTCTTTGACCCACGAAGGATCGAGCGAGGGGCCGCGCAGGGTCACGGTGTGAGCAGGCAGACCCGACAGCCCCTCCAGGGATGCCAGGTCATGACTGCCATCCAACCGGTACGAGTGGCGGAGCCTGCAGCCGGGATCTGCGCGCCGGACCGCGTCGAGGAACCTCCTGAGTGCCTGTTCGTCCGCGGGGAGGCTTTCGTCCAGCCAGACCACGTGGTCGTACCGTTGCTCGATGGCCCATCGCAGGTCACGGTAGATGCGCTCGCTGCCCCACCATCGGGGGGGGCTGCCGCGGCCGAGTTGCATCGCGATCGTGGCGCCTGGCCGCCTCACGAACCCCCACTGGAAGGGAGAGGGAATGTCGTCCAGGTGCGGAACGACGTCCGGCAACCCGGTGCTTACGAGGCTGTCGCCGTCCCTGCGAACGAGTCCGGGGGCGTCCAGACGGCCGTGCAGCAAGGCAGACAAGGCCCTCTCGCTTTCTCCCACCGTGGCGACGTTGGCCTGAGGAATGGCGCGCAACCACGCTTCCGCTTCGGCCGGGGAGCGGGCGCCTTCCAGCACGACAGACGGCTGCGGCGTCTCCGAAAGGACGGCCGCCAGCCAGGGTGAGGAGGGGAGGGGAGGGCGAAGGCAGGACCCCACGACCCAGCGGGGGCGCAGCGACGCCAGCAGGGCCGACACATCCTCTTTCGCGGTCGCAAGCTCGACACGGAAGGTACGGCGCAGCTCATCGTCCTTCTCGACAAACGCCTTGAGCCAAGCGATCGACAGGTTGTAGGGCTCCAGGCCAAACGCGTGCCACGCGTCGTCCACCTCGCCCAGGAGAAGCACACAAGGTCGGTCGTCGCTGGCGCGGCGCGGGATGACCAGCGTGCGGTCGGGGGCTGGCGCGTCCTGGGCGAGATACTCCTTGTGGAAGTGTTCCACGCGCAGGTTGGGGTGTGCATAGTGGTGTTCGATGGACCGGCGCGCCATGCGCAGAAGGGTGTCAGGGTCGTGTTCGAGGCTCTGCAGGGCGTAGGGGGTCCCCGTGGGCATGCAGCGAAACCCCAGGGCGTCGCGGCGGACGTGCAGTCCAGACCCGGGGAGCAGGGCCAGCCAGAACAGGCAGATGACGTGGAGCCAGCCGGGATGCTCCCGATCGAAGTCGGACATCCACGACATCGTGTGGTCGATCCCCTCGATCGTGTCACCCGGGAGGCCGAGGATGAACGAGCTCGTGACTGGACCTATCCGCTGCAGCCACAGCACTTGTTCGGTGAACGCCTTGGGCGAGAAAGGAGGCTTGCCCGCGGATTTGCGGGCCGCTGGCGTCAGGCTCTCGATGCCAATGATGATCTCGTCCGACGGGATCCCCTCGAGCACGTCCACCTGGTCGTGGGTCAACAACTCGGGCTTCAGGAAGTAAGTGAATCGCAAGCGACGTTCCGGGTCTGCGCGACGGATGGCGGCGGCGAGGTCCTGAAGGCGCTCCGTGTGAAAGTTGATGGCCGTGTCGGCGAGCTTCACGCCCGTCATGCCGTGGTCCACGGCCCAGCGAAGGTCCGCTTCCACCTGCTCGATAGGCACGTAGCGGAGCTGTCGGCTGCCCCCCATGCAGGAGCAGAACCGGCACCGGAACTTGCACCCCCGACTGGTCTCGAGGAGCAGGGACGAGCGCGGGGGCAGAAGGACGCCAAGGCGGTACGGGGATGGCAGGCGCGAGAGGTCGACCGGCTCCGCATCGGGGTTCTGGACGATCGCACCATCCCGATCGCGCCACGTCAACCCAGGGACCTCGTCGAGCGTCGCTCCCCGTCGCAACGAGCGCAGGAGCGAGAGCAGCACATTCTCGCCCTCGTCGCGTGCCACGGCTTGCACAGCCTGGTGCGAGGAGAGCAGTTGCGGGGCGTCGGGACCGGCGGAGGGGCCTCCCGCCACGATCAGGAGTTCGGGCACTCGCTCATGAACCCGCCGGGCGAGCGCGAGGAGGGCGTCGACACTCCAGCAGTAGCAAGACAGACCGACGACGTCCGGGTGGAGCGCGATGATCTTTTCCGCCAGGTGCTCGCCGAACGAGCCCACGCCTTGGGGCACGTCGAGGTCAATCAAGTGCACGTTCACGCAGTCGGCGAGGTCCGGCGCTTGCAGGACGAACGCCTTGAGAGAGGCAATCGCAAGATTGTAGCTCTCAGAGGCGAAGTCGGAGACCGCCTCGAACCCGGGCAGCTCCGTCTCGCGCAGCACGGACGCCCCCACGAGGACGACAGTGAGCGGGCGGGCGCACATGCGTGGCTATCTCGCGCAGCCGTCGGCGCAGGACCCGGTGCTGACGAGGGAGGCCCGGCGGCAGACGTGACCCTGGCACACGCAGGGTCCCTCGGACGGGTTCATGCAGCTCTCGGAGACGGCGCCGTTGGGGTTCGTGTGGTTGACGGGGGAGGTGGAGTAGTAGCTCCGTACGTTGTTGACGTTGAATCCCGCGGCGGCGCAGGAGCAGCGGCAAAGGCAATTCATGTCCTTCTTGGGCGTGCCCGTGCCGGTCGCGGCAGGGGTCGTACCCGTCGCGACGGGAGGGGTCGTGCCCGTCGGTGCGGGCCCGGTGGAAGGAGGCATCGTTCGCGCCGGGGTGGGGACCGGAGAGCGCTTGCGCTGCAGCTCCTCCCGTAGCTCGCGTACGATGCGCTCTCCCTCGTCCACGTGCGCCTTCGCGATCTCCATCTCGTGTTGGTAGTGCACGATCGCCGAGCCAGGGTCGTTGTTCACGTCGACGCTGATGCTGAAGTCGTCCCAGCCGGAGGGGGCGCCCGGGTACTTGGGTCCAGCCCCGATCATGGCGCCGATGCCCGCGTCGCGTTGTTTCTCGAGCTTCTTGTACTCGTCTCGCATCTGCTCGAGCAGCTTGCTGTACTCCACGATGTCGCGCTCGACGTCCGTAGCTGTTCTCGAGCGCTGGGCGACCGCATCGAGCGGGGTCACGAACACCGCCAAGATCGCGATGCCCACGACGAGCCATGTCGCTTGGGTCGAACGAGACGTCATGGTCCCACCTCCAGCCCCCGGTCGGCAACATAGGTCTTCGGGTCGAGCTTGCCGAAGTAAGCCAACTCCACGGTGCCCGTCATCCCGGTGTGGGTGTTGTAGCGGGGCGCGAAGGACGCGTCTCCCGGGAAGTCGCCGAGGTAGACGGGGTCCCCCGAAAGCTCTGTCGGGAGGTTGATCCTCGCCGCCAGCTTTCCGCCTACCCACAGGGCCATGTCCCCCTTCCAGGTTTCGAACACCACGGAGGTCTTCCTGTCCTTGGGAATCGTGGTCGCGGACTTCATCACGTGCCAGCCATTGGCGATCTTGGCGGCGCTCGACTGGCCCGGGTCGTAGACCTGGGCCTGCACGTGGCCGGTGGGCAGAATCAGGATCGCGAAGGAGCCGGTCTTGGCCGCCGCGATCCCGACCGTGTCCAGAATGGCGCCTGGCTGGGTATACCGAACCGCCAACTCGATCCGGACGCCGGATCGGGGGTATCGATCCGTGAGCAAGTGGTTGGACGAAGGGCCTGTCAGAGAGAATCGCTTCGGCTCGCTGACGCGAACGGCGGGCAGTGAGCCTGCCGAGCCGACGGTTGGCTTGTCCTTGCAGCAACTCGCGACGACCCAGGGAAGGAGCAGGACGGCAAGAAGGGCCACGGTTCTCATGTCGAAAACGGACAGTACCATGGGGAACTCGGATGGGAAACGATCGCGGAAGGAGGGTGTTGACGACGCCCATCGTTCGCGTCTACGCACCAAAAAGGGGAAGGCATCCGATGCTTCCACGAACAAGGAGCCAGACCGATGGATCCACGGCAGATGGAGGCCCAGTGCGTTCGAACCTTCGCCCAGCGTTACGGTCTGGGTATGTCTGCCGAGGGTGGTCTCCCTCTGCACGGCATGCTGAACGGCGTCCCGTTCGCAATGAGTAAGGTCGTCCGGGGGACCCGCAACCCTACGCGCATTACTCAGTTTCTTGCCGTGGTGCCCGTCGAGATTCCAGGGGGGCTCGTGGCGTACAAGCCCAACTTCCACTGGCGGCTTCCGGGGTCCCGGACCGTCTCCGACGACGTCGGCGTTGGCGGATTGCTCGGGTTCGTCCACCACGACTCCGTGGGGGACCCGGAACTCGATTCCAAGCTCGTGATCTACGCTGACGACGTGCTCTTCGCTCGTGCCGTGCTCACGACGCCCGACGTGAAGCGGTCGATCCTGCACGCGCTAGGTGCGGCCGGACACCTGCGGCTCCTCGAGTCCAAGGTTGCACTCGACGTTTCCGAGAGGCGCAGCGGGCTGATTCGACTGCTGACCACGGTCGACGAGGTGGAGCAACTGGCGCACGCAGCGACCGGCGTAGCTGTGGCACTCTGGGCGGCCGTTGCAGCTTGCCGCCGCTCCTAGCGCCGCGCGGCATGCGCCTTCGCGGAAGGGTTGCGTACGGCGGACGAAAGGGGCCCGCGGCTTGGCTCACGACCGTGCAGGTCCGGTCGAGCAGGCGGGTGCCAGCGCGTCTCGGAGCGGTACGCCGTCCACGCGGTGCCAGTCGGCGAATCGCCGGTTGGGAGGGCAGTGGAACCACCCGTGCGCGCGTCGATCCCCAAGACCAGGGCAAGCGGAGGTTGCCATCGTGGTAGATTGGTCTCGAGGATCCCATGTACCGGACGAAGGATCAGCGACCGCACCACCCCGTTGTGAGCCTCTCATGCGCCCTGGCGTTGGCGTTCTCAGGCTGTACGGAGGACTTCGACGCGCCCTTCGCTGGGGCGGGCACGACGGGAGAGGCGGGTCACGACGCGGGTGGCTCGGGCGGGGCGGGAGGAATCGTCGGCGGTGGGGCGGGGGGTGAAACGGGAGGCTCGGCCGGTGAAGCGGGGGGCACGGGCGGCGCTACCGGAGGCTCGGCAGGCGAAGCGGGCGGGTCGGGGGGCGCCACCGGAGGCGCGGGGGGGGCTACCGGAGGCTCGGCCGGTGAAGCGGGTACGGGCGGCTCTACCGGAGGCTCGGCCGGCGAAGCGGGAGGCACGGGCGGCGGCACGGGCGGCGGCACGGGCGGTTCGGGCGGGACCGTGGGCGAGACAGGGCGCGTCTACTACTCGCCGCCGAACAGCGCCGACCTGTTCGTCTACGATCCCAACACGGACGCGTGGTCGGAGAAGACGCCCTCGCCCTTGGACACCCACGCGATGACGGCCCTTGGGGGATTTCTGTACGCGAAGAGCGCGCAGAACAACGTGGCGCTCTATCGCTACACCCCCGGGACGGATAGCTGGGTCATCCTGTCGCATGCACCGTCCGGTTCGAGCTCTCCCGCGCATCTTGTGGCCAGCGAGGTGCACGTCTACTACTTCGCCAACGACAAGGACGTGCACCGATACAATCCCTCCACGGATAGCTGGAATACGGCCGCGGATATGCCCATGGATCGCTCGCAACTCGACTCGTTCGAGTACGCCGACGGACACATCTACCACCTGTCCTGGTCTTCCCGGACGCTTCGCCGGTACGAGGTGACCTCGAACTCGTGGAGCGGTGAGCTGGCCACGTTCCCTTCGACGACCTACGGCATCCAGGACTTGCAGAACGTCGGCGGCTTCTTGTACGCGGTGAGCGGGCTGGCGAACGCGCACGTCTACGATCCACTGAGCCAAACCATCGAGGTCGAGTGGCTCGCCCTTGCCCAGGTGATGAGCTACGACGCAGCCGGCGGGTTCGCGTACGTCTGGAGCGGGCTGGGGGGAGGCGGGAGCAAGTTCCGGCGTTGCGACCTGGTGGCCCAATCGTCCACGGATCTGTCCCCACCGCCGAGTGCGATCTACGGTCACGCATGGGCGTACATCCCGTGAACGGGGCGTGAGGTTCACGCCGTCTACCTCGTCCATGGCTGGCCGCGAACCGCTCGATCCCTGCGGCCTTCCCCGGTGTCATGCACGAGCGCGAAGTCGAAGCCGAGGCGTCGCGCGCGGTACCGCCAGGGTCGGCGCCCCAACTCGAGCAGCGTTCGTTTCGCTCGCTCCAAGCCCTCCCGACCGAAGGTGGCAGTCTGCTCCACGCGCCCCTGGTTCGAGAAGTCGGCTTCGATCCCGAGCGCTTCGCGGTCCCGCATGAACACCGAACCCGGGTCCAGTCGCAAGGGATACACCTCGACGTCCACCGGCAGGTCGAGCACGAATCGCATCGTAGCAAGGAAGCCGTCGAGCGTGTCGCCCGGCAGCCCGAGAATCAACTCCACCACGGGGGTGTGAACCCGCGCGATCTGCTCGATGCTCGACCCGAAGGCCGCAAGGTCCACGTGGCGGTGCATCACGGCGAGGGCATCGGCGTTCGTGCTCTGCAGGCCGACGATCATGCGTCGCCACGGGAGGCGCATCACGGCGCGAAGTCTGCGTTCGTCGAGCAGGGCCGGGTTCACGGTGGACTCCACCACCGGGCGACTCTTTGGCGGGATGGCCTCGAGGGCGCCCGCCACGGCTTCGATCAGGTCGACATCGTAGTTCAAGGCCGAGCAGAGCAGTCCCACGCTCTCGGCGTGGTGGTCGGCAGCGAACGCGATCTCCTCGAGGATGCGCGACGTAGGGAAGGGGCGGGGGCGTTGCTCGGGGTAGTTGCAGGACAGGCAGAAGTGGCAGCGATACAGACAGCCGCGGGCGACTTCGACGAGGACGCAGCCGCCGAAGTCCTTCGGGCGGAGGGTGCCGTCGAGATAGGGAGAGGGAAGCTGGCCGAGGTCCTTCACGGTGCGGAATGCGCCTCGGCTGCGCCAGCCCCCGGTTGGGGCGGGGATCGCGAGTCCCGCAGCCTCGAGTGCGTCCACGGGATGCGTTCCCGATCGCAGGACCATCTCGGCCCCGTCCACCAGGGCTTCCTCCGCCTCGCCTCGGGCCAGCGCAACACGCGGGTGCGCGATCGGGCGTCCTTGCAGCACGGCCTCGACGTAGTCGGGGTCCGAGCCCCACCCGGACAGGAGGATCGGAAGGTCGGGGCAACACGTCGCGAGCCGTTCGACCGCTTCGAGGGAGCGCCACAGATGGTCGCGAAACGTGGGGAGCACCAGCGCGGACGGGCGACGGGCGGGGGAAGTGCAACGAGCCACGACGTCATCGACGGGTCCGGTCTCGTGTGCGACCCGTGGCGCCGCGCTGTCCATGCGTTGCCTGAGGATCAGACCGAGGCGGTGGTGGGCGAGGCGATGCTGGTCCTCGCCGGAGAACCCTCCCGGCATCTGCCAAACGAGCACCGTGTGATCAGCCATCGAACAAGGATGATCGTGGCAGACGCCGCCTCGGACCGCAACGACCCTATCCCGTCGCCTCGCCGATCAGGCCCGCGCTCTCCTTGATGAGCCCGATGCTCTGCTCCAAGCCCTCGACGATCAGGTCCATGTGCAGGACGGTCTTCGGGTTGAGAATGGAGCTGGGGGCCGAGGCGATGAGCGCTTGGCCCCGGGACACGAGCTCGGCGGTCTTGGACACGAGCTGTGCGCCCTGAGCGCCCACGAGACGCGCCAGTGTTTCGAGGTCCTTGAAGTAGGCGCCTGCCTCGCCTTCCTCCTGATCCATCTTTGCTTCGCGGGCTTTGCCAAGCCGACGTGTGGTCTCCTGGATCTGGAAGGCGATGGCGTACAGCTCGGCTGCCGTTCGGAAGAAGTCGTCGTAGGAGGCAACCCCGATACGGACGTAGGTGAAGTCGTACGGGACGTCAGGCTTCTGGCGGGCGGCGTGAACGAAGTCGAAGCGCTCGTTGCCCTCGTACTTCTGCAGGTCGGGAGAGATGTCGCCCAGCTTCACGGTGCCCGGAGGGGGGGCTTCGACGAGGGCCTTGGCCAGCTCGTGGGTCGTCTTGCCTGCTTCCTTGGCGACGTCCGAGAAGTCCGTGGCGACCTCCCCCATCGCGTCTTCGAACTCGGCCCAGTTCTTGGCCTCCCTCTGCTTGACCTCCGTCTTGCCGTTCATGGACTTGAAGGAGGTGATGTTCGCTTTGATGCCGAGCGATTCACACGCAGGTAGGGCAATACACAGCGGAATGAGGAGGAATAGAGACTTGCGATGCACAACGGTGACACCTTCCTGACCCCAGCCCAGGCGGGGCCATGCCTTCATGGCCAGAGGAGGAGGGCGATTGCGGGGCGTCGCACGGAAATCGACATGGGGGGATGCCGGCTTCCACGAGAGCGCCGGGGAGCGTACCGGCCACACCCCCCGCGCTCGCGTCTGCCCCATCTGTCGCGGTGGGCCCTGCCACCACGAGGCCCCAGCCGGGGATCACCCCGAGGGATCGGGGTCGAAGGCCAGGGGGCGGATGGGACAAGCCCCGGTTGTGCAGGTCGCTGAACAGGGGGGCGGCAGCCTGGACGCTCGGACGGCCGGGTGAGTCACGATTGCGAAGAGCGCTCGCCCCTTATGGTGATACGGTGCGAGGAGTGTCGCCGCGTCGGTGATCAGGTGGGCCCCGGGTGAACCGCTGTCGGCAACGACAGGAGCTGAGTCGAAGTGCGCACCAGAAAGAACGAAATGGCCGAAAGAGGTTTTTCGCGACGGAACCTGATCAAGGGCGTGGCGGCGGTGGGTTTGGTTGCCCATGTCCCCGGAGTGGGCTGCGGGAGCGACGGTGCTCAGGCGCACGGCGGGAGTGATCCGCGAAAGCTGCCCGGAGACCGACCGGTCGAACGGCTGCACATGCACATGGACTTGTCGCACGTACCTGGACCGGAGAACTCAGTCTTGCACGTAGGAGCGCGCGAGATTCCGCTCAATGAGCACACGGATGAAACGCGAGCGCAACACCGGGCGACCCACCCGGCCTTGGCTGACGTGGCGGACGGACACCTCACGCACTTCGCGCTGGACGTCGAAATGCATGCCGACGCCGTTCAAACGATGGTCGTCAAGCACACGTTGACGCGTGACGGGAGACAGGTGAGGGGCGTAGCGCTAGTGGCAATTCACGTACCCACAGACCCGCTCGCGCGGGCGAGGTCGGCGCCCCGCGGGCTTTCTGCGAACCTAGGTCTTCTCGACGCGGCATCAACCGGACCGGCATTCGGCCACTTGACTCCCGCTGGCGGTGACCCGCTGACGACGGCCGCGCGCTACTTGCATCCGACGGAGGCTGCCAAAGCGATCCTCTTTCACCATCCGGAACTCATGAACCTCGATCCGACGGTCTGCGCGCAGATCATGGCCCACATCGAGAGCGCCCAAGGCTACGACATGCTCTGGAAGTCCATCGCGAGCCAAGGGGCTGCGTACGAGCACGACCCCAAGTACTTGGACGGATGGGCGGTGTTGGACCCTGTGCTGATGGATGACGGCACCCGTCGCAAGGATCAGAATGGCGACGATTTGTTTTCGTTCCGTCTGTCGGACCAGACGCTCTCTGACCTCCAGACCGCCGTCAAGAGCGTGTTGATGAACACCAAGGACGACACTGAGCTCGCCGGGATATCGTACAGGGTCGTCGATGGAACGGCCTCCGTGGATCTGACGGACCCGGGCACGTACCAAGAGCTGAGGTCGGGCGGAGGGTACGACGTGACTTTTGACGAGGCGCAGGACAAGGCTGGCCTGGAGATGAGCGCCACCGTGTCGGATGCATCCACCCGGACGGTGGCGCTGAGTTTGAAGAACTACTACATCCGAAGCCTTCACTACTGCGTGCAGTATCTCGACGGGGCGAACACGAAGATTCCACTTCCCGCGGACCAGAGGGACGGTTCGAACCTGGACGACTACACGATCAGCCTCGAGACCGTAGGCGGTCCACCGACGATCCTGGGGATACCGCTCGCGGCGGACGTCAACACGTACCAGCTGAAGCTGCCGCCGGAGGCTTCCCAGGTTCTCGTGCTCGCCGGGGGGCTCGGCACGGGGAGATTAAGCCCCTACGGGGCCATTGCGCGCTCAGGGATCATATCCACCATCGTATTCGACTACGGCCTTCCCGTGTTCTTCCTGGCAGCCGGTGCGTACGTCAAGAGCACAGAGACCTTCAAGAACCTGATGAAGGACAAGGAGCTGATGCTTGCAGTCGGGGCGGTCGGCAGCTTCCTCGTCGCTGGTGAAACCGCGGCCGAAGTGGCCGTGAACGGTCCCAAGGTTCCGCTCGCGCGTCTGGGCAACTTGATGGCTGGCTTTCTGTGGTCCAAAGGCGTGGAGTTGCTCAAGGACGCCGTCCTCAAGCAGATCACCGAGGCGGAGTTGGAGAAAGCCGTGCCGTTTGCCGGCTGGGCCGCTTGGTTGCTCGGGTCCGCGTCAACGTTCGCCGCGATGACGGAAACGACAGTGGAAGTGCTCTCCTCGCCTTGGGTCATCCAGAACAAGATCTCGACTACGATGGACATCCAGGTGACCGTGCACCCGGACTTGCAGAACACCCACTTCCCTGCGGTAGCCACATACTTCGTTGTCAAGGCCGTCTTCTCCCAGAAGACGCCCAGGATCAAGCGCGTCGTCCTACCGGCAACAACGGTCAGCGTGCCGCAAGTCGTGACGCTCACGTCGGTGCCTGCGGGAGGAACTGTGAAGATCTCGGTGGGATTCTACTCGGACACGGATTGGCTCGCCGGATATGCCGAGAGCGAAGTCCTTGCCAACCTTGTTCCAACGGGTCAGGAGAAGCTCACGGTCGACCTTACGATCACGGAGCGCAAAGTACCTCTCACGAGTACGACGCAGTACTCCCACAAGCAGAAGCTTCTCTACGCGGAAGGACGGCACCAGTGGGTTGCCATGTCGGCGCCGGGAACGACACGCGATGCGTTGAGCTGCGCGGACAATGGGGTCCAGCTCTGCGAGTTGCACGGCATCACGTTTAGCCAGCTGACGGGGATGCTCGGCTACGCGTGGCGCTCATCATCTTCGCATGTGGTCGACTGTTCGACACAATCGGGCGCCGTACAGACGTATCAACTCCAGAACGTCTTCAGTGGAGCCCAACCGGATGATGGACTCAAGACATTGACGTTCACCGACGCAACCGGCACACAGCGACCCTGCGGATTTCGGTCAGCGACGCACTTGGTGTACGATCTGATGGGCCCTCGCGACGGCATGGGCAACAACTTCTTCGTCGACGCGACGAATGAGGGCTATCACCTTCGGAAGGTTGTGCTCGACAAGACGAAGGGGTCATTCAACAGAACGAGCGGCCAGAGCTTTGGGCGGTTTACACAGCCGCTGGATTCCATGGTCCTCCACCCCGGTGGCTATGTGGTGGGTGCCAATTGGAGTCGTCACAAGATCGAAGTGCTGACCATACCGGAGGCCCCGTACTACGACGTGGACGCCCCGATCGCGCGGGTCTTGGCTGGCCGAGGGGCGCGGGCCGGGCTGCTGTTCGGGCCCCAAGCCGTGGCGATGACGGCTGACGGAGCGATTCTCGTTCTCGAGTCGCTCAACAAGCGCGTCCAGGCGCTCGACCTCAATGGAGACCCCATTCCCCGGTTCGGGCTGAATCGGGATCAGCCTTTCGTCTCGCTGGTCGAGGAATCCGTGCCGGTCACCTACTTGGACTTGGGAGCCGAGTTCGAAGGCTATCTGTATGTGCTCTCGTTCGCGAACCAGGGAAGCACCGCCGAAGACTACAGACTCGACATCTACTCACCGGTGGGCGTTTTCATCTGCCGCACGACGGGTGTAGCCGCTGCAAGGTTGGTGGTCGACTTGTGGAGGACCATGTACACACTCGGTTACGATCTGATCGCGGGACCACAAGGACGGATCGAGCCCGCGGTAAGCGAGTGGATCCCGTCGACACCGCCGGGGGGTGGACAATGATTGCGCGTTGCAGGGGATGGGTTGCTCCCAGAAAGTGGCTCGCGAGCGTCGTCATTCTGGCGAGCGCTGCGTGCAGCGATGACACCACGCTAGCGCCTGCGCCTGTCACCAGCGCGGACGCGAGTCTGGACGTGGGGCCCGACGCCAGCTTCGATGGCGGAACCGACGCTCGAAGCGCGCCCGCCCCGAGGTTTGTCTACAACGAGCACGAGTTTGAAGGGGAAACGGACCTCAGGGCTTCGCTTGGAAGCTCTCTGATTGTGAACCTCGAGCACCCCGACGGGGTGGACGTGCACCCCCTCGATTCGGCTTCCACGGGAGAAGACACCATTCCCATCCACACCGATGTCGAGGAAACGCGCGAGTACTGCTGGCCTGGCGAGCCGGGCGGGCCTCCACACCTGATGCTGCTTAGGCTCGTCGACGGGGAGGAGTTAGCGCGAATCGAAGAGGGAGGCGCTTGTGTCGAAGTCACGATTCCAGCAGGAGAGCTGCAATTGGTGCTTCGTCACGGCGGAGGCCGAGAAGGCCGGTCCGATACGATCTTCCTTCGACCGCCAATCAACGACGCAAGGGGGACAGCACCGGAACAATCGGCATCGTCGGGGATGCGAACGTTATCGGGCTCAGCGACCTCGACTTGCGCGCTCTCCCGCACGGCCCAACGCGGCACGATGAATCTCAAGTCGGGCGAGGTGGCTGTGTTTGGTGAATCCAGTCCCACGGACACGTCCAAAACGTACGTTTTCGACGGCAATTGTAACGACCTTTCACCGTTTTTGACGGTGGGGTCCGTTGCGACCGGGCCCGACACGATGGTGATGGTCTACCACAGCGCAGACTTTTCCGGTGCGATGACGAGGATGTCCAGCCCCACGCCGACGACCCTCTCGGGCTCACGCGTACCGGATGCTGACGAGCAGTTCACGAACACGAAGATGTCGCTCCGCGTCTGGACAAACGCCAACCCTGCGACGAACTGTCAGGTGTCGCGAGCAGGGCTCGTGGGAGACTCTGAGGCGGTCGCCGGAGTCACGTTCAGCGCGGAGGAATTGGCGGCGCGTAGGGGACGCGACGAGATCTCTCTGCTGAAGGACGGTGAGGTGGCCTTGTACTCGAAGCCCAACTTCCAAGGCTTCGCTGTGGTTTTCACTGGGTCCTGCGCGAACCTTGACACGATCTGCTTCGCGGGAGAGGGGGGGGCTGCGCGCTCCCTCAAGGTCGCCAACAACATGGTCGCCACGGTGTACGCCGACGCGAACTTCGCGGGCTACAATTGGCCCTACAACGCAAGCGTTGCGGAGTTGCCGGACACGTTGTGGAGGTCGCTTCAGGTCGAATCGTTGTCGAGCTTCAACACGCGCAAGACACTCCTCTCCACGAACAACTGCATGGGCTGCATGCTGAAGTCCGCCAAGTTGGCGGATGCCAAGCTGGCTGGCGTCGTGCTGACAAACGCCACCTTGACGGGAGCGGATCTGCGGCGTGCGGTGCTGACGGACGCGAAGCTGTCGAACGCCATCTTTGACGGCGCGTGGATGATCGATGTCGACATGCAGCGAGCCATCGCTTCCAGCGCGAGCTTTCGCGGCGCTCTGCTCAACGGCGCCAATCTCAACGGCGCCCAATTCGACGGAGCCTTCTTCAATGCTGCAGGAGCGTACCCGGCGGCGCAGCTAAACTACGCCTACATGCCAAACGCGAATCTGAAGAACGCTGCACTCGACGGGGCGTCCATGACCTATGTGGACCTCTACGGCGGCAACGCGACCGTCGAGGGTGCGACCATGCGTGGCACGGACCTGACCAACGCACTTCTGACCGAGTTGGTGTTCGGGAAAGTGCACATGGAGGGGGCAAGTCTGACCGGAGCGGTTCTGATCAACGCGAATGTCGTGGGCGCGTTCCTGAACAAGGCTCGGATGATCGGCGCGCACTTGGAAGGCGCAGACTTCACCGGTGCGACCCTCTACGGCGCCAACCTAACCCATGCGGTGGTGGCGTCGGACGCGGGCTCCTACGCAGTGCAGGTGCTCCCCAACGCCGACTCTCAATCCACTGTGCCCAGACAGTACAACTTCTCAGCCACTACCCTGCCCGGCACAACGACGGACAAAGATAGCCTGTGCCCTAACGGATTGCCCGGCCCCTGCAATACGCCCGAAAGCTTGAAGGTGGACGGAGCCAACAAGCCGGCTCAGCCCCCCTGCGTTACCGGAGACGAATTCTGTGGGCGAAGAACAGCGCAGTAACCGCTCGGATAGCTGCAAACCCGAGCACGTTCGTCGAACGGTGTTTGATTTGGGCTTAGAGCTGCGACTTGATCGGCAGGATGAGCTTCTCGAATAGCTTTTCCTTCAGCGGTCGCGCCTTCCACATTTCGTACGTGTAGCGCTTGGCCGACTCCAGGTCCTTCTCGAACACCGCGATCATGCGCGCGGCGAAGCCGTGGTCGTAGATGTTGAGGCTCGCTTCGTCGTTGAGGCGCAGCGCGCGGATGTCGAAGTTGGTCGAGCCCACCGACACCATCTCCTGGTCCACGACCAGAAGCTTGTTGTGCATCATCGTCGGTTCGTATTCGTAGACTTCCGCGCCGGCCAGAAGCAGCTCGCCCCAGGACGCCTTGGAGGCGAGCCGCACGGCTTTGGAATCGATGTGCTTGCCCGGCACCAGGATGCGGATTCTGACGCCGCGCAGGCGCGCAGCGACCAGCGCCTCGCTGATCAGCTCCTCCGGCACGAAATAGGCCGCCTGCAGGTCGATCGACTGCTCCGCGGCCGCGATCGCCATCAGGTACATCAGCTGCATGCTCTCGCTGCCGCCGGCAGGCGAGGCGACGAACACGTGCGCGGCCATGCCGCCCGCTGGCTGCAGTTCTGGGAAATACCCAGAGCCGTTGACGATTTCGCCCGTCGTCTTAATCCAGTTGTCACTGAAGGCGCTCTGCAGCTGCGCGACCGCCGGCCCCTCTACGCGAAAGTGGATGTCGCGCCAGTGGTCGGGGTCTTCGGCGGCGCCATCCCACGGGTCGGCGATGCCGACGCCGCCGGTGAAGCCGATGCGGCCGTCGACGACCAGCAGTTTGCGATGAGTGCGATTGTTGATCCGTCCCAGGTTGTACCAGTGCAGTGGGCGGTAGCGGTGCAGGAGCACGCCTGCCTTTTCCATCTCATCCAGCAACGCCGCGTCCATCTTGATGCTGCCGACCCAGTCGATCGTGACGTTGACCTTGACCCCGGCCCGCGCGCGTTCGGAGAGCGCGGCGCTGAATTTCCTGCCGACCTCGCCGGACCAGTAGATGTAAGTCTCCAAAGTGACGGTCTGCCGCGCCGAGGCGATCGCCTCGAGCATCGCCGGGAAGATCTCTCTGCCGTTCTGCAGGTCGGTGACATGGTTTCCGGGAAGTATCGCCGGCCCGAGCAGCACGCTCATCTCGCGCCGGTACTGGGGATCGGCGATGGCGTACCGATGCCGGATCCTGCGCTGGAGCTTCTTGTGGGGCGTGGCGAAGTTCATCGCCAGTACCACGGCGAGCACCGTCAGGACGATAGTGATCAGGATGGTCCAGGGCATGCGTTCGCTCCGGGGCAGGGCACCGCGGGCTCCGGCGGGCTGGGAAAAATTCAGAAACGGCAGCGCAATGCCGCGGCTGGCGGTTTGGGGCAGCGTGAAGTCGCCGCGCTCACCGCGGCTCACCCCAAAACGCCTCGCCTTCGGCTCGGATAGCACCAAATCAAGCACGTTCTGGGAACAGTGCTTGATTTGGGTCTAGTGAATCTCAGCCCGGCCGGAACGAGCGGCTCGAACTCAGCGTCGCGACGACGCCGATTGACTGACCTTCTGCTGGCTCGATGGAACGCCCTTCTCGCCAACCGTCACGATGTCGACGGCACCTCCGGCTTCCATGATCTTCTTGGCCCTGGCTCGTTGGTCTCCGTCCTCGACGTGGACCGAGAGAAGGATGTTGCCACTCTTGATCTTGGCCTCGTACTGCTTGGCCTCGATCTCAGGAACCCCCATCCCGATCAACGCCCCGGTGAGTCCGCCGACCGCGGCTCCGGCCGCCGCTCCACTGAGCGCCGCCATGATCGGACCCGCAGCAATGAATGGACCCAGGCCGGGAATCGCGAGCGCGCCGATCCCTGCCAAGAGACCAATCGTGCCACCGATGGCTCCGCCAGCGCCCGCACCTGCGATAGCGCCCTCGGGAGCCTTGGTGTTCTGCTCATGCGCGAAGTCTCGCGTACCCTTCTTGTCGGGGAACAGAGCAGAAATGTCGTTGCTGGCGAAGCCCCCTCGCTGAAGCTCCGCGACGATGATCTCCGCCTCAACTTGAGACGACGCGATACCGATGACTGATTTTCTTAGTGTCATGAATGCCTCCTCTGCTTACTTGGTATCTACTTCCAGTTGGTTGTCGACTCGAGAAACGCCCGCGACCCTCTGGGCGATCGTCCCGATCGCAGACCGCTCGCTCTCCGTGTTGACGGGGCCGCGAAGGGTCACGACACCGTCGACCGTGACGATCTTGACGTTCCCTGCGGCCGTCGTCGCGCCGTATTCTTTGACCACACTCTGCCGCACGAGCTGCGTGATCGTCCTGTCCCCTTCACCTCCCTGGTCTTCGGGAGTGCGGGTGTTCATGTCCCGATCCCGCTCGTTCTTCCCCGTGTTGTCCACGGCAGTGCCCGCGTTGTCCACGGCAGTGCGCGTGTTGCCCACGGCAGTGCCCGTGTTGGCCACGGCAGTGCCCGTGGAGGTGTTCGGGTTATCGTATTCTGCAGCTTCGCTTCCCTGCCCTTTGCAGCCGACCGCGGCGATAGCTATGAAAATGAAAACGGTTCGCTTCATGTGAGGCTCCTTTCTCGTGGCGGCGGGTGCCGCTCCATTGTGGTAGTGATTGCCCACTCCGCACTCACCACCTCTTGCAGTGAACACGCCAAATGCAACACCAGACTTCGGGGTTCAATTGCCCTGACGTTCTGTGGCTGGTGCGGCCATGTCATAAGAAGTCAAGCTAAGAACAAGCCAAGATCAACACGAGCGTACGCGGACCATCCCTGATTGTTCCGCGGCTGCTGCATCAATGTGAACGAGCAGCACGTCATTCTGTACGCACCAGTCGTTCGTTGGTATCAAGCCTGCCGCGGCTTCCTTGCTCGCGGTCTTCCATGTCAGCTTCGTCGAGATCCCGTCACCCCCGAGCTCTCGTTGAATCTATTCGTCGGGCGGCGGCGGAGCCGGTTCGTCTTCGGTGGCTTCGTCGACTTCTTCGCCTGCTTCGCCGATCGCGTCTCCCGTCTTGTCGACCCCCTCTTCCGCCGTATCGCCGACGTCCTCCGCGGCTTCGTCGACAGCTTCCCCTGCCTTTTCCATCGGTCCTGGCTCCTTGGGGGTGTTTTGGCCCCCGCCGCAGCCGATCGGAAGGAGCATCCCTGCCACGAGCGCAGTAATGGCTTCAATTCGCATTGCTTTCCCCCTTTGCCTTCGGTCGTGTTGTGAGCCGCGTGCCATGGTGAATCCAAGGTCCGGCTTCTGCAGCGCAGTCGCCGTGCCACCACGCAGCCTCTGTCAATGCTTTGATTTCAACACGTCGTTTTCGTCGATTCTTTCGCCCGCGCGGCGGCGTCGCGTTGGCGAGCCGCTCGAGCGGATAGCACTACGTTTGCAGTACGCTTTCAATGCATCAGGCCTCCGGCCCGGCAATGCCCCCCCAGAATCTCAGACCAAAGGTGGGTCGCTGTCGCGGGATGGATGGCGATGGGCCGCGATCGCATTGATGAATGCCGACGCCGTCTCCGCCGCGTCTGCGCCCTCGGCCAGCAGGATACCCGGGTCTTCGTCCATGGCTGAGGAGAGCCCCGCCATTTGCAGCAACTCTCGCCCTGCGCCCAACGCCAGAATCGCTTTGCAGTGCCGGAACACATCTTTGACGAACTCCATCGTATGCCCATCGCCCAGGAGCGCCTGCACCGCCTCGCCCCCATCGGGCAGCACCAGCGCATCGAACAGGACGGCTGGAGAGTTCTCCATCGACTTGTCTGCTTCTATCGCCTCGCCGGAGTCGCCGACGAACATGCCCACCCGTGGCCCCACGAAGTGAACGACTGCGCCGGCGTCGGTCAACGCACCATGGAGGTCGACAAGCGAGGCATGGTGGACGCCATTCTCGACCAACACGGCGATCTGTCGGGTGCGGATACCGCGTTCGCCGGGCAGCGTCATCAGCGACAACGCTGGGGAAACGGTCACCTCCGGCGGCTGGGGATCGGCGACGGCCTTCGGCATGGCCTCGGGCACTTCCATGCCCAAACCGGCCGCGACCTCTGCGGCCAGTTCCGAGGAAACGTTCACCAGCGAGGACAGCATCCGCTTGCGGATGGCGGGGACTCCGACCTTGCTCAACTCGAAGCGGAATGCGGCTGCGATATGCGCTTTCTCGAAAGCGGTCTGACTCTCGTAGAACAACGTGGCTTGCGCATAGTGCTCGGCGAACTTCTCTGCCTTTCCGCGGACCTTGTCTTCGGCCATGGGCTCAGGAAAGGACACGAATCCCGCTTTTCCGGCTTGAAAGGGGCAGCCGCCCGCCAATGAATTCGGTTCGTACGCGACGCGCCCACGATGTACCGCTTGACGGTGGATGCCGTCGCGTTGGTTGTTCTGTACCGAGGCAAGCGGTGAATTGATCGGGAGCTCATGGAAATTGGGGCCGAGTCGCGTGATTTGCGTATCCGCATAGGAATGGAGTCGACCGGCGAGCAACGGATCATTGGAGAAATCGATGCCCGGTATGACGTGCGCCGCGCAGAACGCGACCTGTTCGGTTTCCGCGAAGAAGTTGTCAGGGTTGCGATTCAGAACCATGCGTCCGACGGGGGTAATCGGCACGAGCTCTTCCGGCAGGAGCTTGGTCGCGTCGAGCACGTCGAAGCTGAAGCTGTCGGCTTGTTCCTCGCTGAATATCTGCAGCCCCAGCTCCCATTCCGGGAATTCGCCCGACTCGATGGCCTCCCACAAATCACGCCGATGGAAGTCCGGGTCCGCCCCTGAGATTTTCACGGCTTCATCCCAGACGAGTGAATGTGTTCCTTGGAGCGGCTTCCAGTGGAACTTGCAGAACACAGATTGCCCCCGCGCGTTGACCAAGCGAAACGTATGCACGCCGAAGCCTTGCATCATCCGCAGGCTGCGCGGTATCGCGCGATCCGACATCACCCACATCAGCATGTGAGTTGACTCTGGCATCAACGAGACGAAGTCCCAGAACGTATCATGCGCGGACGCCGCTTGAGGCATGCCGTGATGCGGTTCCGGCTTGACGGCGTGAACCAGATCGGGAAACTTCATCGCATCCTGAATGAAGAACACTGGCATGTTGTTTCCGACCAGGTCCCAATTGCCCTCGTCGGAGTAGAACTTCACCGCGAAGCCACGCACGTCGCGGGCGGTGTCCTTCGAACCGCGTTCGCCGGCCACGGTTGAAAAGCGCACGAACACGGGCGTGATTTTGCCCTTCTCGGCGAACGGCGCCGCGCGGGTGTACTTGGTGAGCGCGCCATAGGCTTCGAAGTACCCGTGCGCCCCTGAGCCGCGCGCATGGACGATTCGTTCTGGAATGCGTTCATGATCGAAGTGCGTAATTTTCTCCCGCAGAATGAAGTCTTCGAGCAACGATGGTCCTCGCAGCCCCGCTTTCAAGGTGTTCTGGTTGTCGCCAATGCGAACCCCTTGATTGGTCGTCATCGTTCGACCGCTTGCATCGACTCTGACCCGGTCGAGCGAAGCGACGGTCGCGTTGGCTCCGACCTGCGCTGCGCCGCCGGTCTTTGCATTTCCGGTTTCCTCAGTCGTCGTGCTCGCAGTCAACGCACGGGATTCCGGCGCCACAATCGGTCCGGACGGCGGCGCCACGCTGTTGTCGTGACCGTACTCGAACTCCTTGATGCTGTTCATGGGCATCGCGGCAACGAAGTCGTCGCTCGCCATGGCTTGCTCCGCGACTACGTCGTTGGTTCTGAGCACGCCCACGGCTCCGTAGGTTGCCGTGACGGAGGTTTGGCCTTTGCTTTTCGCTCGCGACGTCGGGGTAGGTTTCTTTTTCATGTCTATCACTCTTCGCTGTGAGGTAGGGGATAGGTCGATTCGTCTTGACGATCGCCGGCACAGAGCCCTGTTCACCGTGCGCAGCGCCCTTTTGCAACGAACACGCCAACAGCAACAGGCGAGTAAGTAGCCAAATCGCCCTGATTGTTCTCGGTTATTGTTCTCGGTTGGTGCATGAGGCCTGTGCATCAGAGTGAAAAAGCAGTCCCTCATTCTGAAGCACGGAAGTGCAGTCAAGTCCGTCACGGACGCGAAAGTGGTCCAGGGTGGCAAGTCGCCATGTGCCAGCACGGACTGGCTCCGCCCATTCGATCGTGCCAGGATGCGTGAATGGGGGCAAACGCAGCAAAGAAAGGTCGGCTGATCCTGGGCGTGGGAGCGGCGCTCGTTGCCATTCTGGGAGGTGGAGTCGCAGCCGTCTTCGCATTTGCGCCCGATCTATTGCCCCTCCTATCCGTGGGGGACAAGCGGCAGGTAGGCCCGCCGGAGCATCGGAAACTCGCTGATCAGGGCAGGACTTCGCTTCTGCTCATCGCCCTCGACGGCGTGGACCGAGCCTTGCTCTACGAGATGATCGAGAGCGGTCAGCTCCCCGGCCTTTCTGCCTTGATCGCGCAAGCCGGAAAGCAATTCCCACATGCGCACCTCGACCATACGCTGCTCTCCGTGTTGCCGTCGTCCACGATAGCGGCATGGGCGACCGTCTTCACGGGAGTCCCGCCCCATGCTCATGGTGTCGCCGGGAATGAGTATTTCGTCCGAGAGAAGCGCTTTCTCGCGGCGCCTGCACCCGTTTCGATCCTGGACCCGGCGCCCGTGCTGAAGACGTACACCGAGGGTTACTCCAACGATCTGTTGGAGGTCCCCACCATCTACCATCAGCTCCGCTCCAAGACGGACGACGCCTCGTCCTGGGTGTCTATGAGTCAGTTCTATGCCGGAGCCAATGAGCTCTTGCTCGCGGACCGTACCGTCGTCGGCGACGCGTTCAAAGCGCTTTTCAACAGCGGGGTGCGGAAGGACGACCCGGGCGTTTTCAAGGAGCTGGATGAGGAAGTGATCGAGACGCTCATCGAGAGGTTGGGGGAAGCACCGGCGCCAAGGATCATCACGGTGTATCTGGTGGGCACCGACCATTACGCCCACGTCGCCGAATCAGGACCCGACAGCGCGAGAAGGGAGTACCTGCGCGACGTCGTCGACCCGGCCCTGAGCCGGCTGCGGGAGGCCCTGGACAAGCGCGGCGCGCTCGACAATCGATATGTGCTCATCACGTCCGATCACGGCCACACGGAGGTGCGGCACGACGACGCGCATGCGCTGGGTACGGACGACGACGACGAGCTGCCCTCCGTGCTGCGGGGGGCCGGGTTTCGCTTGCGCCCCTTCGAGCTCGAGGTGGACGCCTCTCATGACTTCCAGAGCGTGCTGGCGTACGGCGGCGCGCTCGCGTACGTGTACCTCGCGGATCGCTCGACGTGCGCGGAGGCTGGGACCGCCTGCGACTTTGCGCGTCCGCCGCGCTTCACCGAAGACGTTCTGGTCGTTGCCGACGCATTCTACGAGGCAAATCGCACTGGCAAGCTCGCAGCTGGTCTGAAGGGAACGCTTGACATGGTGCTCACGCGGCACCCGCGCCCCTTCGCGCAGGACGACGAGCCGTTTGCGGTCTACGTCGGCGGGGGCAAGCTGCAGCCGGTGTCGGAATATCTGCGTTCACATCCCCATCCTCGGTACGTCGCGGTCGAGTCTCGATTGGCAGATCTCGCGGCAGGTCGGTTCGGCGAGCGTGCGGGAGACATCTTGCTGATTGCGCACAACGGGGACGTGGATCATCCCGACGGGCGGTACTACTTCGCCGGACTCTATCACTCCTGGCACGGAAGCCCCTCGAAGAAGGACTCGGAGGTGCCCCTGATCATCTCGCACCCGACGAAGTCAGGCGACGAGTTGAAGCGAATGACGCGCGAGGCCCTCGGCGATGAGCCAAGGCAAATGGGGCTTGCGAAGCTCATCTTCAGCATGCTCGGCGTCCGTCCATGAGCGCGCAGGGGGCAGGGCAACGCACGCGAGCCCGCATCCTTCAGCGAGCGCGGTCCGGCCTGTGCTGCGGTCGCTGCGGTCGCTGCGGGCACCGATGATGTGTCTCGAGATCGCCCTCACACGGTCCTGAACGCGTGGCTCTCTCGAAGGCGGTCGCAAACCGTGGGCATCTCACCGGCTCCTCTTCAGTCGGCCAAAGCTGAACAGCGCGGCGCAGGGATGCTTCTTTCCGAGGATCGTGTCCCGCAACAACTCAGCGCCAATCATGCTGAAGACCATGCCGTTTCCGCCGTAGGCCATGGCGAAGTGCACGCGTGGTCCGTGTTGTTCGTGGGCTCCGAAGAACGGTAGGCCATCGTCGGTCTCGGCGAACGTACCCGCCCAAGAGAACGCGACGCGCAATGGCAACTCGGGGAAAACCTCCCCGACGCGACGTGCGAGCTTTGCGGCTTTTTTTGCCACGCGCGCATCGCGGCGCCGCGGAATGTCGAACGTGTCGTCCTCTCCGCCGACGAGTACGCGCTCATCGGCGGTGCGACGCACGTAGAGATACGGGCGGGACGACTCCCAGAAGAGCGTGTCCTTCAGCGCGCCGAGTTCACCGGGCATCGGCTCGCTCACGAAGGCGTAGCTGCTCCGGTTGCTGGCGACGCGTTGGTCTATCCACGCTTGCGATTCGTAGCCCGCCGCGAAGACGAGATGCTTGCAGCGAATGATCGCGCCGTCTTCGGTTTCCGCGCGCACCCCGCCGCGGACCGACTTGAAGCTGCCGAGCGCAGTGCGCGCGTGCACCCGCCCACCAAGGCGCTCGACGCGGCCCAGCAAGCGGTGGGCGAACTGGTAGGGGTCCGTCTCGGCCGCCACCGGGGTCAGCAGGCCAACCGGGGCGTCGATGCCGAAGCGGTCGTGCAATGCAGTACGGTCGAGGATCTCGAGCGTGAAGCCGTTGGCTTGCCGCAGGCTCCCCTCGTTCTCGAGGCGGCTCTTGTGATACCAGCGGCTCGCAACGTACAAGCTCTGCATGGGCTGGAAGTCGACGCCTCGCAGCGTCTTCGCGAGCTTGCGCAGACTCCCGATGGCCTTCTCGCACGAGCGGTACGCGAGCACCGCATCATCTTCGCCGTAGCGCTTGGCGAGGTCTTGAAGCTCGGTATCGATCTCGTACTGAAGCAGTGCCGTGCTGGCTGAGGTGCTTCCCCAGCCCGCTTCGCGGCGCTCGATGACGCAGACGCTCATCCCGGCTCGTGCCAAGTGATCGCTGATGAGCGCGCCGGTAATCCCTGCGCCCACGATCAGAACGTCGCATCGGACGTCTTCGCGGAGGCGTGGATAGGGATGAAGGAGGCCGTTGTTTACGACCCAAAATGGAGAGCTGCTGATTAGGTCCATGATCTGGTGCTATCCCGGTGGCGGTCCATGGCCGGGAGGCGGAGCACACGCCATGCCAAAACGGCTTGGGCACCGGGGTGCACCGTTCCGAGCGCGCTTTCCTGTCTTCGGCGCGGTTCTCCGGTCCGCGCTCAGCGCCGCCTACCCCAGGAGTAGCCATCACCACCGGCGAGCACGAAGAGGAACACCACAATAAAAAAGATCATCGTGATCGTACTCATGGGTCAACCGACCTTTCTAGGGCGTATTCGGTGGCTTTGTGCACCCCCGGGCGGCTTCGTCCTCAACAAGGATGCAGTTGTCGAAGTCCTTGCCGACCGCCTTGCCTTCCGTGCTGGTGAGCGCTGAATTGGCCCTTTCAACAGCGACAGGGATAGGATGGCAGTGCGCAAGAACAGCCGCCTAGCGACCCGCTACTTCACTGCTTCCTTCGCACTTTTCAACGCGTCCCTCGCATTCTTCACCCCGTCCTTCGCATCCGCGGCGGCCTTCGCCTCCGCTGCGGCGTTCGCATCCGCGGTGGTTTTTGCTTCCGAGGCGCTCTTCGCGTACGCGGTGGCCTTCTTCACGTCCTCGACGGCACCTTTGACGTTGCCTCTCCGCTCGTCGCGCTCGCCCTCTCGTTCGAGCGCCTTGTTGCCCGTCAATACGCCCGTCGCTTGCTTGATTCTTCCTTTGGCTTTGTCGATGATCTTGCCCATTTGCTTCTCCCTGGCTGCTGTGCGTGACAGGATTTCCGTGGCTTGTCGGCATCGTCCCGGGCTGCCCTGAGGCGGCACGTCGACGCAATCCGAATCCCCGGTTGTGAACGCTTGAGGCGCCACGCTTCCCGCAGCCAAAGCAAGCTTCGCGCCGAGCGCTCCGAAGGCTTCGAAACCGGGACTCTCGGCGAGGCGGCCCCCGCGCGCCCATCAAGATGATGCGGCACGACGGTCAGTTCGAAGGACATCACCGCGCCGAGAATGGGCTTCGGGACGACTCGGCAGCCGGATGCAGGTCTGATAACGAATCCGCTCGGATGCGGTCACGCCGACCTGAGGAACCCGTGGGGTACGGGTTCCGGCGCGGCACCGCCGCGCCATAGGTCATGTTGGCCGGCGTGAGCACAAAGACCCAGGTGCCAACGCTCGCGCTACGGCGTGGGCGTCACGATTGAGTTGCTGTCCAGGCTGACTGCGGCGATGCGAGCTAGCGCCCTGCCGTTGAGCGTGGCGCCGGTTTCGAGGGTGATCGCCTGGTCCGCCATGACCGTGCCGTGGAAGACACTGGTCGACCCGAATGTCGCGGACGTGCCCACCTGCCAAAAGACGTTGGATGCATTCGCACCGTTGGCCAGGATGACCTGACGTCCGGAAGTGGTGGTCAACGTGGATGCCATCTGGAAGATGAATATGGCGTTGCCGTCGCCCTGGGCGTCGAGTGTGAGATCCCCTGAGGAGATCATGAGATCCGAAGTGGACTTGTAGAGGCCCGGAGCCAGAGTCATCCCGCCGAGGTTGCCAGCCACGGTGACCGGGCACAGCGTCCGTCCTGCGGCATCGTTGTAGGCGATGGTGAGGTCGGCGATGCCCTGAGCCGAGGTCGGATCGCCGGCGTGCTGCGCTCCTACGACGGTTCCCGGCGGGAAGCCCGTGATCGCCGTGCCGGGGCTGACACCGACATCTCCGTTGATCGACGTGGGGCCAGTGCTGGTGACCGTGGAACCGGCCAGGACAGCGAAGTTCGCAGCCGAGCCGAGAACGACGGTCGCCTGGCTGCAAGCTGAAGTCGTGAAGGTCCAGGTGTAGTTCGCCGCCAACCCGAGTCCGCCCATGTCCTCGGCACCGGTGGTGATCTCCGCCTCGTACAGAAGGTTGACCCCCAGCGGACTGAACGGGGTGAACATCGCCCTGTTGGTCGGCCCATCGTAGTCCACCGTGCCCAGGACCGGCGTCAACCCCTGCATGAGAGTGAACGTGAGCTCGTCGATCGTCAATGCGTTCATCGGCTTGCTGAAGGTGGCAGTGGGCCTCGTGGCGATCGAGACGTTGATCGCGCCGTCCATCGGTGTCGTGGCAATGACAGTCGGCGGCACTTCGGCGTCCGTCGTAGCGTCGTTGTCGGCGTCCGTCGTAGCGTCGTTGTCGGCGTCCGTCGTAGCGTCGTTGTCGGCGT
>CAZAWR010000090.1:0-1620 GCA_964488865.1 uncultured Polyangiaceae bacterium | reverse complement strand
CCGTCGTAGCGTCGGTGTTGGCGTCCACCGTAGCGTCGGTGGCGCCATCGGCGGCTACATCAGGGTCAGCGTCGGTCGCATCGAGGACCGCGTCCGCGCTCACGTCGGGACCGGCGTCAACGGCGGCCTCGCTGCCGCCATCGAGAGCGAACTCGACCACTCGGCCTCCGCAGCCGGGCAGACAAGACCACAGCAGGACGATGAGTCCTGTCTTGATTGTGAAGTGATTCATTGTGGGGCACTCCCATCGTTCAGGAGGATGAATTGGACGACGAACTGGACCCGGCGGTTGTCCTCTCTTCCGCCGGCCGTGTCGTTGGTGGAGGTCGGCACGGACGAACTGAAGCCCGTCGAGACGAGGCGGTCTTTGGCGACGCCGTGCGCTACGAGGTAGTCCATGACCGCCTGGGCGCGCTGCTCGGAGAGGGTTTGATTGTGGTCGTCTCCGCCAGAGGAATCGGCGTGTCCCTGGATCTTCACGCGGAAGCCCTTGTTGTCCTTCATGGCCTGGACGACCTCATCGAGCACCGGGAGGGAGGCGTCCTCGAGCTTGGCCTCGTTCCAGGCAAAGTAGATCCTCTCCTTGAGCTCGATCTTGTCGGGCTGAACCACGACCTTTTCATACGGGGGACAGCCATGCGTGTCCTTGCGTCCCGCCACATCGGGGCAGCGGTCGAGGTCGTCGGCGATGCCGTCGTTGTCGCGGTCGCCGCAAACGGAAACAATCTTGACGACTGGCTCCGGGATGTAGGCGCGGGGTTCGTTCGAGGGGCGCCTCACGCCCTGGCCGACCTCGAAGCTGACGCCGAGAGACAGGATTTGTGCGTCGCCGTTGTCGAACCCCGCGCGCTCCGGCTGCATGACTTGCAAGTAGCGGACGAACGGCCCGACCCAAAGAGCGCGTGCTTCGCCCACCGGAACGGCGAGACCGAGGGCTGCGTCGAAGCCTGGACGGTTGAGGTCGCCGGTTCGGATGTAGAGAGCGTCGGCGTCGAACCATGGCGAGATTCCGGAGAAGCTCGTGGCGTCGTGGGGCCGCTTGATGCGTAGGCCACCGCCGAACCCCCAGACAATCCCGGACTCCGCGTTCTCCTCTTTGGCGGGCAGGAGCAGGAACGAGGCGTTGGGGCCGATATCCAACCACGGCGTGAGGCCGAACAGGAGCTTGGCCGACTGCCCGCCCCCGACCTTGTAAGCGTCGGTCTGCGGGGCGGTCAGGGGAATCGCTAAACCAGGCTCCAGGTGGAAGCTTGGTCCTTGAGCCGCGGCCGTCGCTGGAACGGTCATGAACCCCAAGGTCACGAGCGCTGCGCACGCCGCACCACCCATCCCCTTGTTCAAAGCAATTGGTATCTGATTCATCGCGAACCCATCCCGTGTCTAAGGCCGGAGACCGGCGTGTTTGAAGGCGTCGAGGCCCAACTCAGCTCGGGGCCTTGACGACGTTGGACGGCCGGAATGCGGTTTTTGGGCCAACGTGACCTGTGACAGATTGTGCGGGGAATTCGTGAGGGCGTTCCCAACGCTCGAGCTCGAGCTGTAGTCAACATGAACGGCTCGGTAAGTCATTTGGGTGCGGCTCCCTTTGAACGGGGCAGTCTTCACTTGATTCTTCGGAGC
>CAZAWR010000089.1:38760-43546 GCA_964488865.1 uncultured Polyangiaceae bacterium | reverse complement strand
CACGGCAGGCACGGGCGGCACGGCAGGCACGGGCGGCACGGCAGGCACGGGCGGCACGGGACCGGTCTGCCTTGGCGGGCCTGACGATGATTGTGACGGCGACGGGTGGACCCTTGCGGATGGGGATTGCTGTGACAGCGCCGGTTTCTGCTCGACGACGCCTGGCCTCGTGAACCCCGGGGCCTTCGAATACATCGGCAATGCGGTTGATGATGACTGCGACGGCTTGATCGACAACATCGAGCCGCCGTGTGACGGACTGTTGAACAACTCGAACTCGTCGGATCCGATCGACTACGCGAAGGCGCTCGGTTTGTGCAAGCAGACCAAGGAGACGGAGCCACCTGCGACGCGGCGTTGGGGAGTCATCTCGGGAGCGTTTACCCTGGCGAATGGCGCCGGTGTGCCTGCGAGCCAGTCGCGTTCGATCCGGACCGGGTTTGGCGATCTGATCACGACGCTGAGTGGAGGTCGGATCGCGGTGCTGTCGACGGGTCAGGCGGCGTCGTTGAACCAGACCAACCCGAACTACGCACCGTTCCAATCGGGACAGGATCTTGGCAAGAGCAGCCCCTTCCCGCAGGACTGGTATGCGGCCAACGGATACAGCCTGCCGAACGCGCCGGGGTGCCCCGAGCCGAGCGGCAACCTTGCCAACGACCCGATCATGCTGCGGCTACGGATCCGAGTGCCGACGAACGCGAAGTCCTTCTCGTTTGCTTCGTGGTTCTTCTCTGCGGAGTTCCCGGAGTATGTGTGTACAGCGTTCAACGACTTCTACGTGGTGTTGATCGACTCGCCGCAGCCCGAGTGGCCGAATCCCGCGGACAAGAACCTCGCTGTGTACCGCGTGGCGAACCCGCCGAAGATTTTCCCCATCGGCGTGAACCTTGCCAACGATCCGCAGGCACAGAATCTATTCAGCGTGTGCAAGTCCGGTCCGACCGGATGTTCGGGCAGCCCCTCGCCAGGCTTCGCACCGTGTCTGAGCGGTCCGACGTATCTTAAGGGCACGGGCTTCGACGACACGAGCCAGGGCGGTTGCGGGACCAGCGACATGGTCGGCGGGGCCACGGGCTGGCTGACCACGGTCGGAAACGTGGCGCCCGGCCAGGTCATGGAGATCCGTATCGCCGTCTGGGACACCTCGGACGGCGTTTGGGACTCGCTCGTCTTGTTGGACAACTGGGTGTGGAACGTGTATCCCGCGTCGCCCGGTACGTTCTGACCGGCGACCAACACGTCCGGTGTGTGCCGGACCACAGCATGTTTTTCCGCCGATCGCCCTTCCCCTCTTGGCGATGCGGTGGCACAACCCGCCTCTCTCATGCAGCGCGTATACATCGGTACCCGGACCTTGCAAGGCGCGTTCGAGCGCTACGCGAAGAAGTTCAATCTACTCGAGATCCGATCGGACCCCGAGGCGCCGCTCTCGAGCAAGACGTTACGCCGCTGGCGCAAGTCTGTTCCTCCGATCTTCGCGTTCAGCGTTGTGTTGCCGCCCGTCGTGACCGAACTTCGCCCGAGCGCTGAGGCGGACCGCGCCCTCGAGCAGTGCATCGAGACCGCGACCCTCCTCGAGTCTCCCGTGATGCTCATCGCCAACCCCATTTCCGTCACGCCCACGGCTGCGAATCGGAAGCGGCTCGAAGAACTCGTGCGACGCATCCCGCATGACGTCGTTCGTCTCGCGTGGGAACCGCCAGGACTCTGGGAGGAGGAGGAAACGAGAGTCGTGGCGTCGCGTCTCGGCCTCGTGCTCGTGGGGGATGCGGCCCGCGATCCGCTCGCCCCGGGATCGGTGGCGTACGCGCGACTTCGTGGCTTGGGAGACTCGCGTCGTCTCTCGCTCGCGCGCCTCGACAAGGTGGTGGAACGCCTGCAGGCGTACCGAGAAGTCTTCGTGATCATCGAGACGGACTCGCCGATGGCTGTCGCCAAGGCGATCCGAACCTCCGCCATGGATGGGGGCGAAGCTCGCGTGTCGCGTGCGCGGCACGTGGAGTATCCCTTGCGAGCGGAAGACGAGGAGCAGGAGTGATGTCTCGCTGGTCCGCCGCGGCGTTGGGCACCGAACCTGCGATGACGGAAGCTGCTCTTGCGATTCTCGCGAAGGGCGGAACCTCCGTCGACGCTTGCATTGCGGGGCTCTTCGCTGCTGCCGGATCGAGACCCGGCGTACTGCTTGGATCCATGGTGCTGCTGGTCGCGGGTACGGGCGTCGGCTCGCACGTGTTCGATGGCTCCGCGGTGCAGCCCGGCCTGGGGGCTCCCCGTCCGCGTGGCTTCGTGGGCGACGATGACCTCCCGGTCGGAGCTCGCATCGCCGTCGCGGCTTCGGGGGCCATGCTCGCTGCCGCACACGCTCACGACGGTTCCGTCCCCATGACGGAGCTTGCTACCCCAGGGGTGCGCATCGCCCGCGCATGTCGTGCTGCCGGCAGAGCAAACCTGATCCGTCGCGTGGGCGAAGCGGGCCCGATCGCGCTGCGCGAGGCGTCCTTCACCCGGTCCTTGCTCGAGGTCGCTGGCAGGCCCGAGGGGGGCAACGTCACGGCGGAAGACTTCGCTGAAGTGCAGGCCAGCGTCGGCCAGCCGGCCATGATCGACGGCGCCATTCATGTGCAAGCCCCCTCCTCGATGCACGACGTGCCGTCACTCGAATGCGTGGTGAACGTTGCCTGTGATCACCGCGGCGTGTTGGCTGTCGTGCACTGCGCGTACGACCCGCAGGGGCCGGAGGTGGCTCCTCACGAGGTGGTCGCCTCCAGGCTGGCCGTGCCCGTGCGTCGCGGTGTGCCCCGTGTCAGGCCCGGAACGCCGATTCGGTTGCCCGTCCCCATCGCGCTGCTGACGAACGGGGAAGTCCCCTGGGCGGCCGTGGGGATCGAAGGCGTGTTCGGCATGAATTGGGGCCACGTGGTGTCCCGGGTAGCCCCCGACCTGACACTCGAGCAATCGCTGCGCGCGATCCTGGCAGAAGGCGGACCGGGACGACGTGCCCTCACGGTGATCCGTGGGTCAAGCGCAGACGTCGCGCCGCGAGCTTGTGAGATCAAGTCGGCAGACAGCGTGGGATGAGCGAACGTCGCTCGCCCCAGCCGCCGCGCTGACGGCTCAGAGCTTGTAGCCGTGCTTCTTGGCGAACGCCACGAGACCGATGCGGTCGATCGTGCGCAGGTCACGTGTGGTGACGTCGAGCCGCACGAACCGCTTGAGCTCGGGCACCCAGATGCGACGGCGCTGAACATTGACCAGCTGCCAGCGCTTGGTCTTGATGTTGGAGTGCGAGACGTTGTTTGCAAGCATCCGGCGCTTGCCGGTGATCTGGCTCCGTGCCATGGCTGCCAATCCTCGTGGGTGGGACGATGCTGCCCCAGACAATTTGCAAGAGGCGGCACCCTGACGCATGGAGCCGTACCTGTCAAGAGGTTCAGTCAGATCCTGAGCGGGAAGGTAGGGGAGGTATCAGGAGATGAAGGACCGCACGCGGGTCGTTCGCTCGTCGAGGTACTTCTCGATGCTCGCGATCGAGTTTTCCAGCGCCTCCTCGACCATGTGGGTGATGGCGAGGGGAGCCCCCTTGAGGGCTTCGTAATAGCGCTGTCGTTCGGTCGAGTGGATGATCGCCGGGGGATAGCCAGCCCGGAGCAGCAAGAAGTTCATCAGCAAGCGCGAGACCTTCCCGCTGTCTTGGGGGAAGGGGAAAGCTCGCAACATGTCGTAGTGAGCCCGTGCGGCGATCCGCAGGGTCGACCGCGTCCGCCTCGTCTCCGGATCGTTCACCCACTCCACGACCTGGCGTACCGAGTATGCAATCTTGTCCGGTGCGGCATACTCGTGGAAGTACAGCCGGTGCTGCGGAACATCCTTGCGGTACTTCACCGTCTTCAGATCACCCTCCTCCGGATGGAGGAACAGGTAAATGCGCTTCACCACGTCCGTCGTCAGAGGCTGCCGCTTCTTCGTGTCCGCCATCTCGATGACGTAGTCGATCGCAGCCTTGTGCCTTCGGATCTCGTCACAGATCGGCTGGATGCTCGAATCCGGCACCACGGTGATGCTCGGGTCGATGGCCAGCTGAAGCTCCTGGAACGAGTAGACGACGCCCTCGAGCGCACTGTCATGGTGGATCCACGACATGTACAGGTGCTCTTCGTATTCCCGCCGGACCTCGAACTCTTGGGACTCGAGCCGAGCCTTCACCTTCTCCGCACGCTCCTCGAGCGACGGCTTAGGTGGTTCCGGAGGGACGGCCGGCAGTGTCGGGCGCATCAGCGGTGAGCGTCGAACCGGGGCTGCCGACGTTCCTTTCGGTGGAGTCGAGCCGCGCGCACCGGCCTGCGGAGGCGCAGACTTGCGCCCTTCAGGCCGCGCGGCACCTGTCTTGGTCGGCTTCGAAGCTGCCTTCGACGGCTTCTGACCCTTGGCGTCTTGCACCCGATCGGTCGGGCGGGGTGAGCCCTTGTCCGCGACGGTCTTCCCCGGTCTTGTGGCTGCAGCCGGATCAAGGGGGAGCGCTTTGGGCGGGACGGCGTCCAACTTGGGGGCCTGTTCGACGAGCTTGGGGGCCTTGTCGACGAGCTTCTTGGGGGCCTTCTCGACGAGCTTTGGGGCCTTCTCGACGAGCTTTGGGGCCTTCTCAACGAGCTTTGGGGCCTTCTCAACGAGCTTTGGGGCCTGTTCGACGAGCTTAGGGGCCTTGTCGACGAGCTTCTTGGGGGCCTTGTCGACGAGCTTCTTGGGGGCCTTTTTGACGAGCTTCTTGGGGGCCTTTTTGACGAGC
>CAZAWR010000089.1:38585-38660 GCA_964488865.1 uncultured Polyangiaceae bacterium | reverse complement strand
GGGCCTTCTTGACGAGCTTCTTGGGGGCCTTCTTGACGAGCTTCTTGGGGGCCTTTTTGACGGCCTTCTTGGGAG
>CAZAWR010000089.1:0-38485 GCA_964488865.1 uncultured Polyangiaceae bacterium | reverse complement strand
CTTTCTTGACGAGCTTCTTGGGAGCTTTCTTGACGAGCTTCTTGGGAGCTTTCTTGACGAGCTTCTTGGGAGCTTTCTTAACGGCCTTCTTGGGAGCCTTCTTGACGGCCTTCTTGGGAGCTTTCTTGGCGGCCTTCTTGGACGCCTTCTTGACGGTCTTGTTCTTGGGGGTCTTCTTCGCGCTGGCTCGAACACGCGCAGAAGAAACCCTCCCCGATGCTTTTCGGGCTTTTTTAGCCGCCATGAGTGTTGCCGTACCCTCTGTTTCTCTCGTTGAAGATCAAGACGTTACGCTCCCGCTTCGTGCGGCTCCACGTCTACGGATCGCAACGAACACTAGTTCGCCGTGCATGCCTCCGTCAAGCGACCGGTTTCGAATGTCAACCCCCTGGTCGACCTCGCGACGACAAGCTTCGGGTCGGGGCTTGACGCCGACCCCGGCTTCGAACGAGAAGACGCGTGGCCATGCTCCACGAACTCCGCGTTCGCAACCTGCTCCTCATCGACTCGCTCGCGCTGGACTTCGCTCCCGGTTTCAACGTCATGACGGGCGAGACCGGCGCAGGCAAGTCCGTGGTCATCGGAGCGCTTCAGCTCGTCCTGGGGGGGCGTGCCGCCCCCAATCAGATCCGCCCCGGCGCCGAATCCGCGGAGGTGGAGGCGCTGTTCGACCTCGGGGCGTCCCCGACCGGGCTCGAGAGACTTCGTGCCAGCGGCGTCGAACAAGGCGACGAGCTCGTCGTTCGACGCGTGCTGCTGCCTTCCGCCCGGTCCCGCGCCTTTCTCAACGGTCGCCTCTGCTCGGTCACCGAGTTGGCCGAGCTCGCACCCGACCTCGCGGACATAGCCTCCCAGCACGAAAGCGTTTCCCTCACGGACGTCGCCACCCACATGGGCTACCTCGATGCCTTCGGCGCGCTCGAGCCCGACCGTGTCCTGGTCTCCCGTCGCGTGTTCGAGCTGAACGAAATGCGCGCGGAGACCACCCGCCTTCGCACCATTGCGAAGGACCGAGCCGAGCGGCAGGAGTTCCTCCTGTTTCAGCTCAACGCCATCCAGGAGATCGACCCGCGCCCCGGCGAGCGCGACGACCTTCAGGCGGAGCGCACACGGCTGCGCAGCACCGCGCGCCTCGCCGAGACGGCTTGGAAGATCGCCGACCTGTTGGCGAGAGACGACGGCCTGTGCGACAGGTTGCGCGGGGTCGTGGGCGACCTCTCGGCCGTCACGGAGCTGGACCTGTCCCTCGCCGAGAACGCTTCCCAGACCCAGTCGTCGCTCGACCAACTCGTCGATTGCGCCCGGAGCCTCGAGCGGTATGCCCAAGGGATCCACGCAGATCCCGAGCGGCTGGATGCCGTCGAGCACCGCCTCTACCTGCTGGAAGGGCTGCTTCGACGCCACGGTCCCACGGAGGCGGACGCGATCCGCACTGCGGAACGACTTCGGGCCGAGCTGGCGTCTCTCGACGAGGTCGACGAATCCCTCCAGTCGCTAGAGCGTCGTTTCGAGGAGGCGCTCTCGCAGGCCGGAAAGCTCGCATTCGTGCTGTCGAGCAAACGAACCAAGGCGGCCTCGTCCTTGGCCCAGCGCATTGGCAAGGAGCTGGCCGGCCTCGGGATGGGGGGAGCCCAGGTTCGTGTCGAGGTCGCCCGGCATGCCGGGGACGGCGACCTCTCCGTGGAGGGGGCCAAGCTGACCTCGGACGGCGTGGACCGTGTGGAGTTCTTGATCGCACCGAACAAGGGGATTGAGCCGCGTCCGTTGCGAAAGATCGCGTCCGGAGGGGAGCTGTCGCGGGCTCTGCTCGCCATCAAGCGCGTTCTCGCGTCGCAAGGGCCCGCCGGACTGTACGTGTTCGACGAGGTCGATGCCGGTGTGGGCGGTGCGGTGGCCGAGCGTATCGGGCAGGCGCTTGCCGACATCGCCAAGCATCGCCAGGTTTTGTGCATCACGCACCTCGCTCCCATCGCCGCGCTGGCTGATGCGCACTTCGTGGTCCGCAAGTCCCAGGACGGCGAGGTCGCGCGGACCGAGGTCGTTCGGGTGACCGGCGACGCGCGTGTGCGAGAGGTCGCGCGGATGCTGTCGGGCAAGAGCGTGACCAAGGCGTCGATGCAGGCTGCTTGCGAAATGATCGAAGCGCGTCAGGGCGGCTAGGCCCAAATCAAGCGCTCCGCGCTGCTTTGGGTCTAGGTTCTTCTAAGGGGGCTTTCGCAAAGCCCCCTCGCCGCGCTCACCGCGGCTCACCCCAAAACGCCTCGCCTTCGGCTCGGATAGTCCCAAACCCAAGCACGTTCTTCGAACAGTGCTTGATTTGGGGCTAGGTCCTTCTCGGAGCAGGTCTGCCTATCCTCTCCTCGAGCTGCAAGGACTACGCATGACCGACGTCATGGGCGAACCTGCTCTCTTGCCCTAGATACCTCTCACCACGGAGGCGATCATGACGAAGCGAACCCTGCGAGACATCATCGAGATCGACGACGACCTTTGCGACGGCTGCGGATTGTGCATTCCGAGCTGCGAGGAAGGCGCGCTGGTGCTCGTCGATGGCAAGGTGCGTCTTGCGGAGGATGCCCGTTGCGATGGGGCAGGTGCATGTCTCGGGCACTGTCCTCAGGGGGCGTTGCGTATCATCCAGCGTGAGGCGGTGGTGTTCGACGAGCAGTTTGCGTCGCCTCCGGGCGCGCCTATCCATGCGGAGCCCGCTCGCGAGGTGTCCGCTGAGCCTCTGGTGCGACTCGGCAAGTCGACGCTCGGACCGCAGGGCCTTCCACCGATCTCGGGGGGCTGTCCTGGCAGCCGCACGATGGGGTGGCACGAACCCTCGCCCGTGCGATCGCAAGAAAGTGCTGCGGATCAGCCGTCCGAGCTCAGGCAGTGGCCGATCCAGCTGCACCTGCTGTCTTCCGGCGCGCCCTTTCTTCGAGGCCGTGAGCTCCTCCTCGCCGCTGACTGTGTCGCGTTTTCCCTTGGAGGCTTCCATGGCGCGCTGCTCTCTGGAAGGTCCCTCGCGGTGGCCTGTCCCAAGCTCGATGACCCGACCGGGTACGAGGAGAAGCTCGCCGAGATCCTCAAAGGATGCGAGGTGCCGGCCCTGCGCGTGGCCATCATGGAGGTCCCGTGCTGTGGCGGGCTCGTCCGGCTCGCGACCCGTGCCGCCCAGCGAGCGGGCTACGAAGGCGAGATCGAGGTCATCGTCATCTCCCGTTTCGGGGAGATCCTTCAGCGCCAGCAGCTCGCACCTGGGCGCGGGGCCGTTGCGGACAAGGGCTGCGCCTGTGCGGGCTGACGGGCCTTCGCGCCCTGTCTGGCCCGGTCACTCGAGACCGTAGCGGCTTCGCTCGATCCCCAAGGCGTCACAAAGGGATGCGAGGACCGCGTCCGTTCGGGCTCGGACCTCATCGATTGAAACGCCTGTGTCGATCACGTGGTCGGCAAGGGAAGCCTTCTCGCCCAGGGGCATCTGTGCCGCAACGCGCGCCCGTCCCTGCTCCTCGGTCAGGCCGTTGCGCGCGACGAGCCGGGCGATTTGCGTGGTCGGGTCCACCACCACCACGACCAAGGGACGGAACGCATCTGCCAAACCGTTCTCCACGAGCAGCGCGGCCTCGTAGGCAGCCATGGGATGGGCTTGGTCGGCCAGGCCGCGCGCCCGCCGTTGCGTCTGCTGCCGGATGAGCGGGTGCGTGATCGCCTCCAGCTTCGCGCGCGCGTTGGCGTCCGTGAAGACGAGGGTCCCCATGCTGCTGCGGTCGAGGCATCCGGAGGCGTCGAGCACTCCGGGACCGAACGCCGCCACGATGTCAGCGAGTCCCTCCGAGCCCCGCGAGACGACTTCCCGCGCCACCTCGTCCGCATCGATCACGGGAAGGTGGCGCTTCCGCAGGAAGCCCGCCACGGTGCTCTTTCCGCACGCGATGCCCCCGGTGAGTCCGAAGAGGGTGAAGGCCATGGGTCGCTCTGCCGCTCGACGGCTCGGTGTGAGCGGCTACTCTCCTCGCTTGATGTCGTAGGCGCGGATCTTCTTGTGAAGGTTGGTGCGTTCGACGCCCAAGGCGATGGCGGTCCGGGAGATGTTCCAGTCGAACAGTTGCAGCGTCTCCACGATGTAGTTTCGCTCTGCGCGCTCGCGGTACTCGCGGAGGGTGGCCCTGCCCCCTTCCGCGCCACTCGGGGAGGGCAGGGGAGACATGGGACCGGCGTGGAGGCCTTCGTGCTCGACGCTCCCGATCTCCCCCGCGTCGTCATCGAACGGGGAGTCGTGCGGGTCTTCCGGGAGGTCAGCGATGGTGATGACGTCGCCCGACAGGATGGCGGCGCGCTCGATCACGTTCTTGAGCTCGCGCACGTTGCCCGGCCACTTGCGGCGTTGCAGCGCATCGTACACGGGAGCATCGATGGTCATCAGGCGCAGGCCATTCTCTCGGCAGAAGGCTGCGACGAAGGTGTCGGACAGCAGACGGATGTCCTCGATGCGTTCTCGCAGGGCGGGGCAGCGGATGGGGAAGACGGCGAGCCGGAAGAATAGGTCTTCGCGGAACCGGCCCTCGGCGACCTCCTTGGAGAGGTCCTTGTTGGTGGCGGCCAGCACGCGTACGTCGACGTGGATGAGGTGTTCGCTGCCGACGCGCGAAATTTCCCCTGATTGCAGGGCGCGCAGCACCTTGGCCTGGGCGGTCAGGTCCATGTCGCCGATCTCGTCGAGGAACAAGGTCCCGCCGTGGGCCTGCTCGAAGAAGCCGCGCTTGCGGGTCTGGGCGCCGGTGAAGGACCCGCGCTCGTGCCCGAACAGCTCGCTTTCGATCAGCTCCCGCGGGATGGCCGCGCAATTGACCTTGACGAAGGAGCTCTCCGTCCGCGGGCTGAGCCGGTGCAGCGCCCGGCTCACGAGCTCCTTGCCCGTCCCGCTCTCGCCGGTGATCAGCACGCTCGCCTTCGTGGGCGCCACGCGGTCGATCTCCCGGTAGAGCTTCTGCATCGACGGGCTCGTCCCGATCATCTCGTAGCGCGCCTGGATCTGCTCGCGCATGTCCTCGACGGTGCGGGCCAGCCGAGCGGTCTTGAGCACGTTGCGAACACTCACCAGCACGCGCTCGCGGTTCAGTGGCTTCTCGAAGAAGTCGCTGGCGCCGAGTTTGATTGCCGTGACGGCGTCGTGGACGGTTGCGTGACCGGAGATGACGATCACGGGAAGCTGCTGCAGACCTTCTTCTCCGCGCACGCGCTCGAGCATTTCGAGCCCGGACATGCCCGGCAGCTTGACGTCCAGCAGGACCAAGTCGACGGGGCTGTTGGGGCGCGCGAGCAGGGCCAGCGCCTCCTCCGCCGAGGCCGCACCCGTGACACGATATCCCTCCCCCGTCAGGACCATCTCGACCGTGCGTCGGATGTTCTTCTCGTCGTCGACGACGAGCACCATGGGCGAGACAGGGGCGAGGGGGAGATCGGGCGGGGAGGGGTCTGTCATCGATTCATCTCACGGGGTGGACATCTCTTGCAGGAAGGAGCGGGCTGGGACCACGAAGGGGCTGGCGGGGTAGACGGCGAGGACCCGCTGGAACGTCTCCCGTGCTTCGCGCTCCTTCTTCATCTTGAGATAGGTCTCGCCCAGCAGCACGAGCGCTTCGGGCTCGAGACCGGAGTTCTCGTAAGTTCGGAGCGCGTAGCGGGCGCGCGCCGCCGCCGCTTCGAAGTTGTCCTGCTTGAGGTAGAAGCGCGCCACATACAGCTCGTGCCGCGCGAGCCGCCCCGTGACGTCGAGCAGCATGAAGTCGATTTCCTCGTCCCAGCGCGTGCTCGGGTGCTCCTTCTTGAAACGGCGCAGCTCCCCATACGCTTCCGTCGTCGGGCCCTGATCGCGTTCTTCCTGCGGCGGAAGCATGATGGTGTCGCTGATCTGCATGAACAGCGCGCGGCAAACCCGGTACTGCGCGTAGGCGATGCCCGGGTCCAGCCGTCGCGTCTGCACGAACGTCTTGTACGCACTGATCGCCTCCGGAAGCTGGTCCCGCTCGAACTTGATGTCCGCAAGCCGCAGCTCCGCCCACCTCGCGTACCGGCTCTGCCCGTAGTCCCGTCGCACCTTCTGGAATCGCTTCTCCGCTTCCTCCCAGTCCCGCTCGTAGTACGCGCGCATGGCCTTCTCGTAGGACACTCGCGCCTCCTCGCTGTACTGCAACGTCCCCGGACGAGCGACCGGCGGGTCTTTGCTGCAACCAGGGGCCGTCGCGATGGCCAGCACCATCGTCAGGGAGAGTAGAAGCCGTCGGAGCATGATCATCCTCGGCTCTCCCTAGCCTCGGATCGCCCCGACCACAACCGCGATGGTGGCGCCCGTGGAACCCCAGCGGCAACCAGACCACGAAAACCCGTCCAAACCTGGGCCCCCATCGATCCCTCGCGACCCGCGCCCATTCGTCGTAGGCTCCGCCGCGTGACCTCCCCAAACCCCTCCCTAAGCCCCAAAATCCTCGACGCCGACTTCGTATTCGGCTTCACCGACCTCGGTAGCGCTCCCCCCTCCACCCTGCCCGAAATCGCCTTCGCCGGTCGATCCAACGTCGGCAAGTCGAGCTTGCTCAACACCCTGCTCGCAAGGAAGAACCTCGTTCGGACCAGCTCCACCCCGGGATGCACCCGCCAGGTCAACGTCTTCGCCGTTCGTCTCCAAGATGGCCCCTCCCTGCACCTGGCCGACCTGCCAGGGTTCGGATACGCCAAGCGATCGAAGTCCGAACGCCAGCAATGGGGGACCATGATCGAGCGATACCTCCGTGACCGAGCCGCCCTGCGCCTCGTCGTGATCCTCATCGACGCGCGCCGCGGTCCCGACTCCCTCGAGCTGGACCTCGTACAGTACCTCTCCGTCGTTCGCTCCCCCGCCGTGCCTCACGTTTTCGTGGCAACCAAGCTCGACAAGCTCCCTCGCGCCTCCGCCAAGCCCGCCCTCGACGCCATCCGCAAGCAAATCCCTGGGCACGTCGTCGGGTTCTCCGCCAAGACCGGCCAGGGCCGCGACGACCTCTGGCGGGTTCTGCTCCGCTCCTCCGTGGCGGACGCGCTGCCTTCCGACGGTACCTGATTTCAACAGAGAGTTTGTTGGCCCCCTCGCATCTTGGTAAGCTGGGCTCCCGAGGGCCACGTGGCTACCATTCAGCTCGACCAAGAGATCCTGGACGTCGAAAGAATCATCGACGAGAAGAACCACGACGAGGCCTTTCGTCGGTTGATTCTTCTGCGTGACCGTTTTGGACGACGGCCTGAGTACCGGTATCTCAAGGCGTTGTTCGACGTCACATTCCAGTCGCGTTCGGATCGCGAGTTGCTCGCGGAGGTGCGGGCGTTGGTTGCGGAGCAGCCGGACTTCCTGGAGGCGGTCTCTCTTCTTGCGCTGTTGCTCGATCGGACAGGGGATCGAGATCGTGCCAGGGTGTTCGCCCGGGAGGCCGTTCATGCCCACAACACCCGAGCGCGGGCGCGTGCTCAGGCAGTGCTGGGCGACGTTCCTGACAAGCCCGCGGCGGACGAGGAGCCCTATTCGTCTCGGCCAGGGGTGGCGCCCCCGGCGTCCGAGATCCCGCTGGAGGCCCCAACCAAGCCCAACGTGCGGCCCGTGGTGATGCCCACCCCCAACAGCGGGCTGGCGAGCCAGACGCGTTCGACGAAGGCTCTGTTTGCCGTGACCGCGAACGACATGCCGCCCGCTCCGGCTCCCATGATGGAGCCCGTTGGGGGGGAGGCAGACCTGACCCTCGACGGCTTGGCGCCGCCGCCCTCGGCCCCGCCGATTGCCGCGCCTGCGGCCTTGCCATCATCGCCCGCGGACTTCCCGAGGGACGCGCCCTCCGACAGCTTGCGGCTTCCGAGCACGCCTCCCGTCCAGGACGAGGTGGTCGAGCGCGTGGACACGCTCGAGGGGCTTCCCCGTCCCCCCGCGGTTCCTGCCGACGAGGGGCAAGTTGGGGAACCCTCGGTGCCCCCGCCCACGGTGGACTACCGCACGCCGGGCGAGCCGTCCTTCGATCTCGCGCCGGAGCCCTCCAGGGATCCGCTGCCGCTGGCCTCCGAGTTCATCCCGTTCTCTCCAGCGCAGGCGGCCATGCCGCCGCCGCCCACCATTCCCCCAGGGGCCTTGAACGGCGAAGACCCGCGACGCTCTCCGACCCAGCGCGGGATGAGAACCCCGCTTCCCCCCCAAGCTCGGTCCTCGCCCACGCCGCTGGCTGTGCCCCGGAGCACGACGGCCTCTTCCCCCAAGCGATTGCCAACCCCCCTGCCGCCGCAATACGCGATCGACAACACCGGCATTGGCCGTCCAGAAGGGGAACGCCGTCGTTCGAGGCCCTCCCGCCCCGCCATCTCGATTCCCGAGCCCGCCGAACAGATCCGTGGGTGGTTCCAGTTCGCAAGACAGAACCAGTTGCAGGCGGGCGATGGCTTCTCGACCGCAAGAACGCTTCTCGACCTCTGCGAGAGGGTCGTGGAAGGCGCCACTCCTCTGTCCAGTCATCCGGTTCCGCTCGACCGGCGAGGGCTCATCTTGGTGGAGGAGCGTCTCGAGGCCATGCGCGGGTCGCGCACCGGAACGCAGCCCACCACCGAGCGCGGCGCCGTCACGGCCGCGGCCGCTTTTCTGCTCGGCCTCATGCTCAAAGAGTGCGACGGACGCGCCTCGGACACGTCTGCAGAGGATGGCGCCTGCAAGGTCGTCGTACCCTCCGGGGCGACCGTTCGTCCCCTGCTCGTCGCGGCCGCCTTCATGCGGTCTCGCGGACCGAGCCTCGTCGAAACCTTCGACCGCGCGGCCACCGCCCACATGCGTCGTGGCCCCTCCCGTGTCACCACCGCCAACGCCACCACCCAGCCAAGCCAGCAACGCGTCGCTGCCCCGCAAGTGTCGGGACAGTCCGAGCTCACGGTTCTTCGGCGGGACCTCGATGGCAGCACGCTCGGCGTGACGGACCCCGAGGCTCCTCCTGCTCCGCAGCCTCCGATCGACATGCGAAGGGTCGCCGGGACCTTCTGGTCTGGCGACCTCGGACGCGAGATCATCGGGACATCTCGCCGTGTGGGGACCTTCACCATCGCCGATGTCGATGCGATCGAACGCTACGCCAGCAAGTCTTTCAGCGCGGTTGGCTTCGCGCCTCCGGGCTCCCCTTGGCCGTGGTCTCCTCCCGAGGATCTCGAGGACATGATCCTGTCGTGGGGGGCCATCCTCGGAGAAGTCCTCGTGGCGCTCTACTCCGGTCGTTGGGAATCGGACCCCGGAAACCCCCAGGACCGCCACCTGTTTCGTGTGGTCGTCAGCGGCGGTGTCGTGGCCTGGCCGGTCGCCAAGGCCTACATGCGCCTGGCTCGCGGGATCCCACATGATCTGTCCGTCTATGTCGATGCGGTCGGACGCGTCGTCGGACGGCAGGCGCTCGGGGCTCGTTCCTGGCCCAAGCCTTGACCCATCCGCAACCGTCGACCTCCGAAGACCTTCCTACCCTCGCCCGGGGCTGTGTGGTATGCGGCCACCCTCGAGACGATTCGGCCTCCGAGCACGATCCACGCCGACGTGAACGGAGCTGCGACGTCCCTTCGTCTCGTCCTTTCATCCACGTCCTCCCGATGCCCAACGAGCCATGATCCCAGCCTCCCCCGGACCGCGACGCCGGTTGTTCGTTGCCAAAGACGAGCACAAGTTCAGCTGTGCGCACATGACGCTGTTCCCCGACGGGACCAAGGAGCGATTGCACGGGCACAACTACCGGGTGGCCGTCGCGGTCGACTTCGAGGGTGAGCAGGGTTTCCTCGATTTCGCGCGCGTCAAGGCGGTTCTGGCCCAACTGTGCGGCGAGCTCAGGGAACACCTGCTGATGCCGACCGACTCCCCAGCCGTGCGGGTGTTGCACCGTGACGAGCTGTCCACGGAGATGCTCGTGTGTGACAAGCGCTACGTGATCCCGTCGGACGAGGTGCTCTGGCTGCCCGTCGAGAACGTCGTCGTGGAGAGCCTGGCGGAGTACCTGTGGGGGCGAATGGAGGACGAGCTTCACGCGGACATGGTTGCGGCTGGGGTGGACATGCTGGAGGTGACGGTGACCGAAGCTCCGGGGCAGGGAGCGAGCCACCGATACGCCCCCCGGGGCGGGAGGTGACGCAGATGCCTATCGACAAAGTGCTCGTGCGCGCGATTCGGCTGGATGCTTCCGTCGGTACGCTTCCGTGGGAGAAGCAGGTCCGCCAACCCCTGGAAGTCGATGTAGACGCGGAGGTGGACACCTCCGAGTTGCTGCGCTCCCGCGACCTCGCCGCGGGGGTTGACTTCACGCTGGTGATCCAGACCGTGCGCGAGGTTGTTCTCGAGGGGCATGTCGAGCTTGTGGAAGTACTTGCGGATGGGATCGCGCAGGCCTTGCTGGCGTCGACGCCGGCGCGCCGCGTGCGGGTCGAGGTGAGGAAGTACAGCGCGTGTGCCGGGCTCGCGGGGTTCGTCGGCGTCGAGGTCCATCGGGAGCGCGGTCATGGCTGAGGGCTCCGGGCAGGGCCGCGCCCCGCGGGTGCTCGTGATCGACACGGCGACGCGGCGGGCTACGGTGGCGGTGGTGCAGGCGGACCAGGTTCTGGCTGACGCGTTCCACGAGCAGCCTTCCACCCACGCCGAGCGTCTCCTGTCCATGGTGGACGACGTCTTGACCCGGTCAGTCGGGAGCTTGGCGTGTATCGACCTGCTTGCGGTGGGCAGGGGACCGGGGTCGTTCACCGGGGTTCGGGTAGGGATGGCGGTGGCCAAGGGCTTGGGCTTCGCGTGTGGCATACCAGGGGTTGGGGTGACTTCGCTCGCGGCGATGGCCCACGCCGCTCGACAGATCGTGGGGGCTCGTTTGGTGATCCCGATGGTCGACGCCAAGAAGGGTGAGGTATTCCTCGCGTGCTTCGACGGGGACGGCGGGTTGCTGGCGGGACCGGAGCACATCCAGCGCGACGGGGTGGCTGAGTGGCTGGGGGCTGTGTCCGTGACGGGACCCAAGGCGGTGGTGGGAGAGGTGGCCGCCGAGCTTGGGCTTGGGGAGTACCAGTTGACCCGCGGGGCGTCGTGTGACCTGCCCGGGGCGCAGTCCATGGCGTCGCTGGCCGTCGTTCAGTGGACAGCCAACCATCAGGACGAGATCGAGTCCCTCGAGCCGCTGTACGTTCGACCGCCGGATATCACGTATCCGGCTTCTCGACCTCCGACCCTCGCTTCGAATTCGACGAAGGGGGGGGGTTGGGCCTAGGATCACCACGATGCAGGACTTCGGGGCCGCCGAACGGGAACGCCTTCTTGCTCGATTTGGACGCACCTTCAAGAAGGGCGATGTGCTCTTCCGCGAAGGGGAGGAGGCCACCGAGGCCTACCTGCTCCAGGAAGGGGCCGTGCGCCTGGTGAAGCGCGTGAGGTCTGTGGAGCGGAGCTTGATGGTCCTGAAGCCCAACGACCTGTTCGGCGAGACCGCTTTGGTCGATGGCTCGGTGCGAACGTCCACGGCGGTCGCCCTGTCCGATGGGGTGAGTCTGGCGCTGGACCCCAGCACGTTCCGTCGCATGCTCGAGGCCAGTCCAGCGATCGCGTTGAGGCTGGTGCAGCAGTTGGTTCGCAGGCTCAGCGATGCAGAGGATCAGATCGAGATCATGATGTTGCGTGATTCCCAGGCGAAGATCGTGAGCACCCTGCTCAAGCTCGCCCGGGCGGAGCGGGACCCCACGTCTCGGTCCTGCGCCATCGGGGTGACGCCGATGGACCTGAGCAGCCGTGCGGGGCTCGACGTGGACACGGTCAAGCGAGGCGTGCAGCAACTTCGTGAAGGAAGGTATGTGCGGATCGTGGACGAGCGGCTCGAGATACCGGACCTGGAGGCGCTCACGAGGCTCTATTCTCTGCTTGCGCTGAAGGACGAGATTCGGGGGCCTCACAGCTCGCATCCGCCTGTGGGCGATGCTGGGGAGCGCGGCTGAGCGGAGGGCGGGTCCTGATGGATGCGGCGCGTCAGGGGGATGGATGCGGTGCGGCGGGGTCGTCTCGGTTGTGACGCGGTGCATCCATGGGTCGAGCGGTGAGGACCGTTTGACCTTCTGAACATGGAAAAAATGTTGGCCACGTGCCGTTGGCTTTGCTTGGCGGCTTTCGGTCGCTTGGGTGTCGCGAAGAGGCTCAGAAACAAGCGGTATGGGTGTTATTGTGCATTTGTCCCTATAAATAGTGAATAGATTTTTATAAAATAATGCCCAATGACCTGGGCCGAGCCTGTTGACGACTTCCGGGGTGTGGGTTACTGGCCGAGACGTGAGTGTGAACCACAGGCACACCATAACTTGAGCCGAGGTGGTCGAGGCATCTGACGACGCCATCCAGGCAAGGCCCCATCGACGGGGCGATCGACGGCACTTCTTATTTGGTAGCGAGCAAGGACCCAACCACGGACGCATGACGAACCCAGCTCGGCAGCTCGAAGCGCGGCGACCGCACCTCTGGGGTGTGGTCGGAGGGATTCGTCTCGGACGGGGCTTGCTTCTGCCTGTGGTGTTGGTCTTGGGATTGGCTTGTGGGCCGTCGCGTGACGCTGAGACCCCTGGCTCTGGGGATCCCGAGCGTCAGTCGGTTGCCGACTACGACGTCGCGCGTGACCTTTTCGTCACGCGGGGCAACGCGCGGGAGGCGTTGAAGCACGCGCTCCGGGCGATCGAGTTGGATGACGAGAACGCGGACGCGGCTCACCTTGTGTCTCTGATCTATCTGTATTTCTGTGCGACGTCGGAGGTGGATTGTCGGTTGGATGAGGCCGAGCGACATGTCCGCATGGCGATCGACGCCAAGGCGGACCTACGGGAGGCCAAGAACACGCTGGGTGTCGTTCTTATCCACCAGAAGCGGTATGCGGAAGCGGTGGCTGTGCTCGATCCGCTGGCGAAGGACATCCTCTATTCCACGCCGGAGACCGCTTGGGGGAATCTGGGCTGGGCTTACTTGTTGAAAGGCGACACGGACAAGGCGATCGAAAGTCTGCGTCGTGCTCTGGCCTTGCAGCCGGAGTTTTGTGTCGGCGCCTACCGTCTTGCATTGGCTTATGAGAAGAAAGGTGATCACAAGGCCGCGCTCGAAGCTGTTTCGCGGGCCTTGGAGACGGATCGCCCCGAGTGTCGAGGCCTTCAGGATGCGTTTCGGGCCAGAGCCCGCATCGCCATGCGCCTGGGGGATCACGACTCGGCACGGGGCGACCTCGAGCGGTGCCGTGAGCTGGATGCGGAAACGCAATCCGGCCGGGAATGCGCCGCAGCGTTGGCGAAATTCAGATGAGTGAAACGTCGTCCCCCCTTCTCGGGACGGACGACGCGGAGAGGTACCATGGAGTCGATCGGCAAATACCTCAAGCGACGCCGGGAGTCGCGAGGCATGAGTGTGGGAGAGCTCTCCCGCGCCACGCGCATTCCGGCCGCTGCGTTGTGTCGAATCGAAAGCGATCAATTCGACGACCTCCCTGGCGAGGTCTTCGTGCGTGGGTTCCTGAAAGCCTACGCCCGGACGGTTGGGCTCGAGACCGATGACGTGCTGGCGCGCTACACGTCGAGCCGTCGGGTCGCCTGGGTGACCCCTCTGCCCTTCAATACGCCCATCGAGCGCCCCCCCACGCGCAGATTCGGTGTGGCGATCGCTTTCGTTCTGCTTCTCATCCTCTTCACGCTTGCCGTGAGCATCGTGCTCAAGCCCCGCGGGCGTGACCTTCCTCAAGAGCTCTCTCAGGTCGACGTCTCGACCGTCACCTTCACGGGCTGAGACCATCGAACGCACGGCGCGAGGGACGGCTCATCGGACCCTGGCGCTCGTCGTCCGCGCCGTTCCATACGGTGAGTCTGACCTCGTGGTCGGCCTGTTCACCGAGTCGCTCGGACAGGTCGCCGCGATGGCTCGTCGTGCTCGGGCGCCAGGGCCGCGGAAGCTGCACCTCGAGCCCATGCACACGCTCGACGTGATCCTACAGGAGCGAGCAAGGGCTTCCCTGTTGTCGCTCACGTCCGCGTCGATCGTTCGGCCTCGGGTCCGTCTCACCGGCCACCTCGACCGCCTTCAGGCCGCGGGGTCAGCTCTGCGGTGGGTCAGGCAAGCGACGCCGTTGCGTACGCCCGAGCCGGACGTTTGGGGCTTGCTTCAAACGCTGCTCGACGGACTGGATCAGGAGCGTCTCCCCGCGGTTCCCTCGGCGTTGCTGGTGATCGCAGGCCTCCGTTTGCTGGCGTGCTTGGGCTACGGGCTCGACCTTGACGCCTGCGTGGTGTGCGGGCGTCCCTGCCCGCCCGATCGCGCCGCCCACGTGGACCCCGTCCGGGGCGGACTGGTGTGCCGTCGATGCGGTGGGGCTGGGCGGATGCTCCGAGGGGCCACCCGCCAGCGGGTCCACCTCGCCATCCGAGGCGAGGCAGTTCTGAGCGAAGAGGACCTACCCGCGTTGATCGAATTGCTCGAGTCTGCACTGATCGCTCATGCCTGCGTCAAGCTCGACCGCGGGGCAGGTCCGTCGTCGATACCGGGGGCCGTTCGGTAGCCGTCCGTGCCGAAACGACCCAGGTTTCCCGGGTTCGATTCACGCCGACTTGGCGTGCAACGGAGGGAATGTGGCTGTATAAGGGGCTCGTTCCGCGTCCCGATGCGGAACCCACGTACACGTCAGAGCCCGGCGCCCCACTTCTCGCGCCGCGCCTAGGGAAAGGACAGAGCCATGGCCCGAGTGTTCAACTTCAATCCTGGTCCGGCGGCGCTTCCGCTTGCCGCGCTCGAGCGTGCGCAGAGCGAGTTCGTAGACTTCAAGGGAACGGGGATGTCCATCCTCGAGCACAGCCATCGAGGCAAGGCATACGACGCGGTTCACAACGAGGCGATCAACCTGCTTCGCGAGCTGCTCAGCATTCCCGAGGACTACCACGTCTTGTTCCTGCAGGGAGGCGCGAGCCAGCAGTTCGCCGTGATCCCGATGAACCTGCTTGCAGCGGGCAAGAGCGCTGACTACATCGTCACGGGCGCCTGGGGCAAGAAGGCCTTCGCCGAGGCGCAGATCGTGGGCACGGCCCGCCTTGCTGGTTCCACCGCGGAAGAGAAGTTCACGCGCGTGACGAAGCAGAGCGATCTCTCCCTCGACCCCGCTGCCGCCTACGTCCACTTCACCTCGAACGAGACGATCCACGGCGTGCAGTATCTCGACGCCATCCCCGAGACCGGCAGCGTGCCGCTCGTGTGCGACATGTCCAGCGACTTTCTCTGGCGCAAGATCGACGTGCGCAAGTATGGCCTGATCTACGCTGGTGCCCAGAAGAACATCGGTCCTTCGGGGGTCACTTGCGTCGTCGTGCGCAAGGACCTCGTGGAGGCCGGCAGGACCGACATTCCGAAGATCTTCCGGTACAAGACGCACGCGGACGAGAACTCCCTCGCGAATACGGCCCCGACCTTCTCCATCTACATGGTGCGCAACGTCCTGTCCTGGCTCAAGGAGCAGGGCGGGCTCGAGGGGATCGAGAAGAAGAACCGCGAGAAGGCGCGCCTTGTTTATGGGCTCATCGATGCCCGCAAGGACTACTTCAAGGGCCCGGTGCAGCCGGACAGCAGGTCCGCCATGAACATCGTGTTCCGGTTGCCCACGCCTGAGCTCGAAGCCAAGCTCATTGCCGACGCAGCGGCTGCGGGATTCGTCGGGCTCAAAGGCCACCGCAGCGTGGGTGGGATCCGTATCTCTTCGTACAATGCCGTTCCGCTCGAGGGCATCCAGAAGCTGGTCGCGTATCTCGAAGACTTCGCCGCGAAGAACAAGGCCTAGCTAGCCCTACACGCTCGCCCGCGGGAACGCCCGGTTCATTCCGCTGGATCCAGATTGACGGACCTTCGTGAAACGGACCTTGGAGTTTCCCTTTCCGCGGGCTGAAGAGGCCGTCTCAAAACACACGGGGCGCCCCCACGGGACCGGTGATTTCATCACGCGGGCTAACCCAACCGGATCGGGCTCGGGCTCGGTTTTGAGACAGTCTCTGAAGCCCACGGCAACCTCGGGGAAAGCCCGCCAGGGCGGGCTTTTCGCGGTGCGTCCTTGTCTGCGCGGCCTTGAGCAGTTCCACGAGTTCTTGCTCACCGTCGTGCAACGCGCTTGACTTGGGCCTGGGTCTACCAGACCCGCCGGGGGGCTTCCCGGATCCCCACTCGATCTCCCTGGCCGTTGCGTACGGTCGTTCCGCTCGAACCGATGAGCGGGAGGGACACGGCTACGCCGACGCCTCCGATCGCCATGGCTGCCACGCCGCCGATCACGGCCTCGTCCGAGTCCTCCATGCGCCCGAGCCCGTAGGCCAGGCCACCCACCAGGGCAAGGGCGACGCCGGCAATCAGAGCCCCTTGTCCCCACTGATGGACGTTGTCGGACCCGGCACGCACGTCCAGGGTCTCCTCGCCCTCACGCGCATCGATGAAGAACGGGTTGGATGGGCGCGCGTTGGGGCCAGTAACCCGAAGGGCTTTGTGGTAGACGTCCACGGCCCGGCCGCACGGCGCCTCGCAGGCGGTGACCCATGCTCCTGCGTGTCGAGGTCGCGCCTCGAGGCGGAGATGGGGATGGTCTCCGAGCAGGTGGATCACGACCCCAGATGCGGAGGGGGCGGCGGAGGCGGTGGCAGCGGGGGCGGGTGGGGTTTTCGCGGATGCGGCGGGGAGGGCCGCGTCCACCCAGCTCGTTCGCTCCACCTGTTCCCACGGAATCCGGCGGACTTCTCCCGTGGCGAGCTCCAGCGTGATGGCTTCGTTGGGCAGGAACTCGACGATGGCGCCGCGCACCACCGCTCCGGAGCGGAGCCACACCACTTGCTCCGGGGTGTGGGTGAGGGTGGATGGGGAGGGCGCTGGCGCGCTGGATGCGGATGGCGGGGGAGATGGAGTCGATGCACCCGATTGGGCCATTGCTCCTGCCATCGGGGCCATCGAGGCGACAACGAGCACAACCACCAGCCATTGTCGGCGCATGGGAAGGCAACACCACGAACCGGCGCCGGCCGCAACCCGGTCGGGCCAGCGGCCCTCGATTTTGAATCCGCACCCTCGGCGAGCAGACCTTTGACGCCCGCGTGCATGCGTTGGTACGCTGCACAAACCCATCCCTCGCCTCGAGGCTAATCCTTGGCTCGCTTCCGACTTCGAATCCAGTTGCAGGAGATCGACCTCGTGCAGGGCGAGACCGTGCTCGGGAGAAGCCCCGAATGCCACGTCACCATCGAGGACCCCCTCGTGTCGCGCATGCACGCACGCATCGTCATCGACGGGGACCTTGCTACGGTCGAGGACTTGGGTTCGCGCAATGGGGTTCGTGTGAACGGGGAGCTGCTCGAGGGCGCGAGGGGCTTGCGGGACCGGGACCGCATCCGGATCGGCATGCAGGAGTTCGTGTTCCACTCGATCACCTCCGCTGACCTTCGGCCTTCCGGTAAGTCCACCGGGTTCTTGCGGCACTGCGAGCGGTGCCACTACCCCTATCCGGAGGGCAGCCCCGTTTGCCCCAACTGCGGGCACGAGGAATCACGAGAGGCGGAGGACAGCACGCTCTCCGGGGTCCTCGGGGAGAACCGGCCAAACTGGGCGGCCCAGCTGCTGCTGGAGCTCATGGACCGTGCCCTCGCGGTCGGACGCTGGGAGGAGGCCGAGCACGTCCTGCGGCGGGCGAGTGCTGCCGTGGATGAGCGCTTGGCCGCGGGCGAGATGGACCCGTCACAGCTCGACCAACTCCTGACCAGCGCATCCAAGATCGCCCAAGCGCTCCAAGCAGAGCAATGGGCCAAGTGGATCGTCGAAAGCTGCGCCAAGGCCCGCCATGTGCCATCGTCCGACGTCGTGGCGCGCCTTCGGACCATCCCGCTCCGTGATCAAGTCTCCGTCCTGCGGTCCATCGACATCACGCTCGGCAAGAGCGAGCCGCACACTCGCGAGGAAGCTCACGGGGTGGCCGCGCTCACGCAATGGCGCAAGGAGCTCTCCGTACAGGGTTGAATATGCCTTTTCGCTTACGATACCTGCACCACGACTTCGAGCTGCCGCCCGGGCGATTCCTCATCGGAAGGAGCACGGACTGCCAACTGTCCCTCGACGACCCGCTCGTGAGCCGCAAGCACGCTCTGCTCATCGTTACCCTCGACGCCATCGAGGTCCAGGACCTTGGCAGCCGAAATGGCGTTCTCGTCAACGACGAGAAGATCTCGGGCCCTCGCAACATCCACCACGGTGACCGCATCACGATCGGATCTCAGTCGATGGTGATCGCTGCGCCTCCGTCGGACGCCCCGACGGTGCGCAGCTTCGAAGCCATTCGAGGCGGACCTCACGTCACCGTGACCGCCATGGAGCCAATTCGCACGCCCCTATCGGAAGCGGCGGAGTCACGGGACGAAGGGACCAGCAAGCGAGATGCTTTCCGATTGCTGGGCGGTGTTGCGGAGAAGGCGCTCGTGCTCGGTCGTGCCGAAGAAGCAGAGCGCTTGCTGTCCACGCTGCTGGACCACGTCATGCAAACCTCGCGCGACGACGTGGACATCGACGAGAGCCTTGTGGATCAGGCAGGCTTCTACGCGGCCAAGCTCGCTGGCGCCACGAACAAGGGGGCGTGGGTCAACTACGTGGTCGAGCTCTATTCGTTGCGGCGGCGCCCGTGCACGGCGGCGACCATCGACGAGTTGCATGCTGTGCTTCGCAAGGTGAAGGACATCGACATGACCGCGTTGCGGGCTTACGTCCGCGTCTTGCGGGAAGAGGCGGCGAAGCTCGGCCCCGCCGAGAAGTTCCTCGTCCAGCGGATCGAGGGGCTCGAGCGACTCGTCACCGTCCAGTGAACCGCGAGCGGTGCGTCATCCGCGTTTCGACGCCGCCAGGCTTGCTGCCAGGCTTGCGGCGATCGCCTTCTCCATCGTCTCGCGAAGCTGGTCGTCCTCGATTGCATCGACGTCTCGTTGCAGATCCTCCGGTAGTGGTACCGGCGCCGGCACGTATCGTGACTCGAACCGTTCGGGGGCCCTGCGGGCCGGTTCGACCGCGGAGACCACGAACCGCACCGTCCTTACGTTGTGCCCCTGCACCTGCAGTCGTTGGCAGACCGTCGACGACAGCATCGAGAGCTCCTGCGCCCAGACCGAGCTCGTAACCGCGATGAGCAGGGTCCCGTCGCCATCCAGGCGGCGGGGTGAGGACCGATCTGCGATCCGGATGCCGACCGCGCCTTGCCATTGCGTGGAGGTGATCGGGCAGCGTGCCCGCTCTTCCCGGAAGACCTCCGGCTCGAGCGCCGTGAGCAAGTCCTGTAGGGAACGCGGCATGGCACCGGTGTCGCCACGCCGACGGCGTTTCCGGTGTCGCTTTCGCTGGAGCCAGAACGAGAGAGCCTTCCCTTTGGATGCCTTGGGCGTGCTCATTGCCAGTACAGAACCACGCACCACTCTGCGAAGGTTCCCGTGATTGCGGACTCGACGTCCGCCACCTGAAGCGTCCACGCCCCGCTCGTGCCTTGTCCGTCGAAGGCCGACAGGCTCTCGTTGGGGGTCAGGGTGCCCGAAATGGCAGGTACCGTGCTTCCGCACGTGTTCTCCACCGGGCCCGTTCCCTCGTCGTCCAGGGTGCAATCGATGTCGTTCTCAGAGCATCCATACGTACTTGCGGGGACCCCGGGTTGGTCGATCAACGTCCGCGTCGTCGACCCGTGGGTCAGCTTGACCAACACGTCGCCCGGCCACCCATGCGGAACGATGAGCATCACGTCCACATCCACGATTTGCTTGGCCGCGGAGATCGTGATCGTGTCGGACCTGCCCGTGGGATCATTGTCCAGAAGGACCAGGTTCGGTGCGCTGCACTCCAGGATTGGGTTGGGCACGCTGACGCAGCCGCTCGTATTGAACTGACAGTTGGCGCCGCAAGACAGATTGCCGGACACAAAACCCAGCCCGATGCACGTCTGGTTGCCGAGCGCCGTCCCGTCACACGCCTCGCCCTGATCGATCTTCCCGTCGGCGCAGTAGTAGCACCCCGTCAGGTCGAACGAGCAGTTGTTCGGGCTCAAGCAGTCGAGTGCGCCGCCAGCATAGGCGGATCCAGCGGGGCTCGTGAAGCTTGCGCAGGTCTTGCCGCCCAGTTGGGCTGACGTGCAGCTCGAGCTCGACCCGCAATCGCACTGATCGGTTCCGTTGATCGTTCCATCCCCGCACGTGTTGTTGGAGCACGCGCTCGTGTTGAACGTGCAGCTCGACGAGCACGACAGGCTGCCTCCTGCTCCGAAACCCAACGTCTGGCAGGTCGCGCTTGAGAGGTTCTGGCCGTCGCACTGCTCCGAGCCTTCGACCTCACCGTCGCCGCACAAGGTGCACGCGGCTGTGTTGTAGCCGCTGCAGCCCAACGAGCAGCCAAGCGTTCCGCCGGTGAAGCCCCGGGTCTGGCACGTCTCTCCTCCCAGAACGCCCTCGTCGCAAACCTCGTTGCCCGACACCACGCCGTCGCCACATCGCATGCAGTTCGACGTGTCGACCTTGCAGTCGGGAGAGCACGTGAGGGAGCCGCTGGCAAAAGGCTGGCCGGTGATGCTGGTGAAGTCTCCGCAGACCTTGCCTCCGAAGTCGGCCCCGTCGCACTGTTCGACGCCATTCTTGGAGGCGTCGCCGCAGACGTAGCAACCGGACTCGTCGAAGCGGCAAGACGGATTGCAGTCGAGTTGGCCGCCGTGCCAGCCGAGGTCCTCGCAGGTAGTTCCGCCGAGGTCGACCTTGGTGGTGGACGAGGCGGGCTCGCAGTCCTCGGGCGGAGAGATGACGCCGTTGCCGCAGCCGCTGCAAAGGCTCAGGTCGTATGTGCATTGGGGGGTGCACGACAGGGCTTCGGACGCAGATCCTGCTTGCAGGTCGGCGCACGTGTCGTGAGCGCCAAGGTCGGCGCCATCGCACTCCTCGGAGGGTTCGGCGATCCCGTTGCCACAGGCGCTGCAGTTGCTGGTGTCCAGCAAGCAGTCGGCGGTGCACTGCAGGTCACCGGAGGCGAAGCCTTCGGACTCGCAGGTGCGTCCGTTCAGGTCACCTTGATCGCAGGGCTCGTGGTCTTCCACCACACCATTGCCGCAGACGGCGTTGGAGATGCCGGTCCCACCGGACCCACCGGACCCGCTGGCCCCACCGGCGGCTCCGGTACCGGCATCCGGCCGTGGCCGCAGGAAGGTGTCGGCCTGCGTGTCCGTGCCTTGTGCACAGGATGGGGAAAGGAAGCCGAGAGCAAGTACCAGCAACGAGCGTGAGGCGGTGGTCATGACGGATGGAAACTAGCGGACACTGGCGGCTTGCGCCATGGCTGGGGCCTAGGGAAGGAACGACGAGGCCGAGGAGGCTGGGGATGCGGCCCATGGCTGTGAAATGAAAGGGGCGAGCGCCTCCACCCGTGATTGCGTGACGACCAAGAAGCTGAACCCGGCCAGCGCGGTCACGATCATCCCCAGCGTCAGGACGGCCAGTGCATTGAGCAGGCGGTCCTCGACCGGCTTGGGTCCGTCGCCCAGAACGTCCGGGCGCACCGGAACAGGCTTCGCAAGGGGCTCGGAAGGGGGGAACCTCGGCGGAGGCAGGACGCGTTTCCACGTGTGCCTGCGCTTGACGGGGCGGCGGGGACAAGGCCGGGATGCGCGGGCGACGAGCGGCATCGGCAGAGACTGGGAAGACGGGACGGGCAGCGCGACGCTAGGCATCGGCGGAAGGGGAGAGTGGGCCAGCGGAGATACTTCGCGGGGGACGGGGGCGACAGGCGGCAGGTCGGCCCGCGCTGTTTCGTGGTTCGCCGGTCCGGGAAGGGTATCGGAAAAGGAAGGCAGTGCGGCAGCAGCACGCGGCGGACGGTCGGTCAGGTAGAAGACGTCCTCGGGTGCGACTTGGGGGGGTGGCCCCTGCCGAGGCGGGCGCTCCGACGTGTGGCTGCCGGTCGGTTGATCGTCATCGTAGTCGATGTCCGCCAGGTTGCGGCTTCCGAGCACCCTGGTCTGCAGGAACGCGGGGTTCGGGCGCTTGTTGGGGTCATCGCGGTCAGCCATCGGTCCCTCGGGTACTCCCCATCCTTTCTCATGTCTCCGATCGGGTCAACGAACCTGCGAGTCTGCGGCTGCTCTCTCATGACGCAGCGGCGACCGTGACACGCTACATGTACCTGCCGTTGGGGTTCCCCATCTGGACGTCGAGGAGCCCGCGCGTTGGGGAGGCGCGTACCACGTGGAAATTCACCGCGTCCCCGTTGTGATCGCCCGTCGCGCTGGTCTCGAACACGCGGATGCTTTCGAACAGCGTGTCCTTCACCCACAGGTGGCCGTGCCCTACGAACATGCCGTCGATGCGATGGCGGTGATCGCTCACGATCTCGTAGAAGCGGTCTGTCTTTTCGACGAGGAAGGAGGGGAGCAGAGACCAGAGGGACGTTGGGTCATCGGTGAACGGGGGATGGTGGAGAAAGAGAATGCAGCGCTCTGGTTGGGTGAGTTGTGACTCCAACCAAGCCAACTGGTCTTCGTCGAAGGAGCCTGTGCAGAACGCCTCGAACTCGTTGGTCTCGCACACGGCGGTGCGAGCCGGTCCGCGGTTGCTGTTCAGGAACAGGAAGCGAACGCCGTGGACCACGTCGGCGTAGTAGGGGTCCATGCCGAGCACTTTGTTCCACACGGCTTCGATGCGTGAGATGTCCTCGGTCATGATGCCTTCTTCGAGGGCCGGGTCGTATCCCTTCTGGTAGTCGTGGTTTCCCAGCACTGGGTAGTAGGGCATGGTGAGCTGGTCCATGTGGTGCTTGAACATCTCGGCTGGGTTGTTCTGACCCGTGAGGTAGTCGGCCGGGTCATCCGAGAACAAGCAACCCACGAGGTCGCCCGTGACGACCACGCAGACCGCATCGGGATAGTCACGGTTGAGGGTAGCGACCACCCCTTCGAGATGGTCGAGGTTCTCTTGGTTGTCGTGGGTCACCTCGTCCGGGTTACCGGGGAGGCGCACGTGCGTATCTGAGATCACGATGAACGTGAACGAGTCGTCCTGGTCCGCTCCCTCCGTGTCGCCGCAGGCGACCAGGGACGGAAGGGCGGTTGCGGACAGGGCGGACGCACCCAGGCCGCGAAGGAAGGTTCGTCTCCCGAGCGACGGGTGGAGGAGGAGGTTTCGTATGCGCTTCATGGGATTCACGGCCTAGCAAGGGGTCTAGCCGAGCGCAACGGGCCGGGGGGCGGCCCAGATCCGGAGGCATGCCCCCATCCCAGCCTTCCCCGAAAAGTCGGGGGAAGGAGCCCTCTCGCGCACCGCCCACCTTCTTGGTGGCAGGCCGCCTTGCCATTCGCAGAGCAAGACCCAGAGGTTACTCTACCGGCCTGTCGCTTCGGTTTGGCTCAGGGGGGCGGGAGGGGAAAGAGGTAACGACGAAAGGAGCGCTTGTGCCGACGCGTTCCGGGAAGCGCTGCGGCTACTTGAGCTTGTACCCGGCCACGCCGGCGGTGACACCCGTGGCCATGATGATTCCTTCTTGTTCCATCTGCGCGAGAACCTTCGAAGCATCGCGACGCTTCAGTCCGACTGCCTTGCCGATGTTGGCCGTGGTGTCGGCACCCTTGCCGCCGATGGTCTTGAGATGCTCGATCACTTTGTCACGGTTCTGTTCGTACTCGGAGCTCATGAACCAATCCTCCTTGCGGTTGCCGGAAGAACGCGGAACCCATGCGTAGGCCAGTGGTCCGATGGCTGCAAGAACTGCCGACACGCCCAATTCAACTCTTACCGTGAAATCTTCGACAGGGTTCACCATGCCCGCGCCACGATAGCTGGGGTGCGGGCATCGAATCGGCCATGTGGTTTCCTGGAAGTCGAGTGGTTGTCGCGGTGGCCTTGGGGGCTGTCGTGTTCGGGAGCGGGTGTTCCCGAAACGGGTCCGGCATGCTTGCGGTCGGGTCTCCCGCGCCGTCGCTTCGCGCTTTCGATCAGCACGGTAAGGAACGCGGCCTGGACGACTACAAGGGGAGCGTGACGGTGGTTTACTTCTACCCGAAGGATGCCACTCCGGGGTGCACGAAGCAGGCGTGTGCTTTCCGGGACGTGTGGTCGGACTACGAGGCTGCTGGGGTGGCGGTTCTCGGCGTGTCGACGGACGATCGGGAGTCGAAGGCGTCTTTTGCGAAGGAGCACAGGTTGCCCTTCCCGATCCTGGCGGACCCGGAGGGGCGGTGGGTGGAGGCGTTTGGCGTGCCGACTACGATGGGCATGGCGAGCCGGGTGACATTTTTGCTGGCCTCGGACGGGACAGTGGCGAAGACCTACCCGGACGTGGACCCTGGCGTGCATGCTGCGACAGTGCTCGAGGATGCTCGAGGGCTCGCCAGATGAGCGGAAGCATCGCTTCGTGACGAGGGTGGAGATTGGGAACGCATGGGAGGGAGCGGGGGTGGGAGCAAAGCGGGGAGGTGGCCCAGCGGGGAGTTGACACCTCGGCCCGCGCGCGGTAGTCGAGGGCATCGCGAACGTTTCTGGTACTCGGCTCGAAGCTCTCGGCAAACACGGGAATGCAACCAGCCGTTTCCTCTGGCAACGGTTCACGGAAGCGGCATATTCTGCTGCAGTCACTGACCGGCGAACGGCCCTCCGGGTGGTGACAAGGGATGGCGCGACGAGCGCGATACTGGCCGTAGGTAACGAGAGAGACAGATGGGCAATCGACTGTACGTTGGAAACCTCGCGTATGAAACCACCGAAGAGTCCCTGCGAGACGCATTCTCGCAGTGGGGCGACATCGCCGAGGTCAAGGTCATCCTCGACCGTGACACCGGCCGCTCCCGCGGATTCGCCTTCGTCGAAATGCAGACGCAGGAAGGCGCAACCGCGGCTGTGGAGAACATGAACGGCGCCATGGTGGATGGTCGCCCCCTGCGCGTGAACGAGGCCGAAGAGCGTCGTCCTCGTGGCGGCGGTGGCGGCGGCGGCTACGGCGGCGGCGGTGGTGGTGGCTACGGCGGCGGCGGCGGCGGCGGCGGTGGCGGCGGCGGTGGTCGTCGCGGCGGCGGGCGTCGTGGCGGCGGTGGTGGCGGCGGCGGCGGTTGGTGAGCCTACCGCGCACGCGTTTCCCTTCCTGACACATTTCCCGAACCACCCACCCAAAGCGAGCGCAGCTGAGCCGAGCCCAGCTGAGCCCACCCCGTTTGTCTCGAGTGACTTGTTCTCGAGACGCGGGCTCGACGCTTCCCCTCGTGCCATCGGTGCAACGTTCCGCGAATCGCGCTATACGGCCTGGTCATGAGCACCAGCAACCAAGGCGGTGAGGACTCCTTCGCTTCCCTGTTCGAGAAGGGCTCCTCTCCCCAGAGACAACGACGGTGGGCCGCGGGCGACGAAGTCGAAGGCGTCGTCGTCAAGATCGGTTCTGACGCCGTCTTCCTCGACCTCGACGGGAAGCGCGAAGCCTTCATCGAGCGCATTTCCCTCGTCGATGGCGCCGGGCAACCTCTCGAAGTGTCCGTGGGCGACACGATGGTCGCTCGCGTCGTGGAGGTAGGCAGGCACGTGGGAGGCGTCCGTCTCGAGCCCGTTTCGATTCGCCGGCCTGGGGCGGAGACGGGGCAAGACGACGAGGAGGCCGAGCAAGTGGAGCTCGTGGACGCCTCCGGGCCACGTCTGGCCACGGGCGCACACGTCAAGGGCGAGATCGTCCGCGTCGAGCCTTACGGCGTCTTCGTACAGATCGAGGGCACCACGGGCAAGCAGGGGAGGGGACTGGTCCCTGCGGTCGAGACGGGCTTCCCGAGGGGAACCGACCTCCGCAAGAAGCTGCCCATCGGCACGCAATTGGAAGTCAAGGTCCTCAGCATCGCGGACGACGGCAAGATCCGGTTGTCCATCAAGGCTCTTGCGGCGGACGAGGAGCGTGCGTCCTTCGAGAAGTTCTCTGGCAAGGCGAGGGAGAAGGAGGGCGGGGCGGGATTCGGAACGCTCGCCACGGCCTTCGCTCGCAGCCAGCAGAAGCCGAAGAAACGCTGACGGACGAACCGTGGCGTTGACGCCGCACCGCGCGTGGCACATGCACTCGCAACCATCTCCTTCGTGACGTTGGAGCACGCATGCCTCTTCCTCCACTCCCCGAACCCGAGAGCTTGCGCGAGCGCGCGCGAGGACTCACCATCGCCGTCCCCACGGTCGCGTTTCTGGGCTCTGCGTTGCTTGCTGCCAACGCGGTGCAGACCGCCAGCGTCCCTCTGCGCCCCTTCTCGCGCCAAGCATTCCGCAAGGTCAACCGATGGACTGCCGACACGTGGTGGGGCTTGTGCGTCACCGTTGGCGACGTGATCCACAACGTGACCCTCGTGCTCACGGGGGACGAAGTGCCCATGCGCGAGAACGCGATCCTCGTGGTCAACCACCAGAACATGGCCGACATCACGTTCCTGATGGCGTACGCGCGGTCCAAGGATCGCCTGGGTGACTTGAAGTGGTTCGTGAAGAAGGCGCTCAAGTACGTCCCCGGGGTGGGTTGGGGGATGGTCTTCCTCGACTGTCTCTTCGTGGAGCGGCAGTGGTCCGCCGACCGCGCCTCCATCGAGGCCACATTCTCTCGCATCTTGCAAGACGCTATCCCGATATGGTTGATCTCCTTCGTCGAGGGAACCCGATCGACCTCCGAGAAGATCGACCAGTCCAGGGCGTTCGCCAAGGAGCGTGGGCTCGAACCCCTCGACCACGTTCTGGTCCCGAGAACCAAGGGGTTCGTCGCTTCCGTCCAAGGGCTTCGCTCCCACGTCGACGCGGTGTACGACGTCACCATTGGCTACGAAAAAGGCGTTCCCACTCTCTGGCAGTACATCAAGGGGTACGCGACCCGGGCTCACCTCCACGTCCGACGCTTTCCGATCGCCGACGTCCCGATGGAGGAGGACGCGCTGTCGAGCTGGCTCCACGACCGGTTCCGCGAGAAGGACGCATTGCTCTCGCACTTCTACGAGCACGGATCGTTCCCTGCGACCGCGGGCTGACTTCACGCGATCTATCCGTTTACGGACATGTCTTGGTGTTGCCGCTGGCGCGTAGCCGCGCCCAGCCGTCGACGGAGGCATGGTTGACGCCCCAGGACACGGGGCACCTGCCGCCATCGGAGCCGCCAAGCCCGCCGTGACCCGCCTTCTTGCCGCGACCCTGGCGTGAGCGTACAACCTCGTCGCACACCGCGCGTCATGACGTCGCCGAGCAAGGAGAAGCCGATGAGCCAGAGCAGCCAACCCAAGGTCTTCCCCGCGCGCTTGCCGATCGTAGCGTGCGCGCTTCTGACTTTCTTGGCGCTGGCTCACTGCGGAGGTCAGACCGAACAGGGGGAATCGAAAGGTGTCTCGCCGGGCTATTGTGCCAAAGCGTGCTCGGTGACCTCGGATTGCTGTGCCGCCGAGGACCCGAGTTGTCCCGGCGAGTATCCCAAGAACTTCTCCTGCGAGAACGGTCTCTGCCGCGCGCCGCGATGCGAGACCGACGCGCACTGCGCGTATCTGCTGGGGGACACTGGTTCGTTGATCTGTCGTGAACGCGAAGGGCTTCCCAGCTGTTTGCGCGCGTGTGCCGAGGATGACGACTGCGGGGCGGAGGGTGGTCTGGCTGCCGGGACGTGCTCTGCTCGGGCCGACGACGGCACGCGGATCTGTGAGGTGACTACGGGAGGCTTGAGCTTGGGATGCAAGACCGACGAAGACTGCCCGGTCGGCAGGCACTGTCAGAGCGGAACGTGTGGCTGTGAGCAAGACGCGGAGTGCGGGCCGAGGCTCGACGTGTGCACGCAGGATCGGGCGTTTGCGTACCCTTCCTCGGCGGCGGCCGCGCCGCGCTGAGTCGGGACGGTCGGGATGGGCGCGCTCTAACGAACGCGTCGGAGCACGGAGACGAAGTTGCTCACGGCGGAGCCGCCGACGTTGAACACGACACCGACCTTCGGGTCTCGGGCGGCGACGCCGATGGGTTCTCCGATGAGCTGCTTGTAGGCGAGGGCGTGCATGGAAGCGCCGGTCGCGCCGACCGGGTGACCCTTGGCTTTCAGTCCGCCGGACAGGTTGATGGGGCAGCGGTCCTCCCGGGTGAAGCGTCCGGCCAGGTAGTCGTGTCCGCCGCGACCTGCGTCCGACAGGCCGAGGGCCTCGGTCGAAAGGATCTGGTTGACGGTGAAGCAGTCGTGGACCTCGGCGAAGTCGACGTCTTTGATCCCGATGCCGGCTTCCTGGAAGGCCTTGTGGATGGCGCGCTTGCCGGCGATGAGTTCGTGCATGTTTTCGCGTACGTTCTCGGGCATGCGCTCGACGGCGTGTCCGATACCGGCGATCTCCACGACCTTGTCCCGTGTGTTCATTGCGTTGTCGGTGCTGGTGATCACCAGGGCTGCCGCGCCGTCCGACACAAGGGAGCAGTCATGCAAGCGGAGCGGGTCCGCGATCATGGGGTTGCTGCCTTTGCCTTCGCTCGGCAGGGCGAGGATCGCCTCCGCGGTCAGCAGCCCCGCCCGCTGGGCTACGCCTCCGGGGCCGAAGTGCGCCAGCGGGTTCTCCGCTCCGTTCTTGTAACAGAGCGCACCCACCGTCGCGAGCATCCGGCGAAGCTCCTCGTCGGACAACCCGTATCGGGCCTGGTAGCCCTTCGCATAAGCCGCGAAGAGCATGGGGAACGACCAACCCTGGGAGCCTTCCGTCGGCCAATGGGACGAGCAAGCCAGCGCGTGCGTCATCTCTTTGGTGGGCAGCAGGTTCATCTTTTCGACGCCAAGCACGAGCACGTTGCGGTAGCGCTTTGCTTCCACCGCGTAGAGGGCGTCGTACAGGGCTGCGGAGGAGGAGGCACAGGCGCACTCGGTCCGCGTCATGGGCTTGAATCGGAAGCTCGGGTCGATCTCGACGGCGAGGGGGGCGACGTGCTCCTGGTTGACGAACAGGGAGGGGGAGCAGGCGCCGATCCACACGGCGTCGATCTCGTCGGCTGAGAGGCCGGCGTCCTTGATGGCGCCGCGCCCGGCCTCGACGATCAGGTCGTAGAAGGACAGTGTGTCCGTGACCTGCTTGGTCTCCTTGTCTCGCTGAACGAACGCGCCGAACCTGGTGTTGTAGGCGCCAATGATGCTGACCTTGCTCATGTTGACCTCCGGCGCTGTTTGACAGCGCGTCACGATACCAGTGAATGTGGACTCAAACTAAGCAAGAGTTGGACCAGCGTGTCCGTCGGGGGGCGGGGAGGCGACTCTTGCGCAGAGCGAGTCAGAACCAGCCGAGTCGTCGAATTTCGCGGGCGTCGGTGAAGTCCTGGCCGGGGTCCGCGGCATCTTCTGTGAACAGCAGGGACGTGGCTCGGGCCACCTCGCCGAAGCACTCGAAGAGGAAAGAGACCTGTCGCTGGGAGTAGCCCTGCTGGCTGCCGGCCTTGGGCTTGACGGTCACCTTGGTCGACACGCGAAGGACCTGGGTGAACGTGAAGTCAGGCAGGCGCAGCTCTCCCGAAGCGTCCACGCTCACTTCGTAGAGGTCTTCCTGGGACCAAGGGGTGAGTCCCCGCAGCGTTCCATTCGTCACGACGCCCGTCTGTGACCACACCTTGCCGAGGGTCAGCGGAAACGGAAAGAAGCTGATCGGCTGCTCGTACACGAGCAACGTCTTGCCTTCGGGGGGATTCTCCAGCGCAGACGCCACGCCGTGCAGACGCAGGGCCTGCTCGTCGTGCGAGTAAATGCCCACGAGGCTCCCGCTCAGGTCCGACGGGAGAGCAAAGTGAGCGCCCACGAAGGAGTTCGCGTACCATTGCGTGGTCAACGGCTCCGCCCGAATCTTCGCCACGAGGTGGGATGCGTCATCCGTCGACCAGTCCCAGACACGTCGGCCCTCCTGGCTCACCACGCCCGCGGTGTTCACGTAGCTTCCCTGGGTGGCTGTGGCCGGCAGCGGGGGCGTGACGATGAAGGAGGCATATTGCTCGAGCGTGGGCGTCAACTCCCGCGCGTCGATGACGCCGTCGAGGTTGGGCAAGCACGCGAGCGGGAGGGCCGCACCTCCGTCGTAGGGTTCGTGCTGGATGGGCAAGGTCTCGTTGTCCGCCGCACAGGCGCCGAGGACCAGGGAGAGCAGTCCGAGTGCAGGAATGGATCGTCGCATGGCTCAGAACCCGAAGGAAAGGCGGAGTCGATAGAGTTGTGCCGGCTTGGCGGTGAGACCGAGATCCGGGTTGTTCAAGCCCGCGCCGGGAAACAGCACGGCGTGCTCGAACGCAGCCCCGAACCCATCGTCGCTCGTGTAAGCGAGCGTGGGGTTGAGTTCGAACCCGAGGTACTTTTCGCCACCGGGTGTGGAGGAGGCGTAGTTGGCGAAGGACGCGATCCCCGCGAGCGACGCCTGGAGGCGCGCGGTCCCGAAGTCCAGGAGGCGAAGGCGGACGTGGGGGCGAACGTACACGGCGTCGGTGACGGTGCCGATGATCTCGCGGAACAGGATCCGGTCGACACGGTAGTCCGGATGAAAGCGGAAGTTGTCCACGCGGAAGTCGTACGGGGGAGTTCCTTGGGGACCGTCGAGATCGCCGGGTTGGGGAGCGGTCAAGCTTCCCAAGGGGGGGCGGGCGCCGAACCCGGGGGCGTCGTCACCGCTGGCGTAGCCGAGGTCGAGACCAGCGCCGAGGAGGCCGTGCTCCTCGCCCACTTCGCTCTCCAAGGCGGCGCCGTACTGTCGCGCCTCGACCTTCTGCCGCATCTCTAGCCCCGGGATCAACGAGGCCTGCTCGAAGCTCGCGGTGGAATAGGCCCCTTCGATTTCGATCCGAAACCCCGGTAGCGAGAAGCGAGACCAGAAGTCCAGCACGTTGGCGTTGAGCCCACGGCCCACGACCTGTGCGGCGTCGATGACCTCCGGTCCGGCAACCACGGGCAGGTACGTGGCAGGGATGTCGTTGTTCTGCCACCTTCGAGCGTACATGGCGCCGTACTCGAGAGTCGCCTTGCCTGCCTTGGCCCGACGCCGTCGTGCGGCCTCGTCGCGCCAGTTGAGGATAGCCACGGAGACGGTGCGTACTGCCGCGGAGGGCTCGATGTCGACGGATCGGACCTGATCGGCGCGGTGGACGACGTGACCGGAAGCGGAGAAGTCGTAGGCGACGGCGAAGATGTGGGAGGCGGCCGCGGTGGCGAAGGCGACGCGGTCTGCGGCATCGCCGCTATCGCAGTCCGCGCAATCGCCTCCATTGCCGAGCATGCCGAGGCCCCAGTGGTGGCCCATTCTCCCGGCGGCGAGGTAGCCCACGGGCGTGAGGACTTCGCCCCATGCGCGCTTGATGCGGAAGGCTGCGGTCGGGGGTTGCTGGGTCGTGGAGCCGCCCGGGATGCCGTCGACGCTGCCTCCTAGGGGCATGTTGTCGAGGATGTCGACCCGCGCTTTGACAGCCACGACGCCGCCGGGGGCGTAGGCAGCGAAGTCGGTGCGCAGCCGCAGGTCGTGGTAGGTCAGGGTTTGGGTCTTGGGGTCGCTGACGGACACGGGGAAGAACAGCTCGCCCGAGGGGGTGGGTCCGCGGTCGAGGTCGAGGTTGTACAGCGCCTCGGACCGGAAGCGGAAAGCGCCCCCGAGTACCAGGCGGGTCTCGGTGGTAGGGACGATGTCTTGCCCGCGGTCGGTGAAGCCGGTGGCGAGGGCGAGGGGGGCTGTCGCGAGAACGAGCGCTGCGGAGGCGAGAGAAGCGAGCGTGCGAGTCACGAGGGTTCCTCCTCGGCGAGGAAGCGGAGGAGCTCCTGGGTGGAGGCGCCCGACACCTCGAGCATGGGCAGGTGACCGCAGCGTGGGTACACGACCATGCGAGCCTTGGGCAGCTGCTGCAGGAGGCGCTCACCATAGGTCAGGGGGGTGACGTTGTCCTCACGACCCCAGAGAAGAAGCACCGGCTGCTGGATCGTGGGGTAGCGCTTCTCCAGCTCGGCGTAGTGCATGGCGCGAACCCCGGCGAGGGCCGCGGCCAGCGTTCCCGGCCGGTGCAGGAGCCCGTCCACGTCCTCGACCACCTGTTCGGTCATGAACTTCTCCGGATCGTAGAAGGCGAAGGACATCTTCTCGTCCTGCCGGTCCGGGTAGAAGACCCCGTAGATGAGCTCTCCGAGCACGGGCGTCCGCGCCCACTTGAAGAGCGTGGGCATCTGGTCCTCGAAGTACATTCCGTTGTAGAGCGCCACCCGTTTCACCCTCGTGGGCGCCGCGATCGCGACGGCAAGGGAAACGGACGATCCCCAGGAGTGGCCCACCACGGTGAAGTCCTTCACGCCTCGCTGGTCCGCCAGGGCCACCACGCGCCTTGCCTGCGCAAGAATGGAGTAGTCCGCGTTCGGACGCCCGGACCAACCGTGGCCCAGCAGGTCCAAGGCAATCACCCGGTATCCCGCTTCCTTCAGCGCCGGGATGACCAGCACCCATTCCTCGATCGTGGCGCCGAAGCCGTGCACGAGCACCACCGTGCCTTTGCCCGGCTTCGCGTCGGGCTTTCCTGTGGTCGAAGGCGCCTCCCCCGTGTCGACGAAGCGAAGGGTCTCGTTTCCCACCTGGGTGAACTCGCCCATCTTCGGGGTTCCCGGCGGCTTGCCGGGATGAAAGGACAGGCACCCCAGAAAGCACGTCGAGACAAGGATCGAGACGGCAAGAACGAATGGCTTCATGGCTTGTACCGGCTCTCAGGGAAGGTTGGTGAGCCTGCGGACCTCCGAGGCCCCTTCGAACTCGGTGCCGGACGCGTCCTCCTCCGAAACGGCCGACGCGATGGTCGTGAAGCACTCCGCCACGTACGTGTGCGTGATGGCCTTGGTCGCCGTCACGCCGACCCCCATGTGGCGCTCCATCAGGGTATTCACACGCAGGACGTTGTCGAAGTTCCCGTAGGGTGTCTGCACGCGCCCGATCTGGTCCACGGTCGAGGTGTAGGTCTGGCTTATGTTGTAGTCGATGACCGAGTTGCAGAGCTGCCCTCGCGCCACGGTGTCCACGGACCACGCCGTCCCCACGCTCATGGGAAACACGACCAGGGGAACGGGCTTGTCGTAGACAAGGGCAGTCCCATCGGCGGCGAACTCCGAGACGATCCCGAGCAGGAACAGCCCCGAGTCATTGACCTCGAATACCCCCATCTGCACCTGATCGCAGACCGGAATGCCACCGAAGGTGAGCTTGAAGTCCGCCAATCGGCTCGTGTAGGTGGCAGTCCCGAAGCCCTCGAGCGAGGCAAACCACTTGCCGTCGAGCGCAAGCGTGGCGGAAGGCTCGTCCACGGTCACCCCTCCCACGTCGACGAGGTCCCACACGCAAGTCCCGCTCGAGCAGTCCGGCTGGGACTTGAATCCGGAGACCCCGCGAGAAACACGGAACATCGAGCTGAACCCAGGGCCGAGGGGCATTTCCGCCGCTGTGACGGTGCCGTCCCCGTTGGGCTTGCACACGGTGGGGTCCGCATCCGGCTCCCCGTCCTGCTCGTTCGCGTCGTTGTCCGCAGCGTCGGTCGCATCGAGGTCGGCGTCGCCGTCGGACTCGTCCCCGGCGTCCTGCACGACCACCGGTTCACAGGTTCCATCCGGGTGGCAAAGCCCCGAGGCGCAATCCGCGTGAACGTTGCATTCCCGCGCATCCTCCCCGTCGCCCTTGCAGCCGCCGAAGAGCAGTGCGGCGAGGGCTACTGCCCACACCACGTCTCGGGACGCACCCACGCGTCCGTCGAGCGGTCGATACCCGGTTGTCATGAACGTCCTCGCCAGATTGTGCTCGACCCGGGACCCGTCTCGCCAGGGACCCGACCCGAGGTCGCCTCGTCGCAGGCGACGATAAGCAACATATGCGCCAGGGATCCCCGGCAGGGTGAGCCGGAGGTCGGGGTCGCATCCCCCCGCGGTGCGACGATTGAAGGCCGGTATTTGCCGACGTTCGGTCCGATTGACCGAGACGCTCTCCGGCCAGGGGCTTCCGAGTTTGAGCGTGTGCATCGACGCCGCATTGACGGTATGTTGCCACCTCACCAAATCCCGTCAACAAGTCCCTCGCTGCGGCGCGTCGTTTGTGCGAATTGCGTCAACGAAGCGACCGGCGGAGAGGTGGCACGGCAAATGCTCCAAGAGCCTACCGAACCCACCCGGCCCGGTCCTCCCTTGGCGGTCGAACGGCGCGGTGGTCGACACGCGCTGGGCTCTACGCCCCGCCTCATCGAGGAGAACAAGATGGAATCGACCGGAACCACTTCGATTCGCGCTCCACGCAAGATGGTCGCCGACGTCGTCGGCAAGGGCATGTCCCTGTGGTACCCCAACGTTCACGACTCCATCAACGCCATGCGCATGGCCGTGTACACTTCGGAGCACTTGCTCGAAGGCACGGTCTTCCCTGCCGTTCAGGCCGTGGTGTCGATCCAGGAACAGCTCGCGAATGGCTTCGTGGAAAGCGTTCGCGGTGACCAGACCTTCAAGCAACTCGGGCAGGACACCTGGGCCCGTCTCCGTTCCGGTGCCCGGTTCGGCCGTCTCGTCAATACCTTGGGGAAGGACCTCTTCGGTTCCGCACGGTTCGACGGGGAGACGATCCTTGCGGAGGATGAGTTCTTCAAGCTGACGTACCTCCCTGCCAAGCGGGGTGTCCCGGCTCAGGCTCCTCTGTTTCATGTCGGCGGCGCCATCCCCTACGGGGACCGTCTCTTCCGCTTGCTTCCTGAGGCGAACTTGTACGGCCGGTTCTTGGAGCGGGGCATGCCCGTGTACGCCATGGAGCTGCGCGGTGATCGGTACCAGACCAGTTACGGGGGACTCACGCTCTCCGAGCTCGTCGACTCCATCCAACGTCTCTCCACGACGGCGTTCCAGCATGCCGGGCGCAAGCTGGTGCTCGAGGGGTATTGTGGGCACGGCATGCAGGCCCTCGCCTACCTGGCCGCCAAGCCGGAAGACGTGGATGAGAAGATGTGTGCCGTCGCCTTCTTCGTATCCCCCATTCACGGACCGGATTGCGCTCTGATTGCGGACTTGCCCCAACTCACCCCGGCTCGGGTGAGCCAGGTTCAGCTTTCTTTGTTTCAGCACACCACGGGCTACGTTCCGGGTGATGGCATGCGCTTGAGTCTGGACCTCGCTCTGAAGAAGAACTTCCTGAAGACGCCGATGGGCCGCTTCGTCGATGGCTGGAACCAGGCGGACTTGGCTCAGGTGAAGGGGATCGAGGACCTCACAACCGGGCAGCGCAAGGCCCTTGCCGGGGCCTACTGGATCTCCGCGGCCAACGGCAATCGCTTCCCCATTCCGGTCGACCTCAGTCGGTACGCGAATGCCATGTTCTCGAAGGGGCTCTCCAAGCGGGGCGACATTCCCTTCAGCTACAAGGGACAGGCGCTGTCCCTCGCCGACTTCGTCGCGCGCACGTCGATTCCGGTCATGGGCTTCTATGGCGGGACCGACCCGATGATTCCCGACCGAACCGCCTACGCCCTCATCGACCTGCTGCAGGACCGCTACCGGCACGTCGTACATCCCAATGCGGGACATATCTCGTACGTGTTTTCCGCCTCCCAGTGGGACCCGGGGCACAAGCGCGCATTCCGCCCCAACCCCATCGACGTCATCCTGGAGTCGATTCGCACCCCCCCAGCGGAGCTGCTCGACTAGTCGGCAGTGCGAGCGACCCAAGATACCTAGTCTCTTAACGGAGTTGCTGTATCACGGTACGAGCAACCAAGAAAACGATGTTGGGGGGACAGGAGAACTGCATCATGGCCATCCAGAGTGGACTCGAAGACAAGGTCGTCATCATCACAGGAGCAGCTAGCGGGCTAGGACGTGCAGGCGCCATCCGCTTCGCCCAGGAAGGCGCCCGTGTCGCCGCCTGGGACGTGGACGAGAACAAGGCCAAGGACCTCATCGCCGCCATCGAAGGCGCCGGCGGAAAAGCCCTCTTCCAGCTCGTCGACGTCGCCCGTAGCGAATCCGTTGCCGCTGCCGTCGACGAGGTTGTCGCCAAGTGGGGACGCGTCGACGTTCTCGTGAACAACGCCGGTATCGTCCGCGACTCGCAGCTCATCAAGTGGAAGGACGGCCAGGTCGCCGGCCAGATGACCGACGAGGCCTTCAGCCGCGTCATCGACGTCAACCTTCGCGGCGTCTTTCATTGCACCCGTGCCGTCGTTCCGCACATGATCCGCAACGGTGGAGGCGCCATCGTGACCACGTCCTCCGTGGTTGGGCTCTACGGGAACTTCGGGCAGACGAACTACGTGGCAACCAAGGCCGGCGTGATTGGCATGACGAAGACCTGGGCCCGTGAGCTTGGCAAGTACAAGATCCGCGTCAACGCCGTGGCTCCTGGGTTCATTGGCACGGAGATTCTCACCTCGATGCCCGCCAAGGTGCTCGAGAACATGGTGTCGCATACGCCCCTGGGCCGCATCGGCGACCCGAAGGACATCGCGGAAGCCTACGTATGGCTCGCGTCGGATGCGGCGAGCTACGTGACAGGGACCGTGCTGTCCGTGGATGGCGGACTGGTCAACGGGACCTGACCGAGCGTGTTGGGAGGAATCCCCGCCGGGCAAGGAGCCTGCGCGGCGGGGAAAGCGCGTGCTCCAGTATGGCCCCATCGATTCAGGTGAAGTGACGCACGAGAGTGGGCAGGAGGGGGCACCAGCCTCCGGGAAGGAGCAGTTTCCATGCTGCGCGGTGACATCCTGGGAGAGCGAGCGAGACTGACACCCGACCAAGTCGCTGTCGTGTACGTGTCCACGGGAGAGCGAGTCACCTACGGGCAGCTGGACCGTCGGGCGACCGCTTGCGCACGCGCCTGGGTCCACACGCTCGGATTGCGCAAAGGGGACCGCGTCGCCATCCTCGCGAACAACCGGCTCGAGTTCCTCGAGGCTTACTTCGCCGCCATCAAGAGCGGGACCGTGCTCGTCCCTCTCGGGACCAAGCTGACCCCGTCGGAGCTGGAATACATCCTTCGCGACTCGGGCGCTCGTGCGCTGATTCACGCCTCCTGTGGCGCCGAGGCCGTCCGGGCCCTGGCCCGTCGCATGAGCCTCGATCACTGGCTCGCCCTCGATGAGCCCGCTGTGGCCGGTGACACATCCTACGGTGATGTCCAGGCTGCCGGCGCTGCCGCGGAAGCCAAGCTGCCTCCCACGGAGCCGGAGGATCTCTGCGCTCTGCTGTACACGAGCGGGACGACGGGTCGCCCCAAGGGCGTCATGATTCCCCAGCGGATGGTGGGGTGGAATGCCTACAACACCGCCGTGTGCTGGCAGCTCCGGGACACCGATGTCAGCCCCGTGTTCACGCCGCTCTATCACGCAGGTGGTTTCGGCGTGTTCATCACACCCATTTTCTCGGTCGGGGGAACCATCGTGCTGCACGACGGCTTCAACGCTGGCGAGGTCCTGCGGGTGATGGAGACGGAGTGCTGCACGGTGGCGCTCGGGGTGCCAACCATCTTCCGGTTCCTGCTTCGACACGAGTCCTTTGATGCGACGGACCTGTCCCGGGTGCGTTGGCTCATCTCGGGGGGAGCGCCGCTGCCTCCTCAGCTCGTCGAAGCGTACCGTCGCAAGGGGATCGTGTTGCGTCAGGGGTACGGCCTGACGGAGGTTGGGGTGAACTGTTTCTCGATGACGTCGCGGGAGGCCATCTCCCACGCGGGGGCGGTGGGGCGGCCCATGATGTTCACCGAGGCGCGTCTGGTCCGTGAGGACGGGTGCGAAGCGGGCGAAGGGGAAGTGGGGGAGCTGCTGTTGAGGGGGCCTCACGTTTCGAAAGGGTACTGGAACAACCCCGCGGCTACTGCAGAGTCGTACGAGCCGGAGGGCTGGTTTCGCACCGGGGACCTAGCGGTGCAAGACGAGTCTGGCATGGTGAGCATCGTGGGCCGGCGTACGGACATGTTCATTTCCGGTGGCGTGAACGTGTATCCCCCGGAGGTGGAAGCAGAGCTGATGCAGCACGAGGGGGTTGCGGATGCGGCTGTCCTCGGGGTGCCGGACCCGACCTGGGGAGAGACGGGGGTCGCGTTCGTCCTCTCGAAGCCTGGGCTGAGGCTCACGCGCGAAGAGCTGGTGACTTATCTGCAAGGTAGACTTGCGAAGTACAAGATACCGAAGGACTTCGTGTTCGTGGCGTCTCTGCCCCGCACGCCTTATGGCAAGGTTCGAAAGCGGGAGCTTCGGCAGGCCTATGTCGATGGGATCGTGGAGACCGTGAGCCCGTCGCCGGGCAGTGGGAGGCTCGAGGCGTCGGCGGTGGCATGAAGGGCGGGTAGAGAGGAAACGCGCTCCAAACAGGATCACGTCGACGGAGCCTTCCGGAAAACGGGTGAGCAGGGGAGCGGGAGCCGGGAATCCTGAAGGAAGGCGCTCTGGTCCCACGAGGCGGGTCAGCATGCGTCCCTTCGGACGCACAACCCGTCGCTACGCA
>CAZAWR010000088.1:0-43935 GCA_964488865.1 uncultured Polyangiaceae bacterium | reverse complement strand
GCTCACCGCGGCTCACCCCAAAACGCCTCGCCTTCGGCTCGGATAGCCCCAAATCGAGCGCTCTGCGCTGCTTGGGATCATGCCCTGTCGTGCCCGTGTCAGAACAACCATGACACGACATTGGTGGGTCTTCCTATTCCGACGGAAGGCTGGGATTGGCATCGTGCAGCCAGGGCAAGGGCCTCACTGATTCCCCTGCAAACCATTCGTCGGTGCTGCCCTACCCAGGAGCCGCGCGAACGTGCATCATCTCGACGCCGACCAAGTCGACGCCCCCTTGGGGCGAGGGTTACCTCGCGGCCAAGCGCACTTCGCCCACCTCCGGCGCAAACTACGGTGGCAGCTGCTCGTGGCCTACGTGACGCCGCTGCTGCTCTTGTCACTGTACTTTCACTACTCGTTTCACACCATGCTGCGCGAGGGCATGGACACCCACCTGCGGTCCGTGGCCGAGAACAAGCGCAACACCGTCGAGCTTTACCTACAGGAGCGCGTGGCCAACGTCCGGAGCGCGTTTCCCGAAGACACCGTGGGCCTCTCCGGTGCGCAGGACCGGACGGACCTTCTGCTGGCTCGCCTCGTGAGCGAGAGCCCCGCCTTCACGGACGTGGGCGTGTTCGATCCGAGCGGCAAGATGGTGGCCTACGCAGGCCCTCCCCCTTCGCCGGCGGGCAAAGACTACAGCGAGGAGGCCTGGTTTCGGCGCGTTCACTCCGACGCTCGCGGCCACATCATCAGTGATGTGTTCCTTGGCTTTCGCGAAGAGCCGCACTTCGTGGTGGCCGTAGCCCGTTCGATCGGAGGGCAGACGTGGGTCCTGCGCGCGAGCGTGGACCCTGACAAGTTCGCTTCGTTCGTGGGCGGAGTGCAGCCGACGAAGGGGGTCGAGGCGTGTGTGGTCAACGAAGCGGGGCAGCGGCAGACCGGGGTGGGCGGTGGTCCGGGACCCCTGGCTCGTATGCCGAGCCGAGACGGTCCGGCGAGCGTCTTCGAGATGGAACACGAGGGACGCAGCTACGTGGCGGCCGTGTCGTGGCTCTCGGAGACCGACTGGGCGGTGGTGGTGCGCGTCCCGCGTGACCAAGCCTACGCGTCGGTGCAAAGGACGCGTCTCATCCTCACCGCCATCATGCTGGTGACCCTCGGCTTGATCGTGGTCATCGTCGTTCGCAGCACGCGCAAGCTGGTCCATCGGCTCGAGCAAGGGGACCAGACGCGTCACGAGCTGCGCGGACAGCTGTTCAACGCGGCGAAGCTCGCGTCCGTGGGAGAGATGGCGGCGGGCGTGGCGCACGAGATCAACAACCCGCTGGCGATCATCTACGAGGAGGCGGGGGCGTTGAGAGACTCCCTCGACCCGTCGCTCGGTGACAGGGTTGGCGACGAGGAGTTGCGGGAGCGGCTGGATCAGATCTGTGAGGCGACGATGCGGGGTCGGGCGATCACGCGCAAGCTCCTCGTGTTCTCGCGGCAGCATGACGAAGCGCCGGTTCGACTGGACGTCAATGAGCTTCTCGACCGGGTGCTCGAGATGAAGGCAACGGAGTTCAGCGTGTCGAACATCGCCGTGACGCGCGAGCTCGGGGAGGGGATTTCGCCGATCTTGGCCAGCCGCAATCAGATGGAGCAGGTCCTTTTCAACCTTCTGAACAACGCCAAGGACGCGATTGTGGGGGGCGGGCGCATCACGGTTCGGACGCGTCGCGATGACCGGTTCGTGGACATCGACGTGCAGGATACCGGATGCGGCATGACGGCCGAGCAGATGGAGAAGGTCTTCTTTCCGTTCTTTACGACCAAGGCGGTGGGCAAGGGTACCGGCCTAGGCCTGTCGATCTCTTATGGCATCGTGAAGTCTCATGGTGGGCGCATCGAGGTGAGCAGCGAGGTGGGGGAGGGGACGACCTTCACGATCTCGCTGCCGTTTGCACGGGAAAAGGGCTCGCAGAACGAGCCCCCCGAGAGAGGGTGAGCATGACCGCGCATTCTTCCGGATCCAAACCCGCTGACCCCAACGCCGAACCGCCGGTGTTGAAGGTCCTCCTCATCGACGACGAAGACCGCTTTCGAACGAGCCTTGCCACCCGCCTCGAAAAGCGGGGCTTCAAGGTCACGGAGGTGGGCGACCCGGAAGATGGGCTCCGCGCCATCCGTCGAGAACGGCCCGACGTGATCGTGCTGGACCGCAAGATGCCCAAGATGTCCGGCGAGGAAGTGTTGCGGGAGATTAAGCGCATCGCCCCCGAGGTGCAGGTCATCATGCTCACCGGTCATGCGAGCATGAACTCTGCTGCCGAGATGGGGCGCATGGACGCCTTCGCGTACCTCGAGAAGCCTTGCGAGACCGAAGGGCTGGTCGCCACCATCCGTGCCGCGGGAGAAGAGAAGCTCCACGCCATGGCGCGTCAGGAAATCCCCAACGTCGAGTCCAAGTCCGTCTGGGGATGGCTGTGGGGCACCCACAACTTCCGTCCCGGTGTCATGATCCTCGGGGCACTGCTGTTCACAGCCATCTGCCTCATGCCCAGCCCGAAGAACCTCCTCACCATGCTGGACACGCCCCGCCTGGAGCAGCGGATGGGTGACCCGATCGCTGGCTACGCTCGCTACTCCCAAATGAAGCCCGGGGAGACCGTCGCGGAGCACTACAGCAAGTACGCGAAACAGCACAAGGAGATCGAGAAGCCCGACGGCACCATCGAGAAGAGAAACCTCAATCCGGAGGAGGTCGGGTTCCGGGCGCGGGTCACCGTCGGCATCCTGGTCCTTGCGGCGCTGTTCTGGGCCCTGGGCGCTTTGCCCATTGGCATCACGGCCATGCTCGTGGGGTTTCTCATGTACGTGTTCGGGGTCTTCACCCCGGACATGGTCGCGAAGTCCTATGCAAAGGACGCGGTGATCTTCATCATCGGCATCCTCGCGATGTCCGTGGGCATCGCGAAGTCCGGCCTGGACCGTCGTATCGGCCTCCTTCTGCTGGGAACGAGCAAGTCCCTGCCGCTGTTCCTCTTCATTTTCTTACCCCTGCTGGCCGTGTGCGCCTCGTTTCTGTCGGAGCACGCGCTGGTGGCCTTTATCGCGCCCATCCTGATGCTGGTCTACCGAGCAGCAGTGAAGGCCGCCGGGATCGCGAAAGACCCTTCCCTCGCGGTGCTCTTCATCCTCGCCCTGTGCTTCGCCGCCAACCAAGGCGGGCCGGGTTCCCCCGCAGCAGGTGGCCGAAACGCCATCATGATCGGCATCCTCGCCGACTACGGCATGGCCCCGACGTTCGGCCAATGGGTCATGTACGGCATGCCCTTCGTGCCCGTCATGGCCCTCGTCATCGCCGCCTACTTCTACTTCTTCGTCTATCGCAAGGTCACCGTGAAGACCGTCAACGTCGCCGCCATCGTCCGGGCGGAGGCCGCGCGGCAAGGCCCCATGACCCGTGACGAGTACATCACCGCGGCCACCCTGGTCCTCGTGATCGTGCTCTGGGTCATGGGTGACGAGGAAGGCGGCGGGCTCGGCATGGGCGGCCCCGTCATGCTCGGCATCGTCATCCTCTCCGTCGCGCGCATCATCACCTGGCCCGACGTCAACAAGATCTCGTGGGATGTCGTCGCCCTGTATGCGAGCGCTTCTGCGATGGGGGCCGGACTGGCGGCCACCGGAGCGGCCACGTGGGTTGCCACGTCCTTCGTGGAGAATCTGCCGTCTTTCCTGGCATCCGGCGAGGGACTTGCCATCGCCTCCTCCCTCTTCACCGGGGTGGTGACGAACTTCATGAGCGACGGCGCCACGGTGGCGGCGCTTGGTCCGGTTTCCGTTCCCATGGCTCAACTCTCGGGCACGCCCCCTTGGATGGTCGGGTTCGCCACCGCCTTTGCGTCGTCGTTCGCGAACGTGTTCATCATCGGCACGCCGAACAATGCGATCGCCTATTCTCTCGCGAAGGACATGGACACAGGGGAGCAGTTGGTCACGCTCAAGGACTTCGCCAAGCACGGCCTTGTGGTGACCATCCTCTCGCTCCTGGTGCTCTGGGGATGGGCGATTCTGGGGTACTGGCAGTGGATTGGCTTCCCTTCTTGACCGGCTCGCTTCATGGTGAACACTGGCTCTGAAAGGCTCGAGTACCCAAGAACACGGAGATTCCCATGGCCGAGAAGATCAAGCTGCTCATCGTGGACGACGAAGTTCGGTTCCTCGAGACCCTGAGCAAGCGTCTGTCGATCCGAGACTTCGACGTGACCCCGGTGACCAACGGGACGGAAGCGCTCGAGACGGCGCGCAAGCAGCGTTTCGACCTGGCCCTCGTCGATCTCAAAATGCCGGGCATGACGGGGGAGCAGCTGCTCGATGCCTTGAAGACGGAGCACCCCGACATCGAGGTGGTGATCTTGACCGGTCACGGGTCCATCGACTCGGCCGTCCACTGCACGCAAGCGGGTTCCTACAGCTATCTGCAGAAGCCCTGCGAGACCGAGGAGCTGCTTTCGGTCCTGCGAGACGCCTACTCCAAGCGGGTCCAGCGACGGCTGGAGATCGACACCGCGAGGATGGAGGAGCTGCTGAACACGGCGGTGGGCGAGTCGCCGTTGGCGGTGCTGCGGCGGCTCAAGGAGATGGACCAGTCCGGCAAGCGGTAGCGAAGCTACCAGGAGAAACCGAATGGATACGCGACGGGTCAAGGACTTGATGCTTCCGCTCGCCCAGTACGCCACGACCCCGTGCAACAGCACGTTGCGAGAGGCGTTGCTGGCTTTGAGCAAGGCACAGCTCGGGTTGACCAATAACCGGCATCACCACCGTGCGGTCTTGGTTCTCGACGAGCGAGGGAACGTCATCGGCAAGCTGACCCACTGGTCGATCCTCAGGAGCCTTCAGCCGAGCGTCTTCAACGAGAACGACCAGGAAAACCTGGCACGGGTGGGTCTGAGCCAGGAGTTCATCTCGGCCCTCGCGCAGAAGCACCCGTTTCAGGGCTCGTTGGAGCGTATGTGCGCCGTGGCCTCTCGCATTCGCGTGTGCGATGCCATGGTGCCGACCCAAGAGAGCATCGACGAGGATGTGCGCATGAGCCATGCGATCGGGGAGATGGTTCGTCTGCACATCCAGTCGATTCTGGTCACGCGTGAGGGCAAGGTCGTGGGCATCCTGCGGTTGTCCGACGTGTTCGAGGAGGTCGCTGACGGGATCCGTCATCGTCCCGCGGTCGAATGACGACCGCTTTGGCGGAGCTTCGGAAAGGAAGTGGAATGTCTGATGCGTGGGTGAACCGCTGGGGGGCGGCAGCGGTGTTCGTGCTCATGAGCCTCGTGGCTGTCGCCGTGTGGCTCTGCTGCTCGAGCGACGCCCAGGCCTGCCTGGCGGTTGGGCTCGTCCTGTCGTCCGTGGCGGCCGTCGTGGTTCATCTGCTCGGTCGTCGCCTCCATGCGGACGGCGTGGCACGCGACCGGGTCCAGGCTCAGGGAGTTGAGCGCAAGCGGGCTGCGGAGCAGCTCGACGCTTCGAAGGAGACCTACCGGGCGGTGTTTGCCTCCGTCACCGACGGCCTGCTGGTGCTCGGGGAGGACGACCTCATTCTGGAGGCGAACCCGGCGGCCTGTCGCATCCATGGGTGGGACGTCGGGACCCTGCGTGGGGTCCACGTGAACGAGCTGATCGCCCCCGCGTCGCAGCACTTGTACCACGTGTTCAAGGAGCGGGACGATGCGGCAGGGGTGTTTCGTGCAGACGCGGTGCACGCCCGCAAGGATGGGTCCCCCATCGACGTTGAGGTACGTGCGAGCCGAATCCGCGCGGGAGAAGAGCGACGGATGCTCGCCGTTCTCACGGACGTGACGGAGCGCAACAGGGCGGGGCAGCGCTTGGGGATGCTGTCGCGCAAGGCGTTGATGGCGCAGGAGGAAGAGCGGGCTCGCGTGTCGCGGGACCTTCACGACGAGCTGGGGCAACTGCTCACGGCCAGCCGGTTCGAGCTTGGGTGGCTGGAGAAGCACGTCGCCAAGATGCCTCAGGAGGCGGCGGTCGCGTTGCGTCGCGCCATCGAGGCGGTGGAGGAATCGGCGGACGAGCTGCGACGAATCTGCCGGGGGTTGCGCCCTCCGCTGCTCGACGATCTCGGGCTGGAGCCTGCGGTTGTATTGCTGGCGCAGGACCACGAGGAGCGCACGGGCATGAAGGTGGACCTGGAGACGCAGATGGACGAGACCGTGACGATCAGCAAGGAGGTCTCGCTCTGCACGTATCGGGTACTGCAGGAATCCCTCAACAACATCAGCCGCCACGCGGGCGCGAGCAGTGTCGACGTGTCCGTGGTGTGCAGCGAGGCGGAGCTGATGCTATCGGTGTATGACGACGGGAAGGGGTTTGGCGTGGGAGATCTGGCTGCTGTCAGCGGCGTGGGCATCACGGGAATGCGTGAGCGTGCTTCGCTCGTTGGCGGGTTGATCGAGATTCGGTCCGCTCCATTCCAGGGGACGCGCGTGGTCTTGCGGGTTCCCCTGACGGTTGGGAGCCGGGAGGACGAGTCATGATACGAACGCTTGTCGTGGATGATCACACGATGGTTCGGGCGGGGCTTTGCCGCCTGCTCGACAACGAGCCCGACATTCAGGTCTTGGCGCAGGCTGGGTCGGGGCGGGAGGCTGTCCAACTGTGCCGGGAGCACAAGCCAGACGTGGTGGTGCTCGACTACAGCTTGCCGGACCTGGACGGACTCGAGACCACGCGGCAGATCGTGGCGCTCGGGCTCGGCGTGAGGGTGCTCATCCTGACGATGTACGCCAACGAGGAGTATGCGACGCGGGTGATTCGGGCTGGAGCTTCCGGGTTCATCGTGAAGGTGGCCTCCACTGATGAACTGCTGGCGGCCATTCGCAAGGTTGCCCAGAAGGGGGTCTACGTCAGCCCGGCGATCATGGAGAAGATGGTCGGGCGCATGGGCCAGGCCAAGGAGGAGGTTCCCGAAGCCGTCCTGTCCGACCGGGAGATGCAGGTGCTCATTCAGCTCGCTCGGGGCTCTACGAGTCGCGAGGTCTCCAAAGCGCTGAGCCTCTCGCTCAGCACCATCGAGACCTACCGCAGCCGGATCCTCGAGAAGCTCAATCTTCGGAACAACTCCGACATGACCCGCTTCGCGATCCGTCGAGGACTGATCGACATCGAGTAAACCTCCCTCATCGCAATTCCCGCCACACGAGTTTGGACATCCGTTGGATAGGCACGCCCTCCAACCTGTGTCAGCCTAGGCAAGGACTCGGCTCAGCTCCCGGGCTCGAGCCTTGGGGGGGTCTCGTATGCGCTTGCCCTGCGTGTTCTACGACCAGAGCGAACCTTGCGCGTGCTCCGTTCTTCGACGCGCAGGGACAGGCCTGCTCCCCGACGGCGTGATGGACCACCTCGCAGAGCGCTACTGCACCAAGTCCATCACCTCGTGCCCCATCTTCCGACGGGCCCAGCGAGAGCGTGCACCGAAGAAGCCCAAGGTGCCTTCGGTTCCCCCGGCGTCCTACGAGAGCGGCTACCCCAGCGCGGGGTAGTCCGTGTACCCCTTGGCGCCAGGTGTGTAGAAGGTCGACGCGTCCGGCGCGTTCAGGGGACGGTCGTCCGCGAGGCGAGCTGGCAGGTCCGGATTGGCGAGAAACGGGCGCCCAAAGGCCACCAGGTCCGCCTTGCCCTCCCGTAGCACCGACTCGGCTCGGGCACGATCGAACCCGCCGCTGGCGATGAAGGTTCGAGGCCACGCCCGTCGCATCGCTTCCTTGAGCGACTCGGGGACCGTAGGCGCGCCCATCGCTGAATGATCCACCACGTGGACGTACCGGATTCCCGTCGCCGCCAGTGCCTCGACGAGCGCCATGTGCGTTGCTTCTGTCTCGTCGTACGCGGTCATTCCTGCGTTCACGCCGAAGGGGGAGAGTCGAATCCCGACCTTGTCGCCGCCGATCGCCGCTGCGGTCTCCCTCGCGACTTCGAGCACGTAGCGGATGCGATTCGCCACGGACCCGCCGTACTCGTCGGTGCGCTGATTGGTGTGGGGACTGATGAACTGTTCGAGGAGGTAGCCGTTGGCACCGTGCAACTCGACGCCGTGGAATCCCGCCTCGATGGCGTTCTTTGCCGCGGTCACGAACTCGGCTCGGGTGTTCGCGAGGTCTTCGGAGGTCATGGCCCGTGGTGCGGGGTGGGGCTGCATGCCTTGCTGGTCCGTGTACATCTCGCCGGGGGCAGCCAAAGCGCTCGGGGCGAGCAGATACGCGCCTGCCGGCAAGTTGAGGGGATGTCCGACCCGGCCGGTGTGCATGAGTTGCACGAAGATGCGGCCGCCTCGGGCGCGAACCGCGTCGGTCACGACCTTCCACCCAGCCACCTGCTCTTTGCTGAACATCCCCGGGATGCGCGCGTAGCCGAGCCCGTTGGGGGAAGGGGACGTGCCCTCCGTGATGATGAGGCCCGCGCTGGCCCGCTGCGCGTAGTACTCCGCCATGAGCGCGTTGGGGACGTTGCCTTCGGCTCGGGAACGCGTCATGGGCGCCATCACCGTCCGGTTGGGGAGCGTCAGCTCGCCGAAGGAGAGGGGGGAAAAGAGCTTGCTTTCAGTCATCGATAGCCTCCGAAACCAAGCTCGCCCAGGAGGTTGTCCAGCGTACGAGCCTTGTTGGGTTCCATGAAATGTCTTTGATGCTCGACCGCCGGAACGGTTGCTACGCGGACGCTTTTCCCTGTGCCAGCCACAGGGGGTTAGGACCCATGTTGCCCTCGAGCACCCAGGTGGGGTCGTAGCGGTTCGATCGCGGAAACGCGTCGTTGTGAAGAACATGGGTCATGGTCGTCGGCTTTCTGTCCGTTGCGTGTTTGGACCACCCGACTACAGTGCGCTCGCGGCGATCACAACGAGGAATCAGACCCACATGCCGAACAGCATCCCTCCCGACATCCAGAAGGGCATCACGCTCGAGACCTTCGTGCTCGAGGGTATGCGCTCGCAATCCGACGCTACGGGCGCTTACACGTCGCTGCTCAACCAGCTTGGCGTTGCGGTGAAGATCATCTCGGCGCGCGTGCGCAACGCGGGCCTCGCGGATGCGATTGGCTATACGGGCGAGACGAACGTGCAAGGCGAGCGCGTGCAGAAGCTCGATCAGTACGCGAACGACGTGCTCGTCAACGTGCTCGGGCGAAGAGGTCACTGTCGCGCGGTGGCGAGCGAGGAGATGGCCGAGCCCCTGGTGACCTCCCACGCTTCCTCTGCGCGCTACGTGGTCCTCTTCGACCCCATCGATGGTTCGTCGAACATCGACGTGGGGGTGTCGATCGGGACGATCTTCGGCATCCTGCGCGCGGACGGGGAGGGGACGACGGCGAGCCAGCTCCTGCGGCCGGGACGCGAGCTCGTGGGCGCCGGGTACGCGGTGTACGGTTCGTCGACGATGCTGGTGCTGTCGACGGGGCTTCGGCGTGGCGTTCATGCCTTCACGTTCGACCCGTCGATCGGGGAGTTCTTCTTGTCGCACGAAAACGTACGGTGCCCTGAGCAGGGGAGCACGTATGCGATCAACGAAGGCAATCATGCGTACTGGCCGCGCGAGGTGCAGGCGTGGAACGCGTGGATGAAGACGCCGGGGGGGGCCGCGGCGCGTCCCTACGGGCAGCGTTACGTCGGGTCCGCGGTCGCGGACGCGCACCGGACACTGCTCAAGGGTGGGATTTTCGTGTACCCCACGGACGACAGGAACCCAGAGGGCAAGCTCCGCTTGCTGTACGAGGCCAACCCGCTGGCGTTCCTGTTCGAGGCGGCGGGGGGGGCAGCCACGGACGGCACTCGCAGGATTCTCGACCTACAGCCGAGGTCGGTTCATGAGCGCACGCCCATCGCCGTGGGGTCCAAGGCGGACGTCAGGGCCTACGAGGAGTTCGTGCGCGGGGACAGGACGTGACCGAACGTCTCAGCCCAGCTGCACCTCGATGACATGATCCGGGTCGGGGCGACGGCTCTGGATCTCGAGTTCGGTCGACGTGTCGCCCGCGCCGACCTGTACCCGAAGGGACCTTGCCTGCGCGGGCCACTCGAGCATGCACAGCCCTCCCGCGGTCGTGACGGTTCGGTCCACCCGCTCGCCCCCCGGGTCGAACACCCCGGACAGGCGGACTTGACCCGCAGGGGTGCCGTCAGGCTCTCGTACGCGCAGCAGGGCCGGAAGCAGGGGTTCTCGGTGCCAGCTGAGGGCGTCGCGAAGCCAGTCGAAGAGCATGCACCCTTCGATGCTCGTCAGGCCCGGATCGTTCGAAACCATGGGACCCTGGCGCCAGTGACCCGGGTGCTGTAGGGAAGCTCTCCTCCATGGCCCCAGAAACCTTCGAGCACCACCCCCTTGCCGACCAGTTCCACCGGCTGACCCCCGATGACGTCTTCGATGCGGTCGAGGCTGGAGGACGGCGCTGCACCGGGCGATTCATCATCCTCAACAGCTACGAGAACCGCGTCTACCAGCTCGAGCTGGACGACGGCACCATGGTGGTCGGCAAGTTCTACCGGCCGGGACGCTGGAGCCGCGAGGCGATCCTGGACGAACACAGGTTCCTCGCCGAGTTGCACGCGCAGGAGGTGCCCGTCGTCCTTCCTCTCGAGCTCGAGCCTGGAGAGACGCTCGGCGAGGTGCAGGGCATACCCTATGCCCTCTTCCCGCGCGTGGGGGGCCGGGCTCCCGAGGAGCTGACGGACGAGCAACTGCGGATTCTGGGTAGGCTTCTGGCTCGGATCCACAACGTCGGCGCGAGTGGTGCCGCGGCAAGCCGGCTCGCGCTCACGCCGGCGACCTACGGCACGGCCAACCTGGAGCTGTTGCTGGAACGTGCCTTGATTCATGACCAGGTGCGAGCCGCCTACGCCGCGACCGTTTACGCCTTGGTTCAGCGCATCGAGCTCATGTTCCGTCATGTCCCGGCGCACAGGATCCATGGCGACTGCCACCTGGGCAATCTGCTGTGGACCCCCGATGGACCGATGTTCCTCGACTTCGACGACATGTGCGTGGGCCCTGCGGCGCAAGACGTGTGGATGCTCGTGCCCAGCGCGGACGCGGAGGGGGATCGGCAGCGCGAGACGCTGCTCGAAGCCTATCGCGAGTTCCGCGACTTCGACCGCGCATGGTTGCGTCTCGTCGAGCCCCTGCGCGCCTTGCGCTACGTTCACTACGCCACGTGGGTCGCACGGCGGTGGCGTGACCCGACCTTTCAGCGAACCTTCACCCACTTCGGGACGCAGCAATACTGGGAGCGCGAGGTCCAGGACCTCAGGGAGCAGATCGCCAGGATCGACCGGGCTGCCGACCTGCACTGAGTGGACGCGCCATCATGGCTTAGGGACGCACGTCCCGCTCGTCCCGCTCCGATCCGGGGCGCACTGCCATGCCCACCCTTCGTACAAGCAGACGGTGCAGCCGCCGTCGCAACCGGCGTCCTGGAATTGCTCCACGAGGGTTGCGTATCCCGACATCCCAAGGACGTCGGAGGTTGCTTGCTGGCAGTCGCACTCGTCGTAGTAGGTGTGCTGGCAGGGCAAGTTTGGGAAGGCCTGCTGCGGGTTGCACGTCGACAGGGTCGCATGCTTCTGGTCCATCGCTCCCCGGATGGATTGGCAGACCGGGTCCTCCGCGTCGACTCCACCCCCCTCTTGCGTCCCGGCGTCCTGCGTCCCTTCCGGTCCAACCTTCCAGTCGTAGAAACAGCCGGTCGAGATCACGCCGAGGGTCAGCAGGACGAATAGGTCGCGAGGCACGGAGGGCACCATGTTGGCGGGACACTCTACCACGAGTCCGATGGTCGCGAGGCCCACTGCGCCATGACCCGCGGGTTCATTCAGCGCTATGCTCCCTCGCGATGGGTCCTCTCAAGCCAGCCCCGAATTCTGGGCACGACGCGGGTCACACCGAGACCTACGTTGCCGGCTCGCGATCCCGAGCACCCCTGGTGGCTCTGGTGAGCGTTTCCGGTGCGCCGGCCCAGCCCGAGCAAGTCCGCCTCGACCGTGGCGTCTGCAGTCTCGGCTCGGGTGGGCAGAACGACATCGTCATCGATGACCGTGCCGTGTCTCGCTCGCACGCGGAGCTAGAGATCGTGCCTGAAGGGGTGCTCGTTCGCGACCTCGGCAGCCGCAACGGCACGTTCTTCGGCGCCCACCGTGTGGAGAAAATGACCCTTGCGTTCGGGAGCGCTCTGACAATCGGGCGCGCTACCGTTCGCATCGACCTCGACCGATCGTCCTTCGACGCCGCCGCCACCTTCAGCGGCGATCGGTACATGGGCATGCTCGGCACGTCACCCTCGATGCGGCAGCTGTTCGGCATGCTAGACCGTTTGCGAGGCACCCTCGTTCCGGTCCTCATCGAAGGGGAATCGGGCGTTGGCAAGGAGCTCGTGGCTCGTGCCATCCACAACGGGTCGGACGCGGCAGAGGGGCCCTTCCTGGCGCTCAACTGTGGCGCCCTGACGCGGGAGCTGGTGGGGAGCGAGCTGTTCGGTCACCAGAAGGGGGCTTTCACCGGAGCGAGCGGGTCACGCAAAGGAGCCTTCCTCGCAGCCGAGAACGGTACGCTGTTTCTCGACGAAATCGGCGAGCTTCCCCTCGAGATCCAGCCGGCTCTCCTCCGCGCCCTGGAAATCGGCGAGGTCCGTCCCGTCGGCTCCGACATCTCGCGAAAGGTCAAGACCCGCGTCCTCGCAGCCACCCACCGAGACCTGTCCAAGGACGTCGCGGTGGGCCGCTTCCGCCAAGACCTCTACTATCGTCTGGCCGTCATCAAGCTCGGCGTCCCTTCGCTCTCCGCACGCCCGGACGACATCCCGATCTTGGCGAACCACTTCGCCACGGAGCTAGGAGCGCCCCCCATCCCGCCCGATGTCCTCGCCAAGCTGCAAGCCAGACCCTGGCCGGGCAACGTCCGCGAGCTCCGCAACGTCGTCCATGCCTTCACCGTGCTGGGAGCCCTTCCTCCCGCCCCCGGGGACCCGGAAAGCTCCCTCGACGCGTCCATCGAACGGTACGCCTCCCTGCCCGAGCCGTACGCGGAGCTCAAGGACGAGCTCGTTGCGAGGTTCACGCGGGCTTACGTCACCGCGCTCATCGCGCGGTCCGGCGGCAACCAGACGACCGCGGCCAAGTTGGCGGGACTCGACCGCACCTACCTCGGCAGGCTCCTTGCGAAGTACGGCAAGGAAGAGTGACCCGGCCTACTCGTACGGGTTCGGTGGAGGTGTACGGTCCGTCGGTGTCGTGGCCGGCGGGTCCGCTGCGGGTTTGGTCTCTTCGGGCTTCGTCCCCGCGGACTTGGTCCCCGCGGGCTGCCTCACGCCCGTCGTTGCCGGGGGCGTCGCGACGGCATCCGGGTGTCCGGCGTCGATCGACACCGATACAGCCAGCGAGGTAGGTGCGGTCAGGGCCGGCTCGATCGGTGTCGCGGATTCCCTTGCAATGAGCCCAGTCGGGAGCACGGCGGCCGAGCCTTCCCCCGACGAGGCTCCCGCGTCTGACGGTTCGCGTGCCCGAACCACCGCAAAGACCAGCGCAGCCGTGACCACGACGGCCATCAGGACCCAGGGCCAGGCGCCGTACCGGCGCACCGGAAGGCGCGCCTCGGACGAGGTGGTTTCGGGCAGCAGCGCGGATCGTCCCGGCTCCACGATGGACTGAGCTTGCGACGGCCGCTCCTGTCCGTGCACGGATACGCCGGGAAGCGAACCCGCCTGATCGAGGGCGGCGAGGTGCACCGGCAAGGGATCCGTGAGCCGCTCATGGTTGACCTGAGGATGCCGCTCTTCGAGAAGCGCCTTGACCTTCTGCCGTCGTGCGTCCAGGGCGTCCCCCACGAGCGTGCGCACGAGTCGAGCGACCTCTGCCGCCGAGGCCACGGAGGCCGCTGCGCGGGCGGAGTGCTCCAAGGCATTGGCAAACGCCTCCACCGTGTCGAATCGCTCGCTCGGCCTCTTCGCCAGCGCTTGGCTCAACACGTCGTCCAGCACCTTGCCGAAGGCGTCCGTGGCGTCCGACAGCGGTGGCGCTGCTTCCTGAACCACTTTCAACATCACCGACGGCGGCGAGTCCCCCACGAAGAGCCGTCGTCCCGCGAGAAGCTCCCACGCCACGACCCCGAGACTGAACACGTCGGAACGTCGATCCACGCCGCGCCCCTCGATGTACTCGGGTGCCATGTACGCGTACTTGCCCTTCAGCGTCCCGGTCGTCGTCGTGGGCGATCCCTGTGCGTTGGCGCACTTCGCAATGCCGAAGTCCGCCACCCGCGCGATGCCGTCCACACCCACGAGCACGTTGTGAGGCGACATGTCACGATGCACGAGGCCCATCGGATTTCCGTCGTCATCCGTCAACTCGTGCGCGGCATGTAACCCGGCGGACGCATCGAGCAACAACCGGATGGCCACTTCCCGCGGGATGGCCAGGTCCCGATCCTTGGCCGCCCGTTGTAGCTCCGCCAGCGACGCGCCTTCCACCAGGTCCATGATCAGGTACACGACGTCGTCGCCCTGGACGACGTCCTGCACCGACACGACGTTGGGGTGATGCAGCTTGGAGGCGAGGTTCGCCTCGTGCAGTAGCATGCCGACGAATCGAGGGTCGTCGAGCAGATGCCGGTGGGGACGCTTGATGGCCACGAGGCGTTGGAAGCCCATGGCTCCCTGCAGGCGACCGACGTAGACGGTGGCCATGCCGCCGCTGGCGAGCTTGAAGAGAGGCTCGTAGTGGGCGGATCGTCCCTGGATCGAAGGGCGGCCTTCCATGCTCTCTTAGAAGGCTCCCCGGGTCATGAGGACGGGGACGAACGCATGACCCTCTGCCGTGGGCGACGAGGCTGGGAGAATGGCGATGGTCAGGGTCGCTGCCCCGCACAACGCCGTGGCGCCCAGAAGAAGATTGGTCCTCAGCTGGGCGCTCTCTCCATCGGACGATGCACTGCTGCACGAGGGCGAGCCCACCTCGTTGCAACGGCTCGACACGAAGTCATCGTTTTTTTCAGCGACATCCGTGGCGGACCATACGGAGGCGAGGGCGAAGGTGGTGGTCAGTCCGGCCCCGACCCAGAACCACGGCGAGGCGAGCGGGGATTCGGCAGCAGGCTCGGTCGGTGGAGGCGGCGGAGTTGTGGGGGGCTTGTGGTGCGGTTGAGCCGGCGCGGCAGGGGGGGGCGCGACGGCAGTCGGGGCGGGTGGATCCACCTCGAGACGCACGAGCGCACCGGGCTCCACGTTCACGCTCTTGTTCACGGATTGCGCCCCGAACCGCAGGATCAACGAGCGGGTTCCCGTCAGCACCCAGACCGGCTGGTCGGGGGTGAACGGGCGCCCTTCGACGGTGACCTCGCATCGCACGGTGCCGGAGCAGTGCACCACGAGACGTCCCGCACGGGCCGAGAATTTCGCTCGTGCTTCCTCCACGGCATGGGTCACGCCCGGGCTCAGGGGGCGCGTTGCGGTGCGATCGACGAGGGTGAGAGCGAGCACCGGGTCGTCTGCCTGCACGGCCGCTTCGATCGCCGCTTGCAGGGCGGTGTTGTTTGGTGCCAGGGCATCCGCGTCGGCGAAGAGCTGGGCGGCTTCGGCGAAGGCCCCTTGGCTGTGCGCTTCGACCCCTCGGTCATACAGGACCCGCGCTTCCTGGGGGCGATGCCCTTCCTGTGCGCGTGCGGTCCCCCCAAAGGCAAGGATGCCAAGAAGCAGTGCAATCCGGAGCCGGGCCATCGTGACGCGAGCGTACCATGAGCGAAGTCGATCGCGTAGAGAGCATCCCGCTTCCGGCACGAGCCTGTCAGTATCCGTAGACGGTCGCCACGCCGGGAACGGTGACCTTGGTGCCGTCCACTTTCACCCCGCCCACTTCCACGCGGCCGTCCTTCACCTTGACGGACTTGCCGTCGGAGGTGCTGACCTCGGTGTTGCCCCCGCCGGTGCGGACGCTCGTTCCATCCTTGACGACACGGACCTCGTCCTTGTCCTTGCGGACGACGACGGATGTACCCGCGGCCGTGCCGCCCGCTTTGGGGTTTTGCGCCGGGGCGGCGACCTCGACCAGGTCGGCCGGCGAGGGGACCTCGTCCTCCGCGGGGGCGCTGATGCGTCCGCACGCAACGGTGGTGAGTGCCAGGGATGCGAAGAGAAGGGAAGTGAGTTTCACGATGAGCCTCCGTGGTTGTGTGTCCGGAGGGAGAGCGAAGACCGTGCCATGAAGAAATGAGGCGAAAACGAGCTGAAATTACGTGGGTCGCGCGGTGCCTCGCGGGGTCGAGGCCGCAACCTTGCGGACAGCAGTCCGCGGGCGCCGCGGTCGATCAGTCTGTGCCGCTGTCTTCGGGCATGCCATAGAAACTCCCGGCGTCGGGGCCGGGGCCCGCGTCGCCTGCGTCCTCGGGCATGCCGTAGTAGCTCGCGGTGTCCGGGTCCGCGTCCGGGATCCCGTAAGCATCCCCAGGCATCCCGTACCAACTCCCCGCATCGACGTCCGGTTCCGCATCCTCGGGCATGCCGTAGTAGCTCGCCGAATCAGGGTCCGGGACGCCGTAGGCATCCCCCGGCATCCCATAGTAGCTCGCGGCGTCCGGGTCCGCGTCCCCGCTCGCCACGTCACTCGTCGAAGCATCCTGCTGCTTGGGCTCCTCGGTTGACCCCCCGCACCCCAGCCCGAAGGCCGCAAGAATGGCAGCCGGCGCGATGGCCATCGGCACGTAGCGCGCGCGACGGGAAGCTCGTCGCTCCGCCAGGGTCGCGACACGGTGGTAGCAGAACGGGTTGTCCCGACCCCCCTCGCAGGTCCGCATGCTCAAGCAACCGCCGCGACAAATCGAGGCGTGCTCGCACGTGCGACAGAAGCCCGCAAGATCGTTGAGCTGGAACTGCCGGTTGTAGGCGAAGGCTCCCGGACGCCACCAGATGTCCCGCAGCGACGACTGCTGCAAGTTGCCTTCGGTGGCTCGCGTCGACTGGATGGACAGACAACCCTTCACGCCGCCGTCGGCCTCGATGCCGAGGTGACGGCACCCCGCATAGCAGCCGACCCAGCACGAAACTGGGGTGGATCGACGCGTTCGAAGGACCTCTTCGTAGGGGCCGTAGTAGCCGAGGTTGTCGGCCACGTGGATGCGGACCTTTCCCTTGCGGATGAGCCGCGCGACCTCGGGTACGATTGTCAGCAGGTCTTCGGGCTCGACCTGCTGGTGGGCGTGGTCTTCGAGGTTGCCCATCTTCGCGCCAAGCTGCAGCTGCCAAACGTAGACTCGTCCCGCGAGCAGATCGTGCATGGCCTCGAGGTCGCGGAAGTTCTCGTTCCAGATGGTCGTGATCGCACCGACCGGAAGACCTATCGCGTTGCAGTCGTCGATCAGACCCATGACGCTGCGGAACAGCCCCGGGTGGCGCCGGTTTGCGTCGTGCTGCGGCTCGAGCCCGTCGAGGCTGACTCCGAGTCCGCGCAAGCCCGCATCTTTGGCCCGCTGCACGAAGTCGCGGCCCGTGGTCATGCCGTTGGTGATCATGTTCGTGTGAATGCCGAGGCGCGTGCCCTCGCGAACCACGTCTTCCCAATACGGGGAGAGGGTGGGCTCGCCGCCGGACAGGGACGTCTTGATGCACCCCATGGCCGCGAGCTCACCTACCACGCGCAAGGCGGTTGCCTTGTCCATTTCGCCAGGACGCGCACGCCCCGCGCGCGAGCCGCAGTGGCCGCAGTTCAGGTTGCAGCGCAGCGTGAGCTCCCACGTACACGTGCGCGGCGCAAAGCGAAGCCCGTCAATGATCTCTCTCATCTTCCCTACCTCCCCGATCGTGGTGGACGGAACACAGAGGGCCAATGTGCAGTGTGCCACCGACGCCGGTGGCGTGTCCACGGTCACTCAGAGCACGGGACTCAGAAGGTGCGCCGCCCCGTCCAGCACCTGCATCCGCCAGGGGCGGTTGAGGATCTCCTCGAGAACGATCTCCCGCGAGCGCGCCATGTCCGCTTCGAACAGATTCGCGAGCGCTTCGTTCAAGGCCGGATCCCCCACCAACATGCTCGCCTCGAAGTTCAACCGGAAGCTGCGGTTGTTGATGTTCGCGCTGCCCACCAGGGACAACCGACGGTCGAAGAGCACGGCCTTGGCATGCAGAATCCCCGCCTGATACTCGAACAGCCGCGCCCCCACCTCGAGCAAGTCCGGGTAGAACGACCTCGACGCCCATCGCGAGACCCGCACGTCACTGCGCCCGGGCACCATCACCCGCACATCGAGGCCACGAAACGCTGCACTTCGCAGCGCCGCCAGGATCGGTGGGTTGGGGATGAAGTAGGGCGAGACGATGAACACGCGCTCTTTCGCCTCGTTGATCGCCATGAACAGCACGTCCTGCATTTGCTCATGTCGGCAGTCGGGACCACTCGCCACGAGCCCGCAGGTCGCCTCCCCCAGGCTCCGCCCCTGGTGGCGCCCGAAGTAGGCCGGATCCGCCAGGTCCTCCCCCGCAGCGAAGTACCAGTCGTCTGCGAACACCTCCTGCAGCTGATCGACCGCTGGACCCCGGATCCCGATTGCCAGGTCCTTCCACGCCCCCGCGTACTCGTCCCCGATGTTGATCCCGCCCGTGAACCCGGTTTCCCCGTCCACCACCAAGATCTTGCGATGATTGCGGAAGTTGAGCGTGGGCACGCCCGTCGTCAGCCGAGGAGGCAAGAACCGGGCGACCTGCCCTTTCGCGTCGATCAACGCCCGCGCGAAGCGCCCCCGCATCGACGGCGACCCCATCGCGTCGCAGAGTAGCCGCACCTGCACACCCTCCCTCGCCTTGTGAACCAGCGCGTCGAGAAACCGACGCCCGGTCGCGTCGTCGTTCCAGATGTAGAACAGCAAGTGAACGTGGTGACGGGCTGTCTCGATCGCCTCGATCATCGCGGGGTACGCCTGCGCCGCGTCGACCAGCAAGCGCACGTCGTTGCCACAGCTCGGCGGGAACACCGCCAGACGATAGTCCTCGGGCAACCTGCGGAGCGGCAGCAAGAAGGGCGGCGCCTGCGAGGCGGGACAGACGTCGGAGGCCAAGGTTTGAAGTTTCTGGACGATCGCGCCCGTGGCTGCCTGCCGCTTGCGCCTCTGACGCTTGAGGTGTCGACGCCCGAACGCCCACCACAGGGTCATGCCGATCGGGGGCAGGGCCACCATTGCCAGGATCCAGGCGAGCGCTGCCAAAGGGCGCCCCGTGCGCTGTACGAGCACGCTGGGAATGCTCAGCACGGCGAGCACGAAGAAGATCAGGACCACCAGGTCGAGCCACAACACGAAGTCGAGCAAGGATGCGATGTTCATGACCCTGGTCTGCTCCGATCGGATAGCCAGCGTGCTCTACCAGGTGTCCTGGGCGGCGGCCAACGTCCCAGCTTGGGCACCTGACGGTCAGAAGTAGAGCTGCGCCTGCAAGCGCCCCTGGTGCGCCCCGTCGTCGAAGCCGTCAGAAGGCAGGTAGAAGTAGTCGCCCTGGACCTTCAAGTCGTGCTGGGAGACGTAGTAGCTCACGCCGCCTCCGAGCTCGTGGGCCTCGACCAGATTCGGGTCACCGTTGCCGGACAGGGGTACGAGCTGGCCGTACCGCCCCGTGACCTCGACGTGGTCGGTCAGCATCTGGCCCGCCTGAACGTACGCCCCCCGCGCCGAACGGGACGTGATGGTCAGCGGCTCCCCGTCGACGTCCAGCGTTCGAGACGCCGTGTTCGCTTTTCGGAGCAGGACCTCGGCTTGCAGCGAGAACCCGCCGAGCTTGAAGACGAGATCGGCGCCAAGGTGCACGTAGTCGAAGTCCCCTTCGGGGTAAGGGTCCCCAAAGGTGCTGCGAGGCCTGTTCGTGTTCTGGTTGTAGGCGGCCCCCACGCCGAGGCTCAGGCGCGGCGTGCCTTCCCGCCCCATGTCCGTTTCCTCGTAGTCGTCGAACGCGCCGAAGGGCCTGGTCAGGAGCCGTGCTGCGTACAGGAGCCCGTGGTCCCGCCCTCGCCGGTTGCGCCCGTCGCCGCCATAGACCCCGAGCACGTACCCCAGCCTACCCCCGAGGCCGAACAGGTCCTTGGAGAACAGTTCCGCGCCCACGTCTCGGTCCAGGTTCAGCTCCCCCACCACCATCGACCGCTCCACCATCTGCAAGGCGGAGGAGGAAATGACCCGCTGGCGGCCATAGGCAACCTTCTTCTGGCCCGCGTTCAGGCTCAGATCGCGCAGGGGCGACCACGTGATGTACGCGTCGCGCAGCGGAAGACGCAGGTCCGATTCCGTATCGAGGTGCGAGAAGCCCAGCTGAATCTTGTACGTGAGGTCGTGGGTCAACGCATGTCCTTGCAACGCGAGTCGCATGCGACGGACCGCCAGCTCGGCGTTGGGCTCCTCGTCGTCTTCCGGCGCGTCGATGACGGTGACTCGCAGCTGCATGCGGCCGCGAAGCTGCAGCGAGAAGCTGTCGTCGGGGGCCGTGAACGTCACCCCTTTTCCGAAGGCTGCTTCGACGCGCGGAGCGGGGGCGTCGGGGAGCGGATGAACGTCTTGCCCCCACGCGACCTCCGGCAAGGTGAGCATCAGTGCAGTGAGTGTCCAAGCGCAGCCGAGCCGGTGGGCGACCATCACGACCTCTCCATGGCATGAGGTGACGAGGCCGTATCATCCGTGACAGGACCGTGACAAGTCCGGTCGAGCGCTCGAACAGGTCAAGGCGAAGGTTTCGTCATCCGCTCCAGCAACCTCTCCGCGGGCAGGCGGACTTCAGGCGCCAGCAGCGGAAAAGTGCGATCCACGCCGTCGCGGGCCGCACGCAGCGCCGCGTGCATTGGCTGCCAACGTTCGGCTGCCCCTAGCCTCTCGAGCAGGGACGCGGCCTCTGAGGCGCGCCCGCCACGAACCGCTTCCGCAAGGAACGCCACCGTACCTTCGAAGCGGGACGCCGTGTTGCCATCGATCGCGTCGCGCAACGCCGGTAGCGAACGTACGACGGCCTGCTCCCACTCTCCTGCACGAGCCAGCGTGACGGCTTCGCGCAGAAGCGAGCTGGGAGCGGCGGAATCGGACACCATGAGGACCTCTTCACGGCCCTCCTGTGCGTCCGCCCAGGCGTAGAACATCTCCAGGAATCGCAGGAGCCACACGGTGCGTCGTCGTTCGCGACGGTTCGTGCGCATGAGGTACCAGAGATTGAAGAGACGGTCCGCCACGAGGAAGCCTGTCTTGCTTCTGGGGAAGAAGGGGACCTTCTCGACGATTTGCTGGGTCACGAGCCGGTTGAGCTGTGACGACACGGCGTTCTTGTCGAGGCGTGTGAGGTCAGCGAGTTGTGCGGCGGCGACGGGGTGCCAGTGGATCGCGAGGGAGTGCAGGATCTGCCGGGCCTGGGGGGCGAGGGCCGCGATGGCAGCCGTGTAGGCAGGCGTGCACCGGTCCAGCAAGAGCTCGAGTTGCGCGCGGTCGCCATCCGGGGCGCCACTGGCTAGCAAGTCGTACAGCAGGACCATGGCGCGTGGATTGCCGCCCGACAGCGCTCCGAAGGCGCGGACGCGCGCGCGTTTGCGAGAGACGAAACGCAAGACCTCCGGTGCCTCGTGCTGGCGCGCGAGTGCTGTGAGGATCTGTTCCACCTCGTTGTCATCCAGGGGGCGAAGCTCGTGGACCTGGAAGAAGTCGTAGAAAGGGCGAGCGTAGCGAAGGACCGCCTCCGGGTGACGCGCGCTCGCCCCCACCACCAACAGCTCTCGGTGGTGCATCAACGCCTCGCGTAGGGCCCACGACTCCTCCTCGCGGAGCGTCTCGAGCAGCCCCTCCATGCCTTCGAGCAAGAGCACGAAGCGAACGGACCTGCTTGCAGCCTGGTCGAGCAGCGCGTCGAGGGCTGCAACCCTGCGTTCGTCCTCTTCATGCGGCAGCCTCGCGACGAGGTTGTCGATCTGCACGCTGGCTTCTTCCTCGCCGCGCCGTTCCATGGCCTCGGCGAGCGCCGTCAAGCAACTCTCGTACAGGTCGGAGAGCCGCGCCACACCGGATGACTCCTCGGAGAACGCGAGCGGGATCCATGTGCTGTGCAGCCCGGAGTCCTGTTCGATGGCGACCTGCAGCCGCCGCAGGAGAGCCGTCTTGCCCATGCCGGCCTGACCCAGCACCAGGTGGTGCCGCGCCACGGTCGCTCCCGTCTCCCGCCGGATGGCGTCGAGCAGCGCGCCCAGCAGGTCGGCTCTCGCGACGAAGCTTCCCACGAGCTCGTCTCTGCCGAGGAGCGATGGGTTGTAGACTGCCACCCCGCAGAGGGGGCCAGAGAGGGGATCGCTCACGGGGTGCTCCTCGAGCGCCAGAAGGCTCGGACGAGGGGGGAGCGGAAGCGGAACCGGCCCCGGTCCTCCACGAGGTAGCCATCGTTCTGGAGCACGCGCAGCAGATGAGAGAGCACTTCATCGCGGGCAGACTTGTGCGTGACGTGCCTTGCAAGGATCCCGCGCAACGTCTGCGCTGTGGCGCCGTTGGGGTCTTGGGCCGCGGCGTCCAGCAGAGCCATGGCCTGGGTGTCTTCGGGTGGCCCGAGCTCCTCCCGCAAGCGTTGCCTCCAGGGCTCGAAGTAGATGCGCTTTCCGGGGGACAGCAGCAGTGCGAGCGCCTTGTCCACGTGGTCGCGCGTCACGGGCGGCGCGCCGTTCCGGTGCGCGGCGTGGATCTCCGAGAACGCGAGCTGGATGTGATAGGGGATCAACCAGCCAAGCCGCTGCAGCAGGTACTCGATGACGTCTCGCTCGATGCTGATGCCGTGGGAGGCTGCGAGCGTGTCGACGAGTCCCTCGGCGTCTTGTTCGTGCAACGGCCCCAGCGTGAAGGGGGCAAGGTCCTGTACCGTGGAGGTGAGGTGGATCCGGGCGACGATGGCGTCGAGGCCCACGGAACCGGCGAGCACCCATCGAAGCCGCGGCGCTCGCTCGCGCAGAGCGCGAAACCACTCGAGAAAAGTGCGGGCGCGCTCGGTCGTGGTGTCCTGGCGCAACAACGCCATCACCAGGATCGGCAGCTCGTCCACCAGCAGGATCCACGCGTCGTCCGATGCGTTGGCCACGTCCACGAACGCGTTGCCGACCTCCCGCCAGTCGGGTGGCTCAGCGGCCCGCAGGTGCAGGTGGAACCCGCTCGCCCCGGCGCCGTCGAGGCGTCCGAAGAAGCGCCCGACCGGTCCGTTGGCGAGGGCGGAGACCAGACGGCGCCCGGTGTCGAGGGTGTTGACCGCACGAAAGAGCGTGTCGACGAACTCGAGCTCGGTGAGCAGGCCGGCGGAGCTCACGTAGACGGCAGAGCGGTGGCGATTCGGGGCTTGTTCTCGGAGTCGGAAGAGCACGGAGGTCTTGCCGACCCTGCGTGGTGCCAGCAGCAGGACGTTGTCGTGGTCGAGCAGCTTCCACAGGCGTTCCAGCTCGGCGACGCGGTCGTAGAAGTCCTCTCCCTGGACGTGCATCCCGAGGATGTTGCGCATGTCCAAAGTCTATATGCGACAAGATTGTTGTCAAACAAAAACTTTGTAAAACAACTTCGTATTAAATTGTCTCGTCCGGCCCTGCCGTCGCCAAAGCCTCCGGCTCGCACTTCCCCGCGCAAACCCTCGACACCCGCCCCGCCCGCCCCACCGACGTGAGCACCAGCAACGTGTCCTCCGCCTCGATCCGGGTGGAACCCTTCGGGTTCGAGATCGTCTCGTCGCCACGCCGGATGGCGAGCAACGTGGCGCCCAGGCGATTGCGAAGGTCCACCTCGGCCAGCGTCTTGCCTGCCAGTGGTGAGCCTTCCGCCACCGGGCAGGCCGAGACCTGCAAGTCCGGGATGGGTACCTTGCACGCCTGCAGGGTCTCCGCGGACACCGACGGGGACCGCAGCTTCTCGTAGCCTCCCGCCCGGATGTCGGCCGCGAGTTGATCGATCCGGTCCCTGGGGACCAGGTAGTGCGTGAGCACGCGCGTGAAGATCTCCACCGACGACTCGAGGTCCTCCGGGATCACCTCGTTGGCCCCCAAGGATTGGAGAGACTCCACCTCCGAGACGAAGCGCGTTCGGGTCACGATATGGATGCTGGGGTTGAGCCGGCGCGCGACTTCCACCGCCCGCCCCGCCGCCGCTGCATCCGAGATCACCACCACCAGGATGCGCGCGTGTTGCAGGCCAACGTGCTCCAACACCGCCTCCTGGGACGCGTCGCCGAACGTGATCGGCTCGCCCTTCGCACGCTCGACCCGCACCGTGTCCGCGTTCATCTCGACGACGGCGTAGGGGATGTCACTGACGCGTGCGGCCCGGGCGAGGTGCCGTCCGCTGGGGCCGAACCCCACGATGATGATGTGGTCCTGCAAAGGGATGACGTCGCTCGTGGCGGGCAGTCCCTTGAGGCGCGGTGACAGGGGCAGGCGGTCGACCCACGCGGCGACTTTCGGGGCCAGGCTCATGCACGCCGGTGTAGTCACCATCGTCAGCACGGAGACCGCGAGGAACAGTTGGTAGCCGCTCTGATCGATCAGCCCCTTGTCGAGCCCGCTCTTTGCCAGGACGAAGGAGAACTCGCCCACCTGCGCCAGCCCGAGCCCCACGAGCACGGCCGTTCTCATGGGAAGTCCGAGCAACAGTGTGGCGCCGCCCGCGATGAGCGTCTTCCCCACGATCACACCGAGCCCGATGCTGGCCACCAGCCACGGGTGCTCCGCGAAGTAGCGAACGTCCATCAGCATGCCGACCGAGACGAAAAACAAGCTCGTGAACACGTCGCGGAAGGGCAGCACGTTGCCCAGGGCCTGATGGCTGTACTCGGACTCGGACAGGACCAACCCCGCGAGGAACGCGCCCAGGGACAGGGACAGGCCGGCCATGGATGCGCCGGTGGCAATGGCGAAGCAGACGGCGATGACGCTCACGAGGAACAGCTGGGAGCTGCGGGTGCGCACGATCTGTTCGAAGACCTTCGGCAGGATCCACTTGGCGGTGACGACGAGCCCGACGATCAGTGCGACGAACTTGCCGATCATGAGGGCCGGGGAGTCCGCGTTCTGTTGGGTTCCTGCGAGCAGCGGGATGGCGAGCATCATGGGCAGGATGGCGACGTCCTGGAAGATGAGGATGCCGAGGGACGCCTGCCCGTGGGGCGTTTCCATCTGCGCGCGGTCCTGCAGCAGCTTCAGGACGATCGCGGTGGAGCTCAGGGCCACGAGTGCGCCGACGAACGCGGAGGACTGAGCCTTCCAGCCCATGAGGACGGCGACCAGCATGCCGACCCCGAGCGTGACGACCACCTGGGTCGAGCCGCCGAGCAGGACGGTCTTCTTGATGCGGACCAGGCTCTTGAACGAGAACTCGAGGCCGATGGTGAACATCAGCAGGACCACGCCTACCTCTGCCAGCACTTCGACGTGCTCGGAGGCATCGACGAGCCCAAGACCGTGGGGTCCCGCCACCACGCCGGTGATCAGGAACCCCACGATGGGGGGAATGCGGAGGCGGGCGCCGAGCAACAGCACGACCATCGACAGGCCGAGGATGATGACAAGCTCCTCGAGGATGGGCACATGCATCGCGGCGCATGGTGGAGCCCAGCCGCGGACGTGTCAATGACGTCCGAACGCTCGCGTGTCGCCCTGGACCGACGTCAATCGCCCATCTTTTTTCGTGCGCCCCCGAGCCGAACCGACTCCTTCTTCCGCAGACGAATCGACTTGGGCGTCACCTCCACGAGCTCGTCTTCTTCGATGTACTCCATCGCCTGCTCGAGCGTGAAGCGTCGTGGAGGCACGAGGCGCAGGGCTTCGTCCGCATTGGCGGCACGGATGTTGGTGAGCTTCTTTTCTTTCGTGATGTTGACGGGGATGTCGGCGGCCTTTGCGTTCTGTCCGACGATCAGGCCTGGGTAGGCCGGGTCGCCGGGGACCACGAAGATCGAGCCGCGCGGCTGGAGATGGAAGATGGCGTAGGCCACCGCATGTCCGGTCCGGTCGCTGACCAGCGAGCCCGTGGAACGCCCAGGCATCTCGCCGACGCAGGGCGTGTAGCCAATCACGAGTGTGGTGAGAATCCCTGTGCCGCGGGTGTCCGTCAGGAACTGGGAGCGGTATCCGATCAACCCGCGCGTCGGGATCTCGAACTCCATGCGCACCCGTCCCTGCCCGTTGTTGAGCATCTTCGTCATCTTGCCGCGACGCCCGGACAGCTTCTCGGTCACGATGCCCAGGTAGGCGTCGGGCACGTCGACGACGGCGAGTTCGAGGGGCTCGCTCTCCACGCCGTTGATCATCTGCGTGATGATGCGAGGCTTCGACAGCGACAGCTCGAAACCCTCGCGTCGCATCGTTTCCACCAAGACGGCCAGCTGGAGCTCCCCACGGGCGTTGACCTTGAAGGAGTCGATCCCCTGGCCGGGCTCGACCCGGATGGACACGTTGTAGAGGACTTCCTTTTCGAGTCGTGCCTTGATCTGGCGCGTGGTGATCTGCGTGCCCTCCTTGCCCCCGAGGGGCGAGGTGTTGATCCCGAACTCCATCGAGATGGTGGGCTCCTCGACGCTGATGGCGGGCAGGGCGCGTGGGTCTTCCGCGTCGGCGATCGTGTCGCCGATGAACGCGTCTTCCACGCCCGTGACGGCGGCGATGTCCCCGGCTTCGATGGAGTCCTGCACCATGCGTTCGATGCCCTTGTACACGAAGGCCTGTCCGACCCTGTAGCGCCCCGACACGGCGCCTTTCTTCATCAGCGCGATCTGGCCGCCGCCCTTGAGCTGTCCGCTGATGATCTTGCCGACCGCGATTCGCCCCACGTAGTCCGAGTAGTCGAGGTTCGTGACCAGGAACTGGAGCGGAACGGTGGGATCGTACTTAGGGGGCGGGATGTGGGAGATGATCGTCTCGAACAGGAGCTTCAGGTCCGTGCCTTCCCCTTCGGGGGAGGCGAGGGCGATGCCCGCCCGGGCGTTCGTGTAGAGAATCGCGAAGTTGAGTTCCGCCTCGGTGGCGTCCAGATCGATGAGCAGGTCGTATAGCTCGTCCTTGACCTCGTTGATCCTTCGGTCCGGGCGGTCGATCTTGTTGATCACGGCGATGATGGGGAGATTGCGGGCGAGGGACTTCGAGAGGACGAATCGGGTCTGCGGCAGCGGCCCTTCGGACGCGTCCACGAGAAGCATGACGCCATCGACCATGTTGAGCGTGCGTTCCACCTCGCCGCCGAAGTCGGCATGTCCGGGGGTGTCCACGACGTTGAGCTTCACGCCCCCCCACCGAATGGCGGTGTTCTTCGCCATGATGGTGATCCCCTTCTCCCGCTCGAGGTCGAGGGAATCCATGACACGATCCACGACCTGCTCGTGCTCCTTGAACGCGCCGCTCTGCCACAGCATGGCGTCGACGAGCGTGGTTTTTCCGTGGTCCACGTGAGCGATGATGGCGATGTTGCGAAGGTCGTGTCGGGTGACGAACGAAGCGGTCATGGGTGGTGGGACGGCGAAGGACCGTCGTTGCCTTTCTGGGATGGGGGCTCGACTGGCGAGGTCGGCGCACCCCATAGCAGAAATGATCGGGGCACGCTTCCCGTTCCCGTCCTGACCTGTCCTGGCGCGGCCCGGCCGACCGGGAATCATCGCAACAAACTGGGCCATATCTCTGAGAAAATGCTTCCCCTAGCGTATGTTCGAGCGGAAGACAGCGGGCGTCCTGTTCCCCATCGCCATCCTCGCCCTCCTCGCGGCGGGCTGCAACGGCAGCGACAACGCGGGGGAGAGCGGCGAAACCGTCAACCTGGCCGAGGTTCCGGTCCCCGCCCCCGATGGTCCGAAGCTGGCCTCCGTGGACAAGTCGACGCCCATCTTCGAGAGGCCGACTCCCAGCGCCCCGACCATCGGCAGGATGCGTGCCGGGGCGATGGTGGCGCGCGCCCAGGAGCCTCTCTCCAAGGACCAGTGCCCGGGGGGGTGGTATCCCATCTACCCGCGCGGGTTCGTTTGCGCCGGGCAGGAAGCGACCACCAACCTCGCGCATCCGACCCTGGCCGTCATGAAGACCCTTCCCGCACGCGAGGCGCCGCTCCCCTATCGCTATCACAGCACGACCAAGCCCACCTCCCTGTACGAGTGGGACCGCTCCAAGGGCGCCGCGGTTCGTGAGGTCAGCAAACTCCGCCGCCGCACCCGACTCGCCGTCGTCGGATCCTGGTCCGCCCAGCTTCCCGAGGGCGGCCCCGCCAACCTCGCCCTGCTCCCCGACGGCCGCTTCGTCAATCTCGCCCACCTCGAGGAGAGCTCCAGCCCCGACTTCAAGGGAACCGTCCTCGACGACAAGGTCAAGCTGCCGGTGGCCTTCGTGGTCAAGCAGGGCATTCGCTCATGGTCCGTCGAAGGCAAGTCGGCGACCCGCGGCGACCCGGTGGAAGCACGGACCATGATCCCTCTGACCGGACGCTTCCGCACCATCGGCGATGTCCAGTTCTGGGCAACCCAGGACGAGACCTATGTTCGGCACCCCGACGTCACCGTCGTACGCCGACGTGATGGATACCCCGACTTCGTCAAGCCTGACCAGAAGTGGGTCGACATCAGCGTGATCACCGGAACGGTCGTGCTGTACGAGGGCAAGAAGCCTGTGTACGCGACGTTGTGCAGCGTGGGGATGGACCGGCTGGGCAACCCGGAGACGGGGCCCACCACGCAGATGGGCACGTTCGAGATCACGGCCAAGCACCTGACCACGAGCGAGCCCGGCAAGAAGCCCTTCGCGGACGACCACGATGTGTTCGACGTCCCGTGGGCTCAGCTGCTGTCTTCCGGCCAGATGATCCACGGGGCGATGTGGCACAGCCGCTTCGGCGTCGAGCATGGCCCGGGCAACGTGCAGCTGTCCCCCACGGATGCAGCCTACCTCTTCGCGTGGACGTCGCCGGCGATTCCGGAAGGATGGCACTCCGTGCTGCAGATCCCCGAAGGCGAGCCGAAGGTCGTCGTCCTCATCCGCAAGTAGTCCGCAGTAGGTTTCAGCGAACCTCGGCCAGTCCCAACACGTCGCCCGAGGGCGGCACCTCTTCGAACCTCACGACCTCAGGATCCTGGTCTGCCACCGAAGGATCTCCCACCACGAACAGCTCGAAGACACCGTCGTCGACCAGATCTCCTCGAACCACGAGGCTCCCGTCCGACGTGAACCGGACGTCGCGCACGTTCTGATCGAGCGTCCCCGTGCCGTTCACCACGCGTGTCCCGCCCGGCGAGCCGAAAGCTGGCAGGACGAAGGCTGAGAAACGGTCGTCGGGGTCCGCTGACGCCGTGCGCCAGTCCGTGATGACCGCTAGGCGCGTGGCGTCCCCATTCCACTCGATGGGGTCACCGAATGCCGGGCCGGAGATCACTCCCGGGTCCTTCACCAACGGCAGCTGGGATACGCGCTGCGTTGTGGGGGTGGCTTTCAGGGAGGCTACGTACACGTCGAAGATCGAAGGATCCGGGCTGTTCGCGCTGAAGGCGACGGACATCCCGTCCGGGGACACGCCGAACGACCCGATGGTGGCCTGGCCCTGTAGGTTCTGCAGCGAGGTGCCCGGGACTCTTTCCGTAAGCGAGCCATCGTGGGCCGCACGGTAGAGCCCCCACGTGCCCGCGGATTCGTGGTTCGACCGGAACAGCACCCGGCCTTGGGCGTCCCATGCCAGGTCGCTCCGAACGCCTGCGGTGGTACCCAGGAGCGACGCAGAGACGACCCGGGTCGCGGGCGCTGTGCTGCCGATGTTCACGGTCCATAGCTCGTGCACGTCGCTCGTGGTGAGGTCTCCCACGTAGGCCAGGTGACTTGTCCCCGGGATGTTTCCCGAGCACCAGGCGAAGCCGGTCACCTCGCTCCCCGATTGCGGGGCGGGACTGACCCGCCTCGGCTTGCCCGTGGCTATCGGGGCCACGTACAGGCTGCTCGTGCCTTGCAGGTCGAAGTCGGCCATCACCCCGAGCCACTTGCCGTCCACGGAGAATGCCATCTTGCCCACGCTTCGGCTTGCGTCGGGAGCGATCATCAGGAGCCGTGGGACCTCGGAGTCGTCGACCGCCGCAAGAAGGACACGCACCGGAGCCCCTGCCACGCTCCGGACCGCGACAGCTATCCACGTTCCGTTGCGGGTCACAGCCACGGGGCCGACCGCGTTCCCGGAAAGCTCAGGACGACTGAGCCCCCACCGAACGAGCGATGGGGAGGTCACGCACGCCACGCTGTGGACCCCGTCTGTGTCGAAGTCCCCGTAGTAGCACGTCGGCGCAAGCGCGAGTCCGCCGTCCGCGTCAGGGTCCGCGTCGGGAATCGCGTCCTCGGGTGCATCGACGACGGCGTCTTCCGTGGCGTCGGAGCTGCCGTCACCCCCGTCCCCCGAGGCGTCCCATGCGTCGAGGACGACGTCGGACACGGGCGCGTCTGGAGCGTCTGGAGCGTCCATCTTGCCGTCCTGGGACGCGTCGCCGCTCTCGAGTGAGCCATCGGAAGGGGCCACATCGGCTGGGGAGCCGTCGGCGTCGTTGGGAGCGGCGTCCGAGGGGGGCGCCCCATTTCCCTCGGACGCGTTTCCGCAGGCCGCGAGCAAGCAGAATGCGACCAGTCCGAGAAGGAAACGTGGGAGGAAGGAAGGGAGGGCCATGGGGAAGAATCCGTAAGGGTTCTGTCAGTATAGTGGAGCGGGCGGGGGAGCATCGATGGAATCGAGGCAGGGCGGCCCCCAAGGTTCGAGCAATTCTGCTATTTCCTGCCCATGTGGAGCGCTCGATGGGCAATGGCATTGATGTTGGCTGGGACGGCGTGCGCTTCGTACATCCAGTCGTAGTCGAGGAGTCCTCACGATGTCCGTAGACTTCGACGAGACGCCGGCGGGCTGGGGAGACCTGGTCTTCCATGTGCTCGCGCACGTTCGCGGGACGCGTCACCTGGCGGCCTCGGTGTACGACAGGACGTATTTGGATTTCGTTGCGTGTCATGTGGGGCCGGCCGAGGCGCGCACGCTGGGGGAAGACGCGGGGGTGCTGGGAAGGGCGGCCGCGACGCACGAGGCCCTTGCGGCGGTGCAGCTGCTCGCGTGGCTGCACGAGACGGTCGAAGCGGCGGAGGCGGTGGCGGATCGCGGGCTCAGGCAGCTTGGGCCGCGCGACGTGGACGCGCCGAGGTTGCTCTTGGCCCTGCTCCGGTGGGAAGCGACGGTGGAGGTGCTTCGTTGTGCGGCGCTGCTGGAGCGTGAGGCGTGGGCGGCTCTGCCTTGCGAGCCTGACGCGGTCGGGATGCGGTCGGCCCTCTCGAGGGTGGTGCCTGCGGCTCCGGGGCTGGAGGCTTGCAGGGTGCGCATGGTCCGGGCGCTCCGGCTGCGGGGACGCGTGAGGGACGACGAAATTTGGGTGGGCATGCCCATGGTCGCGCTCGGGCTCACGAAGGAGCACGCGGCGTGGCAAGCGGCGCACGAGGCCACGGTGCGAGAGGTTTCGACGGCGATGGCACGGATGGGAAGGGTCGCCACGTTCGATGCGGTGGAGCGAGTGGCGGTGGTGCTTCTGGCGAGCCGTGCGAGCACGACGGGGCTGGGGCGCGAGCACGCTGTTTGGTACGGGCACTTGGGGCACCCGCCATCGACCGACGCGGAGAAGCTGTCGCCGTTCGAGGCGGAAGTGTGGCAGAGACTGTCCGAGTCGCCCCTTGGCTGACGCGGCGCGTGAGAGTAGAGTTTCCCCTGGGAAGGGATCTTCCAATGGTACCTGATTACATCGATCCGCAGGAGCTTGCGGAGAAGCGTGTGGGCACGGTGCTCAACGGCACGTGGCGGCTTCTGTCCGTGCTCGCGGCCGGAGGTACCTCTTGGATCTACGTTGCCGACGCCCCGTGGGGTGACAAGGTTGCGGTCAAGATCCTGCACTCCATGCTCGCGTCGGTGCCGGCGGTGGTGGAGCGGTTCGTGCGGGAGGCGAAGATCGCGAACCGCGTGAGGCATCCGGGGGTGGTGCACATCGACGACGACGGGGTCTTGGACGAAGGGGTGCCGTTCTTGGTGATGGGCCTGCTCGAGGGGGAGACGCTGGAGGCGCGCGCGTCGCGCAAGGGAGGGACGCTTCCGATCACGGAGGTGATGTGGGCGGCGGACCAGGTGCTCGAGATCTTGCACGTTGCGCACAAGGAGGGGGTGGTCCATCGCGACATCAAGCCCGAGAACATCTTCCTCACCAACGATCGTGCGATCAAGCTGCTGGACTTCGGTATCGCGCGCTTGCAGGACCACGCGGCCCTGCAGGCCACGCAGGTGGGGACGTTGCTGGGGACGCTCGATTTCATGTCTCCTGAGCAGGCGAGGGGCGAGACCGACAAGGTTGGCGTGCAAGCGGACCTGTGGTCCGTGGGGGCCACGATTTTCAGGTTGCTGTCGGGCCGCAACGTCCATGACGAGGACCGGATCATCGACCAGATTCAGGCCACGATGTCCAAACCCGCGCCCCGGCTGCAGCAGGTCGCGCCCACGGTGCCCGAGTCGATCGCGTTGATGGTGGACTACGCGCTTGCGTTCGATGCGCCAATGCGGTGGCCGAACGCGAGGGCCATGCGCAACGCGTTGATGGTGGCGAACTCCGTGCTCGTCGAAGACCTATCCAGCAGCCAGTCCGTTTCCGGGACCTCGGGCGCGCAGTTCTTCGGCGCTCCGGATGCGCCCCCCATGTCGATGCGCCGCCCTCCGCGGGCGTGACGTCAGAGCCGCTTGCCGCGGGGTACCACCACGATGTACCCCGGGCCGTCGTTGATCGGGTGGACGGACAGCCCGCGCGCCTCGTCGTCGGCCCTGTCGTATCCGATGACGGTGTTGGCCGAGAGTGACACGTTCTTGTCCACTACGGCGTTGCGGATGCGACAACCCCGACCGATGACGGTCTCCGTCACCCGCCCGCCGCTGATGGACCCGCCGAACAGGATCGAGCTCTCGATCAAGCTGTAGCTGTGGACGTACGTCCCCGGGGAAAGGATGGAGTTGCGCACCAGGCATCCGCTCAGGATGACGCCATCGGCTACGATGGCGTTGTGCGCCTGTCCGGTGCGGTCCGGCAATTCGTGCACGAACTTGGCGGGCGGGAAGTGGGGCGCGTCGTTGAAGATCGGCCACTTTTCCCCGTACAAGTTGAAGCTCGGGTGCGGCGCCACGAGGTCCAAGTTCGCGCTCCACAACGCCTCGATCGTCCCCACGTCTCGCCAGTAACCCGCGTCGCTCGACATGTGCACGAGGTGTCGCTCGCGCCGCCCCTCCCGCGTGCTGTACTCGAACTCCTCGATGCTGTTGTGGAGCGCGAAGTCGTAGGCGTACACCGGGGTCCCGCTCGCCACCATGCGCGGCACGAGCTGCTGGCTCAGGTCGTTGATCTCGTTGTCAATGAGCGCGCCCAGGTCCGACGTTTCGAACAGGTACACGCCCATGGAAGCCAGGCAGTCCGTGGAGTTCGGCAGCGTCTTGGGTTGGTCCGGTTTCTCCTCGAAGCCGATGATGCGCCACTGATCGTCGACTTCCATCACGCCGTATCGGCCGCGCGCCTCGGCGGCGTTGATGCGCACCGCGGCGATGGTCAGCGTGGCCCCGCGCTCCATGTGGAAGTCGCGCATGAGCCGGTAGTCCATCTTGTAGATGTGGTCGCCCGGCAGCACCAGGACGTGCCGGGGGTGCATGCCGTGCACCAGGTGCATGTTCTGGCGGATGGCGTCGGCCGTCCCCTCGTACCAGTGGCGCCCGCGCTGCATCTGCGCAGGGATTTCGTCGATGAACTGGTCGAGCCGACGGGACAGGAAGTTCCAACCCGACTTAAGGTGCCGGCTCAAGGAGTGGGACTTGTACTGCGTCAGCACGTACACCTGCCGGATGTCCGAGTTGATGCAGTTACTCAGGGGAAAGTCGATGATTCGATAGACCCCCCCGAAAGGGACCGCCGGCTTCGCGCGTGCGTCCGTCAGAGGCCTGAGCCGTCCGCCGACTCCACCCGCCATGACGAAGGCGAGAATGTCTTCCGCCATGGACGGCAGTATAGCGAGGCGGGCTTGAAATACCCAAGAGACGTGCGTGGACCGCTCCCATCTGCCTCGCCCTGTGGTAAGGGAGAGACCATGGCCAGATCCTTGCCCGCGCTTCCCTTGCTTGCTCTCTCGGTTGCGTTCGTCGCGTGTGCCGCTTCCGACGGTGCCGAGCCGGGAGGCTCCGAGGCCCTCTCGAACGATAGCGAAGAGGGCGAGGACTACGACCCCTTTGCGGCGGGCAAGGCCGACGGTGTGAGCTTTTCGAACGGGCCGCTCAAGTTCACCCGTGCGTGTGACGCAGGCAAATCGATGACGATTGCCGCGGTAGGCGACGTGCTGCTGCACGGCAAGCTGCAGCAGCAGGCGTATGCGCGGTCGACGGGCTTCATCAGCTTGTGGAGCGGCGTACGGGACCTGATGGAGCGGGCCGACCTCACCTACGCCAACCTCGAGGGGCCGACCGCTGCGGGCGTCAACTCCGCGGGCAAGGACGTATCGGACCCCGGCAAGCGCTTCGACGGTGTCGTGTACACCAGCTACCCGATGTTCAACTACCACCCGTCGCTCGTCACGGACCTGATCGCTTCCGGGGTGGACGTGGTATCGACGGCGAACAACCACTCGATGGATCGCAGGCCGCTCGGCGTGGACAGGACGGTGGGTGCCATCGATGAAGCCGGCCTCGCGCGCACGGGCACGCGGGCGAAGGGCGACACGACGTCGCCGTGGTATGCCGTCACGGAGCAAGGGGGGCTGCGGCTGGCGTGGGTCGCGTGCACCTACGGCACGAACGGCATCTCGGACCCTCACGGTCAAGTGCTGCAGTGCTTCTCGCAGGCGAGCGTGGTGGAGCAACACGTGCGCGACCTGTCGGCGCGGAGCGACATCGACGCCGTCATCGTGACCCCCCACTGGGGACAGGAGTACCAGGCCACGCCGGAGCGCGCGCAGACGGACCTGGCCCACCGCTTCCTCAACGCAGGAGCGACGGTCATCCTGGGCAGTCACCCGCACGTGCTGCAGCCCTGGGAGAAGTTCGTCACGTCCGACGGGCGCGAGACCTTCGTGATCTACTCGCTCGGCAACTTCGTGAGCGGGCAGACGCACCTGCCGCGTCGGTCGACGTTGCTTTTGTACGTGGGGCTCACGAAGTTTCAAGACGGGACGGTGGGGGTGAACGGAGTCCGGTATGTGCCTTTGCACATGACGACGCGCCCGGACGGCATGTCCCTGGAGGTGATCGACCGCGTGGGTGGGCTCACGGACAGCCGGGCGCTGACGGTCGGGATGTTCGGCACCTGGAACGTGCAACCACCGGAGGAGCCGCTGGTCACCAACCCGCAGTGTGACCCGTCGTGGGTGTCGCCGGTGCAGCCGCACTCGCACGATGGATGGATAGGTGGGTCGTGCAAGGACGACTCGACGTGCGGGGGAACGACGTGCCTGACGGAGGAGCCAGGGGGCCTGTGCAGCCAGGCGTGCGAGCTGACGTGTCCGGACAAGGTGGGGAGCCCCACGACGTTCTGCGTGCAGCTCGACCCGTCGGATGGGGGGCAGTGCGTGGCGCGGTGCGAGAGCAGCCTGGAGTGCCGCGAGGGGTACGTGTGTCGGGAGATGACGCGCTACGGGGACCCGTCGGTGCGTCGGAAGGCTTGCGTTCCGGGGGATTGAAGAAGCTCACCCCCGATCCAGCACGTAGCGCACCGGGCCCAAGTCCGTCGTCTTCACGCCTGCGGCATCCCGCTCCAGCAACGTCAACGCCTGAGTCTCGGCTCCCCCTACCGGGACAACCAACTTGCCGCCCTCCGCGAGCGCTTCCACCCAAGTCTCCGGCACTCGTTCTACCGCGAACCCTACGGTCACCTTGAGCGCCCCGCGCCAGCACGCCACCTCATGCGCATCCGCGCGCACCACGCGCACGTTGGCCGCCGCCGCGAGGTTCTCTGCGGCAAGTGCGCTCAACGCGCCGTCCACCTCGACCGTCACCACGCTCCCCCGCTCCCCTACCACGTGCGCGGCAATCGCAGCCCCGTAGCCCGTGCCTCCGCCCAGGTCCACGAGCGTGTCCCCCTCGCCCAGACCGAGCGCTCGAAACGACGTCGCATAGGCATGCAAGGCAGATATTGTCGACTGCCTCGTATCGCAGAGGGGCAGTGCGCGATCTTCCGCGGACCGGTCGAGCTCTTCGGTACGCACGAATCGCTCCCTGGGCACATGCTCCAGCGCTTCCCGCAAGGCGGAGGCGATGCCGTCGAATCGTGGGTTCTCGAGCGTATGTTTGCGTGCTTCCCGTGCCACCCTCGCGAGCTCCCGGTCCATTGCCACGGCCGCCCTCGCGTCCGGCACGGTCTCCGTCAGCTCGTTCCAGAGGTGCCAAAGCCCAAGAATGCGGAGCTGTCGGCGCGGCTCGTGCTGCGCCACTGCCTCGTCGACGGATCTTCGGAAGTAGCGTGCTTCGGTGTCCCTTACGGCGAAGTGTGACGCAATCTTGCGTAGCAGCGGTCCGAGCACTTCGAAGCGGAGGCGCAGGGTTTTTCGGAAGTCGAGCTCGGCGGACGGGTCTACCCACTCGGACAGGAAGTCCTGGTCGCCGTCCTCCCACCAGGGGTAGCGGTGGGCGCGCATGCCGGTGGTTCGCGCCCAAGCGTCGAGGTCCTGGTCGATGGCGGAGCCGGGGTAGAGGCGGAAGGGGTCGATCGAGAGGAAGCCCGTGGTCCGGTCGCCCTGGAGGAAGACCTCCTCGAGGAAGGCGTGGGACTCGCGAAGGGTGGCCTCCGTCTCTCCCGGGTGGCCGACGATGACGTTGGCGCCAAAGGGCAGATCGAGTTCACGCGCCCAGCGTGCGACGTCTCGGAAGTGGTCGAGGAAGGTTTCGGCGGAGCCTGCCTTGTGGATGCGCGCGAGTTGGCTGGGCGATCCCGACTCGAGACCGAAGCCGGGGGCCACGTTGGCCCGCGCCATGAGCGTGAGGTCTTCCCGATCGAGCAGGTCCGCCCGAGCGAGGAGCCAGACCTTGCGGGCGCGGATCGGCTTGCGAACGAGCGCTTCGAGGAACGCACGACGCCACGGTTTTGTGAGGCCGAAGAGTGCATCGGTCACGAAGAGAGTCCAGGAGGACAAGTCGAGGAACGCGTCGAGGCGATGGAGCTCTTCCACGGCGCGCTCGGGCTCGAACGCGCGCCACGCCGTGCACCTCTTCGCCCTCTCCATGCAGAACGAGCAGGCGAAAGGGCAGCCCCGGGAGAGGTGGATCTGGGCTTGGGACGCCATCTTTCGCGCCACCGTCCGGTACCGCTCGAGCAGGCTCCAGTCCGTGGGAGGCAGGGAGCCGATGTCGTGGGTGGGCTCGACCGGGAGCACGCGGTCCGCGGGGGGCTTCCCTTGCACGAGGGCCTCCACGAGGCGTCGCAGGGGAAGCTCTCCGTCACCCACGACCACGTAGTCGAACGGGGAGCCCTCGCGCGTGAAGTCGTGCGGGCGGGCGCTCGGGTGATACCCACCGACCACGAGGCGTGTGAGAGGTGCGAGCCGGCGCAGCCGACCGGCAATCGCCATCGTCTTGAGGTAGTCGAAGGAGGAGTAGCAGGACAGGCCGATGAGGTCGTAGGCGGGGGACACGATACGACCGAGGTCCACGGGACCGAACGCGCGCTCGAGGTCGAGGTCGACGACGCTGACGTCGACGTCGCTGCTGCGCAGTGCGCCCGCGAGGCCGAGCAGGTGAGGAACGCCGAAGCTCTTGCTGTGCTCGAACAGGCCGCCGGGCCAGATCAAGAGCACGCGGAAGCGGTCTCGCATGCGGGCTCGCGGGGGCTAGTCTTCCGCGGCGTCAGCGGGCGGGGGCGAGAGGCAGACCTCGGGTGCCGCGTCCTGGATGGGCGGCTCGAGGCAGACTTGTGGCTCCTCGTCACTGGCATCGAAGATCGGGTCGAGGCAAGGCTGGGGTTCCTCGTCGCTGGCGTCGGCTGGCGGAGGGGCTAGGCATGCCTCGGGCATCGCGTCATAGATCGGGTCCAGACAGGGCTGCGGTTCTTCGTCGCCCGCATCCCAGGGTGGGCTGAGACAGGCTTCGAGCGCGGCGTCCGCGGAGGCCTCCGAGCCACCGTCCTTCGCCGGAGGGTCGTCCGGATCGACGTTCCCGCCGCACCCTTGCGCAAGCCCCGCGCTCGCCACGGCGACGGCCACGAAGCGAGCCCGACGTGCAAGGATCCTCTTCTTCGCTTCGTCCTGTGTCATCTAGCCCTCCTGGGTCTGTCCATCGTACCCGGTTCGGACCCTTGCGCAAGGGGGCTGAAGCCCGGCCGCATGGGCTCGGACCGAGGCCATGTCCTGCCCACCTGGGACCTCGGTGGTCCCACCGCATGAACGAAACAGGATGACAGAGAGCCGAAGCCAAACTGGTGAATGGGGAGCCGGCAGCAGGGAACGAAAGAAGGCGTCCGTTCAGAATTCCCGGTTCCCGGTCCCCTGCTCACCAGTCCGTCAACGTGATCCTGTTTGAGTATTCTTGCCGATGGCACGCGACTTGTAGTTGGAGAGCCCCATGCGCAGGGCCTTCCTCCTCCCCATCCTCGGTGCTCTCGTCGGAAGCGCCACCCTCGGGCACGCAGCGGTTCCGCCGGGCAAGATGGTGATGCTCGACACGCGTTACTGGGACAGCGTGACCGACCTGGCCCCTGCCTCGAACCTGCAGCTCACCTATCGCGAGGCCATCGATGCCGGCATCAACGGCCTGCATGTCCGCCCCGGCCACTCGGCCCTGAAGAACGAATACGAGTGGCGCGACACCGTCGCGGACGCCCACCGCCACGGCATGTGGGTCGCCGGGGCCACCGGAATGGGCCCGAACATCGGATGGCAGGACACCCTCACGGTGACGAGCCGGCTCGCCGAAGCCGGCGTTGACTTCATCCAGATCGACGAGCCCATGGGTCAGGGCATGACCGAGGCCCAGTACATCGAAATCAAGGCCGCTGCGCACGAGAAGAACCCTGACTGCGCCGTGCTCATCACCGACGTCTTCTACAACGCTACCGTTGCAGGGTGGCCGTCGGTTCAGGGCCTCATTCAGGAGGTCTACATCGACGATTGGGTGAAGTACATCGACGAGACGGTCGCGTATCAGAACGCGCATCCGAACCAGGCGACGGCGATGTGGGTGTGGCTTCCGGAGCGGCTGGCGTGGCCGGAGTTGCCGTGCGCATCGCAGCCGGACAGCAAGTTCGACAGTTGGTTCGGCGCCAGCTTCGACAAGGTCGGCAAGACGTTGCTGTTCATCTTCGACGCCCGGGAGCAGGAAGGGGATCCTTGTTCCTTCGCAGCCAACTGGGACGCTCGGGCGGCCACGATCGCCGCGAAAACGGCGCCCTACCGGGTGTCCCTTCCCGAGTGGGATGGCTTCGTGGTGACCGGCGCGAGCGACGGGTCCCCCGATCTATCGGTCAACGTGCGCAGCCCTGGTGCGGGCATCGACCCCGCGAGCGCCAAGGCCTTTTACTCGACCGATGCTGGCGTCACCTGGACCGAATGGCAGGATGTCGAGTGCACCGGGACGGACGGCGAGACGACCTGGCAGACGGTGACGGCGAGGAACGTGCCCTTCCAGCAGGTGAGCACGACCCAGAACAAGGTCCGATTCCAGATCACCGACACCTACGGGGGGAACTACTACCGCAACGCGCGCACGGACAGGAAGGCCTACGACGTTCCCATTGGCGAGATCATCGAGTCGGACGGCGGTGTTGTGGACGCGCAGACCGAGGCAGACGGCGAGAGCCCGACGGACAGTGAGAGCCCTGTGGATGCGCCGAGCGCAGAGGACGCGGAGCGCGCGTCGGAATGGTGGAGTGACCCAGACGAGGAGGAATCGGGTTGCGCTTGTCGTGCGGCGGGATCCAAAGGCGGACCCGAGGGGATGCTTGCGCTGGCGTCGCTGGTGCTCCTTGCGTGCCGGAGGAGGCGAGGGTGAGGGCGGGCTAACGCGACCGTTCGAGCCGAGCCTGGAAGTCGTCGTCGAGGTGCTGCCAGAGGAGCGGATCGGGGCAGGCGCGATTGCCATGCACGGAGATGGACGCTGCCCCGCAACCCCCGCCGCAGGTTCTCATGTGCACGCACCCTTCGCAGAACGGAGGGCTGTGGTCGCGGTAGTGGGTTACGTCCTCGTGCTGGAACAGCGCTGCTACGTCCTGGGCTTCGAGAATGTCCAGCACGCCGCCGATGGCTTGGGTGTGCAAGGTGCAGAAACGAAGCTCGCCGCTCGGTCCGAGCGCGAACTCCTGCTTCGACGTTCCTACCGCGCAGCACCCGAAGCGGATCGGGGCGTAGTCCTTGGATTCGAAGGCACAGGGGGGAACGGGCATGGTGCAAAACAGGTGCATGTCATCGCGGGCGAAGGGCAAGGCCTGGTCGAATGCGGTGATGACGTCGGGGATGGAGGGGAGCAGGGCGGCCACGTGATCGGCTGCGAGGCCAGCGGGGCTGAAGCGGCTGAGGGCCACGCGCCGGATTCCGAGACTTCGCCACAGCGCGAGCGTTTCCCCCACGACCTGTGCGTTGCGCCGGGTGACCACGACGCACCCGGTGACGGGCAGGCCTGCCTCGCGCGCGGCGCGAACGCCGGCGATCGTCCGGTCGAAGGAGCCGGCCTTGCACGTGTAGTCTTCGTGGGTGGAGGCGTCGGGGCCGTGCAAGGACAGTTGGATGCCGCGGAGCCCGGCCTTGGCGAGTCGGGCCGCCAGGTCGGCGTCGAGCAGCGTGCCGTTCGAAATCATCTGGCAGGGCACGCCTTCGCGCTCCAGCATCGCGATGACGTCGAACAATCGTGGGAATGAGAGGGGTTCGCCGCCCGTCAGGGTGGCGTAGCGAGGAGTGACCGCCGAGAGGACCCTTTCGATGCGGAGCAAGACGCGTTCCGGGTCGCGCGAGGTCTCGGCAGTGGCGTGGGTGGCGTTGTAGCAGTGGGAGCAGCGCAGGTTGCAGTGCAACGTGAGCTCGAAGGCGATGCTATGGATGGGCACGCGGGGCATGGCTCAGGGGGTCTTGGCAACCTTGCCGACGACCTCGAAGAAGTGACGGTCTGGGAGCATGAACACGGCCAGGTCGCGCGCGTCTCCCGCGATGGGCTTGGGCCCGTGGAACACCTTCCCTTGCTGCGCGGAGGCGCGCTTCGCGGTGGCCGCGAGGTCGTCGCCGACGTCGATCCCGATCCCGACGTCGCCTGGGTGGGTGGTGCGCATGTCGCACTCGTACAGGGCGAGCTTGCAGGTGCCAAGGTCGAAGACCACGGGGGGACGTTTGGCGAAGGGGTGACGAGCGAGCGCATCGGCGTCGCCTTCGACGGGATCGATGCCGAAGATCGCCCCGTAGCGTTGCCTGGCTTCGTCGAGGTTGGGGACGAACAGGCTGAGGAAGCGGAGGGTGGGAGGGGCCATGGGGGGGAGCTTGCCGCATCTTCGTCAGAATAGGCAAAGGTCAACGCCTTCTTCAGCCCTGTTGGTACTGGGTGCCCGAAGTGTTCCCTGTTCGGCCACAGCCCGGCTCAGGTTGCTGAGAAACTTCGGTGGGAGAGCAGAACCGATCGGCGTACCCTCAGCAAACGATGACCAGGGCAACGCTTCGCGTACGACACGGTCTCGGCGCATTGGCTACGGCGGGCTTGGGGGCGATGGTGGTCGCGGTGGCCTGCGCTGGAAGTCGGCCCAAGCCTTCGACAGTCGTTCCCGCGCCGCTTGCGGTCGCATCCCCTCATTCCTCGGCCGCACAGCCGTCCGTCTCCGAACCGCTCGCAACGACTTCGCCCTCGGCTACCGCGTTGGCCGCACCTGCCCCGAGCGTGTCGACTGCCGATGTACCGGAACCCGAGAAGCTACCGCTGGGGTTTGTCGAGGTCCCCTGGGAGACGGGCCAGGGGATCGCGTGCGGGGCGCTGCGCATCGAGAACGTGTTCGAGACGGGCCATCCGCCGTTCGTGCGGGTATGGGACCGGAGTGGAAACAAGGTCTACGAAGCAAGAGGGAGGCAGTACAAGATCGAGGACGTCCCGGTGCGGATGTCGTTGACCGTGGAGTCCTGCGGCGACACGACCGGCGACGGCGTGCCTGAGCTCATGATGGCTGAGCGCACGGAAGGCGCGCACTGCTGCCACACGTACTACGTGGTGTCGATGACCCGACCTGCGAAGCGCTTGCTCATGTGGGAGAAGGGCGACGGGGGCCACGGGTTGATGCCGGTGAAGCTGATCAAGGGGCGTGCGTGGCAGATCAGGAGTTGGGAGCTCGTCTTTCCCCCTTTCGACGTGGAGGCGGGTGACCCGGTGTTGTCCTATGCCACGACCCCGGCCTACCCGATCCTGTTCGAGCTCGTGGGGGACCAGTACGTGAAGAGGACGTTCCTGTTCGGAAACGCCTTGCGCGGCATGCGCACGGAAGGGCGTGATTCGTGCCGGCGAGCGCCGGATTCGTGTTGGTGGAACGAGTTGGACGAGTGGGGGTACGGGCTCATCATCGGGGATTGGGACACGGAGAAGACGACGGCGGTGCCGGACGCCGACTTGCGCAACCGGCTCGATGCGCGGGCGAAGCAGATGAAAACGCTACTGCGTAAACGTCTCGGGCCGTGAGGGGGGGGCTCGCAAGTCCCGGAGCACGAGTCGCGGACGGGCAGGTGGACGACGGAGACGTTGGGGGCATGAAGGCGCGGGCGGTCGAGCTGTTGAACGGGCGTGTGGACATCCCGTTCGTGGGGGAGGGGACCGAAGCGGCGGTGCTGGCGCGGGTGGTGGATGCGTTGGTCGACTCGGCCAGGGCCCGCATTCGGGCCGCGATGGGCTGAGTTCAGGGCGTGTAGAACCACTTGGGGCCGGCGCAGACCGGCGAGCTGGGGTCGCACGTGCCTGCCTGGCCGGAGGTCTTGAACGACTGCCAGAGGTTCGCCTGAAGGACCGCGTCATTGTTGCATACGTGGTAGTCGGCGAGCTTCTTCTGGGCCTGATCGGCGAGGTGCTGCACGGCCGCGTTCAACCCCGTCTCCCAGTCTGCGCCGGAGGTCCACGCGCACGTGGGCGCGTTGCCCAGGAACGTCGCGAAGTCCCCGTCCACCAGCGTCTGGATCAAGGCATCCGTCCCGCCCTCGCCCGGACAGGCGAGGTTCTGCGCGATGTAATCTGTCAGCTCTCCCATCATCTCCTGCACGGCGGTTCCCTGCAGGGCATCGAGGCTCAGGAACTCCGTGCCGCACTCGCAGGACTCCAGTGCGGTCGCGAGGGCGACGAGCTGTGCGCGATCGCCTTGCGCCTCCTCGGTCTTGACCTCTACGAGGATCGGGGTTCCTTCGGCGTCCACGGCTTCGGGGCCCGTTCCGTGGTTCTTCATGATGGCCTCGGCGACCTTTTCGCCGCCGCAGGTCACGGTCATGACCGTCGTCGTGTGGGGGGGCCAGAAGTCGGCTGTGCGTCCGGCCTCTTCCTTGTACGCGTCCTTCTGGAGCCAGGTGAACTGGGCCGTGCAAGGCTCGCCGCAGACGGTGTCGCGATCCTCGCAGCAGTCGCCGTATTCGAGGCACGACGCATCGCACCAGCAGTTGCCGTCGGACTGCCCGTCGCAGTGATTGCCCGAGGCGGCCGCGCACGAGCCGTAGGAGTCGGCCTTGCCGATCGGTCCACGTTCCGGGGTCGGTGTGTCCTGCGCCTGGGGGTCGGATGCATCCTCACTGCTGCAGGCCAGCGCGGTGGCGGCCAGCAAAGAGGCGGCGACCAAGCCAAGGAATCCGGATCGGTTCATGCTGAGCTCCCTTGCGAAGGACTGACATTCTGTCCTGTCGTCGTGGAGTTGTCGAGTTTGGAAACGCAACCCTAGACCCAAATCAAGCGCTCCGCGCTGCTTTGGGTCTAGGTCTTTCTAAGGGGG
>CAZAWR010000087.1:0-44410 GCA_964488865.1 uncultured Polyangiaceae bacterium | reverse complement strand
AAAGGGCAAGGGTAGGGGCAGGGGACCAGAACCCGGGCCGGCGCAATGCACCCGTCCGCGATCCACCCGTTGCCACCCACGCCGCCTTCTGGGATACTGGGCGCGAGACCAACCACGGAGATCCAATGGCACCGGACGCTTTGGCCGCACCAACAACTCGGCGGACGCTTTCGTTGGCGTGAAACGGAGTCCGCCCTTCTCGAACAAACCGAGCAGTACGCCACCCTCAGGCGCCTGACCGCCCCGTCGAGGAGACGCTCCATGAAATGGTGGGCCGGGATGTTGATGGTTGTCGGCCGCCCGCGCAGTTCGAGGAGATGGGCGACTTCCTCGGCATGCCGAAGGTGGACGAGCACGGGTGCACGGTGTTCGCACCGCCCGAGTGGGTGCCGCGGGAAGAAGGGCCCGGCATCCTGCTCATCGACGACATGAACCGCGCCGACGGCCGGATCCTGCGGGGCATCATGCAACTGCTGCAGCGGCACGAGACCATGAGCTGGAAGCTCCCACGGGGCTGGCAGATCGTGGCCACCGCGAACCCCGAGGGCGGCGACTACGCCGTGACGGCCCTCGACCCCGCGATGCTCACCCGCATGCTGCACGCGACCCTCGTCTTCCAAGTGCAGGCCTGGGCCGCATGGGCAGAGGACGCCGGCATCGACCCGCGCGGCATTGCCTTCGTGCTCGCCTACCCCGAGCTCATCGGCAGCGAGCGGACCACCCCACGATCCCTCGTGCAGCTGTTCCGATTGCTCGAACCGATCGAGGACTGGAACCGCGAAGAAACCCTCGTCGCCCAGCTCGCCGAGAGCTGTCTCGACCTCGAGGCGGCGACCGCGTTCATCTCCTTCGTGCGCAAGCGCCACGAGCTTCTGCCCTCCGCGGAGGAAGTGCTCCGCGCGGCAGAGCTCTCGGACACCGTGCTGCCCCGCCTCCGACGGGTGGTCGAGGGGCCCGACCGGCAGGTGGACGCGCTCTTGCTCTTTTGCTCGAGGCTCGCCGAGGCGTCGAGCAAGGTGCGCGGCAAGGACACCGCCACGGCCACCGCGAACCTGAAGGCCCTCGTGCTCTCAGACGTGCTCCCCCCGGACGTCCGCCTCGTGCTCGCGCGCGAGCTGTCGACGAAGACGGGCGTTGGCAAACGATTGCTCACGGATCCCGAGGTTGCGGTGCTGCTGCTCGGCCAGATCGGCACGTCATGAGCTCCCTCGAGGACGTCGTCGTCGACCTCCTGGTCCGGTCTCCTTTCTTTGGGCATGTGCTCGCGGGCATCGACAAACACCTCATCTCGGGAGACGCCGCCACCTTCCGCGCCTCGGGCGCGAAGGTCGTCCTCGAGGTCGGCAGCGGACTGCTCGCACGCGCGAGCCGCGCCCAGGCCCGCGGCATCCTCAAGCATGAGCTGCTTCACTTGCTGCTGGACCACCCGTCGCGCAAGGACGAGTTTCCCGACGGCGCCCGCTTCGATCTCGCGGCGGACCTCGTGGTCGGCACGCTCCTCGACGCCGACGAACGGGGACCGTGGGACAGGGTGCCCAGCGACTTCCCCGACCTGGACTTGCCTCAGGAAGCCACCGTGGAGGTGTACTACCAGCTGCTCTCTTTGCCCGAGGGCGAGGACGAGGCGAGCGAGGGGGAGACACCGCGCGACCATGACGCGTGGAGCGACCTGCTCGAGGGAACGCCCGTCGAGTTGCAGCTTCGCGCGGCGCTTCTGCGCAACCTGGTCGAGGACGCGTACGTGGCATCGAAGAAGTTCGGCGCGCTGCCGTCGTTGCTCGACCGCTTCGTGGCCGAGCTTCTTCATCGAAGAGCGACGGTACCGTGGCACGTCGTGGTGCGGAGGTTTCGAAACACGTCGGACCGCACGCGCATCGTCGACACCATCCATCGGGTGTCGCGGCGCTACGGCACGGTGCCTGGCACGCGCGTCCGGCGCCTGTCTCGCCTCGTGGCGTGCGTGGACACGTCCGGGAGCGTCTCGGCGGAGGAGCTTGGCGCGTTCTCGAGCGAGTTGAAACATCTCGCGCGGACAGGGTCGGAGATCTGGGTCGTGTACTGTGACGCCGCCGTCCAGAAGGAAGAGCCTTTCGGAGGCGCGCTGCCCGATCGCGTGCCGGGCGGCGGAGGCACCGCGTTCGACCCCGCGCTGCGGGCGGCAAACGATCGGAACCCCGACGGCATCGTGTACCTGACGGACGGCTTCGGTCCGCGCGTGACCGAGTCTTTGCGTTGTCCGGTGTTATGGGTGCTCACGCCCAGCGGGAGGGACCCGTCGACGGCGGAGACGCGTGAGGTTCTTCCTGGGCGGGTGGTGCGGATGCGGTGAGGAAAGGCCTCACTGCCTCCAGGGACGAGGCGAGGAGCTGGCAACCTGCCCTCAGCGGGCAAACCAGGCGAGCAGCCGGAGGTAGGGGATCTGGTAGCCGTTGCTGTTTTCCGTGACCTCCCACGAATTGAGAGGCCAGCTCGTGTTGAAGTCCTTGTAGGCCTTCTGTAGGGGCTGATTCCGGGGAGGCTCGATCGACTCCGAGGTACACACCGCGTTGTTCTCGGCGCTGCCGCAGCTGCTCGGGCAGCAGCCGTCCCAGTCGTAGCTCGGATTCGGACCACCGGTGAGGAACCCTGGCGCAGGCCCGTAGGTCGAGCTGCCGACCCGGTCCCATTGCGCGCTGCCGTCGGCGAACCACGAATGGTAGAACTCGTGGACCGAGTGCGTGGCGCCCGCTGGTCCCATGTTCGAGAGATAGACGATGCCCAGCGGGTTCACCCCGTGCAGGTAGTGCAGGTAGCGCTCTGCGGCACGCCGAGCGCTGGCGTCGAGCGCGGCGTCGATGCCGAACGTCACGACGTCGCGGAACATGAGCCCCTGGCTCGCCTTGATGCCGTTGCTGCCCCAAACGTAGTCCTGCAACAGGGCGAGGTAGGGGTCGGCTGGCACCGCGTGCCCTGCTCGGCATGGGGCAGCGCCTTGTCCTGGCCCGCGCGCTGGTAGAAGAAGGATCGCAGCGCGTGGCGCAGCACCTCTCGGTAGACGGTGTCGGTGATGCGAAACACCGGTGACCGCACCTGTTGCTCGACATCGAGCACGTAGTAGGACCCCGGTGCGGTGACGCTCGAGAAGTCGAACCACCACGCGCGGTCGCCGGACGAAGGGTCCTCCGCCCCGGCGCCCCAGGGGGCGACGGTTCCAGTGAGGACCTGCTCGTCGCTCGCGGCATCGACGAGGGCATAGCTCGCGCCCGGCGTGAACGACTCTGCGGCATCCCAGCCCGTGACGGGATCACGCACAACCGCGATCTTCTCCGAGTCGGTGAGATAGCCGAACTGATCGACTACGAGGTAAGGGCTGAGCGGAACGGCCGGGCCCCCGCCCAACCCGCTTGCGCCGCCATCGCCGCCCTGTCCGCTCGAGCCTCCCGTCGCCGCGCCGCCACCGACACCGCCGCCCGCGCCACCGACACCCCCGCCCCCCACGGCGCCCGTGCCGCCGACAGCCGCGCCCGCACTGCCACCTGCCGCAGACTCGTCCGAGCATGCTGGCGAGAGCGCGAGCGCGAGAGTCGCGAGCGACGGAAGCAGCAAGTCGAGAGAGCCGAGGGTGTGGGTTCGTGTCATGGCGTGATGGTATCGGACTTCGCGCGACCGAGTTGTTGCAATGCCCGTTGTCATGGGTGCTCACGCCCAGCGGGAGGGACCGGTGCGGATGCGGTGAGGGAAGGCTTCACTGAAAGCCGGCGCGGATGTAGTCGTTGACCGCGTCCGCGGTCATGTCCGAACGCCACGTGAGCCGCGACTGCTGCCGGGCGACCTCGAGGAAAGCCTCCAGGGACGAGGTGAGGCCAAGGGACCCGGCATAGGTCTCCACGGTACGAGATGGATCGCTGAACCGATCTCGCCGTCGACGAAGAGGTTGTTCTCGAACACCAGGTCGTCGGCGTCCCCGGTCGAGTCCGAGCGCATCTTGATGCCCATGCTCGAGGCGCGAGCGATGATGTTGTCGCGAATGACCAACCCGTTCGCGTTCAGGTACATGTTGTGGTTGTACATGGTCGCGCACGCCGACGAGACGTCCTCGTTCCACCCATTGTGGTCGAAGACGTTGCCCTCGATGGTGAGGTGGTTCACGTGACGGAACCTGGAGGTCCGCTTCATGGCGGGCATCATGTGCCCCCCCTCACACGCCAAAAAGATCCCGACAGTTCTGCCGCACCGCGTCCCTCACCTGATCCACCGGCAACTTCAGCACGCCTGCCATCGCCGCGATCGCCCGGGGGACCGTCGAAGGCTCGTTCCTCTCCCCCGCGTCCGGACCCATGTACGGGGCGTCGGTCTCGGTCAGCAACCGACCGAGCGGCACCTCCTGCACGATCCGCTGAAACGCCTCGGAGCGGACGACCACCGACGGGATCGAGAGGTAGAACCCTTCCTCCGCGATCCTGCGCGCGAGCTTGAGCTTGCCCCCGAAGCAGTGGAAGTCCGCGCGGCGAACCCCCATCTCCAGCAAGATCTCGAGCGTGCGCACCTCGGCCTTCCGCGAGTGCAGGATAAGCGGCTTGTCGTGCGCCAGCGCCACTTCGCAGAACCGTCGCAGCACACGCTCCTGCTCAGCCGCCTGGTCACGTACCCAGTACTGGTCGAGTCCACACTCCCCGATCGCGATCAACCCGTCGGCCACGGAGTCGATGAAGTCGATCTCGGCGTCGACGTCGAAGACCTCGGGCGGGTCGAAGTCGTAGCTCCACGTGGCGCGGTCGATAGCGCCAGCCACCGCATCGACCGGGTAGATGCCGAGGGCGGGGTAGAGATGCTCGTGTCGTGCGCACAGCTCGAGCACCATGCGGTTGGAGCGGGGCTCCAGCCCATTGATGATGACGCAATCGAGCCCGACCTGCGAGGCGCGAACCGCCACGGCGTCTTCTTCGCCTCGGAAGGCGGCGTGCGTGAGGTGCGTGTGAACGTCGACGTACATGGGGGAGCCTTTGCGGGCGGTGTGTAGCACAGGTGCTCGCCTCGGTCCGGGTTCCGAGGTGGGACCGCTGCGGTCGCAGTGAGCAACTGGCCTTCCATGAACCCTGTCCGGACCCGGGTCCGTTCCGTACCCTCCTTCCCCATCGTGGCCGTTCTCGTCGCAATTCGACGCTGGCCCGGTTGGTGCAACACGTCGTCACAACCTGAAGACGGAGAGGACGCCATGAATACCCATTCCCGCAAGACCTCGATGAACCTCGCGCGTGGCCGAAGCGCCGCAGAGTCGAAGACCCACGCAAGGACCACCGACCGACTCGTGGTGTCGATGGCGGGTCTCTGCGCGGTCCTCGGCCTCGGCGTGGTGGCCTGCGGAAGTGACCCGGGAGAGTCCGGGCCCGACGAGGGTGGCTCCGCGCTCGATCCGTTCGCGACCGGCGGCTCAGGCGGCGGCACCGGGTATCTCGCCGTGGGCGGCTCCGGAAACCACTCCCTGCCCGAAGGCTGCGCGACCGATACGTACCCCGGGGAGGTCGTGCCCCTCGACATGCACATCATGCTGGACCGTTCGAGCTCGATGCTCGACGGTGACCCGCCGAAGTGGGGCGAGATCACAGCTGCAATCTCGAGCTTCATGGCCATACCCGCCTCCGCGGACCTCGGCATTGGCATGGCCATCTTCCCGGTCGCTCGCTCCAAGCCGGCTCCGGTTTCGTGCGCTTCCGCAGCCGACTGCCATCCCTTCTCGAACGAGTGCAACAACGGCGTCTGCTTCGACGATGACCCTACCGACGCCACCTCCTGCTGGGCAGAGGACCACAGCAAACCCCTCGTCGATCTGGGACCGCTGTCGGTGGTGGCTCCGAAGATCAATGCCGCGATGGCCGAGACCCAGGTCATGGGATACACACCGATGGCCCCCGCACTGCTGGGTGCGATCGACTACGCGGCGACATGGGCCGACAAGACACCGGAGCACGTCACGACCGTGGTGCTGGCGACGGACGGCTACCCGACGAAGTGCGCGGTGCAGGCCATCGATGACGTCGCCGCGATCGCCGAGGAAGCCTTCGCCGGCAAGAAGCTCAAGACGTTCGTGATCGGGATCGGCGATGGCCTCGAGAACCTCAACACCATCGCCAAGAAGGGTGGTACCGGGGCGGCCATCATGGTGGATAGCGGCAACGCGGGCGAGGAGTTCCTCGCCGCCCTCAACAGCATCCGCGGCTCGATGACGTGCACCTATAAGATCCCAGTGCCGGCCTCGGGTGAGGCCGATCTCGATCAGCTGAACGTGGCCATCACGCCCTACAACGGGTCGCAGGAAGTCCTCCCCCGCGTCGGATCCGAAGAAGAATGCGCAGGGGAAGCCGGCTACTACCTGGACGACCCGAGCAACCCGACGCAGCTCACGCTCTGCCCCGCCTCCTGCGAGCGCGGCGCAGCGACCAATGCCGACGTCCAAGTCGTCATCGGTTGTGGCGCGGTCATCAAGTAGCCAAGCCCTTCGTCGCGCTCTCCCCCCGAATTTTCTCTCGTCTTCCCTCCGATTCCCACGCCCTTCTCTCGCTCGGCCCGCGCGTCTCCACACAGCGGATCGAGCGGGGCACACGCGATCCCGTTCTGTGACTCCCACTGGGACCGCAGCGGTCCCAGTGAGGAGCGGCTCTTCCATTCGCGTTCACCCAAGCTGGACTCGTGGCGCTCGATGGGTCGTCTGTCGGCCGTTTTCTCAGCGAATCGCGACGGCACGCATGGTGCAAAAGGGATCGCCAGGAGGTCACCAGTGAAATACCGAACTCGCCACCTGTTGCTCCTCGCGCTCGCTCCCGTCACGGCGTGTGGAACGGAGAACCAAACGGAAGTGGACTACACCAGCCAGACCACCCAGGAGTGGGTGGCCATGTGCCAAGTGTCCGAAGAGGGTGCGCAGCAATCCGTGTGCGTCCACTGCTCGGAGATCGACGCCCGCTTGGCGCAGGGCGACACCCTGGGCGCATGCGAGCAGGTCAGTCCCGCCAGCAACGGCACCGCCGGCAAAGAGACCGGCATGGGCGGCAGCGAGACGGGCATGGGCGGCAGCGGCGGGTCCGAGAACGGTATGGGTGGCAACGGCGGCTCCGAGAACGGCATGGGCGGCAGCGGTGGCTCAGGCGTCGGCGGCAGCAGTGGCAACGAGACCGGCTTCGGCGGCAGCGGTGGCTCAGGCGTCGGCGGCAGTAGTGGCAGCGAGACCGGCTTCGGCGGAAGCGGTGGCTCAGGCGTCGGCGGAAGCGGTGGCTCAGGCGTGGGCGGAAACGGTGGCAACGAGACCGGCTTCGGCGGCAGCGGTGGCTCAGGCGTCGGCGGCTCCGGCGGATCGGGCGTTGGCGGAAACGGTGGCAATGAGACCGGCTTCGGCGGAAGCGGTGGCTCAGGCGTCGGCGGAAGCGGCGGCTCAGGCTTCGGTGGAAGCGGCGGCGGGTTCTCCTGCGGTGGCAGCGGCGGCAGCGAAACGGGCTTCGGCGGCAGCGGCGGCGACGACAGTTCTGGCGGCAGCGGCGGCGACGACAGTTTTGGCGGCAGCGGCGGCACCGGTAATGGCGGGTCCGGTGGGAGCAGTGGCGGCGGCGGCAGCGAAACGGGCTTCGGCGGCAGCGGTGGCACGGGCACAGGCGGCTCTGGCGGGACCGGCACAGGCGGCTCTGGCGGGACCGGCACAGGCGGCTCTGGCGGCACCGGCACAGGCGGCTCTGGCGGCGGCACCGGCGGGTACACGTGCGAGGAGACCATCGGACACCACTGCAACACCTTCGACGGCTCGGGCGACTTCGGCTCCTGCATGGCCACCAACCCCGCGGGTTGCAGCCAAGATTATCTCTATGCTTGGTGCCACCGGCGTGACCCCGCCATGGCGAACTACTGGGGGACCTACGACTACTGGGAGTGGTTCACGTACAACTGGGTCGCCACCCAGTGCGACGGGACCGTCTCCGCGATCAACCACAACAACGGCAGGTTCGACTGGGCTTGCACGGACTCCGCAGGCAACACATGGACGTGCTCGACCCCCCTCGTCCTCGTGTTCGACGGTCGCCCCGTGTCCTTCCAGTCCGCAGAGCACGGGTTCTCGCTCACCGCGGACGGGGTGCATGCGAGGACCGACTGGCCGTCCTCGGCCACGCCTTGGTTGGTCATGGATCGAAACAGCAATGGTCGCATCGACGATGGCTCGGAGCTGTTCGGGTCCGCATCGCCGCTGTCCGCGGGGCGCACCGCCAGCCATGGCTTCGAAGCGCTTGCGGCGCTCGATGACAACGCCGACGGCGTCGTGGACACGAACGATGCTGCTTGGGGCCAGCTGATGGTGTGGCGTGACGAAGACGGTGACGGGGTGAGCAATCCCGGGGAGCTTCGCGGCGTGGCAGACGTTGGTCTGCTCAGCATCTCACTCGACTATCGGGTCGAACCGCGGTGCGATGCTCGTGGCAACTGTGAGCGAGAACGCGCCACGTTCCAGTGGCGGGACGCCGACGGTGCGGTCCGCACGGGCGAGACCGTGGACATTCACCTTCCGCTGCGCACCGCTTCCTGCCAGTAGCCCCGTCGGCACACTCGCATCCGCACAACCAACGAAACCATCTGCGGCTCTCTGCGGAATCCGGAACCAACTCCGATGGCTCCGGATCTGGGTGGGAGCCATGCCCCTTGGGCCCCGGCTCAAGGAAGTGTACAGGTGGGTGTGGTGCTCTCGTCCGCACGGTTCCTCGAGCTCTTCAACCGACTGCGTCGTCGGTTGGTATCCATCGTGCTCGCGCTCGAACAGCACGGCGCCGTCCACCAGGCGAGCGCCATGGCCTTCTGGCTGTTCCTCGGCCTCATCCCGCTCGCCGCGATCCTCGGCTGGGCGTTGACGAGCTTCGCAGGCGCAGAGATCCGACAATCCATCGTCGCCTCTGTCATTTCTGTCACGCCCGAACCCGCCCTCGGGCTGGTCGACGAGCAAATGCACCGCCTGGTAGGGAGCACGGAAGCGGTCGCTCCCCTGAGCTTGTTGGGGTTTCTGTGGCTCGCGTCGGGCGGCATACACACCGCGATCGTTGCCATCCAGACGGCCCAGGCGGGTCGCGCTCGTGGCTGGTTCCGCAACCGCGCGCTCGCCCTCGCGTTCGTTGTCGCCTTGCTGCTCGCAGTGACCGGCTCCACCACGCTGCTCGTCCTCGCCTCGCCGACCTGGCAGAACGTCATCCGTGGCGGGTACGTCGAAGCCGGCTGGATGCAAGTCGTGCGCTACGGCGCCCTTCCCACGAGCGGCGCGGTGGCCATCCTCGGGTCCGCCGCCTTCTTCCGCCTCGCATCGATGAACTCCGTTCCCGCCATTCGCAAGCAGGTGTGGCCGGGCGCCCTCGTGACGGGCCTCTCCTGGGTGGCCGTCTCGTGGGGCTTCTCCATTTACGTCCGCACGATCGGCCGGTTCCCGATCTTCTACGGAAGCCTCGCGGCCGTCGCCTTGCTCATGCTCTGGCTCTGGGTCAGCAGCTTCCTCGTACTCCTGGGCTCGGAAGTGAACCTGCAGATCGAGGGGACCAGAAAGACCATCTCCCCACCTTCCGTGCGCTGGATCCAGCGCTTGCGCACCCCGCGGCCCAAGCCTGCCCCCTCCGCGCCGAAGACCGCCCCGCAGGAAACCCGCGAGCCCATGTCGCAACCCGCACACGAGGACGAACCGGAACGAAGCACGCTGGAGCCCACGCCACCGCCCGCGCAGCAACCCCCGATCCCCGATCCCCCGCACGAGGCGAGTTCCCCTTCCACGAAGCCGACGCAAGACCCCGCAGACCCGTGAGCCTACCTCCCGAGCTCACGGCTCACAGCGCACTGCTCAGTGCTCATCCCGCCGGCCGGATGTACTCGTACGACGCCGACACGTAGCACGCGCTCGTCGCGGCCTCGCCACGCACAAGAAGCCAAGGCTTGCCGCGCGAGTCCGATACCACGCGAGGTTGGGCGCCCGTCGAGGCTTGCGCCGTAAGGGGATCGCCCTGCTGGAAGACGTGAACCACAGCCCCGGTGTACGCCGTCTGACGGCAATTCAGAGCCCCCGTGACCACTTCGAACTGCGGCCACGACGCCAGCGTTCCCTCGTCGATGGGCCCCGACGTGGGTAGGGCAGGATCCGCTGGCCCGCTCTGCAGCGCGTCGAATCCAGCCATGTAGCGCTGGTATTCGCGCACCTGCGCCATCGGCTCGGACGCCGGGACGACATCGTCCGAGCAGGTTCCGGGCTTGGGAGACCCGTAGGTGTCGGTCTCGCATGTCATGCCGTCCACGCAGCCAGCATCGGTGCACTCGAGCGGCTTGCCCCGGAAGGAGGAGAACCCATGCGAGCTGAGGGCTGCTTCTCGCAACCCGGTTCTGCACGCCTCGAACCGCACAGAGGTCGCATCGTTCGGACAGAGCCAGTCGAGCACCACGCGCTCGAACGCTTCACGCGAGGAGGTCGCCGAGAGCGGCTCGACCGACACCGACGCAACAAGGCTCAGGGCCATGCGACGGCCGCAGTCGCTGGCGGCGCTCGCGTGGTTGCAGAAGAACTGATAGTGGCCGAGACCGCCTTCGAAGTCGCCCCAGTAGCCGTGATAGGGCGCGTTCTCGGGCTTCAATCGCAGGCAAGCACCCTGCGAGCAAGCCACGGGTGTCGAGAAGGACTTGCCGTTCGTGCTCGCCCAGGCCGTGCTCGGAGCGCGCCCCGGGTCGGCGACGTACCACCTGCCATCGCTGTGCAGGGCCTGGAAGTTCGAGCCCGTCAGCGCCCCCGACACCGGAATCTGCCAGGCCTCGGACAGCACCGGGGCCAGCACGCGACCCGCATTGCAGCCATTCAACGTAGCGTAAGCGTCGGACGTGAAGCTGTTGCGAACGGCCGTCAAATCGACACTCGAGAACGTCCCGAGTCGCGATCCCGTGGCCTCGACCCCGAGATTCCACGGGGAGGAATGGCCGTAGAAATCGAACGAGGCCAGGGCCTTGAACGCCTTCATTCGCTTGACCAGCACGTCGTCGTAGAACTTCTCGTCCGGGTCGTCCGAGATGACCTTGGCCCCGAGTCCCCCGAGCACCTGCGTGTCCGTCCGTCCGCCACCCGACTCGATGGCCCCAAAGAAGACGATCTGGTGATCCGGGTACAGCGCTCGGTAGCGTCGAGCATGGGCCATCGCCGCCAAAGCGAACTGCGTGCCCTGCCCGTGCGAGTAGCCGATGACGATCAGGTGCGTCGTCTTGGACGTGTCGATGCCGGCAGTACCCAGGGTCGCGATGATCCCCTCTTCGGTCATCATCGTGTCCTCGCCGTCGTCGTCGATCGGCTGCGCTAGGCAACCCGAAAGGGCAAGCAGCGGGAGAACGACGCAAGCAAGGGAACAGCGCATGGGAGACTCCTTCCGATTCCTCGGAGGTGGGGTGCCTCGAACCCCGTCCCACCTACCTCAGAAACGCCGTCGCGCAAGTCATTTGTTTACCTTGTCCTACATTAACTCCGAAATGGCCGTTCACGCCCCCGCGAGAACGTCGAGCACCTGGGAGATCTCGTCTGGCGTGTTGTAGGCATGCGGAGAGAGTCGCAACGCTCCCCCACGGATCGAAGCCACCACGGCCGCCTCGGCAAGCCGACGTTCGAGCCGGTCGGGGGTAACGCCATCGCGAGCGCAAAGCACGATGCCGGACTTCTCGCCAGGGCGATCGCGCGGGGAGAGCACGTCCCATCCTCGGGCACGCAGCCCATCGGCCAGCAAGTCCGTGAGCTCCAGAATCCGTTGGGCGACCGCGTCGGTACCGTAGGTCTCGAGCAGGCGGAGGCTCTCGACGAACCCGTACAACCCCGCCACGTTGTGCGCCCCTTCCTCAAAGCGCGCCGCCGTCTTCTTCAAGGGCTGATCGAGGTCGAAGAAGTCGAACGGTCGCTCGACAGACAGCCACCCCTCCACCGCAGGGACCATCCGTTCCAGCGCGCGCGCCGACGCGTACCCGATGCCCACGCCCTCGGGTCCGAGCATCCACTTGTGTCCGTCCGCGGACAGGAAGTCGACGCCTTGCTTGTCCACCTCGATCGGGAACACGCCCACCCCCTGGATGCCGTCCACGACGAAGAGTGCGTCGTGTTGCTTGCACAGGGACGCCACCGCCTCGAGGTCCAGACGGAAGCCCGAGAGGAACTGCACGAAGCTGAGGGAGACGACCCGGGTGCGCCCATCCACGCGCTCACGCAGGTCCTGAAGATCGATGCGGCCATCACGCTGAGGCACGCGACGGATCTCCACGCCGCGTCGAGCCAGTGGCATCCAGGGACGAACGTTCGCTGGGAACTCTTTGTCCGCGAGCACGACGTTGTCTCCGGGCTTCCACGGCAAGCCGGTCACGCACAGGCCGAGCCCCTGGGTGGTGGACCGGACCACGAAGACCTGCGCGGGGCTTGTGCCCAGGAGCCGCGCGCCGAGAGATCGCACGTCGGTGAGGACGTTGGCGATGGGGGCGGGGTACCTGGCGGCGCCATGGGAGGCGAGCTCCCGCAAGTACGTTTGCATGCCGTCCACGCAGGCCTGGGGCAAGGGAGCCACGGCCGCATGGTTCATGTAGATGTGATGCTCCGTGACCGGAAACTGCCGGCGAAGCGCCTGCCAGTCCGTCATGTCGACCTCGTCCGGGGTTTCGGGAGAACTACTTGCAGGGGTTGAGAAGCGTCCCGCACGTCTTGGCGGGGGCGGGTCCGGTGCGGGGAGGAGCCGCGTACACGACCTTGTTCAGCGTGAGCTCGCGCTTCATGTCCTCGCCCGCTTTGACGGAGAAGGAGTCCTTCGCGGGGTTGTATCCCCTGGTCTTGCCGAGGCAGGTGTGGCGACCGTCGGCGAGGCGTACCCCTTCCTTGGGGTCGTCCACCTTCTTGTTGTCGCACCACACCTCTTCGCACTCGGGCGTGCAGGAGAAGGTAATGAGCGCATCCTTGGGCTTCTCCTCGGGGGCTGCATCCGGCGTGGCCGCCACGGCTGTATCGGGCGCGGGAGGGGCGGCTTCGGGAACGACCGACGGGGGAGTGGACGCGGGAGGCGCGGCCGACGTGCCCGACGCGGGGACATCCGAGGTGTCGTCCCCGCTGAAGAGAAACCACGCACCGAGCCCGAGCACGGCCACGAAGGCGAGAGCGCCACCGATCGCGATAGGGATCAGGATCTTGGCGGAGGACTTCCTGGGAACGATCTCCTCGGTGTCGGGCAAGGAGGCGGCCGCAGGGGCAGCGGTTGGCAGCGGCGGCATGGGGGCGCCGTTGATGTCCTCCGCGGGCGCCTGGGCATAGCCTTCATAGCCTTGCCCCTGATAGCCTTGCGGATAGCCTTGGGCCCCGTACCCTTGCGCGCCGTAAGGCTGCATGTCCTGGATCACGGGCGCGGGAGGAGGCTCGGGCACGGGCGCGGCCGGCCCTGGGGCAATGCCGGAGGCGGGTCGCATGGTCGGCACGTGCTGCGACGATCCCACGAGCGCGAACAGCGCCTGGCTCATCTCTCCTGCGCTCGAAAACCGTTGGGAGGGACTGACCGCGAGGGCCTTGGAGAACCACGAGTCGAGCGTGGGCGAGAGGATGGCGCCCAGCTCCCGCGCCCGCTGGGAAGCAGCAGGCAAGGGAGCCGTCATCTCCGCCCAGAGCATGTTCAAATCGGGCGGGTTCGATCGGCATGCAAGGAAGGGCGATCGGCCCGTGAGGGCGTAGAACGCCACCAAGCCGAGAGCGTACACATCCATCGCCGGCGACGGCGCCGTGGACGGGTCCGCTTGCTCCGCCGACAACCACCCCGGCGTCGCCGTCCATCCTGGAGGGGGAGGCGAATACGCTCGCGCCGCCCCCATGCCGAAGTCCGTGATGCGCACCTGCCACGTCCGTGCATCGACGGGATTGGCAAAGATGTTCTGCGGCTTGAGGGCGCGATGCACCAGCCCGTTGCGATGGGCCAGGTCGATCGACTGCGCTACGAGGCGCAGGATCGCGTCGAGCTCCGCAAGCCCCATGGGCCCCTGCTCGGACACGATCGTGTGCAAAGACGGGAAGGTGACGTACTCTCCGAGCACATACGGGGCGTTGAGCGTGGGCTCCGTCTGGAACTCGTAGGCCTTGGCAACCGAGTCGGATTCCAGGGCCGCCGCCCGCTGGGCATCGCCACACAACGCAGCCCACGCATCCGGGCTCTGCGTCATTTCGGGCCGCAACAGCTTGAGGGCATACGCATAGCCCGTGGTCACGTCACGGACGTCGTAGACCTCACCTACTTCGCCGGCACCGATGAGCCGCGCCACCTGGTAGCGACCCGCCACCTGATGGCCCGGGCTCAGCCGGCCCTGTTGTCCTGTCACTGGCTGCTCCTCACCGATCGATAAGACCCCTGCACGGCCTCGAGGTGCTCTTGCACCGCCGCTTCCTTGAGCGCCACCGCGCCCACCAGCCCCTCACCCGAACCGAGCGAGGAAACCACGAGGATGACCACGCCCTTCGCGCCGTCCACCTTGCCCTCGAGTTGCCACGTGCTGAGCGAGAGGGAACCCTTGTCGTCCACCACGCCGTCCTTCTTCAGCGCTTTCTTGATCGCGGCATCCCCCACCTCGACCGCCATCGACGCGAACACGGGCTTGATCGCGTCAATCACACCGCCCGGGTCCTTCTTGGGGTCCAGCGGAGACGACACGATGCGGTAGGCGATCCCCGCGTCACCCCCCGACTTTGCCACCGACACGCCCTCGAGCTTGGCGTACAACCACCCTTCGGGCGGACGGAACTGCGCCCCTTCCCCTACGTCCAGCCACGTCTCCGCTTCGGCCTTGCACGCCTCGTCGAAGGACTCGCACTTGGGCTTGGGCGGAGCCGGGGGGGGCTCGGGCTCGCTGACGTTCGCGAAGGGGTCCGGCTCGGGCTCAGGCTCTTTCGGCGGCTGCTTCTTGCACGACACGAGCATCAACGAAGCCAGGGCACAAGCGATCGCGATCTTGCGGGTACTTCGTGGCATGAAACCGACCTCCGAACCTGTGGCGAGGCCTACGGCCTCGTCCGTACTTCACTTCTCTTCGTTCACTTCGCTCCGGGCCCGACGGAACCCCAGGGGGGCCACCCGGCCGAACGGTTCTCCGCCAAGCTGAACCAAAATCGAGCCAACGTCCAGCAAGTTGCAAATCCCCCATCCTGCCAACGTCAACGCCAACCGTCTCGCCCATAACGCGATGCGTCACAGGTCGGTCCCGCTCGCCCGGTTCAACGACGGCTGCCGCACGCGCATGACATCCACGCGCCTGGCATCGGCGGCGAAGGCGGACGCGAGCAACGCGAACAGGCCCTTGCTCGCGAGTCCTGCGGCGATCATGAGTGAAAGGCCGGCGCGCAAGTCGACCTGGGAACCTTCCCACCCCTGGGCCCACAGGGGCCGGGCCATCCGCTCGGCGCCGAACGCCACGATCACAAGCACCGCAAGGAGCGTGGAAAACCCCGTGGTTCCCTCCCCCAAGAACCCCACCAGGGACACCGCGATCACGGCGAGCGTCACCCCCGCGGCGATGCTCGCGGCAAGAGGGCCCTGCACCACAGCCAGGACCGCGTACACCACAGCGGGGATCGTGACGACGTAGGCCACGAGCAAGGTCACCCTGGCTCCGACATAGGCCGGGTATCGGTTCCTGAAAAGCAGCGCTGCGGGCAGTGCCATCATGGCAACGAAGTGCAGGACCGACGAGATCGTCGACCCCTCCGCCGGCACCCAGTTCCCGAGCGGCCCCACCTTGGCGAGCCCGAGGGCGGCCACGAGCAACCCAAGGATCATCGAGGCAATCCCCCGAGCCAGGTACGAGCGCGGCAGCGCCAGCACCAGAAGCACGGCCCCCAACGCGTATTCGAGCCACGGCCCCCCTGTCGTCGGCACGATGAGGTGCACATGGGCCCCCACCCCGAGCGCCACGACGGCCAAGGCAAACGCGACGTCCCACGCGCGGAACTCCTTGCTCCACGGGGCCAGGGGCGCGACGTCCTCCCGCAAAATCTCGGATGCCAGCACGGGCGCGGGCGTCACCACACGGCGCGCCTCGCTCTCACGCCCCTTCGCCTCGGGGCGCGGTGACGACGTAGGTGACGGCTCCGTCACCATGTCTGTTCCGCCGAGGGGCAATGCATGGCGGTCAGCCTAGCGCGGCTGCACCAACCTTGGCTACCAGTCTCCGGCAGAAAGAGCGCGCGAGCGAGAACCCGTCGGCCCGCTTGCCGAGCGTTTCCTCGTCCATGTAGAGGCGCCGGGCGAGCTCAATCTGGATCGCATGGGTGGCGCCCTGAGGGTTGCCATGGCGCCGTGTCGTCGCCCCCCCCGCGTACGGGTCGTCACGGGCCACACACCAACCGAAGGACCGCGCTTCCTGCTCCACCAGGTCGACCAACCCCCAGGCAGCCGCCGTCCCGCGCAGCGTCCCCATCACCACGTCCGCGGCCACCCCAAGGCTAGGCATCGAGTGCGCACTGAGCACGACCACCCGACCGAATCGCTGCTTCTTGCGCTTCACCAACGCGTCGAGCGCCGCATGGTACGGCCGGTACAGCCAGTCGAGACGGCGCGTCAGCTCGTCCCGGGACACGGGACCTCGCAACGCCTCCACGCCACTCGTGGTCTCGCACCACAAGAGCCCCCAAGGACGAGTCTTCGACGTGCCTCCTTCCACAGCCCGCTCATCCACGTCGTCCTCGTCGCGGTTCAAGTCGACCACATACCGACTCCACCGCGACACGATCAGCGAAGCCCCCTCGAGCGGCGCATCCGCCATCAACTCGTCCACGTACAGGTCCGCATCGGCAGCGACCTCCCGCACGGGCGCCAGACACAAGGCCATGGATGCCGGGTCGAGGCGAACGCTCGCGTGAGGCACCTCCACCACCACAGGCGTCTCCCCCGTGATCGGCTCGGTCAACTCGAAAGGCCCAACATCCACAACCGCCAGTATGCGGGAAGAACCACGCCTGCGCATCGGGCAAGATGCCACAGTATTCATCGCGCACGCGGGTGGGACTCGCGATGCACGCGACGCACGTGATCGTCGGTCACGTGGGTGTAGATCTCGGTGGTGCCGATGTCCGCGTGGCCCAGCATCGCCTGCACCGCGCGCAGGTCCGCCCCATGACGCAACAGATGCGTCGCGAAGGAATGGCGAAGCTTGTGAGGAGAGATCGGCTTGGTGATGCCGACTCCCCTCGCGTAGCGCACCACGAGCTTCCAGAACCCTTGGCGAGTCAACGCGCCGCCCCGCGGGGACAGGAACAACACCGTGTCGTGCTCGGTTGCCTGCTGCGGCCGCCCCTCTTCGAAATACTTCTGTACGGCGTCGAGCGCGATCTCTCCCACCGGGACCAGGCGAGCCTTGCCCCCCTTTCCCGTCACCTTGACCACGCCGGCGCGAAAGTCGACCGCCCCCACCCGCAACCCCACCAACTCGCTCACGCGCAGACCCGCCGCATACATCAGTCGGAGCATCGCCCGGTCGCGCAGCCCCCGCATCGTCGCCTCCTCCGGCGCGTCCAGCAACCGGTCCACCTCTTCCTCGTCGAGCCACGTGGGAAGCTTCCGACGCGTGCGAGGCCGATCGATCAGCACGCACGGGTCCGACGGCAACGCTCGCTCCCGCACCAGGAACCGACAGAAGCCGCGGACCGCGGAAAGATGCCTCACCGCAGACCGCGCTCCGAGCCCCCGCTCCCCGAGATCCACCAAGTGAAGCGACACGAAGGGCACGTCGATGCGGTCCGGCGACGTGATCCCCTCGCGCTCCGCGAGGTCGAGAAGCTTCGCGAGGTCGCGGGAGTAGGACTCGACCGTGTTTCGCGCGAGAGCACGCTCGATTCGGAGGTGATCCAGATAGGCGTCCACCCAGGCGTGCATGTCCACGCCGTCAATGTAGCGCGAACCGATCGGTGGATCGATTTTCTGACTCGACGCTACGGCTTGTTGCACAGTCCCGAGGCGAGATCGGGCGAAGCCCGAAGGCTGTTCTCCACCTCGACCGCCCTCTTCTCGAGGTCCCGCTGCTTCTCCATCTGCTCGAGAACCCGACCCAGGTCCTCCGATCGCAGGGCGGCGGCATAGGAGTCGATCAAACCCCGACGCTGCTCGGTCAACGCCACGAGCTCCTTGGCGCGCGCCTCCCCCCACCGCGTTCGAGGGGCCAAGGCTCGAGCCCCTGACACCGCTTCGCCCATGAGCCCACGCGCGTCCTTCTCGATCTGCCCCGCCGCGTCCAGCGGACGGCCTGCCAACGCGATCACGTCTGCCTCGTGAAGCACCCCGGCCACGCGCCGGTCCTTCGCAAGCACCGCCTGCGCATCGCGACGATCGCTCTCACAAAGGGCCGCCCCCCCATCCCGGGCGCAACCAAGCCCCAGCCCCGCAAGGGCCACCAACCCCACGAACCAGCGCACCATCACCGAGACTTCTGGTCCACGTACTGGTCGAGCAGGATCTGATCGAACGGGTCCATGGACACAAAGCGCAACGCCTGCCTCCGCCCCGACGCACGAACCTGACGGGTCCACGCCCAGATCCGGTCCTTCACCCCCGGAACCGCGATCTCGACCGGGTAGAAGGTGCGATCGTGCTTGGGCTCATGAATCCTCTCTAGCAAGACCCCTCCCTTCGAGATGTCGACCGCACGGCAAGCGTACGGGTATCCGTCGATGTACTTGTTGATCATGAGGTCGACCCGGGGTCGTTTCGAGGAGCGTCGTTCCATCGGCGAGTACCTCCAAGCCCTAAGTCTAGCGCATGTAGCTCCAGGTGTGCAACTGTGAGACAAACAGTCCGCTCTAACCCCACACCAAGCACGGTTCGAAAAACTTGCTTGGGTGTGGGCTACCCGAGCCGAAAGCGAGCCTTCTGGGGTGAGCCGCGGCGAGCGCGGCGATTGATTTGGGTCTAGCTCGCGTGCTCCCGCAAGAACTTCTCCACCCGTAGGTTGATGAGCTCCGGGAACTCCAGCAGCACGAAGTGCGTGCCGTTGCGCACCACAAACAGCTCCACGTTCGGGATCTGGCGCGCCAGGGGCTCTGCATTGGAACGCGGGGTCACCCAGTCCCGCTCCCCCAAGATCACGAGCGTCGGAACGTCGATGCCCCCGAGGATGCCGTCGACCCGGTGCGAAGCGGCGGCGCGCAAAAATTGGAGGAAGGCAGGGGTATCGACGGATCGGAAATGTCGCACGATCTCCGCGAGTTCGTCCTCGTCGATGGCGGAGGCCACGAACCCGAGGCGCTTGAGCCACGACGCCGTCTCGGGCCAGGAACTGGCGCGTCGAACCAGCCGCTCGACGACCTCGGGGGACCACTCGAAAACGCCCATGGCATGGGGCAACAATCGCCGCATCCCACTGGGGTCCTGCGGTCGTCGCCCGTAGCAGGGGTTGAGCAGCACGATCTGGTCGGGCCGCGGCCCGCGTCGTCGGAAGGCCTCGAGCAGGACCTGGGCGCCGAAGCTCCAGCCCATCCACACACCCCCTTGGACGTCCTCGGCCTGCAGCACCGCCTGCAAGTCTCGAACATGGGTGTCGACGAGGCCAGCCGGGTCCGTCTTCCTGGGCTCGGTCCCCTCGGTCCCGTCCACGAACAACCCGCGATAGTCCCAGGCGAGGAACCGCACCTGGTCCCCCAGGTAGGCGATCTGGTGACGCCAGGCGGCGGTTCCGGCACCGAGCCCGTTGGCCACCACCACCCAGGGGCCTCCGTTTCCGGCCACCTGATACGTGATTTCGGCCCCGTCGAAGGAGGCGGTTCGTTTGGACGTGAGCTCTAGGGGCATGAGCGGGTTTATTCGACGGGAAGGCCAGGGGGGGCAAGGCGAAAATGGGAGGGGCGGCTGCTTGTCGACAGGGTGAGCCAATGCGTTGACAGGGCACGCGCCGTCCCGCTAAGTTCTGCGCTCGGTTGTGCAGCCGTCGTTTCCATTCCGCAACTCCCCGGCGAAGAGCAGATGTCTGATAAGAAAGTCAAGATCGACCTGAAAGCACGTCTCGGTAGGGCTTCGAAGGGTGCCACGGCGACCCCTGGGATGGTACCGCCTCCGGCGGCGGGAATTGCGCCTCCCCCTGGCATCGTTTCGGGGGGAATCCCTGCGCCACCCTTCGCCGCCCAGCCGAAGAAGCCGACGGGACCGAGGATCGACCAGGATGAGCCGTTCGCGGCGGTGTCGGCTTCGGAGATGGCGCCCCAGGCGCAGGAGATCAAGGTCGAGATCGGCCACGACGTGGTGCAAGCTCGGAAAGCGGGCTTTCTCAAGATCGTGATCGCGGCGGTTCTGGCAGGCCTCGTCGGCGCGGGTGTGGGTGCAGCACTCGGTTCGCTGCAGGCGCGCGGCGCCCAGGATACGATCGCCGTGCAGGACGCCCAGAGCCTGATCGAGCCCATCAACAAGGCCAAAACCAACATCGAAACCCTCCAGGCCAAGGTCTCCGAGGGGACGAAGAGCATCTACAAAGAGAAGAAGTTCCCCGAGAACTTCTCCAAAGACCTGGTCGCGATCGAGATCGACTTCTCCGCCGCCGAGCTCGCGGGCAAGGCCCTTCATCGACTCAAGCCGAGCCTCATGCGCGACCTGTTCGACTTCGCGCGAGATGCCCAGGAGCTGTCGGTCCGCAAGGACGCTCTGCGACGGCTCTTCGATGCTCGCAAGACAGCGATCATCGAGCTCATCGAGCAGGGCAAGACCCCGCAGATCAGCTACGCCGTGTTCGTGCAAAGGGATCGGAGCGGAAACGCGGTCGGAACCTTCGTGCCCCTCGCCAAGCCCTTCCGCTTCGACGAGAAGACCTGGCCGGACGAGATCAACCTCAACACGGGCTCGGAAGTGGTGAAGGGCCAGCGCTACAAGACGGGCGAGCCCTTCATGCAAGCACCCCGTCGCGAAGGCGAGAAGCCGACCATCTACACGATCCCCCTCGAGCCCGACGGCGTCGTCAAGGTGTTCCCGCCCCGCCTGAGCCAGCGAATCGAAGAAGAGCTCAAGGCCATGGACGCGCTCATCGCGGGTACCTCCCACGGTCAAGTGGCCGCGGATCAAGAGAAGCGCGGACTGCTCAAGCTCGCAGAAGACATCTCCCGCGAGCTCAGCACCGTCGGCGGCAAGCGCTGACCTGCCTCTCCACACTCCTCCACCCGCCAAGCCGTTGACCGATGCACCGTCCTCGGTGCTACGAGGTCACGTCGACGCGACCGGCTCCACCTCGGCGCGCGGCGGGACCGTCTGACCATCCTTGCGGTGGATCTCCACCTTCGAAATCTTCCGCTCGTCCGCTTCACGCACGACGAAGCGCATGCCCCATGCTTCGATCTCCGCCCCCGGCTCCGGAACGCGGCCCGCCCGGTGAATGATCCACCCGCCTAGCGAAACGAAGTCTCCCTCGTCCGGAAACTCGGTGCCCAGGAAGTCCGCGAGGTCATCGATGGGGACGGCTGCATCCACGAGCACCCCTCCATCGCTCAGCTCCACGATCGGATCCTCTTCGACGTCGTGCTCGTCCTGGATGTCCCCGATGATCTCCTCGATGATGTCCTCGAGCGTGACGATGCCGGCTACACCACCGTAGTCATCCACCACCACCGCCATGTGAAGGCGTCGGGCTCGCATCTCACGCAACAGCACCGACACGGGCTTGGTCTCGGGCACGAAGTTGACCGGTGACCGAGTGAGCCCCCCCACTTTCGCTGACCGAAGGTCCGTGTCGTTCATCACCCGAAAAAGGTCCTTGGCGTACAGCAGGCCAACGATGTTGTCGACCGAGTCGCGGAACACGGGATAGCGGGAGTGACCGTTGCTGGAGATGATCCGCAGCGCTTCCTCCAGCGTGGTTTCGGCGTCGATGGCGGTGACGCTGGTGCGCGGGATCATGACCTCCACGGCCATCAGGTCCTCGAACTCGAGGACGTTCTTGAGCATCTGGGCGCGCTCTTCCTCGAGGGATCCGTCGAGCTGTCCTTCGGCGAGCAGAAGGCCTACCTCGTGCTCGCGAAGCCGCGCATCTTCCGCCGGCTGGGGTAGGAGCTTGCCGGAGAGACGCGCGACGAGCGCCAGCGGCCAGGCGATCGGAATGGTCACGAGCTCGAAGGGGTACAGCAAACGAAGAAGGAGAGGGGCAGCCCGCGAGGGGCGGCGCCGGGCCACGGAGGTGGATATCTCGGTGAGCAATCCGTAGGTAGCGAGCGTGCCGAGGACCGCGATGGGAAGGGCCCACGCCTCGTTGAGAGAATGCACGGCCTTGCCGATCAGCACGGCGGTGAGCGCCGTGCACGCGATCCGACCGACGAGCCATCGGGACCGGACCCGCGTGGGGTTGGCAAGGTAACGGGTCAGCGCATCGCGTGCTGCCCCCGTCGTGTCGTCTCGCAAGACCATCAACCGGGTCATGGGCATCCCCACGAGCGTGGCGGTGCCCGCGGCAAAGATGGCCCCGAGCAGAGCAGAGGAAAGCGCCCCCGCCCAGTGCGCCGCCATCGTCGTCTGGACCTCCATCGCCGCGGCAAACCCTTGGGTCAACTGATCCCAGCTCACGACTCACACCCCAACGTCATTTTTTTCGCAACCATTCCTGTCGCTGTCCGAACTCCCTTCGTGATCCCAAATCCCCTTCGCAAGTCCCACGCACCTCTCCCCCACCCCGCGGGCGACGCAAGCGCTCTGCCGTCGCGCCACGTTCGGGGAAAACCACCCCACCCGTCGTTTTCCGAGCTGCTCCGCCCAGACCTCCCGCCACGAAGCGCCATGACGTCGCCGTCGCACGGGCAAGCCGAGACGCTCAAGGGGAACGCGACCCCGACGCGGTCTCGCTGGGACGGTACAAGGGACGACTCCCGCGACGCGAAGGATCGTCCACCGATGGAAGAGAGCCTGTGTCTCGACCCGCTGGTTCGGCAGATGGCCGTCCCGGTCGGTATCGGGGAGCGTGCCTCGCTGGAAGCCCCCGCTGGTATGCAGCAGCGCATGGAGCTGGCGCGGGCGCAGACCCTCGAGCAGATGCTTCCATCCCTCGTGCGCAAGGCGGCTTGGCACATCGCCCCCGGTCGATGCAGCGCCACGCTCCGACTGGAGATCGGCACCGGCTCGTTCGATGGCGCTACTGTGCTCATTCGGGCGGACCTCCACGAAGTCCACGTCGAACTTGATGCCCCACCCGGTATCGATCTGGAGGCATGGAAGAGTCGTCTACGTCTTCGCCTCGCATCTCAAGGACTCATCGCCATGGTTTCTTAGCACATCTCGTCGACATGCAAAAACGCCCGGAGCACCGTGGGCCGCCCCTTGGACCGGTCCCCCACGGCAACGAGCCTTCCTCCCGGCGCAAACCACGCCGACACAGCCTCTCCGGGGGCCTGGTCGAAGTCCTCCTCCCCGAGCGTCTGGCCGCGAATCGCCCGAAGCGCCCCCGGGGACGTCAGCGTGGCGAAAGCAAGACACTCCCGCGCCGCTTTCTCGACCGAGAGCATGGCGTACTGCATGGTCACGGCATCCGCCCCCAGCGCGACAGCTCCCTCCAAGCCGAACGAGCCACTTCGAATTCGCCGCAGCGCGACCAGATGCGCCGGAAGCCCGAGCGCTCCGCCCAGGTCCCGGGCCAGGGACCGAACGTAGTAGCCCTTGGTCACATGGAGCTCGAGTTCAAGCGTGGGAGGGTCCACCGACGCCCCCACCACGTCGAGCCGCAACACACGAACCTCGCGCGTTGGCAGCTCCACCTGCTCGCCACGACGGGCTCTGACATAGGACACCACGCCGTCCTGCTTGATGGCGGAGTGCATGGGCGGCACCTGGGACGTTCTGGCACGCTCGACCCCCAGAGCGCCAGCCAGGACGCTGTCCGCCGGCACATCGAGGTGCCCGAGCTCAATTCGCGCGAGAACCTCGATCAGGGAGGCCGGGACCGGCGCCGAGTCGGTGGCAACGCCCTCGGCATCCAGCGTGTCCGTCCCTTGCCCGAGCAGTACGGTCGTCCGGTACACCTTGTCCTCGAGCGTGAGGAAGCGAGAGAGCTTCGTGCACTGTCCGACCATGACGACCAGCACTCCGGTCGCCATGGGGTCGAGGGTCCCCGCATGGCCTACGGAGCGGGTGCGAAGCGTGCGGCGGATCTTCGCGACCACGTCGTGGCTCGTGGGACCACGCGGCTTGTCGATGATCAGCAGGCCAGAGGGCTCGTGGATTTCGGCTTGGTTCTCGTGCATCAGCCGAACCACACGGAGCGACGCGAGGCGGAAGCCTGGTCGAGCATGACCTGCATGGTGGCGCGCACGCGCTCGGTAAGCCGGCCCACGAGTACGGTGTCGTCGGCAGCCCCGGGGCCATGGCGATCGAAACGGATGGGCTCCCCGAAAATGAACTGCCACTTGGTGGGGGCGGGCACGACCCCCAGGGGACCGAGCCACGGGAACGTGGGCGTGATGGGGATGTACGGCACGCCGAGCAAGTGAGCGAGAGACTCGATGCGGAACAGCAAGGGCATGGACTCCTCGGCGCCGACGATGACGCACGGGATGATGGGGGTCTGGGTTCGCAGGCAGAGCCGGACGAAACCGCCACGACCGAATCGCTGCAGCTTGTGCCGGTTCTTGTACAGGCGCCCGGTTCCCTTCGCGCCCTCGGGAAACACGGCCACGAGCCGCTCTTGCCGGAGCAGACGCTCTGCGTTTTCCTGGCAGGCGCGCACCGCCCCCATGCGGTTGAGGAACGAGCCAAGGAACGGCATGTAGAACCAGTGGTCCTCCGCAAGCCAGCGCACGTCACGCGCGGCAGGGAGCGCCCTTCGCATCGCCGTCTTGAGCATGATGCCGTCGTACGGAAACGCGCCCGCGTGGTTCGCAACGATCAGGGCGCGTCCCTCCGCAGGCACGTGCTGCGCCCCGTCCACGTCGATCCGGAAGTAGCGGTCGTAGACGAGGTCGAGCAGAGGCTGTAGGCGCGAGTCGTACTCGCGGTCGTGACCGAAGTCGTCGATGTCCTCGGAGCGATTGCGGATGCCGATGCGCCCCCACTGGCGCAGGTAATAGTCACTGGACAGCAAATCGCGAGCGCCTTCGAACCTGCCGGCCTCGGCCTCGGGTCGCGACGAGACCTCTGCGCGAGCGGAACCCTCATCGGCAGTGCGAACGTCTGGCGTGCTCTCGAGCTCCCGGATGCGAGCTGTCAGGTGTTGACGGCGAGGTAACTCTGAGGTGGTGTTCTCGGGCACCGTCTTCGTCCCTGCCGGGTCGGGGGCAGCAGGAAGGTCCTGGGGAGCGGGCAACGGCTCCAACGTGGGCACGATGGGTGGGGCCTTCGCAGGCTCGCTCTTCTTCGCGATCGGTCGAGCCTTGGTCGACTTGGACTCTTTTTTGGAGGCGGCGACGGGCTTTCGCACGGCAGCCTTGCCCTTGCTCTTGCCGGACGAGACCGGAGCGTCGGCCTCCCGCGCTGGCGTGGGCGTCGCGTTCGTCCCCGTTGAGAAGGGGTTTTCACCAAGAACCGTCTTGCGTGTGCGGGCCACGATCGTTCTCCGATTGCGTTGCGGGAGCCCGGTCAGCTCCCACCATCATTCAACAGTCGCACGTCGCGCAGATGCTGTGCGGACGCGAAGTCCAGCACGGCCTCGCGAGCCGAGTAGGTGGGTCGAAACCCCATTTCGTCGGCCGCGCGCTGGCCGTCGGCGACGCACAGGTAGCGCAGGTAGTCGAGGAAACCGACGGGGGTTTCGGTGAGCTGGGCGAGCCACAGGGCACTTGCGAGCGGGTAGGCGATGGGGTGGGGAATGGGCAAGGCCAATCGGCCGGCCAGCCGGATGACGGTCGACAGGGGCAGGACACCGTCGCTCACGATGTTGAAGGTACCCGGCACGTCCTTGTCGATGGCGAGCTTGAACGCCGAGACGGCATCGACCTCGTGTACGAGCTGCCAGAGCGGGTCGAACCCCATCAGGGTGGGCACGAGGCGCCGCGACAGGAAGCGGCTCAGGAAGCTACGGATGGTGGGCCCGAGAATCGGCGCGGTGCGCAGAATCGTCACCGTGGTGTCGGGGTGGCTGGCGAACCGGGCGGCCTCGCGCTCGGCGTCGATCTTGTCCTGAAAGAAGGTGCCGTCGGACGGCCCCAGCAAGAGACGGTCTTCCGTCAGGAAGTTCGGGTTCGCAGGGCGCGCCCCGTACAGGGCGGTCTGGCTCCAGTGCACGAGCTTGGAGACACGCGCCTGGCGAGCCGCGTGAAGCACCTGCATCGTGCCCACGGATTCGAACTCGTGCGCCCAGGCCGTCGCATGTGTCGGATTCGACAGAAAGGCCACGTGCACCAACGTCTGCACCCGCTCGGCGGAGAAGATCTCCGCCATCCGCTCCTCCGACGTCGCCTGGGAGAAGTCCACTTCGTAATAGTGGGTCTTGGCTCCCGCCGTCGAAGGGGGCTGGATGTCCAGGGCCACGATTCGCGCCACACGTCGGTCCTCCTCCAGCAACCCGATGAGGTTCTTGCCGAGGAAGGAGTTGGCCCCGGTGAGCGCGACCACACGAGCACGCTCCGTCGGTTTGGACACCTGCCCACCGGACGCATCCGCCTCCGGGACCTTCTTGACTTGAACCTGTCGTTTCGCCATCGTGCTGGAACCGATCCGTTTGCGGGTCGAGGGACGACCCCCAACCCGGAAGGGCGGGCCGTCAGACGGCAAGTCTGCGACAAGGCGAAACACGAAGGCAACCCAACCCGTCGATGGCCGGTAACGACGCACACTTTCCCCAGAAGCTGGGGCCCTACGAGCTGGTGCGCCCGCTCGCCACCGGAGGCATGGCGGAAGTGTACCTGGCGCGGCGGGACGGACCGCACGGGTTCACGAAGACGGTGGCCCTCAAGCGGATCCTTCCCCAGCTGGTTCAGGATCAAGATTTCGTTTCGATGTTCGTGGACGAGGCGCGCGTGTGCGCCCAGCTCTCGCACCCCAACCTGGTGCAGGTCTTCGACTTCGGCGAGGCCGAAGGCGAGCTGTACATGGCCATGGAGTTCGTGGACGGGACCAACTGCGCCAAGGCGGTCCGCAAGGCATCGACGATGTCCGAAACGGTCCCGCTCGATGCGACCATCCACATCGTGCTGGGCGTGCTGCGCGGCCTGGAGTACGCGCACGCCGCCGTGGACATGAACGGTGTCCCTCTGGGCCTCGTGCACCGCGATGTGTCCCCTGGCAACATCCTTCTCGCACGGTCCGGAGCCGTGAAGCTCTCCGACTTCGGCATCGCCCGCGCCGACGACTTCGAGCGTCGCACGGAGGAAGGCCAGCTCAAGGGCAAGCTCGGGTACATGTCGCCGGAACAGGTCACGGGCCGCGCCATCGACGCGCGAAGCGATCTGTTTACTTTGGGCATCGTGCTGGCAGAGCTGCTCGTAGCCCGGCCGTTGTTCGGGACCGGCAACGAGCTCGACGTGCTGATGCGCATTCGAGACGCGGACCTTTCCACGTTCGAGCGGCACAGCGCACACCTGCCCGTCGACATGCGCAAGATCGTTCGCAAGGCCCTGGCCCAGGACCCTGACGAACGCTACGCGGACGCCACGGAGTTCGCCGACGCGATCGAGGACTTTCTGCGTCAGAGCAGGACGCATACTGGTGCGCCACGACTCGTCGCCTGGCTGACCCATGCGGGCCTGATTCCGTCGACCAAGTCGAGCGACTCGTCCCTGAGCCCGGGGGCGCGCCCACGCTCCGCCACGCCTCGGGGGGTCGCCCCTGTCGCAAGCCTGCGAGGCGTACGTCCCTCCGCGCCGACGGTCCCGGGCAAGCCACCTGACGAGCCAGTGCCTTCGGGCCCCGTGTCGCCGGCAGACTATCGGGTCGTGTCCGGAGACGACACGTGGGGGCCCGTCTCCTACGCGCGCATGGTCGAGCTGTTTGCGACAGGAAGGGCGCGCACGGATAGCCTGGTGGCTCGATCCTCGGGGCCGTTTCGACCGGCCCGGGAGCTGCCCGAGCTCGCTCGACTTCTGCTGTCGCCAGCGCTCACCGCCCCCCCCAGCGCGCCGGAAGAAGCCGTCCTGCGATGGGACATGGATCGCGCGGACCACGTCCACCGGCTCTTCTGGCTCGTGTCGAGCAAGCAGACGGGCCTGCTGATCGCAGCACAAAACAATCGGCGAAAACGCTTCTTCCTCGTCGAAGGCTCCTTCACGTTCGCCACGTCCACGGACAAGTCCGAGCTGCTGGGACAGCAGCTGGTCGCGCGAGGTCAGGCATTGCCGATGGAGATCGACATGGCCCTCGCGCTCTGCCCCCGCTACGGCGGCCGCCTCGGCGACGCACTCGTGGGGCTCGGCGTGCTCCGCCCCGTCGAACTGTTCCGCGCTCTCGTGGCCCAGACCCACGATCGGCTCGTGGACCTCGTCAGCTGGCGCTCCGGAAGCTTCCAGTTCATTCGCAGCGTGCGCGCCGAGGACGAGACGATCCTCCACGGGATCGCACCGATCGAAACCCTCGTGCGTGGCGTCGTGGAAGGGTACGACGCGGACGAGCTTTCGCACATCTTGAGTCCGTACATGCAAGGCGAAATTCGAACCGCCCCCCCCGGCGAGATCACGACCGCATCGCTACGGCTCAAGCGAAGACACCAACACATCCTCGAACAGGCGGACAAGCCCACGCTCCTGCAGGTCATGGTCGATCGCGCCCAGACTTCGGTCGACACAACGAGGGATGACGTGCTCCGCGCCGTGTTCATCGGACTGAGCGCGGGGCTGCTCATCACAACCGGATGGCCCCCCACACGACGACAGCCGTCCGTCCCGACGCAGAAGATGTATTGAGCAAGGGCGAGGCGCCTGCGCTCCCGCCGCCGGCTCACGACCTCATGGCTCGCACTTCGCGCGGATCCAAGTCACGCCCTGCGAGTCGCTCAGCCAAACGTGAACTTCATCACCACGCGTGGTCACCGCGTGGCCGTCGGCATTGCCCAGGGCCATCGTGCTCGAGGCAGGGGCCCCGTCGGCCCGCAACAGCACGCCGTACACGACCTTGCGCTCCGGAACCCTGCAGTGCATGGGGGCCGCCCAGGTCATGAATGCGCCCTTGTTCAACACCCGAACATAGCCGGACGAAGGCGGCACCGGTGTGGGAAGGGTGTGCGGCGGCCGGCCCGGCATCGCGATCTCGACCTGCGCCCCCGCTGCCACGCACCCGTTCGCATCCGGCTCACCTCGCGTCATCACCACCATCGGGCCATCTCGCATCGCAAGGAAATCGAGCACCACATGCCCTCGGTCGATCTTCCCCTCCCCCTTCACCGTCGCCGCCGTCGCACGCACAAAGGCCACATGCTCGGGGTCCTCGAACACAACCAGCACAGACCGCGACGCCACGTCCCACTGCGCCACGCCCAACGCCACAGCACCTTCCTCCACGTGCTCGGCCGGGATCTCCACGCGAGTCCAGCCCGAGATCGGCGCGCCAGGATCTCCAACCCAAGCTGTCGCTCCCCTCGTCGCCACCTGCCCCGCGTGGGTCGTCAACACCACGCAACCGGACGCGTCACACCTCGCATCGACCGGGGCGAGACGGTCGCCTTCCGCGAGCAGGTCCAGGTGGCCGCCTTCCCGCCACAACCAGACTCGATTCGAAGGTCCCAGGCCATCGTGCTCGGAAAGCAGCGCGATCCAACCCTTGGCAGACGAAGCCATGATCGGTGGGTCGAGCAGGTGAAGCCAGGGCACGTCCCGCACCGAACCGGGGGCGTCCGTACCCAGGCCCACCAGGCCCCTGAAGTCCGTGACGTGCCCCGGGCTCGGGTCGCCGGACGCCACCGCGAGGGTCCCCGGGTCCCCGGCCGATGCCAAGAAGAACAGGTTGCGGGTATCGCGCAGGTGTCGATGGGGCGGTCCGGTGAGCTTGCACCCGGCAGGAACGGCGACTTCGCGGGCATCCGTGGGCGTCCACGACCAAGGCGCCTGGAGACGACCCGGAGCGACCTCGAAAGAAGCTGCGGGCGGGACAGCCTGTCCGGGTTCTCGGCGCGATTCCTTACGACACGAAGAGCAGCCCATGCCGACTGCCACAGAGCAGAGGACGGGAACGACTCGCAACAGACGGGTCCAACAATCGGCGTTCGGGTTCAACGTGCCTCCGGGTCAGGGGAGCCGCCATCGCGCACGCACTCCCACGCACCAGCGATACGGCAAAGAACATCCTCGCGCCACTTCGGCCCGATCAGCTGCAACCCCACCGGCAATCCTTCCGGGGTCGAGCCGCAAGGCACGGACAACGCTGGCAAGCCCGCCAGGCTCGCTGGCAACGTGCAGGCATCCGCAAGATACATCGCCAACGGACCGTCCAGCTTCTCTCCCAGCAGCCAGGGAGGAACCGGCGAGGTGGGCGCCGCGATCGCATCCACCGATCGGAACGCCCGCTCGAAGTCCGCCGCCACGTGCCCTCGCGCCGCGAGAGCACGCGCGTAGTAGGCATCGCGAAAGCCGGCAGACAACACGTAGGTGCCGAGCATGATGCGACGCTTCACTTCCACGCCAAACCCCTTGCCACGGGTGGCGGCACGGAGCGAATCCACGTCTTCGCCGCAAGCTTCGCACGCGCCGAACCGGATGCCGTCGAATCGCGCGAGGTTGCTGGACGCTTCGGCGGTTGCAAGGACGTAGTAGGCCGCCACGGCGAGGTGCGTGTGCGGCAACCGGACGGGCTCGACGCGACAACCAGCGGCTTCGAGCCCTCTGAGCGCATCACGAACGCATCGCTCCACGCGAGGGTCGAGGCCTTCGGAGAAGTACTCGACCGGAACGCCCACCCGAAGACCTTCGGCCCCATGGTCACAGCAAGATTCGACGGCAGGAGCCGGAGCTCGGCTCGACGTGGCATCCCGCTCGTCGCAGCCCGCGATCACGTCGAGCAACCGCGCGGCGCTCTTCACATCGGTCGCGAGGGGACCGATCTGGTCCAGACTGGACGCGAACGCCACCAGGCCGAACCGAGAAACCCGCCCATGGGTCGGCTTGATCCCCACGATGGAAGTGAAGGACGCGGGCTGGCGAATGGACCCGCCCGTGTCACTTCCGAGGGCGGCAGGGACCATTCTGGCCGCGACGGCCGCCGCACTTCCCCCTGACGATCCCCCTGGCACATGCTCCGGGGCCGCTGGGTTGCGCGTGGAGAAGAAAGCGCTGTCCTGCGTGGACGAGCCCATGGAGAACTCGTCGAGGTTCGTCTTGCCGAAGATGATCGCATCGGCCTGGCGCAACCGAGAAACCGCCGTGGCGTCGTGGGGGCTGCGCCAGCCTTTTCCTTCGCGCACGAGAATGCGCGAAGCACATGTCGTGGGGGCGTCCGCCGTGCAAATCGAGTCCTTGATCGCCACCGGAACTCCCGCGAGAACCCCCAGTCGACCTCCCTCCCGGCGCCTCCTGTCCAGCTCCAACGCCTGCTTTTCGACCCAGACCTCGTCGACGTGAAGGAAGGCACGCACGTCAGGGTCATGGCTGCGCGTTCGCTCCAGGCACGCGCACGCCACGTCGTACGCCGTGAGGTTGCCTTCGATCACCGCGAGGGCGAGGCGATGAACGGGCATCTGGAGGATGTCGGCCGGGGAGGTCACGCTGCGAACCTACGAACGCCAGGACGGCGAGGTCAACCGATGCGGTGAAAGGTCGGCACCACGAAAACATCCTGGGCGGCTCGACCGCTCTGCCCAAGCGCTTCGTCCCGGGAAAGGCCCTCGCGACCCTCGTCCTCGCGCAACCCCATCGCGTCGGCCAAGCCCGCCTGCGACGCCTCCACGTCCACGTCGCGCAAGACCGCCATGTAGTCGAGGATCGTCGACAGGTCGTTCACCATCACCTCCACCTCGTGGTCCTCGAGTCGAAGGCAGGCAAGGCGCGCAAGGTGCCGCACCTGGTCGGGAGTGATGGCCGGCTGCTTCATGGTCAGCTCGTCGCGCGGGGAGCCGATCAACGCTCGGCGATGTGGATGATCTGCTGCTGCAACAACGCGTACAGGATGCGAAGCGCGTCGAGGGCGGGCATCCCCGACACGTCGAGAATCTCCTCGATGGTCGATCGCCCGTCGACACAGGACAGGAGGAACCCGGTGCGGTGATCAAGGCTGAGCCACTGCAACTCGGCAGCAGGGATGGCGAGCCGCGGAATCCCGGAAGACGGTCCCAGTCGCGCCGTGTACATCTGCGAGAGGACGTCGCGACAGCTTTCTCTGAACCGCAGCGCCTCTGCGTTGTTCGGCTGTTCGGCGAGAATGGACTCGGCGATCTCGTTCGCACCGGTGAAATCACCCACGGCGTAACGGTCCCTCAGGTCGACGAGCGGATCGCCGGGGTCGGGCATGAAAGGCGTGGCCCTCGCAGAAACCAGGTCGAGGGCATCCCCGCTGCCCTCGAGCGACAGTTCCAGGGAATCGAGCGGCTCGGACCTGGGCGGAGGCTTCGGGTCCAGCTCCAGCGTGGGGGAAGGCGGGAAGTCGAAAGGCAGGGGAGGCACGTTGTCGAGGGACATCTCGAGGGAGTCCTCCATGTTGATCCCGCCGGGCTCGTCCAGCTCCAGATACTCCTCTTCCCCCACGGTGACGGTCACGTCGGGCTCCGCGTCCGGCGCGTCAGTCTCTGCGTAGGTCTCTGCGTAGGTCTCTGCGTAAGTCTCTGGCTCGGACTCTTGCACCGGAACACCGCTGCGGATCGCAGGCCGACCTGGCGTGGAGGCGTGACGGAACGCGCGAAGGATCTCCGGAAACGCCTTCAGGGGCGTGGGAGACTCCGAGCCCCACTCACCTGACTGGGGAGCCGGGGCTTTCGGCGTGGGTCGTGATTCGGTCGATTCGACGCCGGAATCCGGGGGAGGCTCCAGTTGCGGAATGGTCGGGTGCTCGCTCGCGCGAATCGGCTCGCCGTCATCCCCCAGCTCGAGGGGGATCGCGTAGGGCCCCGAGGGCTGCTGCCCCACCAGCCCCATGGCTTGCATCTCCCCCGAATCGTGGACGCATTGCTCGAGAAGCTCGTCGAGCACAGACGCGTCGAGGGCAGGAAGCCGTGGCGCAGACAAGGCCTTGCGGGCCTCTGCGCTCGTCACCTGGCTGGTGACTTGCCTTGCGTAGCGCTCGTAGGGCTCCGGAGGGACGGCCGTGGGAACGCCAGAGCCATCCGCATCGAGCACCGAGGAGACGTCGCTCCAGTCGGTGTCGATCGCACCGGTATCCGGCGGGATGGATGTGGTTTGGGGCTTGCTTGCCATCCTCACTACTGCGTCTTGGTGACGACTCCCTTGAACATCCGGTGGGTTCGCGACAGCGCCTCGGTCTGCGCCTTGATGCCGTCCAAGTCACGACTCTCGATGGCCGCCTTGGCGTCCTTGAGGATGCGTCGTGCCTTGTTGACCGCCTCGCGTCCGAAGTCGCTGGCGGCAACCACGACCTCGACCTGCGGGAAGAGCCGCTCGATCTCCGCGATGAGGGTCTCCACTTCCTGCCGAGCCGCCTCGAACTCCTCGCTCGACCGACGCTCGACCATGTACTCCTTGGCGGTCTCGATCATGTTGGTGATCTCGTCCTTGGTCAGACCGCTGCTGGCCGTGACCTGGATGGACTGCTTCTGCCCGGTCTCCAGGTCCTTGGCCGCCACGCTCACGATGCCGTCGGCGTTGATCTCGAACGTCACTTCGATCTCCACCTGGCCTTTGGGCGCACGCCGCAACCCCGTGAGGATGAACTCCCCGAGCAGCTCGTTTTCCTCCGCGCGCTGGCTCTCCCCCTGCATCACGAGAATCTTCACCGCCGTCTGGTTGTCCCGGCTGGTCGTGAAAATCTTGGTTCGCGCCGTCGGAACGGTCGTGTTCTGCGGGATGAGCTCCTCGAACAAACTGCCGAACGTCATGATGCCGAGCGCATGAGGCGTCACGTCCAGCAGGATCATCTCCTGCGTGTCGTCCACCAGCGCCGCGCCCTGGATCGCCGCCCCCAGGGCCACCACCTCGTCAGGGTGCACGCCCTTGCATGGCTCGCGCTGGAAGAAGCCCCCCACCGCCTCCTGCACACGTGGCATGCGCGTCATCCCGCCCACGAGAATCACGTCCTCGATTTCGTCCTTGTCGAGCTTCGCGTCGAGCATCGTCTGACGGCAAATCTCGACCGTGCGCTCGACGAGGTCCTCGCAAAGCGTCTCGAGAGTTTCGCGCGAGATGGTCTGCTGCAAGTGCAGCGCTTCGTTGCGTCCGCTCGAGATGATGAAGGGAAGGTTGATCTCGGTTTCCTTGACCGAAGACAGCTCGCACTTCGCCTTCTCTGCTGCATCCTTGAGCCGCTGCAACGCCATGCGATCCTGGCGCAGGTCGATTTCGTGCTGCTCCTTGAAGGACTGCACGAGCCAGTCGATGATGCGCGCGTCGAAATCCTCGCCACCGAGGAACGTGTCGCCCGCGGTCGCGATCACCTTGAAAACACCGTGGGCGCCGATTTCGAGGATCGAGATGTCGAAGGTTCCTCCGCCAAGGTCGTACACCGCCACGAGCTTCTCGAGGTTCTTGCCGAAACCGTAGGCGAGGGCGGCGGCCGTGGGCTCGTTGATGATCCGGATGACGTCGAGGCCCGCGATCTGCCCCGCGTCACGCGTGGCTTGCCGCTGGTTGTCGTTGAAGTAGGCGGGCACCGTGATGACGGCCTTGCTCACGGACTCCCCGAGAAAGTCCTCGGCAATGACCCGCATCTCCTGCAGCACCATGGCGCTGACTTCGGAGACCGAATAGCCGCTGTCACGCAGCTGGATACGCACGTCCGCGTGAGGCCCCTCCACGATCCGGTAGCTCGACGTGAGCACCGCGTTCTTGACCTGCGAGGAGTTCCACTTGCGCCCGATCAGACGCTTGGCGGAAGACACCGTGTTCTCCGCGTTGGTGATGGCCTGCCGCTTCGCGATGTGCCCCACGAGCCGCTTGCCGGCCTCGGTGATGGCGACCATCGACGGCGTCGTCTTGTAGCCCCCACGGTTCGGAATGACGGTTGGCGTGCCACCGTCCACGATCGCCACGCAGGAATTGGTCGTACCTAGGTCGATGCCAATGACGCGATCCATTCAGGGATCCCTTTCGGTCTACGGTCTTCCGCCCTTGCGAACGGCTTCCACCAGCCGGGCGATGGTAGCATCGTTCGGCGCGAGTTCGGCTGCCAGCTCTAGCTCCCGTCGCCCGTTGAGCAGCAGTCCCGCCGCGAGGTAGATCTTCCCTAGAATTACGTGGTAATTCTGGTTTTTCGGATTGAGCCCCGTCGCACGCTTGGCATACTCGGCCGCCTTGCGCATGTCGAGGTTCGCCTTCAGCATGGTTTCCGCCGCCTTTGACTGGACCTCCGCGTCCTCCAACATCCCGTCGGCCGCCCGCGTGTAGGACCGCGCGGCCTCCCGCCAACGCTCCGCACGCTCCTCGTACCGAGCCTGCTGCAAGTAGCTGTCGGCCAGCAGCGAGCTGGCCGACGCCTGCGCTTGCTCGTGAGCTCGCACCAGGTCGGGGTCCTCGGGATCCAATTGGAGCGCAAGCCTGTAGGCGTTGGCCGCCGCCGCCGCATCTCCGTGCGCCTGAGCCTGCTGCGCGGCATCGACGAACTTCTTGATCTGCGCCCGTCGCGCCGCGTCCTTGCGCTCCGCCACGTGACGTCGCAAGGCTTCCCCCGCCTGCGCCGCAGACACCGGTGGCACCGGTGGCACCGACTGCCGCACGGGCGGCTCGGTGGACGGGGGTGGCGGAACCCGGCTCACCCTTCCCCCCGAAATCCGCGCCGCAAACGCCTCCCTCCGCGCCCTCATGCTCTCGCGCGTGGCCGGCGGCGCCGTGAAGGTCGCCGGAGCGTTAGCCGATCGCTGCGTCGCCACCGGCCCCCCATTCGTCGCCGTGGGCGCACGCGGCGGCGCCCACGCAGCCTGCACGTCGATGTCCGGCGCCACGCGGTCACTGTCCGCTCGTTGCGTCGGGTCGGATGGCGCGGGCGTTGGCGCGGGCCTCGGCTTGGGCGAAGACGCAGGTGCCGGCGACGACTTGGGCGGAACGCTCGGAGCCCGGGAGCTCTGCAAAGACTCCTCGATACGCCGCGTGCTCTGCAGCGTCTTCAAGTAGTCGTCGTATTCATCACGCGTCAGCTTGCGAGTCAGCGTGTCGTGCGCCTGCGTGATCCGGCCGAACACCAGCTCCATCTTCTGCTTGAACGCCCCCAAGTTCTTTCGGAAGTACCGGTCCGGGTGGTACTCGGACGCAAGGCGAAAATAGGCGTCCTTGATCTCCTTTTTCGAGGCGGTCTGCGGCACGTCCAGAAGCTCGTAGTGCGTCAGGTCGTCGAGCCGATAGAACGTGTCGAGCACGCTGCGTCGACGCTCCTCCGGCAGCTCGCAGTCTTCGTCCAGCTCCGCAGGGTCGTACAGCGCCAACGCCTTCACCGGCTCCGGATCCGGCATGGCGTGGTACGTCTCCACCGCAGGCTGACGCATCCGGCGAGGGGGCGGCTCCGGAGGTCGATCGCGCTTCGGCTCGACCCGAGCCACCGGCTTCCCGCCCTCCCACGTCACCGCCCCCAGGTCCGCCAAACGATGCAGCGTCCCTTCCAGCGTCGCTTCGTCCATGCCGGTCATCGACGCCAGATCCCGCGCCGTGAGCTGCCCGTCGATCCGCGAAAGCACGAAGGCCTCGGGAGGCGTCAAAGGCAAGGTCCGCAAATCACACCCAGGGACGAGGCGCGGAATGCGTTGGCTGGCAGGTTGGGTCGTCACGGTCCGCTCGGCATCTCCGACAGCAAGGAAAGCTCAGTCTACCGACAAACGTCACGACCGGGCAATTGCGCGTTCTTCGGAGCCTCGCACGGCAGAGTGCATCCAGGGCCAGTGAGCCGGAAGCGCCCGGATCCGACGCTCCAGAGCCATCGCCATCGCCCCGACGGCCAGCACCTCGTCACCGCCAGGTAGCTCCAGCGGTTGCACGGTGACCTGAAGCCCATCGTCGGTCGGCGCGGGCGACCCTACCACGACGGGAACTCCCAGCCGTCTCGCCAGCGTCGCGGGACCGGCCGCAATCGGCGTTTTCTCGCCCAGGAAGCCTACCTCGCACGTGCGCATGCCCCGCCCCGCCAGGTCCATCGGGAATCCCACGAGCATGCCACTTCGCAGCGCACGGATCACGGCCGTCTCCGTGCCCGCCCGCCCCCGATAGATCGTTCGCACTCCCCTGGGCGTGCGCAACGCGTCGTACAGGGCCGTGAAACGAGGGTCGTAGCTCTCCCGCGCCAGCGTGGCGACACGGTACCCCTGCTCAGCGACCGACGCCGCCATCACGTCGATGGGACCAAGGTGGGCGGTCACGAAGATCACCCCCCGGCCACGCGCCAGCATCTCGTCGAGCACCGGCTTTACCTCGGAAGCCAGCGGCATCCGGTCGCTCGCCCGAACGCAAGGGTGCAGAAGCGCAAGCGTGTCCGCCAGGTCCCCCCCCAAGGTTTCGAACACCTCCCACGCCGTCACCGGCGGCCTCGGCCCAAACACAGCGCACAACCGACGCTGCGCACGGTCGAACCCACCTCTCCACAGCCACGCGCCCAACCGGCCCAGCCGACGTCCCGCCTCCATGCGCGAACCGTCCGACAAACGCCGCGCGCCCCACAGCCCCGCCAACGCCGCACGGAACAACACCTCGTTCTTCCACCGCTGCACTGGCGTCCACGCCTGTCCGAGCCGTCGGTCTCCCACCTCGCCCACCTAGCACCAACCGCCCCCCCGGCGCCAACTCATCCGCCCACCGTCATGTCGAGCGGCCACCGACAACCGCGTCAGTCAGTCCCCAAATTTGGGCCGTCGTCACACCGCCGACAGTTCGACCGCACGGTGTCCTTGGCCCAACGCACCCGCCGCTGCGCCTCGTCGCAAACCCGTTTCTCGGCATCGTCCTCGGCCATCGCGCACAGACGGTCCGCGGATCGGATCATCGACCGCAGGGCTCGGCACGCCCGTTCGCACCCCGCCTGACCGGACAGCGCCACTCCCTCCGCCACCGACAGGTCATCCAGCAGCTGCCAAGCATCCCGGTCGGGCTTGTCCACCGACGACGGGGGCCGTGCGTAACGCGCCTCGCCCCTGGGCCCCACAGACGTCGTCGACGCGGGAGCCGGGGCGCACTCTGCCTCCGCACCCGCTGCATCTTGGGAGGGCGCTCGCTGCATCTCGCCGGGAGCCATCGACGCGGGCTCCTCGGACGCGGGGTGAGCCCCCGGGGGAGACGCCGGAGGCATCGCCGCGCGCGTACACCCCACGAGGCCGAGACAACCCAGGACGATCATGACTCGCGCTCTCATCGCCTCTCTCCCGCGTCCTCCGTCAACTCCTTGCGAATGACCCCGTCCTGGATCTCGATGGCCCGCTCGAACGCCTGGAACGCTTGCCGGCGCGCGGCCTGCGCTCCCGGCTCGTCCCCGGCCTCGGCTCTCGCCTTGGCGCGACGCTCCTCGTTGACCCCTCGCATTTCGTACAGGTGGCCTTCGAAGTAGCTGCCCTTCGGAGACAGCTCGAGCCCCTTGCGGACGTCGCGTTCCGCCGCATCGTGATCGCCTTGCTGTCCTCGCAGGTCCGAGAGACGCGCCAAAGTGTCGGATTGCACCTCCCGCACCTCCGCTCGCTCGCCAAGAGCCACGGTCGAATCCACCACCTTGTCGAGCGCCTCGACGGCGCCTTTCGCGTCACCGGCTTGCTCGCGAAGGTCGGCCTGATGGTGCGCCGCCCGGGCCTTCGAGAGGAATGCCATCAGTGGAGCGTCGACCGCAGGCGACTGCTCGCACACGCATGGCTGTACGGGCCGTTCAGAACAACCCACACCGACGAGCGTTGCGAACGACAACGCAGCCGCAACGACGAACGCAAGGGAATCTCTGCGTCTCATGGCTGCACCCCCCTGCGCAAGAACAGGTTGGAGCGATAGTCCCGAGCTCGCTCCCGCGCGATCCGATCCATCCGACTCGACGTGCCCCCGTGCCGCTCGAAGGGCTCGTCGAACAGGGGCTGGGTGGAACGCGAGGGGATCAAGCTCGCTTCCACAGGTGAGCTCGCCGGTGGGGACCACGGGCCCGTCGACAGCACGAGGGCAACACCAGCTGCCAAAGCGAGGGCCGCCCCCACGCCGCTCGCGACCCACAACGTTGCGCGTGAGGCAGGCACGGCACGGTGCACGGCCCTGCGCACGAGCCACTCGTTCACGCGAGGGTCCAGCTCCGGCGGGTCTTGCACGAAGCGCAGGGAACGAAGCAGCTCCGCGTCCGGGTGCTCCCCCTCGCCTTCGAGGGCCTCCCGCAGCGCTCGCGCCTGCTCCAGTTCCTCCTGTGTCGGGGGAGTCAGGTCGTCCCAGGCTCTGTCGTCGTGTGCCGTCATGGCTCCGATCCTTCCGTCCCTCGAGACCCCATCACCTTCTTCAACGACGCCATCGAACGATGGAGAAGCACGTCGAACGTGGCCGGCGTGACCCCCATCTGCTTGGCAACCTCCTCCCGCGGGCGGTCCTCCAGAATGCGAAGGCGGATAGCCGTGGCGTAACGCGGGTTGATCTGCGCGAGGGCGTCGCGCAGCTTCGCTCTGGCAGCGTCGAGCTCATCGCGCTCGTGCAAGGCCTCGACCGAAGGCATCGCGTTCGAGAGCTGGACCTCGGCGGCCTCGATCTCCCGGTTCACATCCTCGGTATCGTAGAGCAGTTCCCTGCGCCCGGAGCGCAGCATGTCGAGCGCGATACGCAAGGCCACCACGCGCAACCACGGGTAGATGCCACAGGGCTGCCACTCGTACTGGTGGAGGCGCTGGATGGCCCGCTCGTAGGTGGCGCTGAGCGCATCGCGGGCGCGGGCTTCGTTGCCGAGACGCGGCAGAAGCACGGCGCGATACAGCCGAGGACCGTGGCTGGACAGAAGGGTCCCGAGCGCCTTGCGGTCCCCGGCCTTGGCTCGCTCCACGAGCAGTCGCTCGTCCGTTTGGTCCGCCGGGTCCGACAGGGTCACGAGCCCGACCTTACCCGCTCGGCGCGCGGGGCGCTGCATTTCTGGGACCCACCGAATGGGTGCTGGACTCCAGAAGGGGTGGAAGGTCAGGGTTGCCGTGCTCACGGGGGGTAAACGAAGCAGGCCGCCTTCACCTTACGGTCGAGCCCGTCGGATCCGGCTCGCACCCCCGCAAGCACGTGCCATCAATTCATCATCGCCGCCGGGGGCGGCTCGCTCGTGGACTCGAGGAACGTCGCCTCGATCTCCCGCTCCAGCGCCTCCACGATGGTCGCTTCCAGCCGGTCAGGAGCCCCTGCCACGCGCTCGACGTTGCGTTGGTACACGAAAATGCGCCCGCAAGGCGGCCCCGGAAACTCCGGCGTGGCCAGGGCATCCAGCAGCAGCAACGCACGGGGGTCCACCCCGTCGGCCACCAACTCGATGCCCGGCACCTCCGAAAGGAACACCTCCGCCTGGTCCACGAACGCCCGCAACGTGGGCTGAAGGGTCAGGAGCGACTTGACCACCGCCTGCTGGAACAGCTCTCGGGGAGACGACCAAGGCAGCGGCGGCTCTCGCAGGTCCACCTCGCGGGCGCGAAGGAACGCCTCGGTCGCGCCGCGCGGGTCCCCTCGCTCGTCGCGAATGAGCCCGAGGTAGTACCAAGCCTCGCCCTGCATCGGGTCCTTGCTGGCAGCCTCCTCGATCAGGGGCGCCGCACGCGCCACCTCGCCGATCTCGTAGAATGCCCGCCCCACCAGAAACGTGTGGTTCGGATTGTCGTAAGGCCCCGTCGGAATCCTGAGCACCACCGACCGGGCCGCCGCCACGTCCGCCTTGCCCAGCATCGCGTCGAACATCAGCAGCAGGGTGTCGATGATCTCTTCGTCCGATTCCGTAAGGCTCAGAGCTTGCTCACACATGCCAATGGCATCGTCGTACTGCGCGAGGGGGTGGATGTAGACCTCCGCGGCGTTGAGCATGGCTTCGAGGTAGGTCTCGTCCAGCGCTACGGCCTGACAGTAGTGCTCCACAGCCTCGTAGGCGTCGCCATCGAGGCCAGCGACGTAGCCGAGCAGGTTGTAGGCTTCGGGGGACTGGGGGTCGAGCTCGAGGGCTTGCCGGGCAGAGGCCTCCGCCCCCCGGGTGTCGCCTTTTTGCACGAGGTCCCAGCCGCGATCGAGGTGAGCAGAGAACTGGTCCATGGTCTGTTCAAACCGCCAGCGGAGGCGGCCGGCTGCGTTCAATGGCGCGCCCCCCGGTTTCTGTCAAGGCCGCCCTGGGCTTCTCCCTTGGCAGAAGCAGGCGTGAGATCGAACGCGCAGAGGGAATTGGACAGATTGTCAGCGTGTTGACAGGATGACACTGTGAACGAAAGCATGGAACCCCCGCGAGACTCCCAGGCCCCCGGCGCCGAGGTGCGGCCCGACGCAACCACCGTTTTGGTGGTCGACGACGAAGCTTCGCATCTCGAGTCGATCGAGAAGATCATTCAGCGGGAGGGGATGCGAGCGCTGACCGCGCCGAACGCGCGCACCGCGCTGGAGCTTGCGCGCCGTCATCGGGTGCACGTGGTGCTCACGGACCTGATGATGCCGGGCACCAGTGGGATCGAGCTGCTGCGAGCCGTGAAGGAGATTTCCCCGGACACGGAGGTGGTCGTGATGACCGCCTACGGCACGGTGGAAGCCGCCGTGCAGGCCATGCGGGAAGGAGCCTACGACTTCATCGAGAAGCCGCTCAAGCGCGTCACCCTCGTGAAGAGCCTGCGCAAGGCCGCAGAGCGATGGCTCTTGCTGACGGAGAATCGAACGCTCAAGCGCGAGCTGAAGCTTCTGCAGCGACGCGAGATCGTGGGCAACAGCCACGCGATGCGCCGTGTGTTGGACATCGCGACCCAGGCGGCCCCGTCGATGGCAACGGTGCTGGTGCTGGGGGAAAGCGGGACCGGAAAGGAGCTGATCGCACGGTTCATTCACGACCAGAGCGCGAGACCGACCGGACCGTTCGTGGCCGTCAACTGTGCGGCCATCCCCGAATCGATCCTGGAAGCGGAGCTGTTCGGGCACGAGAAGGGCGCCTTCACGGGCGCCATCGCGCGACGGGAGGGACGGTTTGCGAAGGCCGCAGGCGGCACGTTGTTCCTCGACGAGATCGCGGAGCTTTCGGCGTCCGTGCAGGTCAAGCTGCTGCGCGTGCTTCAGGAGGGAGAGTACGAGCCGGTCGGAGGCGACACGCAGCGCGCCGACGTTCGCATCGTGGCAGCGACCAACCGAGACCTTCGCGCCGAAGTGGCCGCCGGTCGCTTCCGGGAAGACCTGTTCTACCGTCTCAACGTCATCGCCATCACCGCACCCCCGTTGCGCACCCGCAGGGAGGACATTCCCCTGCTCGTCGACCACTTTCTGGGCGTCTATTGCGCGAAAAACGGACGCGTGCGGCTCGAAGTCTCCCGGGAGGTCGTCCAGGCGCTGATGGACTACGATTGGCCGGGCAACGTGCGCGAGCTGGAAAATGCGATCGAACGGGCGGTCGTCCTGTGCAGGGCCACCGTCCTGTCCGAGGAAGACTTGCCCGACGTGATCGCCCAGGCGTCGAGCCCCGTGCCTACCGTGCTCTCGGTTCCCGTCGGCACCTCGCTGGACGAGGTGGAGCGCAGGCTCATCCGCGAGACGCTGCGCCACACCCGGGGCGACAAGTCCCTGGCCGCTCAGTTGCTGGGGATTTCCACCCGAACCATCTACCGAAAGCTCGACGAGGTGGGCTGGGAAGAAACGGAGTAGGATTCCTGTCCGAATTGGACGGATTCTGAGTCCCCGGAGGCGAAATCGGACGGAATCAGGGTGGCGATGTAGGTAACATGGAGCTAGGTTCAACGAATCGTGGAACCGGGGCTTCGCATCGCCGACAAATATGACCTGCTGCGCCTCATCGGCGCCGGCGGCATGGGCGAAGTGTGGGCCGCTCACCATACCCGGATCGATCGAAACGTCGCGATCAAGTTCCCCAACGTCGACCTTGCCCAGCGGCCCGAGATTCGTGAGCGCTTCCTCGACGAGGCGCGCGTGCTCGGCAGGCTCCGACACCCCAACATCGTCGACGTGATCGACTTCGGAGAGCTGGACGACCGAAGCTTGTACCTCGTCTTCGAGTTGCTCGATGGAATGTCGCTCGATGCCTACGTGCAAGAGCTGGGACGGCTAGCACCGCGCAACGCGGTGACCATCGCGGTCGAACTGTGCCGAGGGCTGGCCTTCGCGCACGGGGCCAACGTCGTCCATCGGGATCTGAAACCCGCCAACGTGTTCTTGCACAACGCGCCGAACGGCCGGATGCAGGTGAAGCTCCTGGACTTCGGGATCAGCAAAACCTGCTCAAGCGAGGGGAAGGTCGGCCTGACAGGCGCCGACGCGGTGGTCGGAACTCCCGCGTACATGAGCTACGAGCAAGCCAAGGCGTTGCCGGACATCGATGCACGCAGCGACATCTGGAACGTCGGCGTCATTCTGTACGAAATGCTGGCGGGGATACCTCCCTTCGAAGCACCCACCTACAGCGCAGCCGTCGCCAAGATCGTGGAGGAGGCCGTCCCGCCCTTGTCCACCTGGGGCGCCGTCGTCCCCACCGAGCTCGAGACCATCGTCCAGCGCTGCCTGGCCAAGAACCGCGACCAGCGATTCCAGTCCGCCCTTGCCCTGCAAGCAGCCCTCGAGTCCGTGATGCCTCGCCTGTCGGAACCTCCGCTGTCACGAAGGCTCCAGCTCGACAGCTTGACCGATCTGCCTAGCATTCCACCTCCCCCGACCTTCTCCATTCCCTCGGAGCCATCCTCGTCGCTGCGCCTGTTCTCACCCTGCGCGGTCACCGGGCAGAGGGAGAGCGTCACCTCTCAGTCCTTTCGACCGACCCAGGTCACGTCCACACCCGAGAGCGAGCACCCACGCGCGAAGCGAAGGCGGGCCCTTCGCCTGGCCCTCGGCATCATCGCCCTGCTCGGCCTCGGCGCCGGGATCGCAACCGTGACGTCTCGCACGTTGCTGGCGAACTCTGTGCCCATGCCGGACACACGCCCAGGCTCCGGGGCGCCCCTGTCCTATCCAGAAACGGTCAGGTCGGAACAACCAGCGATCACGCCGAAGCCCCAGGCCTCCGACGTCGAGCCCAGCGCCTCCACACAGGTCCCGGCTCCCGCCCAACCCGCATCGTCCCCCAAGGCGCCTCCTCCCGACAAAGCCGACATCGCGAAGCGACCAGCCAAGCCCAAGCCCGCCGCCGACAAACCGCCCGCCACGCTCGTCGACGACCCGGGCTTCTAGCCTCAAGTCAAGCACCGTTCAAAGAACGTGCTTGGGTTTGGGATATCCGAGCCGAAGGCGAGGCGTTTGGGGTGCGACTGGCATGATCAACAGACAGGAGGTGGAAGTCCAAACCTGGGG
>CAZAWR010000086.1:0-44775 GCA_964488865.1 uncultured Polyangiaceae bacterium | reverse complement strand
GATAAATTCCCTCAAACAGCACCCCGAAGTGCTTGGTTTGGGACTAGGAGCTGAGCTGAGGCCCTGTCTCGCGAGCACCCTCCGACAGACCCGCTCATTCCTCCGATGCTCGTCCAGACACCCTCGCTCGATCTCGTGCATGAGAGCGCGCCTGTTCTCCAATCACATCTCGCCACGCATCAAGCGGATTTGCCGCCCATGCCCCGAGAGGCGTTTCGACGCTCGCTACGCGAGTGTTGAATTCACCCCTTTTCGACCGCCGGCCGTGTTGTCTTTTTCAGCACGGCGCTCGGGCCGCCAAAGTCCCTTGAAATCAAGCCTTTTCTGCGCATTCTCCGCGCGGGGCGGCGCCTCGCCCGTCCGGGCCTGTGGCGATTTTCATCATCGCTCACCGCACCCCTCCTTCACCTCCCCCTGAAAGACAGGCACTTCCCTGGTCCACCCGCCGTCTCCGGAACTGGACCTGTCCTTGCATTCTTTCGTCGACAGAACACAACCCACGGGAGACCCATCATGGTTGCACTGTTGTTCGTTCTTTCGATCATCTTCTTCGTCAGCATCGAGCTGTTCCTCGCTCGAAGGTCCTCGGTCCAGCAGACCGCGCCGCACACCGCCGCCGCCCTGATCGAGCCCGCCCCGCCCGAGTCCGTCTTTCTCACCGAACACCACACGTGGATGCGCATGACCACCGACGGGGGCCTGCAGCTCGGCATGGACGACTTGCTGACCCAACTGATCGGCAACATCGAGTCGGTCTGGACCCCGGCGCCTGGCACGAAGGTGCGCGAGGGGGACCCGATCATGCGGGTCAGCTTCTCGGGACGGGAGCTTACCGTGCCCAGCCCCACCGCCGGTGTGGTCGAAAGGGTCAACCCGCAAGTGCAGAGCGCCCCGTGGCTTCTGACCCACGACGCTTACCGGTCCGGCTGGGTCGTGGCGCTGCGGCCCCGCGATTACGCGGCAGCGATGCGTGGCAATCGGATCGGAACGGAGGCCCGAAGCTGGCTATCCAACGAGCTTCACAGGGCGATCGAGTTCCTCAGCAGCACACGGCAAGTGGCGGGCGCCCCCGTTCTGGCCGACGGCGCCATGCCGAGTCGTGGGGCCCTCGCCATGGTCGACTCGGATCGTTTCGAGGACTTTGCCCGCTCGTTCGTGAAGAAAGGGTGACCTCCCCTTCCCGAACCTTGCCGCCGACAGCATGAGATAGCTGCCCCCGCCCCGCGCTCAGCTGCTAGGCTCCCTGCCTGGAGAACCTTGTTGTCGTATCGCTGCCTCCTCGGTCTCGTCGCCGCCCTCACCGCCTGCGCGCAGGACGCCAGCACCGTCGAGGACCCCGGCGACGCCGCGCCGCCCCCGCCATCACCGCCCAGGGAAGACCTCGGCCCCGTCGGGACCTCCGACGCCTTCGACGTGCTCACGTGGAACCTCGAGGGCTTCCCAAAGCGCGGCACCAAGACCCTGGAGCAAGCCGCTCGGGTCCTTGCCGCCATCCAGCCCGACGTCGTGGCTGTGCAGGAGGTCGTCGACGGCCAAGCACTCTTCGACCTGGCCGCGTCCATGCCCGGGTGGGAGGCCGACGTCGCCGCTTTCTTCGACCCCAGCGGCGCGTACAACCCCCCCGTCGGCATGCTTTGGAACACCGCTACCGTCCAGGTGCGTGAGCGATACTTGCTTTTCGAGGACGATGACCATCTAGCGTTCCCGCGCGCACCCTTGGTCCTCGAGCTCACCTGGCGAGGCGTCGACTTCGTCGTGGTCAACGTACACCTCAAAGCCATGGGCGACGACATCATCCAGCTCGGGGACCCGTCGGACGAAGAGGTCCGACGGCTTCGTGCCTGCGAGCGACTCGAGGCGCACATGCGGGAGCATCTCCCGGACGCGAGGGTCGTGGTCGTGGGGGACTTCAACGACAAGATCGAAGAACCGCCCGCCTCCAACGTGTTCGCGGCGTTTCTGGATCGACCTGGCCTCTACCTGTTCGCGGACATGCCCATCGCGGTGAATCCCGCCGCGGTCCGCTCCTATCCCCTCTATGCGAGCCACATCGACCACGTGCTCATCACCAACGAGCTGTTCCCGTCGTACCTGCGCGCGAAGTCCTTCACTCGCACCGTCGCCGTGGACCGCTCGCTCATGAGCAATTGGGGGGAGTACGAGACGCTCCTGTCCGATCATCGGCCGGTGTTGCTCCACCTCGAGGGAGACGAGGATTGACGCCCATGGTGCGCATCGCCATCGCCACCTGCGCCGACTTGCCGCTGCTCGACGAGGACGGGCCCGGCCTGGTCCAAGCGCTCGCTCGTCGGGGCGTCCACGCGACTCCCGCCGTGTGGGACGACCCGTCGGTCCCCTGGGATACCTTCGACGCGGTCGTGCTGCGCAGCACCTGGAACTACCCCGCCAAGTGGAACGAGTTCCGAGCGTGGCTCGATCGCACGGCAGAACGCACGCGGTTGATCAACCCGATCGCGGTGGTCCAATGGAACCTCGACAAGCGTTACCTCCGGGTTCTCTCCCACGCGGGCGTGCCCATCGTGCCCACGCAGTGGGTCGAGACGGATCGAGCGCTCGAGATCGACGCTTCGTGGAGCTCGGGAGACGTGGTGGTCAAGCCCGCGATCTCCGCGGGCTCGAAGGACACGGGGCGATTCTCCGGCAACGATGGGGACTCCATCGGCGCGCTCGTCGGGCGCATCGTCGCTTCCGGACGTGCTGTCATGATCCAGCCTTACCTTCGCGGGGTCGACCGCCACGGGGAGACGGCAATGATCTTTCTCGGCGGCGTCTACAGCCACGCGATCCGCAAGGGGCCGCTGCTTCGCGTCGGCGCAGGTCTCGAGCAGGGACTGTTTCGACTCGAGGCCGTCCATCCGCGCGAACCTGCGCCAGATGAGCGATCCCTCGCGGACCGCGTCTTCGACGCGCTGCCTTGCCAACGCAGCGCCTTGGCCTACGCACGCATCGACGTGGTGCGCGGAGACGACGGGCAGGCCCGCGTGATCGAGGTCGAGCTGATCGAGCCGTCGCTCTTTCTGCAGCACGGGCCAGGGGCAACGGACCGGTTCGCGGACGTGCTGGAGGCGATGCTGAAGAGCGCTTCGTGATGCGGAGTGCACTCAGAACGTGCCTGAGAACATGACACCTCTCAAGCTTTCGCCGACGAGGGGTGTCGCCGAAACGGGAGCTCCTTGCCCGTCGGCTTTCCGCGGGTGCAGCAGGAGGGGCAGCGCAATGCCCACACCGGTCCCGACCGCAGCGCCGGCCATCACGTCCGTGGCCCAGTGCATGTCCGCAGCGATACGAAGGACTCCGGTGGTGAGCGCGAGCACGCCGCCTCCGCCGGCGATGTAGGGAGCCGTCTCGTAGCCTCGCAAGTACGCGAGGGTGGTGGCCGACGACGCGAAGGAGAACGCCCAGGCCGTGTCTCCCGAGAAGAAGGCGCGGTTCGCTTGGCCCTCCCGATCCGAGAACTCGGTCTCGGACTGCCTGCCGTAGTGGAACGCGGGACGCTGGCGCCCCGCGAGCGTCTTGGTCCCTTCGGTCAACCCGGTAGTAAGGACGGCCACGTTGAGCATGATCCAGCCGTCGGCCAGAGCGTAGGAGGTCTTGTCATGGCCCGTGGCCGGGACGAACAGCGCTGCGAATCCGCCGAAGGGAATGACGCCGAGGGACAACACGTGGCTCACACTGGCGGGCGGGCGAGAGTTGTCCATCCGCAACGCGTCGCGGACGGCGGTATCGAAGCCCGTGGGTTCGCACCAGGAACACTGCGCAGGCCGGTCGCCAGCGGCGATGCTGTAGGCGGCGTACGCAACGAGGGTGCCCCCCGTTTCGAGCGCGAGGAACCCTGCACTGGTATTGGCGAGCGCGTGGGGCGATTCCTGGGCGGCGGACTCGCCGGTCCAGAGGAAGACAAGCGGCGTGACCAGGGTCCACCACGCCCGCGTCTTGAAGGATCGCATCGGCGCAAACTAGAGCGCATTTCACGTCGCGCCTAGCCTCGAGGTTGGCAACGCCGTGCCATGGTCGTGACGCTCGCCCGGCCTTGCCGTGCCGTGAGTTTGAATCGCCGTTGTCGAGTCGCCACGGACGCGGAATTTTGACGCTACCCTGCCGGCTGGCCGGACGTCGGACGATCCACCCGGAAGAGAATCGGGCTCCTTGGCGCCGGCCGTCGCGACATCAGGTCACACGGAGCGTCGCCGATCGGGTCGTGCTTTCTCTCGCCCGGAACCGGAGGCTGGCTTGACCGGTCGCAAGCTGCGAGATAAGCCAAAGCCATGCGGGAAAAGGCTCTCGGGACCGACTTCTCGGCAAAGGCAAGGCGGCCGGTCTGGTGGCTCGGGCTGATCGTGGGCTGGTTCGCATGCAGTTGCGGCGGTGACGATCGACCCGACCGGTCCGGAGGGAACTTGTCGGGAACGGGAGGAACCGCGGCAAGCTCCGGGAGTGGTGGAACGGGCTCGGGCGCCGACGCGGGCAGCGGGGGTTCGAGCGCGAGCTCGGGCTCGGGGGGAACGGGCACCAGCGGCTCGGGCGGCACAGGCACCAGCGGCTCGGGCGGCACAGGCACCAGCGGCTCGGGCGGCACAGGCACCGGCGGCTCTTCGGGCTTCCCGGGACTGCCCGCACTCCAGCCCCACGTCACCACGGGCGGCCGCCATGCGTGCGCCCAGCACAGCGACACCACCGTGGACTGCTGGGGAGCGAACGACTACGCGCAGGCCGAGCCACCGCTCACCCAGGACTTTCACCACGTCTCCGCGGGCGACAACCACACGTGCGGCGTGCACACCGACGGCTTGCTCGCGTGCTGGGGCAAGTCCAGCGTGGTGTCGAGCGCGCCGCTCACGCGTTTCCTCCAGGTCACGTCGGGCGGGACCTTCAGCTGTGCCCGCGCGGCCGACGGCACGGTGTCTTGCTTCGGCGAGCAGCCGTGGGACCTGTACAAGCCCGCGGGGACCTACAGCCACATCGCCGCGGGACGGGACACGCTCTGTGGCGTACAAACGAACGGTTCCCTCCAGTGCATCACGCACTCGGGGGAGGACCGCGGCACACCGCCCACGGGAACCTTCACGAAGGTGGCGTCGGGCTCCACCGCGTTCTGCGCCGTCAGCGGCAGCGGCTCGGTCGCTTGCTGGTCCGCGATGACCCTGAAACCGCAGCCGTTGGGGTCTTTCTCGCAGGTGGACACGTCTGGGGCAGTCGGCTGCGCGATCGACGGGGCGGGTCTCGCTTCCTGCTGGAGCCACTTCGCTTTCTCTCCCATCCATCGCGAGGACCTGGCCCCGCCCTACGCCGTCATCAGCATTGACACGTCGGACGGCTTCACTTGCGCGATGCGAGGGAGCGAGGAGGTGGTGTGTTGGGGGACGAACGTCGATGGGCGCACGGCCACAACATCGGGACCGCTGAATCACATTGCGTCGGGGGACAAGTTCACGTGTGCGCGCAAGGCGGGGGGGCGACCGGTGTGCTGGGGGAGCAACCGGTACGGTCGGGCTCTGCCGCCCGGCGGGACCTTCTCGAAAATCGCCGCGGGGTACTCCCATGCCTGCGGGCTATCGAGCGTCGGGGAGGTCCTGTGCTGGGGCGGCAGCAACGGCCCGGTGGCCACGGCCCCGAGCGGCGTGTTCACCGACATCGCTTCGGGGGAAGGTTTCGCCTGCGGCATCCGGTCCGGTGAGCTGGTGTGCTGGGGCGATCTCAACAAGACGTTCTCCCTCGAGGGGGGCGCGTACCACGCGGTGGCGGCCGGCCGAGACCACGTGTGTGCGATCGGCTCCGGGGACCAGGTCTCCTGCTTCAACAGTTACGGCGCTGCCGCCTCCCCGTCGGGAACGTTCACGAAGATCGCGTCGAGCGACGGATTCTCCTGCGGCGTGACCACCTACGGCACGGTCGGCTGCTGGGGACCGGGCGCGCCCACCCCGCCATCCCTCAACGCCAAGCAGGTCGCTTGCGGGACCGCCCACGCCTGCGCCATCAAGGCGGACGGCCACCTGCAATGCTGGGGTGACAACAGCCAGGGGCAAGCCACGCCTCCCGACGGCGTGTTCACGGACGTCTCGGCGTTCGCCTACCGCACGTGCGGAATCCGCGAGGACGGGCACGCGCTCTGCTGGGGGGCGGGCGACACCGCGACTGGGGAGAACCTGGCGCCACTCTGGTAGCTGTCCAAAGGATCGACATCGTCGACGTCAAAGCGCCGGCTCAAAGCGCCGGCTCGTCATGGGTTGCTTCTGACAATGATCCTCACCAAAGCCTGCGCGCGAGCTGCTCTTCGTAGAGAGACTGGGGCGCCAACTCGGCTGCGGTGCCGACGAAGTCGCTGAAGTCCTCGGGCTCGGTCCCCAACGAAATGTACTGCTCCATCCAGCCCGGGAGCGTCAGATCGACGCTCACTCCGATCTCCGGACCCGTCCCCACCAGGTAACCCATCGCCTGGTTGTAGGCATATACGTGGCCTGTCCCCGTGGTGTTCCAAAACACGTTCATGGTCCCCGTGTGTCCGGCCCCCGTGGACCAATCCTGACGATTGCCCACTTGCAGAGCGTCGTCGATCACGGACGAGTCGAAAAGGTTAGCGATGGCCAACGCGTGATGAAAGTCGGTGGGGCCGACGCTGCAGGTGCCGTCGAGCTGCGCCTGCAAGGACCCGCATACGAGACCGCCAGCGCTGAGGATACGGAGGAAGACGTTGCCCGAAGCGCCAAAGTCCCAGTTGATGCTGAAGTTGTGGCGACCCTCCCGGCCGGAGCAATCCCGCACGAGGACTTCGTTCGAGCGTGTCACCGTGAACAGGTAACCGTTCCCGCCGCCCCCAAGGTGCTCGGCCTTCTCCAAGTGCGTGTCCGCGATCGTCACGCGAAAGCTGCGCTCGACCGTGATTCCGTGGGACCTGAGGTGGTGCGATTGGCCGTCGTGGGAGAAGCTGCGCACGTCTCGGATCCAGCAATCTTTGCAGAAGCGCACATGGATCGCGGTGGCCCCGTTGACCCCACTGTTCCAGGATGCGGCGGGGCTCCCGAGGGCCGTGCTGATCGCAAGGTGCTCGACGCCGTTGCGCGTCGCATAGGTGCTCGCGCGGCGAACCACCGGCTCGTCCCGCAGCTTGACCGGGTAGCGAAGGGGAACCTTGAAGTAGACGCGGTTGCCCTGAATCTTCGTGACCGTGCGGCGGAAGAACGTCTTCTGGTCACCGACGTTGGTGTGGTACCAGTACTCTTCGCTGCCGTGCTCCTGTTTGAATTCCGCGGTGATGTTCCAAGCGATGGAGATGTCGTCGCCGGGGGAGAGGCCGCCGGGGTCTTGGACCTCCACGAAGTCGTCGAAGATGGCGCCGTCGGCCGTGATGACCCAGCCGGGCTGGTCGGATTCCGAGAGCCAGGAGGGAGTGGTCACGCGTAGCGCAGCGGTTTCCGCGAGTCCGCCACCGTCCTTGAACCATAGGCGGGTATCGGAAGAGCCGGCGCCTCGCAGGACCACGTTCGACCCGCTCACCGTAATCGGCTTGTCGATCCGGTAGGTACCCGCGGGAAGCAGGACAATCCCGCCGTTCGAAGCCGCAGCCTCGTCGAGCGCGTCCTGAAGGATCGAGGAGACGTCGACCGAACCGTCGTTCGTGGCGGAGACCGTGGTGATGGGGGCGAAGCTGCCGGTGGGCAGAGGCGTTTCGCCGAATTCGAATCCAGCATAGGAGAAGTCCTGGATGAAGAGTCGCTCCCCGTCGCCCGGCCGGGTGGTTTCGAATCCGGGTTGCCAGTTGGCGGGATAGACGATGGAGCGCGCGCCCGGTTCGGGGACGAAGCCGCCCGTGCCGGCGGCGCCGCTGGCTCCTGCCGTGCCGCCCGTGCCGCCCGTGCCGCCCGTGCCGCCCGTGCCGCCCACTCCACCCGTGCCGCTCGTGCCGCCCACTCCGCCCGTACCGCCCACTCCTCCGCTCCCCCCGGCCCCCGTCTCCGCCCCTCCGTCGGATCCTCCGGTACCCGCGGCCGCATCGACCCCCGCGTCAACCCCCGGGGCGGCTCCTGCTCCCTCGCTGCCGTCGTCGCCACAACCGGAGAACGCCGCAAGCGCTACCCCAACAAGACCGATGTGTCGCATGGCGAAATTGTACTCCCTGGCTGCCGTCTGTCATTTGGGGATCTGCATACGAAGCCACCTCCCCTTTCCGTGGCTTCTTCGCCCTCTATGGTTGCTTCCGAGTGAGTTCCAACCAGCGACCCTTCGCGCGCGTCAGAACCGGTAGCGCAATCGACGGTTGCCGACCCGCCCCGGGCCGGTATATTCCGCGCCTGCAAGCGCCCCCCGGACCATTCCGGCGGCGCCGAAGGAGCCCAGCCGTGAACGACCAGCCATCCCCCGCCTCGACCCCCGCTTCCGAAGGCGAGTCCATCGACTTCATCCGCGCCAAGGTCGCTGCCGACAACGCCTCCGGCAAGTACGGCGGCCGCGTCGTCACCCGCTTCCCCCCCGAGCCCAATGGCTACCTCCACATCGGCCACGCCAAGTCCATCTGCCTCAACTTCGGCGTCGCCGCCGACAACCACGGCCGATGCCACCTGCGCTTCGACGACACCAACCCCACCACCGAGGATACCGAGTACGTCGAGTCCATCCAGAACGACGTCCGCTGGCTCGGCTTCTCCTGGGGCGAGCACAAGTACCACGCCTCTGACTACTTCCAGAAGCTCTACGACTTCGCCGTCGAGCTCATCCGACGCGGCAAGGCCTACGTCGACAGCTCCAGCGAGGAAGAAATCCGTCGTCGTCGCGGATCGGTCAGCGAGCCGGGCACCCCGGGGCCCCATCGCGACCGCTCGGTCGAGGAGAACCTCGAGTTGTTCGAGCGCATGCGCCGCGGAGAGTTCGAGGATGGGGCACACGTGCTCCGCGCGAAGATCGACCTCGCGGCAACGAACATGAAGATGCGAGACCCGCTTCTGTACCGCATCCGCAAGGGAGCTCACCACCACCGCACGGGCGACGCGTGGTGCATCTACCCGTTCTACGACTTCGCCCACTGCTTGTCCGACGCCATCGAGGGCATCACGCACTCGATTTGCACGCTCGAGTTTGAGAACAACCGCGAGCTGTATGACTGGGTGCTGGACCACGCTGGCGTTGTGCCTCCGCGCCCCGAGCAAACCGAGTTCGCACGCCTCAACCTCACCTACACCGTCATGAGCAAGCGCAAGCTCCTACGCCTCGTGCAGGAAAAGCACGTGAGCGGCTGGGACGACCCGCGCATGCCCACCCTCTCGGGCTTGCGACGGCGTGGCATCCGTCCTTCCGCCATCCGCGCCTTCTGCGATGAAATCGGTGTCGCCCGCACGCACAACGTCATCGACCTCGCTCGGCTCGAGCACATCATCCGCGACGACCTGAACCTCGAGGTGCCACGCGTGCTTTGCGTGCTTCGCCCGATCGAGGTGGTCCTCGACAATTACCCTGAGGGCCTCGTCGAGGAGATGAACGCGCCGTACTACCCGCGCGACGTCCCGCGGGAGGGCGTCCGCACCGTGCCGTTCTCCCGTCGCCTGTTCATCGAGCGCGACGACTTCGACGAGAATCCACCCAAGGGTTGGTTCCGCCTGGCGCCCGGCGCCGAGGTGCGCCTTCGCTACGCTTACCTCATCCGATGCGAGAAGGTCGTCAAGGACGAGGCCGGCAACGTCGTCCGGCTGCACTGCACGTACGACCCGGAGAGCCGTGGCGGTCAAGCCCCCAACGGACGCAAGGTCAAGGGCACGATCCACTGGGTTTCCGCCGATCACGCGGCCTCCGTCGAGGTTCGCCTCTACGACCGCCTCTTCACGTCGGAGAACCCCGACGGCGAAGAGGGGGACTTCGTGAACTACATGAACCCGGCCTCGCTCGAGGTGGTGCAGGGGGCCCGCCTGGAGCCCGCCGCGGCCGCCGCTGCCGGCAAGGAGTTCGAACGATTCCAGTTCGAAAGACAGGGCTACTTCGCCCTCGACCCGGACAGCAAACCCGCAGCGCCCGTGTTCAACCGCGTGGTCACCCTGCGCGACACCTGGGGCAAGCGCCAGGAGAAGCAAGGCCCCCCTCCGGCCGAAGCCGACTCCAAGACTCCCGCGCCGTCGCCCGTTGCCCCTCCCGCGAAAACCACGTCCGAGCGTGAGCTCACGGACGTCGAGGCGGCCGAGCGCGACCGCATCGCCAAGCTCGGTGTGCCCGCTCGCGAAGCCGAGATCATCGCCTCCCAGCCGGGACTTCCTGCCTTCTTCGATGCGGCCCTCGGCGCGCACGACGACGCGCGAACCGTGGCGAAGTGGGTCGTGAACGAGCTGCTGCGGGAGCTCAAGACACGGAGCCTCTCGGACCTGCCCTTCGGCGGCGAAGACCTGGGGACCCTCACACGCCTCGTCGACCGAGGCGTGGTCAACAACACCGTCGGCAAGGACGTGCTGGCTGCCATGATCGCCGGAGAAGGGAAACCGGAGGCGATCGTGAAGGCCAGGGGCCTCGAGCAGGTGGCCTCCACACACGAGCTGGGCGCCATGGTCGACGCGGTGCTGCTGGCGAACGCGGACAAGGTCGAGGCCTACCGAGCAGGCAAGGTCGCGCTGATGGGCTTCTTCGTGGGACTCGTGATGCGCGCGAGCCACGGCAAGGCCAACCCATCCGTGGTCAACAAGCTGCTCGAAGAAAAGCTGAAGGGGTGAGCCCGTGACGGCCGTCGCGCTCCGTGATGCGCTCCGTGATGCGCTCCGTGATTCGCTCCGTGACGCGTGGCCGCTGGACGAACGCATCGTCTTTCTGAACCATGGCTCGTTCGGGGCGTGCCCCTTGGCGGTGCTCGAGCACCAACAAGCCCTGCGCCTCCGCCTCGAGCAAGAGCCGGTGCGCTTCTTCGTCCGCGAGCTCGAATCCGCGTGGGACGAGGCTCGGGCCGCGCTGGCTGCCTTCGTCGGCTGCGACCCCGACGACTTGGTGTCGGTTCCCAACGCGACCGTGGGAGTGAATGCCGTGCTCGCGTCCTTGGGGCTCGAGCACGGGGACGAGGTGCTGATCACGAACCAGGTCTATCCGGCCTGCCGCAACGCGGTGACGTCGCTGGCGGAGAGGACGGGGGCGCGCGTGGTGGAGCTGCCGGTTCCCTTCCCGCCCCCCGAGGCCGACGAGATGGACGAGGCGCTGAGGGTCCGCATCACGGACCGCACACGCGTGGCCTTGCTCGACCATGTGACGAGCCCCACGGGCACGATCCTTCCGCTGGAGCGCTGGGTTCCCATGCTCACGCAGCGGGGGGTGCGTGTGCTGATCGACGGGGCCCACGCCCCGGGCATGGTGCCGCTCGACGTCGACGCTCTGGGAGCGGACTACTACGTGGGCAACTGTCACAAGTGGTTGTGCGCACCGAAGGGAGCGGGTTTTTTGCACGTGGCGCGTGCGCACCGGGACGAGGTGCACCCGCAGGTGGTGAGCCTGGGGTACCGGTCACCGCGCAAGGATCGGTCGGCGTTCCTCGTCGAGTTCGGGTGGTCGGGGACGAACGACCCCACGGCGTTCCTCACGGTCCCGTTCGCCATCCGGTACGTGGCTTCACTCCATCCCGAGGGGTGGCCCGGAATTCGGGCACGCAACCATGCGATCATGGTCGATGCAGTGGGCAAGCTGTCGCATGCCCTCGGCGTGGAGCCGTGGCAGAAGGACACCTGGTACGGGTCGATGGTGGCCCTTCCCCTGCCGGATCGTGAAGACGCGGAGCCGTGCCCGCCTCGACTCGACGCCTTGCAGGATTGGCTTTTCGAGGGCCATGGGATCGAGGTGCCGGTGATCACGTGGCCGCGACATCCGAAGCGCATGATCCGGGTGTCGGCGCACCTGTACAACGGGGGAGAAGACTTCGACACGCTGGCGAATGCGCTCAGGGCGGACGACTCGAGGTTGGAGGGGAGACGACAACCCTGATAGCCAGTACGGATGTCCCAAGGGGTCGCAAGGACACGCGAACGTGCTCAGCACAGAGGGTGAAGTCTACGCCGTTTGATTCGGGTCGTGGCGGCTCGGCCGAGCCCGTCGCAACAATGTTGTAGTAGCCCCGCGCGAGCTTCCGGGGCAGGTCATGATTATTCAACGCAATCGCGGTGCCTGTGACATCGACGAACACGTTGTCGTGAATCGAAACCCTCCCCGATGCCTGAACGAGAGACTCCCGCGCATTTCCGTGAACCACGTTGCCATTGACCTCGTGGAGGTCGTCGGCGACGCCTATCGGCTTGACGGCGCCTCCCGGAGCCCCGGCTCGTGTTGGCTGAGCATGGCGACGAGCTCCTCGTACGTGAAGGGCTTGCAGAGGCTGGCGGTGAAGCCGTAGCGGCTCGGATCGGCGACCATCGGGTCCTCAGCGTAGCCGCTGAATACGAAGATCGGCAGCGCTGGGTCGAGCTGACGTAGCGTCTCGCCAGCCTCCTTGCCGCCCATGGCGCCGGGCACGGTGAGGTCCAGGAGCACCGCTTCGATTCTCCGTCCAAGGCTTGTCTCGCGGCGGTGGATCTCCAGCGCCTGCTCGCCACTCGCCGCTGTCATGACAGTGTATCCCAGGTGCTCGAGCATCGTCGCTGTCACGTTGAGCACCATCGGCTCGTCGTCCATCACCAGAATGGTACCGGTGCCCGCGTGGGTGCTCTGGACTGGCTGCGCGTCGGACACGGAGCCCTCGCCAGCCGCTGGCAGGTAGACCGTGAACGTGGAGCCCTCGCCCGGTTGAGATGCCACCTGAATGCACCCTTCGTGTCGCCGGACAATAGAGTGACAGGTGGCGAGCCCGAGCCCATTGCCCTTCTGCTTGGTGGTGAAGAACGGGTCAAAGATGCGGTCCAGCATCGCCGCCGGGATTCCGACTCCGCGATCCTGAATCGTGATCTTGACGTACGGACCGCAGACCAGTGAGAGGATCCCTTGTTCGGACAGCAAGACATTGCTCGCCACCACATCGATGCTGCCGCCCAGGGGCATGGCCTGGACGGCGTTGATAACGAGGTTGTCCAGGACTTGGGCCACCTGGCCCGTGTCGCAATTGCAGGGCCACAGCTCGTCCGCCACGTCGAACTGGCAGGCTACGTTGGAACCACTGAGCGCGAACTGCACCGTTTCGCGAATCAGGGGCGACAGGTGCTCGAGCCGCCTGATCGGCGCGCCCCCTTTGGCGAACGTCAGGAGCTGCCGGGTCAATCCACGCGCCCGATCCAGCGCCGCGAGCGCTTCACCCAGGTTCCGGGCAACGGTGGGCTCCTGCGTTTCCATCCGCGCCAACCCGACGAAGCCGAAAATGCCACTCAGCAAATTGTTGAAGTCGTGGGCGAGGCCGCCCGCCAGTATCCCAAGGGCGTCGAGACGATCGGTCCTTTGCATCACCTCGAGCATGCGCTGCCGCTCGGTAACGTCCCGGAAGACCAGCACCACGCCAAGGCACTGGCCGCTGCTGGTGTGGATCGGAGCAGCACTCTGTGCGATGGCGCACTCGGTGCCGTCGCGCGAGATGAGCAGCGTGCTCTCCCGCTCCTGGACGCCGTTGGAGGCCGCGACCGTGTCCACCGGGGTGGGACGCGGCGCGCGGGTCTGCTCGTTGACCGCACGGAAACAAGCCGTGAGCGGCTGGCCGGCAGCCTCCGCCTGGGTCCAGCCCGTGAGTCGCTCCGCCACAGCGTTGAGCAGCACGATGCGCCCCTCGAGATCGGTGGTGATGACACCATCGCCGATGCTCCGCAGCGTCACCGCGAGGCGGTCCTTCTCTGCGGCAAGCGCACGCTCGGCGGCTTTGCGGGCGGTGATGTCCTGTCCCGAGCTGAGCATGCCCGCCGGGCCACCCGGGTCCCGGAGCACAACGTTGTGCCACGCAATGTCGTAACGCTGACCGGACGCGTCGACGATCTGGTTCTCGCAGTACTCGGGAACCTCCGCGCCACCCACGAGGAGCGCGCCGGTGACGCGAGGGGCCACAGCGGGAAGGGCGACCTCGGCCCAGGACCGACCGATCATCTCGGCCTCCGTGCGACCCAGGATCTGGCAGGCCCGTGGGTTGATGACCCGGATACGCCCTCCCATGTCGATCTCGACGATCAGCGACTCTGCCACCGCCAGGTAGCCCTCAGCCCGCATGCGCTGGACGTGCGCTTGCTCCTCGGCCTCGCGCCGAACGGCTACTTCCTCCACCAACTGCTGCGTGCGCTCGGCCACCCTGCGCTCCAACTGCTGCTGGTACTGCGCATTGTCCGCCCGTTGCCGGCGCTCCTCGAGCAGCACCACGACCATGAAGCACAGGTTCTGCACGTGACGCTCGTACGGCGCGAAGGCAGCGGGGTCACCCAGCTCCAACACGAACGCCCCGTAGGATCGGTCGGACGTTTCCAGCGGCAACACGAGGTCGTCGCACGTAGGGCGCGGTGCCAAGGCCGCGTGGCTGCTCGCGCGCACGCCGGGAAGATCTTGCAGGCCGCGCGCGACAAAGCTCAGGACCGCGGGCGGATCTGGCAGATTCCCGATCATGCCCTGCATGAGCATGATGCCGGACAGCTTTTCCGCGGAGAGCGACAGGGATGACACTGGCATCACGCCAGGAATTCCTCGGGCGGCACGAAGAACGGATTGTGGACGATGGCCCCCCGCACCACCATCATCGGATGCACCTTGAGGACATCCATGATCGTTGCGCCGTCGAAGGCGTGGGCGTCATACTGGCAAACGGTCGTGACTGGGTGCGTCCGCAGCAAGACGCTCACCTTCGATTCGTACTCGAGCAGGCGTGATCCGCCAGGAACGCGCGTGATCTCGGAGGTCATCTCCCCGATAACCCGGGCGTTCGGGAACCCCCGCGCGACCGAATCCCGGTGAAACGACACCAGCAGTCCGAGCACCGCCTCGAGGTCGAACCTGCCGCCCTTGAAGTAGCTCTCCGAGGACCCGCGAATCGAGAACGCTCCCCTCTCCTCAGCAGCAGAGATGCTCACGCCACGCATGCCGCACGAGTTCTCAAGGTCGGACCTGGAGACCTTCTCCGAAAAGCATGCGGTGCACTCGTCCGCCTGAAGCCCGCTCGTCAGGAACCGCAGCAGCAAATCCGCGCGCTCGCTCTCGTCGCTATAAATCTGGCAGATGTGCGTCCCCGCAGGAAGCTTGGTCCGAGTGAAACCGAGATCTACCAACGCCTTGTCGCTCACCTTTCCGCCCTCCAGTCGCGATCATCAAAGCCTTTGCTATTTTGGGGCGTGTGTATTCAAAGGGCCAGCCCTTTCTTGGCTGGCCTGATGCCGCGCTTGGTTCCGCAGGCAGGTGAAGCACAGTGAACCAGACAACCATCCGGCAGCCGGTAGCCGGGCCGGTAGGGAAACCGGACGCCTTTCGCGCGTCGACAAGTGAGCGCACACCGACGGTCAAGCGCGCCCACACAGTGACGACGGAACGAGCAACAATCGATGAACGGGAAGGGATCTCGAGACGCAGGAACGCGTGGCCACGCCTGCCCGCAGGGAAGATCCCGGTTCGCTCCGCGAGCAACAGCCACGACACGGACAAGACCGGTCGAAGCCCAGTGGCGTATCCGGGGCACGTGCGTGAGGAAGCGGTGGGGTCGAGGCAAGCCCGAGGCTGTCGAGAACCTTGGTGATCGCGGGTTGCTCGGTGAGAGTAGCGCTCATGCGAAGGCTGCCGCCACACCTCTTGCTCAGCACGGAGGGTGAAGTCTACGCGGTACGCTTCGGGTAGTGGCGGCTCGTCCGAACCCGTCGCAACAAGGCCAGAAGCGCCCCCACGACCGCCCAGCTCACCCAGGACGAACCGCTTGCGGTTCGCGAAGCCCGGCATGCGCATCCATCCGGCTCCTCGTCGTTGATCGCGGTTGCCTGAGCCGATCCGGCACCCCCGCCGGACAAGCCGCCCGTTCCTCCCGAGGAGGGGCTTCCGCCTTCGCCCGTGCCGCCTTCGCCCGTACCGCCGACGCCGGTTCCCGCGCTTCCTCCCGACCCCGCGACCTCTCCGCCGCCCCCCGACCCGCTCGAGCCTCCGCTCCCGGCCACGCCCCCCTCTCCCCCGGAACCACCCACGGGCGCGCTGCCCTCCGTGTTCTTGATCCCTTCGTCGATCGCCCATCCCGGGTTCGTCCCCGACCCCGCGTACGCTCCCCGAAAGGTATACCCACTCTTGGAGGTGCCATTGAAGTCCACCTCATGGTCGAGGTCGGCGGAGGCTTTCGACAGGTCGATCGCGCTGCCCTCGCACTTGCCGTCCAGAGGGTAGAAGTCCATCGCCCCCAGCTGAACAGAGGGGGCCTTCACGTACTGCGCTGCGTTAGCGACGGTATCCACGAGATTGTCTCGTTCGTCGTCGGTGTTCCCGGAGATGCCTGTGCCCGCGAAGATGAGGTTACCGAACACGGACGTGCCCTGGGAGGCGGTGCTCCCGACGCCGATGCCCTTGCCGGCCCCGTATATTGTGTTGTGGTAGACCCGCGCGAGCTTCAGGGGCAGGTCATGATTCTGCAATGTAATCGCGGTGCCCACGACATCGACGAACACGTTGTCGTGGATCGAAACCCTTCCCGAGGCCTGAACGAGAGACTCCCGCGTATTTCCGTGGAACACGTTACCATAGACCTCGTACAGGTCGTCGGCCCCGGCGCCCGTGTCCGGGAACCCGCCCAAGAGCAGATTCGGGCGGTCGCCGCTGGGGCTGGGGCGGTCGTTCTTCAGAAAGACGTTGTGGCGGACGATGGTGGAGCTCGGCCCGGTGGGCATCCCGTCGACGTCGGGTCGCGGGTTCTGCCACTTGATCTGTATGTTGTAGCCCATCGTGTCGGCGATCAGGTTGTTCTCGATGATCCCAGCGACGAACGGCTCGTTGCCGTTGGAGTTCCCGAGGTACATCCCTGTGCCCGCGCCAACGATCTTGTTCCCGCGAATGACCCAGCCCCAGGTTGGGGTCTTCGTGGAGATGGCAACCGTCTGCTGTCCGGCGTCATGGCCGAGAAACGTGCAACCCTCGATGGTGATGTGGTGCACTCGGTTGCTCGAGCTGTCCTTCGCGCTGACGCCGAAGGCACCGTCCACGCCGTTTCCGTCGACCGTGACGTGGCGCAAAACGACGTAGGAGGAGTTCCTGATCTCAATTGTGTTGCAGCAGGGGCCTGGGTCGGCGACGAAGACGGCGGGCTCGCCGGACGACGGGCCTTCGATGACGATGGGCGCAGACTCCGTGCCCTGGAGGTCATTGATGACCAGAAGATCGGAGTAGAGGCCGGCGGCAAGGTGGAGGGTGTCTCCGGGCTGGAGCGCTGCCACGGCCGGCTTGTAGTCGCTCGGACCCGCCTGGATGTCTGCGGCCAGGGACCCTGTGGACAGCAAGAGAGCGACGGAAAAGACAGGGAGAGCAATCCGAGTTGTGAGGTACATGGCAGTTCCTCTCGGTCATGGAGGGGTCAATCCGCTCGCTCGACGGACATGCGCGGACGGATATCGTTGTTTCGCTGGGGGACGCAACGCTGCTTGTGGGAGCACATACCGTGCCGTCGGCCCTCTCAACTCCAGAGGGGGAGTTGGCCGGCCGGATCCCGTCGTGTGCTCTGGCTCAGGGTCGCGGTACTGCGACACGTCGGATCCAGCGCGGGCGAGCAAACGGCGGGAGGTGGGACAAGGGTGTCGCACCCAACTCTCCCAACGAAGCCCAGGGTCAGCAGCTCGCGTGGGTGTACACTTGGCGTCGCCCTTGCTCTTGCACAACGGAGGACTACACTTGGCGGAACTCATGTTTTTTCCCCCAGCATCGCGAGGGACATATCGCCGCGCCGTTCCCCTGTTGTGCATGGCCCTCGCAAGCGCGCTCGGCGCGTGCTCGGCCGATCCCCTCACAGAGCTGGTGGTCGTGGTCCAGTCAGACATGACGATTCCCGACGAATTCAACGGGTTTCGCGTGGTCGTGACGGGGCACGACGGGGCTGTGGCCACCGACCGCTACTTCTTTCTGGGCGAAGAGCCCGGCAAGGTTCTTCTCCCCGCTGACTTCGGTGTGATGCCGCGAGGAGGGGACGCATCACGTCGGGTGACTGTGGAGGTGTGGGCCACGGAGTCGGGCGCCGACCTGTTCTCGACCCGCGCGATCACAGGCTTCGTAGAGGGAAAGACGTTGCGTCTCGACATGTTTCTGGCCCGCAGATGCCTGTCGGAAGCGAAGGAATGCAAGCCCAACGAGACGTGTCGGGTGCAAGGGTGCGTTCCTCCGGAGATCGATCCGGCAGAGTTGCCCGAGTTCGATCCCGATCAGCCGTCCAACCACGGGAAAGACAGCTGGCTCCTGCCCGCGAGGAACGCGGGAGCGTCGTGGTGGGACGCGGTCTTCGATTCCGCGGGCAACGTCTACGCCGCGGGGCAGCACGCCGGTCCGATCGCGGTCAGCGGAACCACGTACGACGCAACGGGCGTTTCGTCGGCCATGCTGGCGAGCTTCGATGCGACCGGGAAGGTCCGATGGTTCAAGTCTTTGTCGTCCATTTCCGGCACGCTGGTGTGGGTGTGGTCCGTGGCGACCGGCAAGGAAGGACAAGTCTGCTTCGCCGGGTGGTTCGACGGGCGGATGCGGGTGGAGACCGAGGAGCTCGATGCGGGGACCGGTCAGAACGGCTTCGTGGCCTGCTATGACGTTGGTGGTTCGCTTCAGTGGGTGAAGTCCTTCGGCGGTTCGGCCAACGTGCAGCCCAAGACGGTGGCGATAGCCCCCAACGGCGACGTGGGAGTGGGAGGGGTCTACGGTGACCCGATGAGCCTCGGCGGGGATCCTCTCCCGAACGCGCGGCTCGACGATGCGTTCGTGGCCAGGTTCGACGGGTCGGGCGAGCACGTCGCATCCCTTGGCTTCGGCGGGGCGAACGTGGATGACACGGTCTGGGATGTGGCCTTTGACAGCGATTCAAACATGGTCGTGGGAGGCACGGTCAGCTCGGGGACCGTGGATTTCGGGGGAGAGGAGCAGACGTTCTCCGGTGCGAAGAACGCCTTTGTGGCGAAGTACGACACGGCGGGGGCGCTGCGCTGGGTGCGCTCTTTCGCGACGGGGGGCGGACAAGTCCTGTCCGATGTGGACGTTGCCCCGGACGGTCGAGTGCTGCTGATCGGGGGGTTCGACGGTGCGGTGGACTTTGGTGGGGGTTCCCTTTCCGGTCCGGGTGGGCTCGATGTGGGGGTCGCCTTGCTCGACGCCCAGGGCAAGCATATGGCATCCACGGTCTTCGGCGGACCGGGTTTCGACCGGGGTCTCGGCGTTCGGTTCGGGGCGGGCGGGGTTCTGGCCGTGGGTCTGCACACGGGGGACATGTTTTTCGATTCGGCCTCCTTGCTGAGCGCGCCGGACCAGAATGGCTTCGTCCTTTCTCTTTCCCCGGATCTGTCGTCCGTCCAGTGGTCCCACACGCTGGGGACGACCGGGGATGACATGGCGCATTCGGTGGATGTCAGCGCATCCGGCGCCGTGGTGGTGGGCGGGGAGTTCGCGGAGACGATCGAGTTTGCGTCCCTGTGGGCGGCGGCTGCCCCCGGAACCCGAGACGGATTCCTTCTTCACTTCCGGCCGTAACTGGTAGCATCGCGTGCGATGCGACCCGATTCCTCCCCGCCCGACCCCGAGACTGAGACCGTCCAGATGAAGGCTGGCGGGCCGCAACGCTGGGAAATCCCGAGCTGGAACCTCGTGGTCTTGGAAGGACCGCAGCGCGGATCGACGTTCCCTTGTCCTCTGGGGCCGAGCCTCATCGGCAGCGCGGCGTCGAGCCCCATTCACCTGCAGGATCCGACGGTGTCCCGGGTCCACGCGGAGGTCGTTGTCCATCCTCATGGGGTGAGCCTTCGGGATTGCGAGAGCACCAACGGGACCTACGTCGAAGAGGTCCGGGTGCGGGATGCGGACGTGATGGAGGGCCATCGCGTTCGGGTGGGATCGAGCATCCTTCGGCTACATCGCGCGGAGGACGTGCAGGTCACCGAGCTATCACGCAGCGAGCAGTTCGGGGAGATGGTAGGACGAAGCCCGGCCCTTCGGGCCGTGTTCTCGATCCTCGAGCGGGTGGCGCCCACGGATGCGACGATTCTGCTGCAGGGGGAGACGGGAACGGGAAAGGACCTCGCGGCCCAGGCGATTCACGAGAATTCCGCGCGTTCGGCGGGGCCCTACATTGCAGTCGATTGCGGCGCCATCGCAGAGTCGCTCTTCGAGAGTGAGCTGTTCGGGCACGTGAAGGGGGCATTCAGCGGGGCCGTGTCGGACCGACCGGGGGTGTTCGAGGAAGCCCACGGGGGAACGCTGTTTCTCGACGAGATCGGGGAGCTGCCCCTGGGACTTCAACGCAAGCTCTTGCGTGTACTCGAGAGCCGCGAGGTCCGACGCGTGGGCTCCAATCGCTCCCGCCGGGTGGACATCCGCCTCATCGCGGCGACGAATCGCTCTCTGTCCGCAGGCGTCAATGCAGGACACTTTCGCGAGGACCTCTTCTTCCGTTTGGCCGTGGTGACGGTCGAGCTTCCCCCCTTGCGACAGCGGAGGGGAGACATTCCAATGCTGGCCCGCCATCTGCTGGAACGGCTCACGAACCAACCTCCAGTCTTACCCCCCACCGTCGTGAGCACGCTCATGTCGAGGGGATGGCCCGGGAATGTGCGTGAGCTGAGAAACTTCCTGGAACGAGGCCTGTCCCTTGGCTGGTCCGTGGGTCCCTCCCCTGCTGTCTCCAAGGCCTTGCCGACCGGGTTGGACGAGTTCGTTCCCACCCATCTCCCGCTCAAGGAAGCAAGGATCGCCTGGATGGAGCAGTTCGACGAGATCTACCTCGACGTATTGCTACGCAAGACGGACGGCAACGTCTCCGCAGCAGCGCGTGAGGCCGGGGTGGGACGCCGGTTCATCCAGCGCACCATGAAGCGAATCGGACGGACTCGCTCACCTGGGTCCCCTTGAAACGGAAGCCAGGCGCGACGGACCGAGGAGCCCCTCAGCGCAACGCCTCGGTCACAAATCCAAGCGAGCCTGCGTGCGGACTCTCCTCCTCCGGCTGAAGAAGAATCACGGTCAACACCGTCGCCCCCGCTACGGCCGCGCCCCCCGCCCAGAACCACCACTCCTTGGTCACGGGCCGCGACGCCTCCGTCAGGGTGATCGAGACCTGCTGGCGGGACCCGGGACCGACACGAAGGGCCCGTTCCTCCGACTCGTACCCGGAGGCGGCCACACGCAGCTTCCTCGTGCCGAACGTAACCTTGCCCTCGTACCGCCCCCGCGCCACCAGCTTGCCGTCCAACCAGATCTCCGCCCCCGCCGGCCGCGTCTCCACAATAATGCGCGAGGGTCTCGGCGTCTGCCCCGCGTCGAGCACGATCCGTTCTCTCGCTCCCGCCTTGAGCAAGACCGTCGCCCGTGCCGGGACGTACCCGTCCCGGTTCGCTTCGAACACGTGGGAGCCCGGGTCCAGGACCGCCCTGTGCGTCCCGTCCCCTCTCGCCACCGCCCGATCGTCCACCCGCACGAGGGTCGCATCACCCGTTACCTGGACCTCCACATGCACCAGCGCAGCTTCGAGCTCCTGGATCAACGTCGTGGCGAGGTTCGCCATCTCGCGGTGCTTCGTCTCATGGCGTATGTCGAGAAAGCGCCTGAACCGCTGGATCGCGTCCAGATACCGGCCGACTCCGCGATAGGCCAGCCCGAGGTTGAACAGGACCGGAGCCGTCTCCCGGATCGCCAGAGACCGCTCCAACTCGATCAGCGCGCGGGCGAACTGCGAATCATCCAGCAGGGCCACACCCCGCTCGAAGTGCTCGCGGGCAAGCTCCGTATCGTCGGCCATCGCGGCAACCGGCGTCCATGACAAGAAGACCGCGAAGGCCATGATCCATCGCTTCATTCGTACTCCCGGATCGGTGCCACAGGGGGCCGTTGCGTGGAGGTGGGCGGAGTCTTGACCGGCCGAGACGACGATCTCGTCGCAGCACTCGGTCTCCCGGGCATCCCACCGTCGGGACCGGACAAGGCATGCTCCGCCGCGTCAGGCCATGCCGCGTCGGTGTCCGGCACGCTCACCACGGCAGAGGGAGCCAGAGCGGCGTCCACCGACTCGATCGGCTCAGCCCCCCGGTTCGGTGGGGAAGAAGACCGCAGCCACGCGAAGGCGCCCCCCGCCACCACGACGGCCACCAGGACAGCCACGATCGGAGCCCAAGCGCGCCGAGAGGGTGCGATCGACACCGGCAACGCGTCCTCGACGGTGTCGTCGGGCGCCTCGGAGAGCGCCTCCCGTCGAAGGGACGCGGGGGTCTCGGGGAGGGTGGGCAGCGCAGGTCGGACGGCAGGCGCGTCGGAGACCTGCACGGCGGCCTGACGCAGGGCAGCCTGCATGGCGGAAGCGCTTTGCCACCGTAGCTCCGGGTCCCGAACCAGCGCCTTGTCCACGACCTGTACCACCCCGGCGGACAGGTCGGGCCGGAACTCCCCGAGGCTGGGGGCGTCATCGCGAATGATGCTCGCGATCAGACGATTCGGATTCCTCTCCGCGAAGGGCATGCGACCAGCGAGCGCACGGAAGAGCAGGGCCCCCATCGCCCACACATCCGTTCGGCCGTCGACCGGCTCTCCCGAGGCCTGCTCGGGGCTCATGTACGCGGGCGTTCCGATCACGGTGCCGACGGTCGTCAACGTCTCCTCGGTCGCGACATGCTGTCGTTTCGCGGCCCCGAAGTCGAGCACGCGAACGTGGAGTGCGCCCTGCTCGCCGGGGATGAGGAAGATGTTGGGCGGCTTGATGTCCCGATGGACGATCCCCACGCGATGCGCGGCTTCCAGCGCGTCGAGGGCGGCGTCCGCGACCTGGAGCACCTGCTCGGTGGACAGGCTCCTTCGCTTCAGGGCCTCGGCGAGGTCGAAGCCTTCGAGCAACTCGAAGGCGACGTACACGCCCACGTCCTTGTCCACGCCAGCGTCCACGACGTCGACGATGTTGGGGTGCCCGATCTCCGCGGCTGCCTTGGCCTCGCGCAGGAAGCGCTCGCTCATCCCCCGGTCCCGACAGTGGGGCTCGTTGAGCAGCTTGAGCGCGACCTCGCGACCCGTGTAGCGATGCCGGGCGCGATAGACCGTTCCTACCCCGCCAGCAGCGATCTTCTGGCAGATGTCGTACTTGTCGTCGACGATGATCCCGAGGTGTTCAGACATGCCTGTTCGCTGACGATCGCCGTTCGGTGCCGGGGTTCGACCGGAACGACTGGGTAGCTTACACCCTGCGGCGCAGCGGTCCAATTCGAGCGAGACCCAGATCCGGAGCGAAGCGACGGACCGAGGGAGTAGCCTCTGGATCTTGCTCGACGAACGGCAGGGCGGTCCGCCACCAACAAGGCGGGCGGTGCGTGAGAGGGCTCCTTCCCCCGATTGTGCGGGGGAAGGCTGGGAAAGGGGCATCCCTCCGGATCAGGGCGAGAACGCCTACGCTTCTCGTCGTCGAAGAGATCGGCGGATCGAGAGACGCTTTCGCTTACAGCGGAACGAACGACCACGCGCCACCGTTCGACGCGCTGCTGCCATTTCCCCACGTCCCCTGCATCGAGCCGTCGGGCTTGCGCACGAGGCGAGCAGCCCCGCGGCCCGACCCTTCGTACCAGGTGCAGCTCAAGACGTTGCCGGCGGCGTTGCAAGTCATCGTCCCTCGAGAGTAGACGGCCCTGACTGTGGAACCCGTCTGCGTGAACGTGGTGGTTCCCCAGTTGGACCGATACTTCCCCGAGAAGTCGAGGGCGGCCTCGCTCTCGACGGCGCCCACGGTGCCGGACACGCGAGTGAAGGACCACGGACCGCCGTCCGTCGCGCTGCTCCCGCTTCCCCACGTGCCGGCGATGTCGCCGTTGGCCTGCCGGGTGAGCGACGCCTTGCCACGGAGCCCTCCTTCGACCCAGTCACAGGAGAGCGTATCCCCGGCCGAGGAACAGGTCATGGACCCACGTGGGTACTGAGCCGTCACCGAGGCTCCCGTTTCGCGAAACGTGGTGGTCCCCCAGTTGGACTTGTAGGTTCCCTCGAAGCGCTTGGCAGCGGGAGCGACGTCGACGGTAGCAGGCAACAGGATCGGTTCACTGCCGGTCGCCTCCGTCTTGTTCTTGCAGCAGCCGGTGAACAAGAGCGCGGCTGTCAGCACGGTCATCAGCGTGGTTTGGCGCATGGTTCCCCCTCGAGGTTCTTCCTTGGCGTGAGGCCGGCCTTACCGGCTCGGGTACTTGGGGCAGTTCTTGTGTTGCTGAATCTGACGCTTGAGGTGCGCGTTGCGCTGAACGATCTGCTGCTTGAGAAGATGGGTGAGCAGCACGGGGGGGGCGGCTGGGAACCGGGCAATGCTCTGGATGAGCATGGTCGATTGGTACGTCTTCCGACACAGCAGCGCGGTGGTCTTCTGGTCAAACGTCTGTCCGGGCAGCATCGGAAGACACCGGCCTTCGGTCTGCACGATCACGGCAACCTTCTCCTCCGATGGCGCACGGTCGAACTTCTCCCGCAGCGCGACTCGTGCGGTCTTGCGCGCTCGCTCCGTCAGGTCGTGGCCCACGTTCGCGCGAAAGATCTGGGGTAGCGTGAGCGGGCTGAGCATCCGCGCGAGCAGTCGCTCCGAGGCCTGGACGTTGCGAAACAGGAAGCGTCGCACCGTGGCGTCCCGCACGAACTCGGATCGATGCCCGAGAACATCGAGCCCGAACGCCGTGCGGTGGTGCTCCGCGATGAGCCGCGCGTGGATCAGGTTGGCGTTCGGGTTCTCGAGCACAGCTTGGACAACACCGGTCTCGGGATCGAGACAGAGGGCTTGAAGCACGTCTCCGCCCGCCGTGCGCGCCCATTCGATTCGCGCGTCCCGCGGCAGCGGGTGCAAGGAGGCCTCGAAGAGCTTGCGTAGGTTCGCGGTCGCTGCGTCGTGGGCCGGCTCCGCCGCTTCGTGGTCACTTTCGCGACCCGGGTCCCCCTCCTCCCCAAACCCATCGTACGAAGGCATGTCGTCGAGCGCCGGCTCTGCCGCATCGAGAACCGGATCAAGCAGTGGGGCTTCCTCTTCCTCGCCCGGACCGTCCTCGTGGGCCGCATCGAGGGACGGCTCGACCCACAAGGCTTCGTCGATCGGGTCCGAACTCTCCCCCTCGAGGCAAGACCCCACGTCCACCACCTCGAGGACTTCGTACGGCTCCGCCGCGTCGAGGACCGGATCCAACTCCGGCAGGTCCGAGAAGTCCTCGTCCTGCGGGTCAAGGTTGCTTTCGACCTCGACCGGTTCGCAAGGCTCCGACTTGGCCAGTCGCGTGCCACGGGACGCCATGTGCGCATGGACCTGCGCGAGCTGGACAACCTCCGGAGGCGACCCCTCGATCGGAACAGCCCCGCGACTGACCAGCCAGGCAACCACCGTGAGCATGTCGTCCGCGTCAATGCCGGCCTGCACCGACAGTTGCTCGATGCTCGCGTGACCGTCGATCAAGGACAACACGCGACCCGCGTGGCCCGGGAGCGACTGGTTCTCGGCGCTCTGCGGCTGCGCCGGCGGGACCCATTCCCGAAACGTCTTCATGCCCCCCTCCCGTTCCGCACCGCCATGACGCAGCGTCTCCCGGCGAACGACCTTGGTTGCGCACCTTCCCGCATGCGAAGGCGAGTATGGCAGAACTGGGGGGACTTGCGTACTGCCCCGCCGATCCTACCGCTTGCCACGGCGCATCAGTACCCGCACCCGCACGGCGCCGCCATCGACGATGGGGCGAAACTCGATCCGCTCGCGAGGGTATCGCGTGGACAGATGGTCGAGCCGGCCGCTGAGCCGCCGTACGAACTCCTCTTCCCCAACCACGGGCTGCCCTTGCTTCTTGCAGAGCGCGACGTACTTCGCGTAGGCGGACCGGATACGCGCGTCCGCTTCGTCCTGCGACGCCGCAGCGCTGATGGCCACCCGCGAGGGGCTCCTCTGGGGTGTGCGAGAACCAGCCGCGGGATGGGGGAAGAGCCCCGTCGTGTCCTTGCCCGGCTTCGACGGCATCCGTGCGCGAGCCTTCGCTTGCTCTCCGGACTCGAGCATCTCCTGGAGCCAGTCCTCGTCAGGCTTGGGCATCTCGCGCGTGCGTATGAAGTCCTCGTCGAAGTCATCCGCGTGCACCTTTGGCAGCGGCTGGGTGACAGACAGGTCACTCGGGTCGGCGCCCGGCGGCACGGTGATGATCATGGCCCCAGCGAACTGGTCCTCCATGCGCTCGAACCGCTCCGTGGGGTCCGCCTCGACACCCTGCAGCGTCTCATCCAACCGCGTCGGGGGGGTTGGCGTGCTCGGAGGAGACTTCTGCCGGGAACGCGTCATGGGAATTCATCCACGAGGTTTCAGCCATCGAGATTGCCATGCGTGCGGTTGCGCAGCAACGACGGATCTACGAGACCCAAATCAAGCACGGTTCGAAGGACGGTGCTTGGGTTTGGGTCTATCCGAGCCGAAGGCGAGCGCGGAGCGCTTGATTTGGGTCTAGAGTGGAAACAGCAGGGGCACCACGAGAAGCGTCGCTGCCATCAGCAGGGCCTGCATGCCCAAGCCGGACTTCGTGTAGTCCGCGAACCGGTAGCCGCCAGGGGTGAGCACGAGCGTGTTCACGGGGGAGGCGATCGGGGTGGCGAAGGACGTGGACGCCGCAACGGCGACGGCCATGAGAAAGGCGCGGGGGGAGACACCCATCGCGGTAGCGACCTGGAAGGCGATGGGCGCAACGAGCACGGCCGTGGCGGTGTTGGAGATGAACTGGCTGAACAGGGAGGTGAGCAAAAACAGGCCCGCCATCATGGCAATGGGGCCGGCGTGCCCGAGAGATCGGGTGAGCAGATCGACCACGAGCTGAATGCCGCCGGTCTTCTGCAGGGCCGTGGCCATGGGGAGCATGGCGGCGATGAGCACGATGCTCTGCCAGCTCATGGACTTGTAGGCCTCCTCGACGGTCAGACAGCGGGTGAGAATCATGAGCACGGCGGCGGCCAGGACGGTGGTGACGGTGGGCAACCACTCGGTGGTCATGAACGCGAGCATGGCGACCATGATGGCCACGGAGAGGTAGGCCCTGAAGGAGGCCTTCTTGCCCTTGGCATGGGACTCGGGCGGTTGTCCGATGACGACGAAGTCACGCTCGTGCTTGCGCAGGGAGCGAATGCGGTTCCAGCTGCCTTGCACGAGCAGGGTGTCACCGAAGCGCAGGGGCGTGGTGGGCAGGGCAGAGCCGAGGGGAGCGCCCATGCGCAGCACGGACATGACGGACAGGTCGTACAAGTCCCGGAATCGCGACTCCGCGAGGGTCCGGCCGACAAGGGTGCTGCGCGGGGTGAGCAGCACCTCGGCCATGCCGGTCGCCTCGCCCAGGGGAATGTCCTGGGACAGCTCGTCGGGCAGCACATCCAGGCCTTGTTCCGCAGCGAATTGACGCACCTTGTCGGGCAGTCCGTACACGAGCACCTGCTCGCGCGGGTCGAAGCGGGCTTCCGGATGGGCCGCGGGTCCGGCCGAGGGGGTGTCCGGCTCGCTCATCTCCAGCACGGTGACCTGAAACTGCGCGGACGCGCGCGATTCGACGACCGTCTTGCCCAGGATGGCCGCACCTTCGCGGACCTGCAGGCGAAACAGGTTGCCAGGCAAGCCATAGGAGGCGGCCAAGACCTCGACGGACACGTTGGGGCCCATGGACTTGCGGGCTTCTTCGGAAGGGGTGGTGCGGTCGGGGAGCAGGCGCTGCCCCACCAGCACGGTGAAGCCGATCCCCAACACGAGCATGATCAAGCCGATGGGGGTGAAGGCAAAGAAGCCGAACGGTTCCTGACCCTGGGCGCGAAGTTGCTCGCTGACGACGATGTTGGGCGGCGTGCCGATGAGGGTGAGCATCCCGCCTAGAAGGGAAGCGAAAGCCATCGGCATCAGCAGCTTGGAGGGGCTGATGCGGGCCTTGTTGGCCAGGGCGACCACCACGGGCAGGAGGATGGCGACGGTACCCGTGGAGCTCATGAAGGCCGACAGGATCGCGACCACGGTCATGACGGAGACGAGAAGGCGGGTGGGGGTAGTTCCTGCGACCTTTCCGAGCCAGTCGCCCAGGATGGCCGCCACGCCCGTCTGGAACAGGCCTGCGCCCACGATGAAGAGGCCGGCAATGATGAGCACGAGCGGGTCGGCGAATCCCGCGAGCGCTTCCTTGGGCGTCAGCACCCCGGTGAGCATCAAGGCGAGCAGGGCCATCATGGCGACCAGGTCGAGCCGGAGCCAGTCCGTCACGAAAAGACCAATCGTGAGAAGCAGGATGGCGAATACGACGCCCGTCTCGATCGTCATGGCGGCCCCCGGTCGCTCACGCCGTTTATCTTGCGTTTTTCATGCGATTGCGCATGATGAACCATCCAGCCTTAGCGCGCTCGCACAGGAACGTCCATCGCCATGCGGCCGACAACCAAGTCCGAGGTACCCATCGGGACCGTGCTGTCCCATCGGTACCGCGTTTCACGCGAGATCGGACGAGGGGGCATGGCCGCGGTCTACGAAGCCCAGCACGTCGACGTGGGCAAGCGGGTAGCCGTCAAGATCCTGGACCCGAAGCTCGCGGGCAACGACACCGTCATCGAGCGCTTCCACCGCGAGGCGCGCGCCGCCGCCGCGGTCAACAGCCCGAACATCTGCGACGTCTACGACTCCGGACGCCTGGAAGACGGCCGACCCTACCTTGTGCTCGAGCTTCTCGAAGGCGAGAGCTTGTACGAGCGGCTCGTGCGCGAAGGGCAACTGCGCATCGCCGACGCCGTGCGCTTCCTTTCGCAAGCAGGACGCGGCCTAGCTAGAGCCCACGCCGCCGGCATCGTCCACAGGGACCTCAAGCCCGAGAACATCTTCCTGCACCGCAACTCCGAGGGAGAGGAAATCGTCAAGCTCGTCGACTTCGGCCTCGCCAAGTTCCACACGCAGGTCACGGACAACGAACGGCTCACGCGCGAGGGCGCCATATTCGGAACCCCCCTGTACATGAGCCCCGAACAGGTCTCCGGGCAAGGACAAGCGGACCAGCGGTCCGACCTCTGGGCCCTCGGATGCATCGCCTTCGAGTGCCTCACGGGACGCCCCGTTTGGTCGGTCGACAAGGGCATGGCCTACATTTTTGCCCAGATCGTCACCGAGCCCATCCCCGTCGCCTCCTCCTTCCGACCTGACCTGCCCCGCTCCTTCGACGTGTGGCTCACACGCGCCCTGGAGCGCGACCCCGCCCTGCGCTTCCAGAGCGCCCAAGACATGGTCGTCGACCTCGCCTCCGCCCTCGGACAGGACCCCTCCGGCTTGGTCTCCACCCCAGCCATCCTGCCCACCTTCCCCAACGGACACGTCGTCGTCACGGACTCGCGCTTTCTCGCGCCCACCGCCGCCGAAATCGCTCCCACCGAGCCTCCCCCGCAACCGGTCGACTCGGGCCCAGAAAAATTGCCCCCGCCAAAGTCCGCGTCCCGAACGAAGGCAGGACTCATCGTCGCAGGGCTCGGCCTCGTTGGGCTCCTTACCGCCGGGGCCGGAGCGCTCTTGTGGTCCCGCACCCCGTCCGAATCCGTCGTGCATACGGCCACGAGTACTTCGGTCGAAGCACCCACAGCTTCTGCGGCCCCACGTTCGTTCGAACACCCTCCCGTCGTCCCTTCGGCTTCTGCCCCCGTTGCGCTCCCTTTCTGGGCCGACGCAATCCGGCAGGGACAGCTTCTCATCGCTCGACGACGTACCTCCGAGGCCGTTTCGTTGTTCGAACGAACCTCCGAACGTTCCGACCACCCCGCCCTGCTCACCATGCTCGACCACGCAAGAATCGCCGCCGCCACCACCGGCCCCTGCGTCGTCGCCGCCCTCGGAAGACCTCGCCCCTACGACTTCGACCAACCCGCTCGGTCCGCCGTCGTGCTGCCCACGCCCGCCGGCGCCCTCCTCACCTGGACCTCCGGCGAACCCGCCCACGCCTTCGCCTTGCCCCTCGACCCACAACTCCAACCCGTCGCCCCCCCCGTGGACCTCACGCCCAAACACGAGCAAGTGGGCGGGGCTCGCCTGATACGGGACGCTTCCGGACCCGTTCTGGTCTTCTCGGACGGGGCAGGCGATCGCCAAGGGACCTGGCTCCGGCGACTCGACGAGGGCGGCAACCCGCTGTCCGATCCGGTCCAGATCGCGAGCCACCCTGGCGCACGCGGTCAGCCGTCGGCCTGGCCCGAGGGAAACGACCTGTGGGTGGCCTACACGGATCGCGCGGAGGGTCGCGCGACGGATGTGTTCGTGCGACGGTTCTCCGGCGGAGCGCTGGTGCAACCCATGCGGGTCACGGCCCACGGGTTGCCCGACCGACTCGACGGCAAGGAGGCATCCTCCCCGCTGCTGGCCTTCGCGGGTGATCGAGCCATCACCGTGTTCGTGCGCCAGACCATGCGCGAGAACGAAGTCGTGTTCCACCGTCCCGGAACGATTCAGGACCTGCAGGCAGGCAAAGCCCAGTGGACACCCACGGAAGACGGCCAGGGAGACGTGCAGGTCGTGAGCGAAGCGCGGTTGAAGGTCAGCTCACCGTCGCTCGCATGCGATGCGAGCACGTGTTTCGTGGGGTGGAAAAGCCAGCCCAGGGGTTCGCATTTGGTGGCGGTGGACGCGAAGTCCGGAGAGGTCCTCTGGCGCAAGACGCTTGCCTCTGCGGGTTCGGACGTGGCGGTGGCGACGGGGCCTTCGGGGCAAGGGTTGGTCGTATGGTTCGGCGGAGGCCGGCTGCGGGCGGCCACGCTGAAGCGCGACGGGATGGGCGGCGCCAGCGTCCTCGCACGAGTACACGGTGAGCAGGCAGCCCCATCGGTCGTGGCCGATCAAGAGGGGGGTTGGATGAGCGCGTGGACGTGCTTCGAGGGAGGGCGACCGGAAGCCTTCGTGGCAAGGCTCCGCTGCGAAGAGTGAAGGCTCCGGTTTGGGGTCACGCCTTGGAGCGCGGAGGCGGAGGGGGCGGCGGCGCACGCCGTGATGGCGTGCTGATCAGCTCGACCTCGACGGTCAGCCCTTCGAGATCCTCAGGGGTCGAGCCCAGGGCCTCGGCCACCGTGCGCAGGAACTCGTCCTCTTTGAGATCGATCTCGTCGTCGGCTTCGGAGAGGTCGGAGAGCATCTCGAGAACGGCGCGCCGTTGCTCGGCGGTCAGGTCGCCCATGGCGTAGGCAGTGCGCTTCGCGTCGAATTGCTCCGGATCGAACGCGTCGATGCGCGTCCGCAAAGACTCCGGCAGGCTGTCCGCGTCTTTGATCAGGCTCACCAGCAGCTTCTCGACCGCGTCTACTTCCCGTCCGTCGAGCTGCTCGTCGGCATGAGCGCCCGCCATGAGAATGTCGGTCAAATGAGGCAACAGGTCCGCCTCGAACGTTACTTTCGTCATGCGAGCCTCCTCGCTCTTCATGCGAGTCCGAGGCGACCACGACCTGCCCACAGGTCGCGGGCCCCTCGGTTCTTGGGGTAGGGGAAGGAGCGTAGGCGGTTTCTTGCCGCCCCTCAAGCTGTCGTCACGGACGCTTGAAGGTGAAGGTCCGGCTGGCCGCGCCGTAGGGGACCGCCTCCCCCTTCGGGTCCAGCAGCTGGAGCTCGACCTTGTACTCGGCCCCGTCGCGCGCCGACAGGACGATCCACGGCTTCCAGTCCGTGATCACACGCTGGATCCCGTCCGGCTTCACCCCCGGGCCCGTGAGCACCGTGCGCACCGAATACTCGCTCCCACTGATCGTCGCGTTCAGCACGAAAAAGTCCACGATCGGGTCGCCCGTCACCGTCCCGTGCGGGCTGCCGAGGATCAGCATCGGCGCGTTGTTGTCCCAGCCCCCTGCGGCGCGCTTGCCCACGAAGAACCTGCGCACCGCAATGCCCTTCTCGGACTTGATCGACTCCTGGTTCGGCCGGCTCATGAACGCAGCGATGATGTGCTCCCCATCCGCGAGTCCTTCCGAGCCCGCGATGTCACTGAGCATGATCTTCTCGTTCGGGTCCGTCACGGGCCGAAAGGGCTTGCCGTCGAGAACGAACTGCAAATAGGACCCTTCCGGTGCATCGGTAAATCCCTGAACCTTGAAGCGGACCCGGGTGTTCGCCACCAGCGAGGTCGGCAAGAACTGGTTGAACCCCGGCACGTCGATCGTCACGCGAGGAGGCTTGGCCACGTCGGGAGACGGCTTGGCCTCGACGAAGTCCACGTCGAACTTCTCCGGCTCGGGCTTGGCTTCGGGCACGGCGGGCTTGGCGGGCTCCGACGGGGCAGCGGTCGGGGCGGTCGGGGTTTCGGCAGGGGTCTCGCTCCCACCGCAACCTGCAACGGCAAGGACGAGGGACAGAACGACCAAGGGTAGACGCATTTCAACGGACCTTTCGTGGCAATCGCTGGGCGATGCTTAGAGAAGGTTGCCGACCGGGTCAACGGGAGTTCGCAAACGTCACGAACCGAGTGGTCAGTTGTGAGCGAAGAGGCGACGCGGAAGGAGCACCTTCAGCGACAGGATGGCCAGGACGACGGCCACCGCGAGGAGCAACGCAGCCACGATGCCTAGCGCCGGGTTCGGCGACTCCCCCAGCAGGTGGTGGTGGACGAGAACCCCAAGGGACGTGAGCGTCACGCCAAACATCAGCACCATCGGGATCTTCACGAACACATTCTGTCGCGCACGCTTCGCCAGCCAAGCCGTCACGGCAAGCAAGGCGAGCGCAGCCAGCAGTTGGTTCGCGGAGCCGAAGATCGGCCACAGCTGCTTCCACTTTCCCGAGTAGGCCAAGGTTCCCGCCAGCGCCACGGACACACCTGTCGCCAGGTACCGGTTGCCCGCGAATAGGTCCCGCACCCTGGAAGGCTTGCGCTCTCGACCCCGCCGAGGCTCGAAGAACTCCTGAAACGCGAACCGCGCGAGACGCGTCGCCGTGTCCAGGGACGTGAGCGCGAACGCACTCACGGTCAGCGCCACGAACGAGCTCATGAGCGCCGGCGGCAGGCCCAAAGCGCCAATGATCTCCCCCAGCCCCGCACTGAACGCCGCCACAGGCCCCGCGCCTCCCTTGCCCATGTACCCGGCGTACCGCTCCGGACTCAGGTACACCACCGCGATCAACGCCACCACCGCGAGCACCGCCTCCAGCAACATCGACCCGTACGCCACCGTGCGCGCGTCCGATTCCCGGTCCAGCTGCTTGGCCGTCGTCCCCGACGACACCAGCGAATGGAACCCGCTGATCGCACCGCACGCCACGGTCACGAAAAGAGCCGGGAACAAGTAACCCAGGCCCTCGACATGGAACGTCGTCACCGCCGGGGCCTCGATCCGCGGGCTCGCCACCACGATCCCCGCAACGCCCAGCAACAGCATCCCGTACAACAAGAAGCTGTTCAAGTAGTCCCGCGGCTGCAGAAGAACCCAAACGGGAGTCACAGACGCCACGAACACGTACACGAGGAGGATTCCGATCCAAACCTCGAAGGACAGGCGAAGGGGAAACACCTGGCCGAGCGCCAGACAACCGACCAGCAGCGGAACACCGATCAACGTGCCCACGCCGAGGGACAGCCCGAAGCGATTCGTCGCCAGCCCGAAGCCCACGGCTAGCACGATGAACAGCATCGACGCGCTCGCTGCCTCGGGCACCTCCACGAACGTCTTGGCCACCACGATGGCGAAGACGGCCACAACCAGGATGAGTGTGGTCCACGAGAAGGTCAGAAAGAGGGTCTTCCCCGCATAGCCGAGGTACGCCTCGATGATCTCCCCGATGGACTTGCCCCCGTGCCGGATGGAGGCAACGAGCGACGCGAAGTCGTGCACAGCGCCGAGAAAGATCGCGCCCACGACGATCCACAGGTAGACGGGGAGCCAGCCGAACGCCAGGGCCGTGACCGGGCCGATGATCGGAGCCGCCCCCGCGATGGACGCGAAGTGATGACCGACCAGCACCGGCGTCCTCGCGGGAACGTAGTCGACCCCGTCGTTGTGATCATGGGCAGGCGTGCAACGACCGGGGTCCACGCCCAACCACCGTCCCACCGCGGCGCCATAGGTGAAGAAGGCCACCACGAACACCAGGATTGCCAGCACCAGCAGCACGGTCGCGCTCATCGTTTGCCCTCAGTAGCTCGTCGCGTCGTCGATCTTCACCTTGCCCCGGAACACCCAGTAGATGATCGACGTGTACGCCAGCACCAGGGGCATGCCGATGATCGCGATGGTGAGCATGATGCCCAACGTCTTGGGCGAGGAGGCGCCGTTGTAGATCGTGAGGGAGTGCTCGACCGGGTGGGCGAGGATGAGGTTGGGAAACATGTCGATGCCGAAGATGGCGATGAGGATGGCCATCGCGGCGCAGGAGGACAGGAACGCGCGGAACTCCCTGCCGAGGTGGATCTCCCGCGGGATGTTCGCCACCGCCAACACGTTGAGCATCGGCAAGAGAAAGAGCACGGGGTACGTGCGGAATTTGTCCGCCATGTGCGGTAGGTACAGCAACGTGGCCATCGTGGTCATCACGTAGCAAAGAATGAAAAAGATCATCGTGTTGCGCACCCATCCCCGCACCTTGTCCTGCAGTTCCCCCTCCGTCTTCATCACCACGTAGATGCTCCCGTGCATCATGAACAAGGCCACGGTCGTTACACCCACCAGCAACGCATAGGGGTGCAGCATGCCGAGAAACGAGCCCATGTACTCGTGCCGGTGGTCCAGCGGAACCCCCCACGCCACGTTCCCCACCGCCACACCGATCAGCAGCGCTGCCACCAGACTGGCCATCGAGAAGCTGAAATCCCACAGCCGGCGCCACCACAGCATGGGCTGCTTGCTCCGAAACTCAATCGAGATGGCCCGGAAGATCAAGCAGAACAAAAGCAACATCAGCGCCTCGTAGAACCCCGAGAACGCCGTCGCGTACACCTCCGGGAACGCCGCGAACAGCGCCCCACCCCCCGTCACCAGCCACACCTCGTTGCCGTCCCACACCGGCCCGATCGCGTTGATCATCACGCGACGGTCACGGTCGGTCTTGGTGAACAGGTGCAGTCCGCCCACCCCCAAGTCGAAGCCGTCCAGGATGGCGTAGCCGGCGAACAGCACGCCCACGAGCACGAACCACGTCGTCGGTAGATCCGGCATCACGCACGCCTCCCTTCCGCCAGCCCCTTGTCCGACTTGCTCGCTTCGTCGTCCTCCACCGGACCGTGCTTGATCTTCTTGTCCAGCAGGAACACGAAGAGTGTCAGCAGCAGCGCGTAGATCAGGCCGAACATGATGATCGACCACAGCACTTGGCCGGCGGTCACCACCCTGCTCAACCCGTCGACCCTTCGCAGCAGACCGTACACGATCCAAGGTTGCCGCCCGATCTCCGCGGACATCCAACCAAGCTGGTTCGCGAACTGCGGGAGCAGCACGGCGCCCACGAAGCCCCACAGCAACCATCGTGTGCGGAACAAACGCCCCCCGCGCAGCAGCGCGATCCCGGCCGCCGCCAGGCCGATGAGCACCATGCCGATACCCACCATCGCGTGGTAGGTCTGGAACACGATCTGGACCGGCGGACGATCCTCAGGCGGAAACGCGCGAAGCCCCGTCACGGGCGCCTTCGGGTCCCCGTGCACCATCATGCTGAGCATCCCCGGGATCGCGATCCCGATGACCTTCTCGTTCGGCTCATCCACCCAGCCAAGCAGATAGAGGTCCGCCGGGGCAGACTCCGGGTAGTGGCCCTCGAAGGCCGCGAGCTTTGCCGGCTGGTTGACCGCCACGCCCGCCGCACTGGTGTGCCCCGTGGCCAGCTGGCCGAGCGACGAAACCAGCGCCAGCACCAGCGCGAGCTTCATGGACTTCTTCGCGATCTCCTCGTGCCTCCCCCGCAGCAGGTAGTACGCGCTCACGGACAGCACCAGCCATGCTCCCGCTTGCCAGCACCCCATGATCGTGTGCGTCAACCGGTCGACCGAGGACGGATTGAACACCACCGCCCAGAAGTCGACGATCTCGGCGCGCGCGTGGATGCCCTCCCCCACGATGTGGTGTCCGGCCGGCGTTTGCTGCCAGGAGTTGGCGATGACGATCCACACCGCGCTGAAGTGGCTGCCCAGGGCCACCATCACCGTCGCGAAGAAGTGCATGGCAGGCTTCACACGGCCCCAGCCGAACAGCAGCAGAGCGAGGAAGCCCGACTCGAGGAAGAAGGCGAAGATGCCCTCAGCCGCAAGGGGACTGCCGAACACGTCGCCCACGAACCGCGAGTAGGTCGACCAGTTCGTCCCGAACTGGAACTCCATCACGATGCCCGTGGCCACCCCGATGGCGAAAATCAGACCGAAGATCCGTACCCAGAACTTCGTCATCTGCTCGTGCATGGGGTCGCGCGTCCGCAGGTACGTGGCCTCCATGGCCACCAGAAGCACCCCGAGCCCGATGCTCAGGGGTGGGAAGACGTAGTGCACCATGATGGTGAAGGCGAACTGCACGCGCGAGAGCAGATCCACATCCATGACGGACCCTCCGGGGGGAATGGCGAGGCCGCGCTTCGAAAAGCCCAGCCTCGTCGGCTTGGTTCGTAGGTCGTGGCCCTCCCACGGTCAACCTATCGTTCCCGACGACCCCGTTGCGTGGGTGCAATGGTACCATGCGGGCATGCGTCAGCACGGATGGCTCCTGTGCGCTGCGTGCGCAGCTCCCGCGTGGCTCCTCGGTTGCCCCAAGGCGGACCAGCCGGCACCGCACGCTTCCGCCACCCAGATTGCCAGCGTGGCTCCGCATGCTGCGACGCCCCTCACCGCGAGCACGAGCACCCCGCGAGACGCACCACCTGCGCCAGCCACCGGCCCGATCGAACCCACGTGGCGAGGAGACTCCTGCGAAAAGGACGCGGACTGCTCCTTCGACGATCCCTGCCTCCCTCGGCGTTGCTCCGCTCTCCCCGCTCAACCGAACACGGCTTGTGACGAGTCCGCGCCCCCTCCCGGGGCATGCACCTGCGTCGAGAACATGTGCACGCTTCGACCCACCCACCTCGCGAGCGGCGACACGCGCGGCGCCCCCGCCTGTCTGCACGAAGAAGACTGCGCCGTCGACGTGGCCACGGGCACCTGCCATGCGAACGGCAAGAGCTTGATCGGGCCGATCTTCCGGGAGGGACCGTTCTGCAAATGCAAGCCGTCGATGGGGCAGTGTTCGATGCAATGGGTCGAACCGGTGCCGTGCGAATCGTGGCGGGATTGTAGCTGGGTCCGACAACCCAGGCTCCGGCCTGTGCCCGCTTCGCAGGTGCCACGTCCGGTGAAGGACCAGGTCAAGCCGTGCAAGACCGGCGAAATCGACAGCGTCTGCGAGACCCAAGGCGATCGAAAGGTCTGCCGCATCGTCGGGTGGAGCTGCTGAGCGCGCGCAACAATCCGCGTCCCTACCGAAGCGTCATCTCCCGCGAAGCCGTCACGGGCGAACCTCGGAAAGCAGGAACGTGCATCCTGCGCACGATCCCGCCGATGCAGGTTGCCGCGTAGGGGCGACCCTGGGTCGGGCCCTCCACCACCATCGAAGCCACGCTGCCGTCCTCCGTCAGCGTGACGACGACCCAGAGCTTCACAGGGGGCGCCCCTGGCTCCGCACAGGCACCGCTTGCGAGGTAGGTCGCCCCCTCGAGCGCCTTCGAGGCAGCGTCGCGAGCCTGATCTTCCGTGAGAGGCTGTTGCGCCCCGCCGACCAAGCGCGCGGCCAACGCCTGGGTCGCCTCGATGCGGCCCGTCGCGTCCGGCTGCTCGAGCCACGCAGCGCCCACGGTGGCGACCTCGAAGACGACCAAGAGCATCACCGGAATGACCAGGACCAGAAACAGCAAGAAAGCGCGGGCCTGACGGACGACGGGTGAAGCGGGGCGCGGACGTTGTTCGTCCGTGACGTCGGAGGCCATGGGAGTCAGCGAGTGCCCTCCCGTGCGACCCAGGTCGGGTTCGGGCTCCTCGGTTTCGAAGCGAGGAAGTGGCTCCAGGTCGTCGCGGAACGGCAGGTCGCGCGGACGGTCGGGATTCGGCCATGCGGATTGGCCCCGGTCTTGCGGAATCATGGTGCCCCCTTCGCTGGTCTCGCGGTGCTGGGTATCCAGGCACCGCGCCCACACTTAACTACATTGCACCACATTTGGATTTGTCAAGGCCGTCCACAACGGCGAGCCGCACCACGAGGCAGCCACATCGATCTTGCGCGAAGGAGCGCGCCGAGCGGACAGGCTCGGGCTCGGCCGCGTCGGTGCCACGTGCGAGCACAACCTCGGGCTGGCTCTCGTCCGACAAGGTCATGTGGACGAGGCCCTCGACGTCGAGCTACGCGCCCTGCGGGCGTTCGAGACGCAGGGATACCCTCGCTTCGTCACCGCGTGCCGGGTCTACCTGTCCGAGATCCTGCGCGTGGCAGGGAGGCTCGTCGAAGCCCAGGACGCCGCGGCCCTTGCGACGGACGAAGCCGAGGCGGGGTCCGACGTGTCGATGCTGGCCCTCGCCCAGTTCGCACAGACGCAGGTCGACCTCGGCCGGGTGGACGTTGCGCAAGCCACGGAACGAAAGCTCCAGCAAGCCCCTTCCCGCCCAATCCAGGAAGAGGGAGAGCAGATCCGAGTCGTCCGGGTGGAGGTGCTGCTCGCTTCCGGGGCTCACGCCGAAGCCCGACGCTTGCTCATCGAGGCATGCGAGCGGGTCCTCGCGAAGGCTTCACGCATACAGGACCCGGAGGTCAGGAAGCGCTTCACACGCCGCGTTCCGGCCAACGCACGAGCGCTGCGCCTCGGTGGAGTTGCGCGACATCGCGGCGCTACCAACTGACCAGCACGGCCCCGACGAACGCCATGGCCACGGCGGCCCCTCGGCGCCATGTGAGGCGCTCTTTGAGCACGACGGCGGCGAACAGCACGACAAACAGGGTGCTGGTCTGGTTCAGCACGCTCGCGATGCTCGCCAGGGTGAACTTCATCCCAGCGATCCAGGTGATCATCGCGAGGTAGCAGCCGATGATACCGGCGGGCACGGCGACGCGCCACGCGCGGCTGGGACGGAGAATGGCCAGCACGCCAGCGCGATGACGCGGCAGAAAGCCTTGGATCGCAAGGAAGGCGGTTCCCGCCACGAGCCGCATGGTGGCCACCCACCAGGCGTCGGCGTGTTCGAGCACGGGCTTCACGATCACGAGACCGATGGCCATGAGAAACAGGCCGAGCACGCCGAGCAAGACACCGGCGGTGACGCGCTTTCGATCTTCCGATCCCTTGGGCAAGGACGGCTCCCAGGTGCCGACGAGGATGGCGGCGGTCATGAGGGCCATGGCGGCGAGCACCTTGGCGCCGATCGGCTCGTGCAGGTAGACGAAGGCGCAGAGGATGACGAAGGGGCTGTAGAGGCTGTCGACGATGGCGGTGTTGCCGGCCCCGAGGCGGTTGAGGCTGGCGAAGAACAGCGAGTCGGCGATTCCGATGCCCACCACGCCACTGATCGTGAGCGCCACGATGTCGGCGGTGCTCGTGCCTTCCGGGAGAAACGACACGCCGATCAGGGGCAGGGTCACCACGAACAGCAACAAGCCGACTGCGTTCTTGAACAGGTTCAGGGCGACGGGTTCCGTGCGCTCCCCGCTGACGCGGAAGAGGATGACGGCGATGGCCCAGATAAAGGCACAGGAGAGCGAGTACAGCTCGCCGGCGGACAGGAACCCAAGGGACATCGACGCGGGGACGTAGTGGGTTCACCTGGCAAAGACAAGGAGTTGTTGGCCCGTTCGCGGCCCGGTCTCGTGGACCGCTGGCACGACGGCACGGTTCGTGCGATTCTCTCCTCCTCTGCCCCATGGCTACCTGCCCTCACTGTCGAACCCAGCACGGAAACGATCTTCAGGTTTGCCCGCATGACGGGGCAGCGCTTCTTCCCGACGAGTCCTTCCTCGTGATGGAAGCGGACCTCGTGACCGGGCAGATGGTCGGGGAGTACCGCATCGAGTCAAAGATCGGCGCGGGTGGCTTCGGCACCGTGTATCGCGCGGAGCAGCCGCTGATCGGCAAGGTCGTGGCGGTCAAGGTGTTGAACCGCGCCTATTCGGCCAACCCGCAAATGGTCTCACGGTTCGTGGCCGAGGCGCGCGCCGTCAATCAGATCCGTCACCGCAACATCATTGACATCTTCTCCTTCGGGGTGCTCGACGACAAGCGACAGTACTTCGTGATGGAGTATCTCGATGGGATGCCGTTCGACGCGTACGTCAAGTCGCGCGGTCGGCTGCCGCCGGAGGAAGCGATCCCGATTTTGAGGCAGATCGCGAAGGCGCTCGACGCGGCCCATGCGGCGGGGATTGCGCATCGCGACCTGAAGCCGGAGAACGTGTTCCTTGCGATGGACGGGGACGGGGCGGCCTTCCCCAAGCTTCTGGACTTCGGGATCGCGAAGCTCCTCGGGGAGTCCACCTCGAGCGGTCACAAGACACGCACGGGCACGCCGATCGGCACGCCCTATTACATGTCCCCCGAGCAATGCCTCGGCAAGAACGTGGACCACCGGGCGGACGTCTACTCGTTCGGCGTCATGACTCACGAGGTGTTGACGGGGAAGGTGCCCTTCGACGCCGAGGAGATGATGTCGGTGATGATGGCGCAGATGAGCACGCCGCCCCCAGCGATGTCCTCGGTGTGCCCCGACCTTCCGCCGGCTCTCGATGGCCCCGTGCTCAGCATGCTGGCGAAGTCCCCCGAAGACCGACCCGCTTCGGTCGCGGACGGGCTCGAGGCACTCGCCCTCGCGGCGCGGGATGCAGGCTTCGACGTGACCGTCGCCCCGGTCTGGCGGCCAGGTGCAGGTGTGCCTTCGGGCATGCGACCGGGATCCGGCGGCATGACACCGGACCAGCTCGCGATCGCCGCGGCCAAGACCCTCGACGCCTCCGCACCCACGCCAAGCTCGTTGTCCGCTTCGGTAGGCTCGCCTGCCGCCGCGCGCGCTACAAACCGCGTCCCAGTCATCGTCGGTGGCGTGATGCTCGTGTCGGCCTTGGTCGGCGTCGGCGCGTACGTCGCCTTGCGATCACCCCCCCCATCCGACACCGTACCCGCAGCCTCCGTCTCGATCGTGACGTCCGTGACCGACCGCGTGAAGCCGACCGAGCCAAGCGCGACCGTGCCGCCAGCCTCGTCGGTCCGGACGGTCCCGTCGGTTCCCACCCCGGTGCGCGTGACCCTTCAGTCCGTTCCCAAGACCGTCGAGGTCTATCTCGGGACCGAACCGCTTGCCCTGACGGACGGCTCGGTGACCCTCCCCCACGGAACGGCGGCCGTGGAGTTGACGTTCAAGGCTGCCGGGTACCATGACAAGGTCGTTCCGGTGGTTCCAAGCGCAGATAGCACCGTGTCCGTCACGCTCGCACGCGTGGCAGCGGACCCCGGGAAGCGTCCGCCGAAGAAGCCGGGTTCGGGCGAGATCGAAGATCCTTTCTGACGGTTACGAGGCAACGATGCGAAGTCGGATTCTCCTGCGCAATGTGTCTGCGGTTTGTCTGTTGACCTTGTCCGGCTTCGCGGGGTTCGTCGCCCTCGGAGGGTGCGCGGACCTGTCCGAAATGGACGAAGGTTCGTGCGGCAACGGCGTCGTCGAGTCCGGGGAGGATTGCGACCGCTTTCCCGACGGCCAGTGCATCCCTTCCGGCGAGAAGAACGCCTGCCGGCTCCACTGCACGGCAGACGCGGAGGGGGTTCGTCCTGCGTGCCCCACCGGCTGGGGGTGCGGGGTCGACGATCTGTGCCGCCTCCCCACCGGCAAGTTCCAGGCTGCCGCCTGGCTTCCCATCGAGGGGGGCGCGAAGTTCGCGACCGGCGACTTCGACGGGGACAAGCGACAAGACCTGGCGTTCACCACGTTGCGCGAATTGGTCGTGACCTACCTCGACTCGGACGGCAAGGTCGCCGATTCCCTGCGTTGGTTCTCTCCCCTCGCGGCGCCTCCGCCGGTTGGACAACTCACAGCCCAGCCGTCTCCCGACGACGTCGTGCTGCAGGTCGACGGGCTCACCGTGCTGGTCGGCGACCTCGCCCGGACCCTGCGCCCCACCGCGTACGCCCCCTTCAACGTCGAGGCGACATCCGCGCGTGTGCTGGTGATGGACGCCATGCCTCTCGGGAGTGACGCCGACAACCCAGCGCTCTGGGCGGGGGACGAGATCATCGTGATCGCGGGCGGCTTGGTCTCGACCATCGGCGAGAAGTCCACGGGACTGATGGACATGTCGGCCATGAAAGGCGAGTTCGCCGGGGATCCGCTCGTGGGCCGGATCAGCGAATGGTGGCCTTGCGAATACATCTTGCTCAACTTCAAGGGTGCGAGCGCCCTTCCGGGCTACAGCCCCTGCACGTCGACCGCAGGGTGGAACAAGGGGACCCCCGGTGAGGTCGTGGATATCCCCATTCGGCTCCCCGAAGGGTGGGTCGTCGCCACCGCTGCCCTCTTCGCAGACGTGAACGTCGACGGCGCCGTGGACGTAGTCGTGGGGGCGGTGCCCATGGGAACGCCGCAGGAGAGTCTCGCGGAGCAGGTGGAGCCCCTCGTCGCGTTCGGTGTCGGAGACGGGACGTTTCACTCGACGCCGCCTGGGGAATTGACCGAGGGCGGGGATGGCCGAGCGGGAACGGTGCCGCGCGAACTCGCCATGCAGTTGCTGCCCGGTGACTACGATGGCAACGGGGTCTCCGATGCCATGCCGCTCGCGATCGGCGATCTCAACAAGGATGGGTTCGCCGACTTCGTGATGCCCGATGGGGTGTGGGTCAGCATCCTTGGCTGGTCCCCGGGCAAACCGGACCCCGGAGACCCTGATGGGGGCCCACCCGACGAGCCAGACGCCGGCATGCTGGAAGTGAGCTACGGCAAATTGTCGGAAAACGCAGGGCTGTCGTGGGACCAAGCGGTCATCGCCGACTTCAACGACAACGGGTTCCTCGACGTCGTGGCGGGGTCCGCGGAGGTGCGCGGAATCACGTTCCTCAACGGCACGGGCAGTGGCCTGTTCAACGAGTTCTGGCTCCCCACCCGCGGGTATCCCGGGCACTTCACGGTCGGAGACTTCGACGGCGACTTGCTGCCGGACCTCGCCTTCGCCGAGACCAAGGTCCCGTGGGAGGGAGGGTCGGACCCGGGCGATGCGTTGTCCATCGCGTTTGGGCAGGGGTTCGGGGGCCCGAGCGCCCCGGTGACCATGGGCTACCTCGGAAGAATCGAGCAGATCGCGGCTGGCAGCATGAGCGTGTTCTACCTCGATGACATCGATGACTTGATCGTCGTCTCCCGACCGGACGACAACCCCGAGTCGAAGGTGAGCATCGCGGCGCTGGGGGGAATGAGCGATCGTCAGCTGCTGTCGACTTACACTCTCAACCACGACTTCAACGATGAAGCCCGCCTGGAGGCTAGCCCGTGGCTCGTATCCATCGGCGAGTTCGACGGGCAGCAGGGGCACAAGGACCTCGCCGCGATCGGCATCCGCTTCGACCGAGAGGACTCGTCGATGGGCGCGGAGGAGGCCCGTCTCTGGCTGGTTCCTTCGACGGGAGAGGCCGCGCTGGACTCTGCGCGCGACCGGCCTTCGGACCCGTTCCCGGCCGACTTCGTGGGCAGCCAGGTGGCCATCGCGCCCATCGATCTGGATGAGGATGGGGTGGACGAGGTGCTCGTGCTGGGCAGTACCATCGACTACGAGAAAGGCTTTCCGCGGGGGCATGCATTCCTCGCACGCAAGGTCAGCTCGGACGATGGGGACCACTTTGACATCGAGGACCTGGGGGAGACGGAGTTCTTGTACTGGCAGTCCATCGCGGGCCTCTCGCTGGAAGCTCTGCTGAGCATGCAGATGGGGGAGACGAACCTCTCTGCCTCGCTGGGAAAGTACCCTGGCACGCACGTGCTCGTGGGCAACGTGGAGGGTGACGCGCGCAAGGAGGCCGTGGTGCTCGCCTACGAGCTCGACATGGAAACGTTCGCGCTGCGAACGCACATTCAGGTCATCCGGCAGGACGGCGCGGGGGGGCTCGACATGGCCGGGATCGTGACCCTCTTGCCAGGTCTGGACCTGGCTCCCAAGGGCATCGCTCTTGCCCACCTGGACGGCGACGAGGAGCTGGAGTTGCTCTTCGTGACCGAGCAGGAGGCCTACGTGGCGGACATCCGGGACGGGTCGGTGCAGAACCTGCGGGTACTCGAGGGAGTGTCGGGTGGCTACGCGATCACGGCGGCGGACCTGACGGGAGACGGGATCGTCGACCTTGCGGTGAGCCGCGAGGGTGGCGTGCAGGTCTACCGTGGATTGGCGGTGAACCCATGAGGCCCAACGGTTGGAACGCAGCTGTCCTCACGCTGGTCTTGTTGGGAGCGGCACCCGCGGCTGGGGCCGACGCCGTGAAGGAAGCGCGAACGTACTTCAACGCGGGGGCCCAGGCCTACGAGGCCGGCCAGTTCCTCGCGGCCATCCAGGCCTTCGAGCGGGCCTACGAGCTGGCGCCCCGCGAGGCGATCATCTTCACCATCGGCCAGGCCTACCGACGGCAGTTCTACATCGACAGGAACCCCGCGCACCTCAAGCTGGCGATCAAGCACTACCGCGACTATCTCGCGAAGGTCCCCGAGGGGGGACGGCGTGCCGACGCGGCCGAGGCGCTCGCGGAGCTCGAGCCTTTGGCGG
>CAZAWR010000085.1:12748-44974 GCA_964488865.1 uncultured Polyangiaceae bacterium | reverse complement strand
CCTGTCTGTTGATCATGCCAGTCGCACCCCCAAAACGCCTCGCCTTCGGCTCGGATAGCCCCAAACCCAAGCACGTTCTTCGAACAGTGCTTGATTTGGGTCTAGAGAGTGGAAGGATTCGGTCCCCTACGGGGCGACGCGGCCAACGAGAAGGCGGGCGCGGTGGACGGCGACGGTTTCGGTCGCCTGGATGTTGGCGTCGCAGGTGGAGCAGGCGGGCGTCTGGAGGGCTTGCACGATAGTGCCACCGTTGGCGCCGCCGACCTCGACCGCGGCCGCGTGCACGTGAGCGGGCAGTGCGGTCACGGGAACACCGCCCAGGGCGGCGGGCAGGTCGACAGTTGCTTCCACGAGGGCGCCAGCCACTTGGGAGGAGCAAGACGAGGCGGTGACGGCAGTCCAATTGGTCTGGCCCGGCAGGATGTACCGGACTTCACAGTAGCCGTTCGACTCTTCCTGGATGAGAGCGAGCAGCAGACCTCCAGCCATGGGTTCGGCTACCGTGCCAGCCTTGGACCACGGCATGGGGACGACTTGGGCCGTGTGGGGCGTACCGATCCAGACGAAGACCATCCTGTCGCCCTGTCCCTGGGTGACGCGGCCGGTGGCCAAGTACAGGGTCCCCTCGTCATTGGCCGACACGTGGATGGGCATGGGGGATGCTGCGAGCTGCCACGGCAAGGCAGGAACTCCGGTCAGCGTGTCGAGCGCTGCATCGGTGACGTCGAAGGGCTCGTGGGCGGTGATGTCGAAGTCGTCGACGTGCACGGTGGCCGTGGTGAAAGGCGACCCAACGTCGTAGAACCGGGCGCCTCCGCGGACGTACGCTGTGTCTGCGTCTGCGGTGACCCTGTGGGTGAGGTTTCGCCACGTGCCGGAGTCCACGGAGTTCGAGCCGTAGTTGCCGGAGTCCGGGGTGATGCGAGTGAAGGTGGCATCGTAGAACCACAGGAACGGTGCGGTTCTCCCGGCGGGGTCATTGTCGTGAACCCACAAGTGGACCGTGTAGTCGGCGGCAGCGGACGCGACGCCGTACATGGCAGAGATGATCTCGCGATTGCTTTGGGTGGTCCAGGTTGCGTTGCACGAGGATGCCCCGTCGTTGACCTCGGTGGTTTCCTGGGTGAGGGAGAAGTCCGCGACCGCCGACTTGAGGAAGTCCACGGGCGGGTCCGAGTGACTCCAGTCCTCGAAGTCCCAGTTCTGGTCGCTAGGCGCGGTGCACGCCGTCCCGATGCCGTGGTAGGGCCAGTCGCAGGTGCAGACCGCCTGGCCGTTTTCGACGGTGCAGGTGGCGTTCGCGTCGCAGTTGGCGGTCGAGCACGGGTCGGCAGCGCCGCCGGCCCCTGCCGCTCCGCCGCCGCCCGCCGCGCCGCCTGCCGCTCCGCCGGCACCCCCGGCCCCACCGGCTCCTGCCGATCCAGCGGCACCCGCGGCGCCTGCGGATCCAGCGGCACCCGCGGCGCCTGCGGCCCCTGCCGATCCAGCGGCGCCTGCGGTGCCCCCGGCCCCTGCCGATCCAGCGGCTCCGGACGCGCCTGCGGAGCCCGAGGCACCGCCAGCGCCCGCTTCGCCCGAGGCTCCCGATGTCCCCGCGCTACCTGCGGAACCGCCCGCACCTGCTATCCCCGCCGAGCCCGCCGAGCCTGCGGCGCCCCCGGTTCCCCCTTCGCCTGCAACGCCGCCCGTTCCCCCGGTTTCGGTGCCACCCGTGCCACCCGTGCCCCCGGTGTTGGTGCCCCCGGTTCCTCCCGTTCCCCCGGTGCCCCCGCCCGTGCCGCCCTTGCCAGCGGAGCCAGCGCTCGACGAGGACGGGTCGTCGTCGTCACTTCCGCAGCCCACGGCGACGAGCATCAACCCCACGGCCCCGAGTCCAACAAGCTTACGAACATTCATTGAGATTCCCTCCCGTCGGAAGCCTCGGTCCCGTGGGTCGGGACCGAAAAAGCGATAGGCGCAGCTTAGCACCGAATGCCCGCGCGCAAAGCAGGTCTTGCCCATGCCGGTCCCGTCCGCGAATGGGGTTGCATCATTCGGGCAACCTCGCTACACGTCGTCACTAGGGAGTGATGCGTTCTACTTTTTTGCAGAATGAACGCGTTCGGATAGAGGATGGGCCGTAGGGCTCACCGGAAATCATGAACAAGTGTCCGAATATTCAGGTGTCGCTCGATTGACAGGGGCCCGCTACTCACGGAAAATGAATTCGGCATGACAGACCAGGCCCAGACCGAATGCCTTGCCGACAAGCTCGCCCGGGGCGACGTGGTGGGAGGCAAGTACGAGGTCCAAGACAGCCTTGGCAAAGGGGGCATGGGCCTTGTTCTGTCTGCGGTGCACCAGCAGCTTCATGAGAGAGTCGCGCTAAAGTTTCTCACGAGCTCGGCGGACCGTGTCCCGGCCGCTCGCTCGCGCTTCATGCGGGAAGCGCGCATCACCGCCAAACTGCGTGGCGAGCATGCGGCCCGCGTCAGCGACTTCGGCACCCTGGACGACGGCACGCCGTACATGGTCATGGAGTACCTTGAGGGCATCGACCTCAGGATGGTGTTGATGGGCGAGCAGCGGCTGCCCGTCGACCTCGCCGTTCACTATATCGTGCAGGCGTGCGAGGGCCTGGCCGAAGCCCACGCGCTCGGCATCGTGCATCGCGACCTCAAACCGTCGAATCTCTTTTTGACGAAGCGCCCGGATGGCACCGACCTCATCAAGATCGTCGACTTCGGGATCTCGAAGGTGCGGTCCGCGCAAGACGCGCACGATGTGGAGTTGACGGCGGCGGGGGCGGTGCTTGGGTCACCGAAGTACGTGGCGCCCGAGCAACTCCGGGACTCGGGCAACGTGGACGCGCGCGCGGACGTCTGGTCCCTCGGCGCGATCCTTTACGAGATGCTGGCCGGACGTCCTCCTTTCGACGGTGATTCCACCGCCTCCCTCTGCTACCTCATCCTCAGCCAGGAGCCTCCTCCGCCCCTCTTCGGTGAGGTGGAGGGCGTGAGCGAGGCGCTCGAGCAAGTCGTGTTGCGGTGCCTGGCTCGCGACCTGAAGGAGCGCACTCCGGATGTCGCGGCGCTCATCGCGGACCTGCACGAGGCCACCGGGATCGACGGTCTCGATTCCGTTGCCGAGAGTGTTGCCGGGATGCTTGCTCGAAGTGCGGATGGCGGGACGAGTGCCTTTGGCTTGAGCGGGTCCTATCCGCGCGGCCGGCGCGTGCTGAACGACAGCGGGTCGGTTCGACGGCTCGATAATAACTCCAGCGGCACGCAACCGGGCCTGGCTGCGAGTCAGTTCCCCGCCCGGCGCAAGCGCAACGTGCAACTGATTCTTGCGGGCGTCGTCGGGGTGTTCGTGGTTCTCGGTCTTGTTCTTTGGTCGCAGACATCGAGGGACGGTGTTGCGGCCGACGTCCCCTTGGCGGACCTCTCCGTGCACGGGGCAGGCCTGCCTCCGCCATCCGTCGCTTTTTCGATCGGGGAAGGCACGGCCAGTGCGGCGGCCCTGGCGGCGTCGGCCTCTTCGGCTGTGCGAGCCGATGCATCGGTGGAAGCAGGCGCGCCGGACGCCGCAGAGGCGGGGGTTGCTCGTCCGCCACCGCCGTGGGTGCGCCCTCCAGCCACGCCCAGGACGTCGACGCCCGCCACGCCACCCAAGGATGACGGCAAGAAACCTCTGAACCCCTTCGGGGACCGCTACTAGGAGTCTCATGCGACGAATCTGCAGATTCGCGAGCGTGCTGATGGTGCTGGCGCCCACGGCGCTGACGTTCGGGGCGTACGCCCAAGGGGGGGACCCGGGGGATCGGGCGGCAGCGGAGTCGCTCTTCCAGGAAGGGCGAGCCCTCATCGAGAGCGGCCAGACGGCTGCGGCGTGCCGCAAGTTCGAGGAGAGCTACCGGTTGGACAAGGCTCCGGGCACGCTGCTCAACGTGGCGCATTGTCACAAGCTCGAAGGGCGTATCGCCTCGGCCTGGAGCGAGTTCTTCCAGGTGGCGGCGGAGGCGCGTCGCGACGGGCGTGGGGACCGCGAGCAGATCGCGCTCGACAGCATCAAGGAGCTCGAGCCTCGCTTGCCGAAGCTCATGATCGTGGTGCCTCCGGACTCGCGTGTGGAGGGACTTCGGGTGATCCGGAACGGAGCCGAGATGGGGAGAGCGGCGTGGGGAACGGAGACGCCGGTGGACCCGGGCAAGATCGTCATCACCGCGGAGGCGCCCGGATACAAGCTGTGGACGCAAACGATTGAGCTCAAGGAGGAGGGTCGAGAGCAGGTCACGGTTCCCTTGCTCGAGGAAGCTCCCAAGCCTCCGGAGCCGCCGCCCACGGTGGCGCCGTCGCCGTCGACGCGCGGTGACGTGGCGGTGGACAAGGGCTCGCCCGCGGCCCAGACCGTGGGGCTCGTGCTTGGCGGCGTGGGTCTCGTGGGCATCGGCGTGGGCTCGTACTTCGGCGTGCAGGCTTTGTCGAAGCGCTCCGACGCGGAAGGCAAGTGCACGCTGGGCCCGAGCGGCAACGGGTGTCCCCAGGACGCCGCGGACCTCAACAACGATGCCAAGGATGCTGCGCGGTTCGCGAATCTCGGCATCGGGATCGGTCTCGTGGCCGTGGTGGCTGGGACCTACCTGTTCCTGGACGGCATGCCGAGTGAGCCTGCGCCCTCCGTGGACGTGGGGTTCGCCACGACGCCCGGCGGCGGGTTCGCCACGTTGCGAGGAGGTTGGTGATGGCTACACGTCGACGTTACGCGTGGAGCCTGCTGGCTCTCGTCTCTCCTGTCGTGGCCTTCGCTGCGTGCGAGCAGATCGCCGGCATCGAGGACATGGCGGTTTACAAGCCGGTGGATACGGATGCTGGACAGGACGTGCAGCAGGATATGCAGGAAGACATCCAGCAGGAGACCGGTCCTGTTGCGTGCACGCTGGGGGAGCAAACGCCCCCAACCACCGGGTTGCGCTTCGCCAATCTGGTACCGACGGCCGACGCGGTCGACTTCTGCGTGAAGGCTTCGAGTGAAGCTTCGTACGGAGCGCCTCCTGTGATGCAGGGGCATGGGAGCCAGTGCCCTGCGCTTGCCTACGGGCAGGTCTTGATTCCGGTCGCGTTCGAGGCGGGGACGTACGACATCAAGGTCGTGGCGTCGGGGTCGAAGGACTGCGCGGGCGTGGCCCTGTCGGAGGCGAAGGGTGTGACCGTGGCTGCTGGGCGCCCGACGACCGTCGTCCGGTTGGGTGGCGCTGGAGGCGTGGAGGAAAAGCTTGTGGCGCATGCCGAGGTTTCCTTCGGCAAGGACCAGAGCATGCGGTTGATGCACGCGGTCTCCACGGATGAGGTTCTGTTCTTCGGGATCGCCGGTGGTGAACAAGTACCCACGACGATCACCGCGCCGTTCACGGAGGGGGTAGCTCCGGGAGCGGTTCCGGCTGCGAATCCGAGCGTGGTTGGGGTTGGCTCGATCAACGACGCAGGTTACCTCGGGACCACGGGGCTCCAGTTCAACATCGGGGCGACGCGCACTGGGAAGAAGGACGCGCTGTTCGTGGCGACCCCCACCGGAGGGAACCTGTTCACGGTCTACGCCATTGGCTTGCCGGGTTCCTTCGAGTTTCCGGTGCAGGCGCTGCTCTGCCAAGATGACCGATACGCGGGCGCGGGGCTGAACGGCGTCGCAAAGGACTACCTGACGAGCTGCCACCGCACCAAGCTCAAGGAGTTATCGATCGACACGATCAACGTGGGGCTCTACGGCGACTTCGCCCCCTTCGAGGAACAGCGTCGCGATCCGGTCATCCAAGCTGTTGCGAACCTGCCTTCGGACTTCGTGTGCGTCCAGGAGATGACGCGGGAAGAGGATCGAGGGAAGCTCGTGGCGGACGCGGTCGCGGCAGGTGCGTTCCCCTATGCGTACAACCCCGAGTTCAACCTGGACACGCCGTACGCGGACGCCAGGGACCAGAGCGGTGCGGTGCCACCTGCTGCGGGGCCTTCCTGCGGAGCCATTCCCGCCAAGCTCGACGCTGCCATCGAATGTGTGACGGCCAATTGCGCGCAGGAAATTGGGAATGCCGACTCCCCCCTGGGAAGCATAGGGGCAGACTGCTTCTCGAAGAAGTGCACGGCGCAGTTCTTGGTGCTTTTCAACGGCGCGGAGGAGAAGCGATGCCTGTCCTGCTTGATCGTCAACCTTCTCTCCTCCGAGACGATGAACGATACGAAGGATCTGTGCCTCAGTGATGCGCGTCCGCAGTATGCCTTCCGAGGCGCATCCACCGAGGTGATGCTCTCGAGGTACCCGCTCTCGGACATGGAGTCGTACGTGTTTCCGAGCACGTCCTACCGGCGGGCGGTGCTGTCGGCCAAGGCGGAGGTTGCCCCCGACGAGTTCGTGGACGTGTACTGCACGCAGCTCAGCTACATCCAAGGCCCCACGTTCCCCTATTCCGGGCAGTATGGTGCGGCGACGACGGTGGACGGGATCGCGGAGCCGTTGGAGGACTGGAACTCGGAGCAGTACCTGCAGGCGCAGCGTGCCGAGGCGTGGATCAAGGGGCGCGTTTCTTCCGGCTCCCTTGCCGTGATCGCGGGAGACCTGTCCTCGGGCGATTCCGACACAGCGGCCCTTGCGGAGCTGAACCCCGCCAGCGTGCGGCTGTTCCGATCGAGTTTCGAGGAAGCGATCCCCGCGGGCTACGACCCCAAGTGCAACTTCTGTCCGTTCCCCGAGAACCCCTATGGGGCCGAAGACGGGCTCTGGCTGGCGCACGTGTTCACGACGGGTCGTGACGTTGGCGTTCTGTCTCTCGAAAGGACGCTCACGGAGAAGTCTGTGTCCTTGCCTGAGTCGCCTTTCGAGGGAACGCTCTCGGACAACTTCGGTTTGCGCTCGAAGATCATCTACGGTCTCACGTGGTGAGAGGTGGACGCGATACGCATGCGTAAACGCGGTTGCCATGGCGCCCGTGCGTCGTTCGTGCGAGCCTGATGGTCATGTCGAAGGAAGGCGACAAGAAGCGGTACCAGATCGAACCCGGGTCGATCATTGCCGGCAAGTACGAGGTCGAGCGGGAGATCGGACGGGGAGGGATGGGGCGCATCGTAGCGGCTCGCCACCAGCAGCTCGAGGAGCGCGTGGCCCTCAAGTTCCTCATGGCGCCGGAGGACCGCGCCGACGAGTTCAACGCACGCTTCCTCCGCGAGGCCCAGGTCACCGCCAAGCTCCGCGGTGCGCATGTCGCACGCACGTTGGACTTCGGCGTGACCGACCAGGGTGACCCGTTCATCGTCATGGAGTACCTCGACGGCATCAACTTGCGGGAATTGCTCCGTGAGTCGGGGCCGCTTCCGGTCGATGTGGCTGTGGACTACGCGATGCAAGCGTGCACCGGACTGGCGGAGGCGCACCGCCTCAACGTGGTGCACCGGGACCTGAAGCCCGCGAACCTGTTTCTCACCAAGCACCTCGACGGCGGCGACCTCGTGAAGATCCTCGACTTCGGTGTGTCGAAGCTGCGGAACTTCAGTGCGGCGAAGTCCGACTTGACCGCCGCGGGGACCATCCTCGGCTCGCCGAAGTACATGGCCATCGAGCAGCTCAATCAGGCTGCCGAGGTGGACGAGCGAGCGGACATCTGGTCCCTCGGGGCGATCCTCTATCACATGCTCGTCGGGCATCCCCCGTTCGACGGGAAGAACACGACGGCCGTTTGCATGGCGATCATGAGCGGACAAGACCCGCCGTCGCTGTGCGAGAAGCGTCCCGAGATTCCCGCCGCCCTCGAGCAGGCGGTGTTCCGTTGTCTTTCGCGCAAGCTCGACGAGCGCACACCGAACGTGGCCGCGCTGGCGCGGGACCTGGCGGAGGGATCGGGGATCGCGGGACTCGACGCGACGGCACAGGCCGTGGAGGACGTGCTGGCGCAGCCCCAGGGCCTCGGCTCCACGGGGCAGATCCGTGCGTTTGGCAAGACGGGGTCGTTTGCTTCCGGCACCGGGCGCCATCGAGCGGCGGGCACGTCCGACGACTCGGGCTCGTCGAAGGGGGCGTCGCGAACTGCCACGTCCCAGGACGACACGGACCCGTCCGGCGCTGCGGCCTCCGCACCATCGGGCGACAAGCGCAGGCGCGTGCTTCTGCTGGTGGCGGTTGGCGTGGTGCTGGTGGGGGGCGCCGCGGCCTTTGCGTTGTCTGGCGAAAGTCATCCGTCGGTCGCGGCGGAGCCATCGTCCCTCGTGGCGCCGTCGGCTTCGACGGCGGCGGAGGTCGTTCCGGCTGTGGACGCTGCGTCGTCTTCCCCCGTCGCGCAGGACGCCGCGCCCGACAGTCCCGTGGACGCAGCGCCCGAGGCGGCGAAGCCACCTCCGCCGGTTCGGGTGGTGGGCCGGCCTCCGCCCCCGCGGACGACGGCGACGAGCCCAGCTACCACGACCGCGGCACCGCCGCCCACGAAGAAGAGGCCCGAGGACACGTTCGGCAGCCGGTACTGATGGGTGCGGAGGTGAAACGTGACCCGAACGAGGGCGTTCTCGCCTCGTTGTGCGCTTGCCCTTGGGTTGCGCGCTTGACGGCACCGCGCCAGGCCCCTACCGTGTGCGGCTCGCGTCCTGTGTGAGTCGGAGGTTCAGACACGACATGACCTCGAGTCCAGTGGCCCTCGGTAGCGATCACGGCGGGTTCCCCCTCAAGGAAGCCATCAAGCGGCACCTCACGGCCAAGGGCCTGACGGTTCTCGACGTCGGCACCCACTCGACGGATGCGTGTGACTACCCGGTGTTCGCGCGTGCCGCCGCGGAAGCGGTGGCATCGGGGAGAGCCAGCCGGGGCATCGTCGTGGACGGTGCGGGCATTGGCTCTTGCATGACTGCCAACAAGGTGCCGGGCGTGCGCGCCGGCATGGCCTTCGACGAGAAGACGGCGAAGAATGCGCGCGAGCACAACGATGCCAACCTCTTGACCCTCGGGGCTGGCTACCTCGCGGAGGACCTCGCGATCCGGATCGTCGATGTCTTCCTCACCACGGATTGCACGGTGGACCGCCACAAGCGTCGCGTCGCGATGATCGACGCGCTTGACGGTGCACCGGCCAGGAGCGGACCGTCCATGTCATCGAGTGACTACCAAGGGCTGGTGGAAGCGATCACGCGGGTGCTGTCGTCGAACCCCACGTTGATCACGTCGGTGGTCGGGGCAACGAGCACCGGCTCGGCCTGTGCGGATTGCACGAACTGCGGCAACTGCGCGTCGAAGAAGCCGGAGACGGTGAGGCAGGTGTTGGGGAAGGCGGGGGGCCGGGTCACGGCGGCGCTTGGGGCGAAGAACGTCCCGACGGACGTGGCGAAGCTCATCGATCACACGTTGCTCAAGCCCGAGGCGAAGTATGCGGACATCGACCGGCTGTGCGACGAGGCGCGGGAGTTCGGGTTCGCGTCGGTGTGTGTGAACCCGCTGTACGTGGAACGTTGTGCGAAGCGGCTCAAGGGCAGTGGGGTGAAGACCTGCTGCGTGATCGGGTTCCCGTTGGGGGCCACGCCCAAGGAGATCAAGGCCTTGGAGGCGCGTCGTGCGGTCCGGGACGGTGCGAAGGAGCTGGACATGGTGATCGCGATCGGCGCGCTCAAGTCCGGCGACCATCGCTACGTTTACGAGGACATTCGCTTGGTGGCGGAGGCGGCGCGGGACGGCTCGGCGTTGCTCAAGGTGATCATCGAGACGGGGTTGCTGACCGACGAGGAGAAGGTGGCGGCGTGCGTGCTCGCGAAGAAGGCGCGTGCGGACTTCGTGAAGACCTCTACGGGGTTTGGTCACGGGGGCGCCACGGTGCACGACGTGGAGTTGATGGCCCGGGCGGTCGATCACCAGCTGCAGGTGAAGGCGTCGGGCGGTGTGAAGGGGGCGGAGGATGCACGCAAGATGGTGGCGGCGGGTGCTTCGCGCATTGGGGCGTCCGTGGGGGTGAAGATCGTCCGGGAGACCAAGGGGCTCTCCACGGAAGGAGCCTCCGCCTCGAGCGGATACTAGGTCCATCGACCTGAGGAGCCACGACATGGCCGAGCTTCGAAGCTTCGTATACCTCGATTCGCTGCAGCCCCAGTTCGCTGCCTACCTCGGAACCGTCTGCCGGGGGTTCTTGCCCACCGCGGGCGAAGCCTCCCTGTTTGTGGAGATTTCGCCTGGCATCGAGGTCAACCGCGTGACGGACGTGGCGGTCAAGGCCACGGACGTGCGTCCTGGCATGCAGATCGTGGAGCGGTTGTACGGCATGCTGGAGGTGCACAGCCCGTCCCAAGCGGACGTGCGACGGTCGGGGGAGGAGATTCTCACGGCGCTAGGGCTCCAGGAGACGGACCGGATCAAGCCGCGCGTGCTGTCGTCGCAGATCATTCTCAACACGGACGACCTGCAGGTGCAGCTCATCAACCGCACGCGGATGGGGATGATGCTGGTGGCGGGCGAGTCGCTGTACATTCTCGAGGTGGAGCCGGCGGCGTACGCGGCGTTTGCGGCCAACGAAGCGGAGAAGGCGGCGGAGATCAACGTGGTGGACGTGCGGATGACCGGCGCCTTCGGCCGTGTCTACCTCGGGGGTGAACAGCGGGACATTGACGTCGCGTCGGCAGCGGCGATTCGCGCCATCGAGTCCTTGTCCGGGCGCGAGGCAGGAAGCAAGAGGAAGGACTGAGCCATGATCGACCTGCGAAGCTACGTGTTTCTGGACTCGTTGCAGCCGCAGCATGCCGCCTTCCTCGGCACGGTGGCGAAGGGCTTCCTTCCCACGCGGCATCAGGCGTCGCTGTTCATCGAGGTTTCTCCGGGCATCGCGGTGAACCGCTTGACGGACATTGCCGTCAAGAGCACAGGGGTGAAGCCCGGCATGCAGATCGTCGAGCGGCTCTACGGGCTTCTCGAGATCCACCATGACATGCAGGCGGAGGTGCGACGCGCGGGCGAGACGATTCTCGCGGAGATCGGCCGGACGGAGACGGACCGGATCAAGCCAAAGTTGCTGACTTCGCAGGTGATTCGTCACCTGGACGACCGGCAGACGCAGTTGATCAACCGGGTCCGGCACGGGCACATGATCGTGGCGGGGCAGTCGCTCTACGTGTTGGAGTGCACGCCCGCGGCGAACGCGGCGCTGGCGGCCAACGAAGCGGAGAAGGCGGCGGACATCAAGGTCCTGGAGATCACGAGCTTCGGGTCCTTCGGCCGCTTGTACCTGGCGGGTCGGGACCGGGACATTGACGTGGCCTGGCCGGTAGCGGAGAAGGCACTCGAGCTCGAGGGCCGGGCGGAGTGAGCGTTTTGCATGCGCCCTTTGGGCGTGTTGACAGAGGAAGGAAAGGGACGGTCAACCACCGGCCCTGCTACGGAGGAAAGAAATGGCTGAAGCACTTGGCATGATCGAATGCCGTTCGTTTGCCGCGATGGTCGAAGCTTCCGACGCCATGGTGAAGGCGGCCAAGGTGGAGCTTGTCGGCTACGAGAAGACCGGCGGTGGGTACGTCACCGCGATCATCCGTGGCGACGTGGCCGCGGTGAAGGCCGCGATCGACGCAGGCACCAATGGAGCGTCGCGCGTAGGCGAGGTCGTGGCGACCCACATCATCGCCCGTCCGCACGTCAACGTGGACCTGGTGCTGCCTCTAGGCCGCGTGGATGCGGTCAAGGAGGAGATGTCCGCGCGCGGCATGAAGTAGGGCCGCTCGTCGGCGCCGGTGCTCGTCGCGACGTGAGTCGAGGGGGGCATCGGGAGGAAAGCGCCACGCGGGCTGGTCTCGTGGGCGGCCTGGCAAGGCCGGCTCGTGGGCGCATGATGTCGGAGGTTGGGCCGGAGGGCGTGGTGCCCCCGGCTGGACCGCGTCGGGCCGCTTGATCGAGGTGATGCGATGCTCCTGGCGAAGGTGGTCGGTACCGTGGTGTCCACCCGCAAGGACCCCAAGCTCGAGGGCCTCAAGTTCCTCCTGCTCAAGCAGGTGAACCCGGAGACGCTCGAAGAAGGGGGCTTCGTGGTGGCCAACGATGCCGTCGGGTGCGGCGTGGGTGAGGTCGTTCTGTATGCCTCCGGCTCGTCCGCGCGGCAGACCGAGATGACCCAAGATCGCCCCTGCGACGCGGTCGTCATGGCGATCGTGGACACGTGGGAGGTCGGTGGGAAGGTGCTCTACGAGAAGCACTCGTACGAGCACGGCTTCGGGGACCTGTGAGGAGGGCTGAACGATGACGCAACCAGGGATCAGCCCGGAACAGATCCGTCGCATCGCCGAGGCGATCGCAAAAGAGATCTCGGCAGGCTCCCCCAGCGCAGGCTCCCCCAGCGCAGCCCCCGCCAAGCCCGCCGTCGCTTCGTCGGGTCCGCCGACCGGAGCCGACGGCGTGTTCGCTACCGTGGACGAAGCGGTCAACGCTTCTCGCAAGGCGTTCGAGAAGCTCGACGCCCTCGGCTTGGAGCGTCGCAAGGCCATCATCGCGAAGATCCGCGAGGTGTGTCTGGTGCAGGCGGAGTCCCTCGCCCGGGCTGCGATCGACGAGAGCGGGCTCGGCCGCTACGAGGACAAGGTCAACAAGAACCTGCTCGTGACGCGCAAGACGCCCGGGCCGGAGGAGCTGCTCCCGTGGGCGCAGTCCGGTGATCACGGCTTGGTGCTCGTCGAGCCTGCTCCTTTCGGGGTCATCGGCGCCATTACGCCCGTGACGAACCCGACGTCGACCATCATCAACAACACGATCGCGATGGTGTCGGCGGGCAACACGGTGGTGTTCAACACGCACCCGAGTGCCAAGAACGTGTCGGCGACCACGGTGCGACTGCTGCACCGTGCGATCGTGGACGCAGGAGGGCCTCCGAACGTGGTGGCGTGCGTGGCGAAGCCGACGATCGAGTCCGCCGGGGAGCTGATGCATCACCCGAAGGTGCGTCTGCTGGTGGTCACGGGGGGCCCGGCGGTGGTCAAGGCTGCGATGAACTCGGGAAAGCGCGCCGTCTGCGCCGGACCTGGCAACCCGCCCGTGGTCGTGGACCCCACGGCGGACATCGAACAGGCTGGCAAGGACGTCGTGTTCGGTCACTCCTTCGACAACAACGTGATCTGCGTGGACGAGAAGGAGTGCATCGTCGTCGAGTCGGTGGCGGAGGCGTTGAAGGCCTCGATGAAACGCAACGGTGCGGTGGAGGTTCCGTCGAGGGATCTGGCCCGGCTCGAGAAGGTGATCTTCGAGAAGAACGCCGGGCCGCGCGGCCATGCCATCGTGAACAAGAACTTCGTGGGAAAGTCCGCCCATGTGATCTTGAAGGAGCTCGGCATCAGTGCGGGACCGGAGGTTCGCGCGGTGCTCGTGGAGGTCCCGAACGATCACCCGCTCGTGTGGACCGAGCAGATGATGCCGGTGCTTCCGTTGACGCGCGTGCGCAACGTGGACGAGGCGATCGACCTGGCGGTGGCGTGCGAGGGCGGCAACTTCCACACGGCGTGCATGCACTCCCACGACCTCGCCGCGCTGTCGAAGATGGCGCGCCTCTGCAATTGCAGCATCTTCGTCAAGAATGGGTGCGGTGTGGACGGTCTCGCCTTCCGCGGTGAGGGCCCCACTTCGTTCACGATCGCGTCGCCGACGGGAGAAGGGCTCACCACGCCCAGGTCGTTCTCCCGGTTCCGGCGCTGCACCATGCGCGATCACTTCCGGATCGTGTGATGCCGGGACTCTCGCAAGGAGCGATGCAGCGCGCGATGCCACCCCTCGGACCCGCCGTGGCCATGCTGGACATCGGGGACATCCCGGTCGGGTTGCGCGTGCTCGACGCACTTGCGAAGGAGGCGGAGGTCACGGTGGGTGCGGCGGGGACGATCCAGCGCGGGCACTACCTCATTCTTTTCGGAGGTGAGGTGCAGCCCGTGGAGATGTCGTTCCTGCGAGCCAAGGGCGTGGTCGGCTCGTCCCTCGAGGATGCTGTGATGCTGCCTCACGCGGAGGAGCGGATCGTGCCGTCGATGATGCAGGGGCTGATTCGATGGCCTGCCTCGGGGGACACGCTGGGTGTGGTGCAGACGGGGTCTCCTCCGACCATGATGCGGGCGGTGGATGCGGCGCTCAAGGGAGCCGAGGTGCAGCTTGTGGAGCTGCGCGTGGCCGATGGTCTTGGCGGCAAGGCGATCGCCACGCTGTGGGGAGAGCTGTTCGACGTGGAGGCAGCGATCGCGTTGGCGACGGATGCCATGGCGAGGGGCAATGCTGCCCGCGGGTCGACCACCATTATTCCGCGCGCGGACGAGACGGTCGTGCGAGCGATCTCGTCCGGTACGCGGTTCTTCGGGGAGTGGCGCGGATGAAGCTCGGACGGGTGATCGGAACGATGGTGGCCTCGGTCAAGGCCAAGGGCATGGACGGGCTCAAGCTCTTGGTGGTCCGACCGTTGACCGCGAGGCTCGAGCCCGAGGGGGTTCCGTTCGTGGCGACGGACGCGTCGGCGCAGGCGGGGCCGGGGGACCTGGTGACGTACGAGGCGTCGCGGGAGGCGGCGTTGTTGCACGACCCCTGGTTCGTGCCGGTGGATCATGCCATCGTAGGCATCGTGGATCAGCATGCGTACCAGGACGAGGGTGGCCGATCATGATGCTCGGGCGTGTGTGCGGGACGGTGGTATCGACGGTGGAGCATCCGTTTTACGACGGTCGCAAGCAGTTGATCGTGCGCGCGGTTCTCCCGAACGGGTCGTTCGACGGGGAGCGGTACGTGGTGGCGGTGGACTTGGTGGGGGCCGGGGTTGGGGAGACGGTCTTGGTGGAGGACGAGGGCAACTCGGCGAGGCAGTTGATGGATGCGGCGCCGCGGGGTCCCGTGCGGTCGGTGGTGGTGGGGATCGTGGACGAGGTGACGGAGGTGCCCCTACCGGGTTGCGGCCCGGCTACGACAATGGACGGATGACGGACATCAACTAGGAACTGAGAACACGGAACAGAGAACCAGGAACGGGCGGAGCCAGGGGCAACACGCACGACCGAACTCCGTACACACCCTTCTGTGCCTTCTGCGACCTCTGTGGTTTTCTGGACTCGTGCGGGAGGGGTGAGGGACCAAGATGGGAAGGCCTGCGAACATCACGCTTGCGGCGGCACGGGGGAGGGTCCGGCAGATCCACCCGCGCGTGCTGATCGCGAACGCGCTGCTGTTCCAGGCGGCCAGCTTGTCGATGGCGTCGTTGTGGGCGCTCGTGGTGTGCTTGTCGAACGGCTGGGGGCTGCTGCCGGGCGTTCTCATGGCAACGGGGGCAGCGGCGGCGACGGGCGCGTTGTGGTTGCTCTGGACGTTCGGGTGGTTGTTGCAGGCCGGGCTGTCGGGTGTGCAGCGCATGACGCGCGGGTGGATGACGGCTGTGGCGGTGGTGGCGCTGGTGGGGGCTGTCGTGGTGGCACCGTGGTGGGCGGCGTTCGGGGCAGCTTTGCTGGGGCTGGTGGCGTCGCCTCTCTTGGCGAAGATGGCGAGGGCGGTGGACGGGACGAAGGTCACGTCGTGGGGGTTGCCGAAAGCGCTATTGCCTGCGCTTCAGGGCGTTCCGGAGCGTTTGCCGGTGCAGGTCGAGACCATCCTGGACACCGCGTTTCGGGACTGGATGCACTTGCGGGACCTGGTGGGGTTCACGGCAGAATCGGCGCTGCGGTCGTACGTGGACATGAGCGCGCTGTCGCGGGATGCGGAGCGGACGGTGCTGTATCTGATGCGACGGGCTCCGGTGGTGGCCAAGCTCGTGGACCTGTCGAACGAGCGGGGAGAGCTTGCGGCGCGGCGTGCGGCGGAGACGGCGGTACAACGGTTGCGTAGGGTAGGGGAAGTGCTGCACGAGGCAGTCACGGCGGCGAGCCAATTCGCGGCTTCGGAGGAGCGCGAGGAAGCCCACGAGTTGAAGATCCGGGTGGAAGGGCTGAAGGAGCTTGCGTCGAGCCTCGAGGTCGACGGGCTCGAGGTGGAGCTGTCTCACGCCACGCTGGAAGACGCGCGCTTTCGGGTGAGCGAGCTGATGCCCGAGCCGCAAGTTCGGGTCGCCGCGCCGAAGGCGGACCCGACAGAGCAAGCCGTGCCGAAGGCCGAAGCGGAAGAGGTCGTGGAAGTGGTTGCGGAGGGGGAGCGCGAGAAGTCTTCCGGGTAGCGCGCGAAGGCGGAGGGGGAGCACGATGCAGCCCGTATGCACGAGATGTCTCACGCCGTTGCCCCAGCATCCGGTGCTTGCCTGTCTGGTGTGTGGCACACCGGTGATTTCGTCTCAGGGGGCGATGTTTCTCGTGGTGGAGAACATCGACGAGGGGGCGACGGACCTTTCGTACTCGGTCGACGCGAAGCTGCCGTAGTTGGGGGATGAGGGCGCGTGTCATCTTGTCACGCGAAGGCCCCGCCCGTGCTCAACTCGTCACGAATCGGGGCCAGCGCTTGGGCTGTGGCCTAAGAACCAAGGGGAACTCGGACTGGCACGGGCCTTGATGACGTCTCTGCCATGGACGATCCCTATCGCACGCCTCCACCGGCCGAGGCATCCCGTCGCGCGTGCACGGACACCGGCCCGAGGTGCGTCGCGTCCGGCGCGCCGATCGTGTCCGACCTGCTGCGCGACCAGCTGAACCAACAGCGAAAGATCCTGTGGCTCCTGCGCGTGGTGATGGGGTTCGGCCTGCTTCCCTGGGTGGGGGTGGGCCTCCTGGTCTGGCATACCCGACCCGATGTGGCGCCCCCGATGGTCGTGACACTTTGCCCACAAGCCGAAGAGACGAGCCAGCAGGAGGATGTTCTCCCTGTCGTGGAGGTACGGGAGGTCACGAACGGTCTGGAGAACGACCCGTTGCGAGCGATCGCGACGGCGCGCGCGAGCCTCCTGCGCGTGCTCGGCGACAAGGGCATGAGGGTCCAGCACGTGTCGATCGCGGGGGCGGAGTTCCGTCGGGCGATGCGGGATGCGGACTTGCGCACGAAGGTCATGCCGGTAGAGCTCGAAGGAGGGAAGCTGGGGTTGAAGCTCTTGCGCCTGCCGACCGGGGGGTATTGGGATCTGATGGGTATTCGAGCGGGCGACGTGCTCGTGGCGCTCAATGGCTACGGGTTGCGGGATCCCAGGACGGCGTTGCAGGCCTCCGCGGAAATGATGCGTGCGCGGCACGGGGTATTCGAGTTGGAGCGCGACGGCGAGCGGCGCGCGGTATCCGTGCGCTGGGAGGAGTGACCGCGGTCAGGGACCGACGATTTTGGCAGGAGCCATGGCGTTGGTCTTGCCGGACACCTTGGTGCCCTTGAAGGTGATCTCGGACTGGCCCATGGCCTTGGCGGCGAACTCGGTACCGGTGATGCTGCCGCCGGTGACGGTGATCTTGACGTTGCCAGTGGCCTCGAGGGCGACGGGGGCCTTGATGTTGCAGTCGATGAGCTCGATCTGGCAGGTGCCGATGCCCTTCACGGCGGTACCGGTGGCGAGGTCCGCGGTGACGCCTTTGATGCGGACGTTCTTGCCTCCCATGCAGCTGAAGGGTGCCTTGCCGTCCCACGTGGCATCCTCCTGGCTGGTGGAGATGCCGCCCGAAGCTTGGGCGTACTTGTAGTACCCGTAACCTCCGATGGCGGCGAGGAGGCCGAGCACGAACAGAATCACGACGCACCCGATGCCGTACCAGATGAGGTTGGACTTGGCCTTTTCGACGACTTGGTTCTTGATACCGTCCGTGTCGAGTCCGCCGTCGGTGCTCCCCTTGATCTTGAAGCCTCCGACGTTCACCTCGGCTTCGACCTCGTAGTTGCTCGGGTCGAGATGATCCTGGGCTACCTGGCTGAACGCGTTGGCGGTGGCCTGGTAGGGGTCGGGGGGCAAGGGGCCGGTGTACGGGGCCACCATCGCGGGAGATCGCACGGAGGGGACGAGGCTGAGTTGGGTGAACTGAACGCCGAGGGAAGCAGCGCCGCTCTGCGCGACGATCTCGGGCAGGAAGCTCGGCATGCTGGGGGCCATCGTGGGCAGGGCGACCTGGTTCGACGCAAGCTTCTGTTGCAGGACCATCGTGGTGGCGCGAAGCAATCCTGCTTGCAGTTGTTGCAGTACGGCGTTGGGGTCTCCGCCGTACTGGAACGCGAACGTCCCTTGCAACGTTCCGGTCACTTGCTGTCCGGTCGCGGGGTCGAGAAACGGACCGATCGAACCGCCCACTTGTCCTGAATGCATGCTTGGCCTCCCTTTGGGTCGGCACAATCTAGGGGGGGACCCGTGCCATGTGCAAGGGGGGGGAACCCGCAACGCTGTCTGTGGTCTGTCCTCGCCGTATCACATGAGCTACATTCCATCGGCCCTCACCGCCCCGCCCCTCGACCTCAACGTGCTCAAGCTCCTCCCTCCCGGCGATTCCGAACGACCTTTTCGGTTGAGACGTCGCATGAGGTCCCTGGCGCGCACCGACGGCGAGCCAACGAAGAAGTGGTACGTGACGCCGGTGGGGGCTGAGCCGAGCGAAGAGGACCCCGAGATCCCCGACATCCTGCACGTCGAGCGACAGGCCTGGGGTGACCTGCAGGGCGTCGCGCAGCTCGTGCGCTTCGCGTTCGAAGGGGGAGAGTGCACGGGCGTGTTCGACGCCATCGTCGACGCAACCCCCGCATCGCCGTCGTCGTGGCACCCCGCGGCGTTCGCGGCCCACCTCTTCCTCGACGACCTCGTGCGATCGAGCTTCCCCGTGGAGATCGAAGGGACGGCCTATCCCACGCACCATGCCTTCCTCGTGGGGTTGCTCTCCAGGCCGCCTTCGGCCTCCCAGGACACGCGGGCCCGGCAGGATGTGTTCGCAGAGCTTCTGGATCACCCGTCCGCGCGAGTCGACCTGGAGCGGGCCTACGAGGCGGTGTACCGCTTGCGGTCGCGTCTCGAGTGCTCGCCCATGGACGAGGCGGACTCGGTGACCCGCAAGCTCGACGTGCTTCGCGCGATCCGCGACGGCATCGACGCACTCGCGGAAGGCTTCGACGAAGCCGCCTCGGTCCTTTCGCGCTTGCGTGAGGCCGGATTGCGCCTGCGTGCGACCCAGGACTACGAACGGCTCGTCCAGTTGCTCGATCTCGAGCGCAACCTGGCGACCGTCGACGTGCGCCTGCGACTCGGCGCGGACGGTCACGTGCGAGGTCTTCAGCTGCTCCGGGTGAAGGAGAACGGCGAGAACCCGCTGCTTCCTGGGACTTGGCGACGCATGTGGCAGCGCGTGAAGGGGGTAGCGCAAGGGCACCGGTACGGACAGCGGGAGGTCGTGGCGGCATTGTTCCACGAGGTGTTCGCCCCGCTGGTGGACGCGGTGGTGACGTGCCTGGCGCTCTCGGGGTCCCTGGAGTTCTACCTCGCTGGTCTGGGCTTTCGAGACCGGGCCGTGAAGCGAGACCTCGCGGTTTGTTTGCCGGACATCGTGGATGCGCCGCTGCCCGACGAGGACCGTGTGGTCGAGCGGGTGCTCGAGGGGGTGTTCAACCCCTTGCTCGTGCTGCAGGACATCATACCGGTTCCCGCGGACGTGAAGGTGGACCGTCACGACGCGCTTGTCTTGTTGACGGGACCGAACTCGGGGGGAAAGACGCGGGTGCTGCAGGCGATCGCGATCGTCCAGTGTCTCGGGCAGGTGGGGATGTTCGTGCCGGCGTCGCGCGCGCGCTTGGTGCGAGCCCCGACGCTCTTCGTGTCTCTCGTGGACGAGGTTGATGCGGCGCAGACCGAAGGGCGCCTGGGCACCGAGCTCGTGCGCATCCGAAAGCTGTTCGAGGAGCTGCAGCCGGGCGCGATGGCGTTGATCGACGAGCTCTGCTCCGGGACGAACCCGACGGAAGGCGAAGAGATCGCCGAGATGGTGATCTCCTTGCTCCCGAAGCTCCACCCGCAGGTGTTCATCAGCACGCACTTCCTTGGACTGGCGCAAAGGATCGAGAGGGAGAGGCCGGTGGAGCGGCTCGCCTTCCTCGAGGTGGAGCTCGACGCGGACAACCGGCCGACCTTCGCCTTCGTGCCTGGCGTCGCGAAGACCTCCCTGGCGCACATGCTGGCGGCGCGCCTTGGTGTGACGCGCGAAGAGCTGGAGCGGATCGTGGCGGAGAAGGATGTTCGGGGGAGTGGCCCCGATCGACGGCCGTGAAGAGCGGCTCTGTCACCGCGTCACAACTCCATCCTCCACCCCCCACGACCGTTGGAAAGCCACGCTCTCGTCGCGCCTTCCAAGGTCGAGACGGGCCGATGGCCGCGCCTGAACTCCGCCTCGACCTTGCGCGCGAAGGACTTGTCCGCCGGCGTCAGGGCAAGCACCTTCGTCACGTGCAGTGTGCAGCTCCCCGAGCCCTCCAGACGGTCTTCGAGGCGAAGCTCGAACTGCATCTCGGCGCCGCGGCGATCTGCCTCGCGCAAGACATACCCCGTGGCATTCTCGCCCTCGATGAGCGCGCTCATCAACGCCCAGGCTGCCGGCCCCGCCTGCGCGTACTCGGCGTCGGTCGGGTCGATCACGACCTCGTGACTGGAGCTGGTCGGCACGAACAACGACAGAATCGCCCCCAAGGGATCGCGCGGGGGAGCGGGTGTCCAGTGCTCGTGAACCGTCGACGTTCGCTGCGATGGAACCCGTTCGCCCGTGGCGGCCGCGGCGATGGCTCGCTGCTCGTACGTTGCCGTATCGACGACGTGCAGGTCATCGTGCCCGGCGCGTGGCGCCAACACGTCCATACTCAGCGCGACACGGTCGACCGAGACCGCGTTGCCCGCCCAACTCGTGCGAAATGCGAGGTACTGGCCATCTGCCTGGGCGCCGCGCTCCTCTCCGATCAGCGATACCCACTCCTGGGGCGACACGACGTGGACGTGCACCTTGGGATCGACCGACTGCCAAACCGACGCCGCCACCAGGCGAGCCTCCTGCTCGTCGGACGCGAAGCAGATGGCATCGGCGAAGCGTCGCTGTTGCACGAGGTGAGGAACGGAGGGGGCGCAGGCCGCAGTCGCAAGCGCCGCGACGAGAAGGACGATCGCACGTCGCATCACAAGAAGTCCTCGAGAATGCTGGCGCCGATGACCAATCGGAGCTCGTGGACGGCCGCTCCGTCCCCAGGCCAGATGCTGTGCGCGAGACCGATGTGGAGCAATCCAGGTTTGAACACCAGGTCGTGACGGAAGCCGCGCGTGACGGACCCTGGTCCGATCAGACGCCACGCGACCTGGGGGGTATAGGAGAGCGTCTTCCAGCCGTCGTCGTAGCTTCCCTTTTCTTCGAACACACCGAAGCCCAAGCCCAGGCAGCCGTCGAGGGTGCCTTGGCCCCGCCAGCTCCCACGGAGGGTGGGGAAGAAGCCGGGATCGAAGCTCCCCCGCCAGATCTGGAAGGGGACGGCCGCGATCCCTTCGGCGGCGAATGCAACTCCCGCGTCGCCCGTGACGCGTGCGTCCAGGCCGATCGCGGGACCGAGCCACGGCGCATGCAGCTGAGGATCGGGATACGTGCCGACGCGCTCGTCGGGTGGATTTGCGCGCCGATCGAGGGTTAAAGGGGCAGGGACCGAAGGGAGCCGGAATGGGGGCTCTCCGGCGACGGAGATTCCCACGGAAAGGATCAGGGCCGCGACGACGGAATGGCGCGCAATCTGTTGGCCAGCCCGACGTGTCATGGTGCCGACGGTACCACGGATGTGAAATTCGGACCGCGGACAGGAAAGCTCAAGATCCGTTTCGCATGCCCCAAGTTGGTCGAGGACCTGAGGCCCAGCCTCCAAGGCCTTCTCCCGTGATACGACCGCGCCGCCCGCTACTTTGCAGCCGAAGGTCAACTTGCTTGCTCTGCTGCCGGCTTCGCTTGCGGACAGCACGGCACTGTGGTCTCTTCACCGCCTGGCTTTCCGGCCGGACGACAGGGATGAAGGCGGGGACCAACACAGGTGAACCATGCGTAGACTACAGTGGTGCTTGGCGTTCGCGGCGGTTGTGGGTCTTTCGGGCTGCTGCTCGAAGTCACCGGCGTCCATGTGCGAGAAGTACATGGAGCTGCGCAAGGAGGCGAAGCTCAGCACAGAGAAGCCGGCGGTTGAGGCCTGCCAGACCAGCCTGTCGGGGCTCGAGGAGCGATCGTCGGAAGCGTGGAAGTGTGCCTCCGGGTGCATCTCGAGAGCCGAGACCTCCGCAGCTGCCGATCAATGCCCGATAAGTTGTGAGACCCAGTATGGCAACGACGGTGCATCCTTCGAAGGCGACGCGGATACTGCGGTGCGAAAGCGCTGGGAGAACGGCATTTCCGGGGACACGGGCAAGGGGGCAGCGCGAAAGGCCTTCGGTGATAGCATCGCCGGGCAAGCGGCCCGGAAGGCACGGATTCTCGAGGCCTGTGTCGTGGAGTGCAAGCCGAAGCACGAGGTGGGCACGAGCGAGTACAAGTCCTGCCTGAACAAGTGCCAGATTCTGAAGCTCCTGGAGGAGGCGAAAGAGGCTGCTCCGGAGTAGGCTGTGCGCGGACTGTCCGCGTCGCGACGGAGTTTGTCTCCCCACCGTGATACGGTGCAGCCGTGAGTGAAGGCACCTATCGGGACCCACCCGCCCGCTGCCCTGCATGCGGCACGACGATGGCCGTTCGCGACGACAAGGGAGCGCGCGTCGACATTTGTCCCGGCTGCGGAGGCGTATGGTTCGACTGGTTCGACGGCGACCCGGTCCGGCTTGCACGCCGTATTGCTGGCAACCCAAGGGTGCTGGAGGCAAAGCAGGACGGAGGAGCCTGTCCCCGATGCCAGGTTCCCCTCAATGCAGAGGAGTTCCGAGAGGTTGGTCCCCCAGTGTCCCGTTGCGATCAGTGCTACGGCTTGTTCGTCCCTGGAGGTGCGGTGGCCCTGCTGGCAGCGCAAGCGCCCGAGTTGGAAGCCATCAGCAAACCGTCGGTCTGGAGTTCGCTGGCGGCCATCCTGCGACGACTGCGGGAGTAGCTTGCCGGAGGAGAAAACGTGGCAACAGATTCGGACGGCAACACGGGTGGGCATCGGATGCCGGGCGGGGTCGATCGCGTACTCCTGCGAGCGGCGGAGGATCCTGCCTTCCGGGAGGCGTTGCGATCGGACCGGTCTCGAGCGGCGGCCGACGCGGGGTTCGCGTTGGCGGACACCGAACGGTCCGTGCTGGACGCGGCAACACCAGATCAGCTCGACAAGATGATCGAGGCGCTCTCGGCGCCTGAGCGTCGCGTGAGTCGAGGCATCCGTCCGCTGGTGCCGATCGCAGCGGCCGCGGCGGGCGTGGTGCTCTTGGGAGGGGCGGCCGCGGGGATGCTCCTCGTCACGGGATCGCGCCCCGACGAACCTCGCGTGCACGTTGTGGAGCCGGTGGACGCGGGCGACGATGGGGACGACGGGGACGTTCGGGACGCCGAGGAGGGTGGGTGAGCGCGGGGGTGAACGTCAGCGCCCGACGTCCCCGAGCGGCACCCGTACGGTGACAGGTCTGTATCCATCGTAGTGGCTTTTGCCCACGGGCCGCACTTCGACGCGCACGGACAGGCCGCGCGTTCCAGCGGGCACGAGCGCGAACGCTGCCGTGCCCTTGCCGGAGGCGCGGGGGTCGATCTGCGAGGGAAAGCGCCCGAGCTCACACGACGTATTCGTGGTCGGGTAGACCGAGTACCCATGCCCGTCCGCGTCGACGGCTTCCATTGCGGTGACGAAGATCGATTCAGTCGAACGGTTCTCGAGGCGCAGGTCCAAGCCGACGACGCGCATCGACTTGCCTTCGGCCTTCGCTTCCGCGAAGACGCGATCGATCCACGGGTCTGGCTGGTGCGTGCAGCTGCGGAGACCCTCCGCGACGAGCTCGAAGTAGGTCGACGAACCGCTCGAACTCCGGTAGCGCGACGACCCAGCTGTCACAGACGCGCCGCGCTCGTGCCCGAAGAGCTCCGACTCGAACAGGCCTTCGGGGATGGCGGCCGGAGCCCAAGGTCGGTGGCGGCCGCCACATCAGGGTGGCGCATCGCCGGGTCGAGGATCCCGTGAACAGAGTCTGGCCGCTCGACGTGTGGGACGCGCGGGCGGCAAGTTCGCTGCGCCCCTACGCTACGTCCGCGTCCAGCTTCGCGGGGAGCTTTCTGCCACGGACCATGCCTTCCCGTCCCAAAGGTAGAGGTCGTCGCAGAGAACGTGATCAAGACTTGCGTTCGCAATCCTGTCGCGGAACGCGACAAGCTCCGCCAGCCCTGCTGGGTCGTCTGCCGACGCGACCATCAAGAGATCGCGTGCCGGAGCAAGCGCGAGAAGCCTTGCTGCCCCGATGTGACCGCACATCCACTCCCAAACGCTATCGACAAGAAGCAGCGAGGCTTCGAAGTTGCCGCCGCCGATGATGGGATATCCCGCACCGTGTTGATGAACGCGGACGAGACCAGACGACAACAACCCCTCGAGGTTTCTGACACCGAGGTCGAAGACCTCCTCCGTATTCATCACCAACTCATCGAGGTGCCGCTTCTGGAGGTATGTGAAGGAGTCGCCAGTGTCGTAAACCAGCGTGGCAAACAGACGACCGACGAATGGCATGATCAAGAGATCGTCGTCGCCGGAGAGTTCGACGTTCGCCGGTCCGTCTGGCAGCTCCGCCTTCAAGTACGCGAAGATCCTGTCCGGGTTCATGCTCATGGCTTCCCCCAACGCTCGGAAATCGCTTGGTAGAACCGCGCAGGGTTGATTCCCGGCGGCAGGCCGGCGACCTGCCCATCGCCAAGCTCGATGATCCACCAACGGCCATCGTCACCGCGTGCGACGTCCATCGAGAAGAATCGGCTTGGTACCTGTCGGGCGATCGCGACAAGGTCGGCCGTCGGCAACTCGGCTCCCCTGCCATCTGCGTCCCAATAGGGTGCCGTGATGATCGGCTGCCCGTCCGCGATGAACAGCCGATACTCCTCGCCGAGTGGCATCCCGCTCTGGGCGTGAACGCCCAACTGACGAAGCCGAACATATCGACGAATGACGAGTCCGCCGGCCAAGTCGTCGCCCTGGAGCTCGAGAAAGCGCTCGACGACCCGTCGCACCGCGTCGGTGTCGTTGGCACGGGGGATGTAGCAGGCCTCGCCCCACTGGTGCTTCTGGCTCTTGACGTAGTCCTTCACGATCACCGCGGCGGCGCCGAAACGGGCTGCGGTCTCGGCGACGCGTGCCCAATCCACGCGCCCCTCTTGCATAAGCTCGTCCAGAGGAATCCACGCTGTTTCGGGCGTAAGCGGCTCGATGATCGGGTAGGTCTCCGGTAGCAGGTGGCACGCGCGGTACGCGGACGGCGTGTTGATCAACGAAATCCCCCGCGCCTCGAGTGCGCGGTAGAACGCCTCGTAGCGGGCGACCGGCAGCATCCATCCGCGGTACAGCGCGGCCTTCGCCGGTTGCCAACGGCCAACATCGCTCACGCCCCTCGATGCGCTGCCGGAGACGAGTTCGTCGTGGTCCACAAGCACCGTCGTGTACCCGGAGGCGGTGGCCGCGGCATGCTCGCTGGCGAAGTCAGGCTCCACCTCGGTGGGGTCCAAGCCACTGGAGCAGAAGACCACCAGCATGGGAAGCTCAACAGTCATGAGATACCTCGGGGATTCGCCCCGCCTTTTCCAGTGACTTGTTCCCGCGACGTGGTCGCACTACTCGCCGCGATGCGGATCCAGAAGCCGGTTGCGCTCTCATTACCCGTGTGGACCGCCGCAATGACGCGGTTGTTGCCTTGGGTCAACACGCGACGGATGGCGCCTCCGTACAACTGCCCATTCAGCAGTTGCGCGTTGGCGTAGGCAAGCGTCGGCCTGGATCAACTCTTGGTCGCGGCTGTAGCCTTGGTTAGAGGGCCGTTTTCGCTCATTTCCGATGGGAAGGAAACATCCCTGCTGGCGCGGCTATCCGTTGCCAGCGAAGGAGCAGGAGCCATCTATCGCCTTGTAGCCACAATTGGCATGTCCGTCTTGCTCTTGTTGAACTCGCGGCGACGAAAGTCGTCGCAGCTAGCTAGCTAGCTAGCTAGCTAGCCGGGATTCCCGCAGCTACCGCGCACGTCTTCACACTTTTTCTGGGCCGCTACATCGCAGGCGGCATCTTTCAAACACTGAAACCACGGCACGCAGTCGCCCGACACACCCTCATAAATCGCGCAACGGACGGTGGTGTAGGCCGTTTCGCATCCCTGTGCGTCGAGCGCATCTTGCATTGATTGGCACGACTCAGCATTCTTGCGTTGGCGTTCACTGGGCTCGCTCGTGCCGTCATCGCCGTCGCCGCAGGCTGGCGCCGTGAACGCCTGCAGCAGCGCGTATGCCCCAAGAGTCCAAAAGGATCGTTGCGTGCCCATTGATGCAACGTAACATTGACGATGGAGCTGCACAAGCGACCGTGCGCAACGCCGACTACCCGCGCTGGATGAGGGTCATGCGCAGCGACTTCGCGTCGGCGAAGACAGCCCGCCACGCCGTCGCACGGTGTACATGCACCCCTGCGGCGATCCGCTCTTGTTCCTTCGCACGACGCAGGATCTCCGGAATGCTCGCATCCGGGTCTTGCATCTTCTGATCGCGCAGGTATTGAACCAGATCGTCGGGCACCAACCGTCTTTCCCATTCCATGTTTCGAGCCGAAATGTATGTTCCAAGTTGCACAATCCGGCTGAGGGCTCGCGTGAAGTACTCGTTGCCAAGAGGGCGGAAAGGCTTCAGACCGGAGTACGAGTACGAGCACGAGCACGAGCAGAGTAGAGCAGGATGGCAAGGTGGGACCTGCACCCTATTCAAACCGCCTTGTCTACGGCGCGTGAGCGACGATCCATGCGTCGACTTGCTCGGCGCTGACCTCGAGCCCGGCTTCCTCCGCCGCCACACGCACGACTTCGACTTCGGACTCATCGATGACCCCGTGGACGAAGAGGATGACCGCGGCTTCGACGTAGTTCTGGTAGCGGTGGAGCCCTTCGAATCGGGAATCCGGGCTCGCCTTCTTCACCTCGTGGATGAGACCGAACGCCTCGAGGTCGGGATGGGCCGCGATGACGTTGCGGTAGGCTTCCGGATCGGCTGCCGTGTCATCGCCGAACATGACGAGTACCTGGCCCGGATGTCGTTCTAGCACACGCCCGATATCGGCGGTCTTCTCCTTCTCCGCGATCCACGGGATGCCCGAGACACCCGTTTCGATGATGCCGAGGGGCACGCCATGCTCCTGCAGATAGGCGGGTATCTCCACCACGCGCTCGGGCTTGCGCGCGGTCACGTAGTTCATGTCGCCGGCTTCGCCCCCGTTGCGGTATTCCAGTAGCGCGTAGAGCGCTGGCACCCCGGGATAGGGCGGTTTCGAATACTCCGGCGAAGCGTGGGGAATCACCGTGTCATCCAGGTCGGACACGATGCAAAGCTCACTCGAGGCTCCAGTCTCGCACGCCGCCACCTTCCCGACGGCCACCGCATGATCGTGAATCTTCGTGAAGGCGGAAATGCCGACGTAGGGGACATCATCGAGCGCACGAAGCGTGGTGAACGGCCCGGACGCGTCGCGTGTGTCGACGATGTTTTGCGCCGCTCGCACATCCAACCCGACTTGAACGTCGAGCGTTGCGAAGCTGGATTCGTTGGCGACCTCGAGCATGGCCAGGGCCGCACAGGTTCCCTCTTCCGGTGCCACGAACCCATCGGACTTCTTGATGCACGTGGCGCACTCGTCCTCCGGATCGGAAACGGACTCGCTTGGATCCGCAGCGCTTTCGCCGCATCCCAGGGAGCAGGAGCCGACGAGCATGCACGCCAGAAGACGGGTCAGGGTTGTTCGAAACATGGTGGACCTCTTGGTGACGCGGCCAGCGTATCGGTCTAGCCTCGGAAGCACGAGAGGAATTTTGAAGATAGGCTGGGACGGGGACTTCTACCGAACAATCTTCAGCTTGTCGTCCTGCTGAAAGGCAATCAACGCGTCACCGGATTAGGTGACAGCGAACCCGATGCTCGAATCGACAAAGCCGGCCGCTTCCACGGTTTGCAACGTCCAGTTCGATGCGGGCGCCGCGGCATCTCGCATGCCGTAACGAACGCGGTTGGTGGTGCCATTGTGGATTGCCGTATGCGCATTGCCAGCCGTGTCAAAGGCAAGCGCGGCACCGTAGTTGAGCGTCAGCGGTGAGAGGGTGGTGTACGCGATCGCCGGCTCGCCGTTCTTGTCCATGGCGATGGCCGTGGAATAGCCTCCATAGCCCGCCGTCTCGATGCTCCACGTGCCCGAAGCAGCCCGGGTTGCAAAACGCAGGGAGGATGCGTTGCTGTCGAAAAAGGAAACCAGAGGCTGATCCCCCCAACCCATGACCATGGATGTGCGCCCTCCGAGCGAGCCAACCACCGCCACGACCTCTTGCACCCAGGAATTGGGTGTCTCGTAAGCGTAGACAATCTCGTTCTTTCCGCTCTTCACGCGGTGATAGAAGACGGCAAGGCTGCCGGAAGCGCGATAGGCGACACTCGGCCGTCCTGCCGCCCCCACCGTGTCGATCAACACGTCCGTCCAGGAACCAGCAGTGGCTCGAAACACCTTCAGCTGATTGCTGGGTCGTTGAACCACGGCGACCGCTACGTCGGTGGAGCTGTGAATGGCGATATGGGGACCGTCGTAGGTGTATTGGCCGTAGCTCGCGTCGGCGATGGATGTCGTGCCCCAATTCGAGCCGGTCCACTGGGAAACCCGAAGACGTGCGTGGACCGTGTCGAGGTGGGCGATCCACGGCCGCCCGCTGCCGTCGAACGCTACCGAGGGAAGAGCCCCAGCTCGAAGTAGGTCGACGAACCCGCAGGCGTTCCAGCGCTGGTCGAAAGCAGGTCCGCCACGTCGATCTGCGCCGGGAGTGGACCGGGCGGCTTCGGGCTCAGGTCGAGATCGACGGTCACCGTCGACACGGCGAATCCGTGCGGCTCCTCGAGCACGAGGCGAACGTGGGTCGGTGGATCGACGCCGGCGGGCAACCCGGCGAAAGGTCGGCCGCGAAGCCGCGCGCCCGGCTGGGCGCCGTCCCCCAAGGAGAGGCCGGGCCCACAACCCTCCGCCACGAGCGGCCCCCGAACACCCCGAACGACTCCCCGCGCGCATTGACGAGCTCGATCGTCGCGCTCTTCGAGAAGAAGCGCGTCAGCTCAGATGTGAGGTTGTCGTAGAAGAAATCGATGGCGTGCAGCGTGCCGCCGCCGAGCGAGCGTCCGCATGCCTTGTCGTCGAAGACGGCCAAACGAAACCACCCGCCTTCGACGATCTGGCCCGGCGCGACGGCCACCGCCTCTCCCGGGCCGACTCGGACGATGTCCGGCTTGGGTCGCTCGATCGGGGCGGGAGCGGCTCGGTCCAGCGGCGGCTCGGTAGCGACGCTCGTGACAGCGGCCGGCACACTCGGTGGGTTCGACGCACATCCGAACATCGCGGCGCCGAAGACGAACGTCGCGGCGAACGACGACGGAATGCGAGGTTCGCAAGTCAAGGCTCAGCGGCCAGCAGGTGATCACGGCCTTCCCTCCGGAACGGGCGTGCACACATCGCGTACCCGCATGCGTGGGGCAGATTGCTCAGCTTCCCGCGCGCGCCGGTCCAACTCCAGGATCACACCCACGAGGTGCTCGCGCTCCTTGCGCACCATCTCGGTCCGCTCGTCCATCGATGCGGGGGCAGTGGTTGCCTGTCGCGCTCGATCGAGCTCGCCAACCCGTCGCCGCAGCCGTTCGACCTCCAGCGCTCGTTCTCGTTCGAACCGGTCCTGGACGCTGATGGCGCGAGCTCGCAGCACGAAGCGACTTGGATGCTTGGGGCCGTAGTTTGGCTCCAGCATCGCCTCTTCGATGGCCAGCACGGCACGTTCGTGTGCTGCCAAGCGCAGGCTCACCGGCGCCACGAACGCGACCGCACCGGGATCCGACGCCTTTTCGAGGTAGGCCAACGACCCGCGGGCGTACGCTCGCTGCCACGCCAACGGCTTCGGCACCCGCCGCTTGTCTTCTTGATCCCAAGCCGCGACGATGGCGTTCAACGCTTCCCCCTCTTGTCGTTTCTGCTTCAGAAGCCAAGCCTCGAACGCTGCGCGCCGGCGATCCGCCAAGACCACGTCGGGGTGCCGCGAGCCCCTGCCGGAAGCGGCAAGCACCGCGTGTTGCTGCGTTGCTTCGAGCCAGCGTTCCCGAATGACGTTGAGCGTCCGCCCTTCATACCGATCCACAAGAGCACCCGGGACACCCACGGAAGACGTGAGTTGACTCAATGCTTCCTTGGCCCACGACACATATGCATCCGGATCGGTCGGCCCGCTTTCGGGCGTGGCAACGTTCGACAGAGATTGCTCGAGCTCGACGATGCGTCGTCGGGCTTCATCGCGTTGTTCTCGCAATCCGGACGGCGCTTCCTTGGCGTTCGCCTGCAGCCCCGCGCGCACGACGGCTTCACAACGAGCCAGCGCTGCTTGCTCGCCAAGCCCGTCGACCTCGATGCGAACGGTGGAACCCTCGATGCGGACGCGGACGTTCGCGTTGGAGATCTCGGAGCGCACATCCGTCGACGCGTTCTGCAGCACCTCTTGTGTTGTGAAGGATTCGATGCCGATGGCGACGGGAGCCGGTGGGTCGTTGGTGAGCTCGGCTGGAAGAATCTCGACGATCGCGACGGCCGAGGCGGTGGGAATCTCCGCGGGGCACACAGGCGCTTCTGGTGACTCGATGGCTGCGGAACAACCGATCAGCAGAGGTAGAAGCGCTTGCCACCCCAGGGCCAAGCCCCTCCTTACGCTGCGGCCGGGTTTGGTGGGCCGTGGTCTTCCGATGCAGGTTTCGGACTTATGGGTCGATCCAACCATGGCCGGCAGGGTGCCAGCATTCGTCCAGGCAGCGCAATCGTCGAGGTCCATTCACTGCACCCCGCGAACTACGGCTTGCGCTCCACGAACCACTTCTCCTCGCCGTAGAGCTTCCTCGCACAATCGGGGCACACGCTGTGGCTGAACTCGAGCTCCGCGTTCGACAGCAGATACGTCTCGAGCTCGCTCCACCCTCCCTGCTCGTCTCGGATCTGTCGGCAGCAGGCGCAGATCGGGAGAATCTTGCGCAGCGTTGCCACCTCATTCATGGAGGTGCGAAGACGTTCGAGCAACTCCTCGCGTTCCTTCTCGGTCCTCTTGCGCGCCGTGATGTCCGCGCAGAATCCGCCCACCGCGCGTAGCTTGCCTCCCTCATCGAACACCGGGAACTTCACCGTGATGAACGTGAACTCACCATCGGGCAAGGGGATGGTCTCCTCGAACTCCATGGGGCGCCCTGCTCGAATGACTTCTTCGTCCTGCTGCCGAAACAGATCGGCCACGGCCTTGGGGAAGATGTCGTAGTCGGTCAGACCCGACAACGCGTCCGACGTGACGTGCGCGAGCGCCTCGTACCGGCGATTCACCCGGATGTACTTGAACTCAGCATCCTTGAGGTAGATCGGCGCAGGCGTGTTGCTCAGGATGGCGAGCAGATCGCCCTCTCTCGCGCGCAGCAACCGGACCGCCGTTTGCAAGTCTTCGGTGTCACGTTCGAGCTCTTTGATTCGTCGTTCGAGGGCTTCGCGAGATTCGGCCATGGAGAGATCCGGAAGATACCTCGAACCAGCTCGTCCTGCACGCTCCGGATGGTTCGTCGCACCGTTCTGCTGCGTGCCGAATCGAGCTGGCACGCCCGGTCGTGACGCGCCAAGGTATCCAGCGTGAGGTCCCGACGGCGATTCCTGCTGGCTCTCGGGTGCGGCGCCATCGTTTGCGCTCCGGTCACCGTGACGAGTGGGAACGACCCCGCTTGCCGCAGCGATGGACCGACGGTGCGCTCCGAGTCGCGGGCGATGACGACACGTGCTTCGCCACCCCATCAGCTTGTCGCGCCTGAGCCACGCGCGTTGACGAACGACGCGGAACGGCGTTAATTCAGTAGGCGAAGGAGATGAGAAGATGCATGACGAAGGAATGCAGGCGGCTGGTGGTTATTCTCCTCCTGGTGGCGCACCGCCACCACCCGGAGGATTTGGTCCCCCTGGGGGGGCCGCACCACCCGGAGGGTTTGGTCCCCCTGGGGGTGGACCTCCCGGCGTACCTCCATGGGCTGCTGGGGCGCCACAGCCGCAAGTTGCTTCCCCGAGCGCGCAGCAACCGGGATACGGAGTTCAACCGCAGCAACCGGGATACGGAGTTCAACCGCAGCAACCGGGATACGGAGTTCAACC
>CAZAWR010000085.1:0-12648 GCA_964488865.1 uncultured Polyangiaceae bacterium | reverse complement strand
GCAGCAACCGGGATACGGCGCCCCGCCACCCGCCTATGGCGCTCCGGTGCAGCAAAACGCCGGTTTCGACACCGACGCCTTCCGCATCAGCACGGGCCCGGCCACGATTCTTGGCGTCGTCACCCTGCTGTTCGCGTGCTTGCCTGGAGGGATCATCGCGCTCATGCTCGCCAACCAGGCGAAGGCCGCCACTGCGACAGGCAACGCTGTTCGCGCGAGGAGCAAGCTCAGGTGGTCCTACGCCGTCTCGGGCGTCTCTCTGCTCTTTGGCCTACCGCTCATGATTCTCTACATCATGTCGCAGTAGACACGGCTCGGCTTCGAAGAAGCGGTGGTTCGTGGATCCGAGCTTCCACGACATGGGGCTCGGCTGGGACGTGGAGGCGAACGTGAGCGGCAAGGGTGCGCTGCCCCCGGCGTGAAGCTGCCTTCAGGGGTGAGGCCAGGGGAACGTGAGAGAAGCTGTGCGCTCGGAGGTCTTCTGGTAGCGCGCGTACTCCTCGATCATCCGACTACGGATACCTCGCGGTGAGTAGTTGTCAGCAATCGCGCGCGTGGCGGCGAGGATCGTGTATCCCTCGGGGGCTACCGTTCCGGTGACCGTGACGAGCGGAAACGACCCGGCCTGCCGCAGCGATGGACCGAAGGTGCGCTCCGAGTTGCGCGCGATGACGAACGAAGGGATCGCCTGTCCGCCCGCCGCGGCCGGCAACGTGCGGTCGTCGAGCAAGCGGTTGTAGCCCACGTAGCCGACGGCGTGGATGGTCTCGTTTCGTCCCTGGAGGGTCACCTGTCCCCCGCCGGTGGCGATGCTGTAGAAGCGGTCGATGGCCTCGTCCGTGTGGGTGCCGTTCCATGCCTCGAGGGAGACGTAGGCGGTGCCGAAGGCGGAGCTGGACCGCTGGTAGACGAGGTGCTCGAGGACTTGCCCGCTGGCGGGGGTGGCGGAGACGCGGGTCCAGGGGCTGTTGGGGCTGTCGAAGAGGCGACGCGCGCCGAACAGGGCGCCCCAGTAAAGGTTGTTGTCGAGGTCGGTCGGGTCGCCCTTGGCCTTGCTGCCGCAGTAGGCGTATTCGTTCGAGCACAGGGCCACGATGACGTGGATCAGGATGGGCTGTCCCGGGGCCGCGCGCGAGCTGGCACTCCAGGGCTGGGCAGCCGCGCTGCCCGTCGTGTTCACAGGGGTGGGCTGGGCGGACGCCGTCGCTGCAGCGAGGGCCAGCGCGGAAACGACCGTCCACCCGTAGCGACGCGGGGAGGGATTCAAGGGGATCACGAACCTGATCTTCGCCTACCCGGGGCTGCGAGGCAACTCCTCGACCGTGTCCGCCGCACGCCGGGTCCTGGGTGGTCACCCTTGCCGTGTGGTAATGTTCGAACTGCGGACTCGATTCACGGTCCGCAGGGAGAACGCCATGCGTTGGGTCGGCTTCATCTTCTCGGGCGCGATGGGCCTCTGGCTTGCGGGGTGCGGTGGGGACTCGTTCGGAACGTCGGGAGACTCCGACGCCGGGACGGACGCCCAGTCGGACGCGGTCAGCGAGCAGCCCGTGGGGGACGTGTCGGGAGACACAACGCAGGAGACAGGGCCGGACGCTGCACCCGACTCGCCTGACGACGTCGTAACAGGGGGGCTCGCGATCTCGCCTTCCGAGCGGACGTTCACCGCGGAGGTTGGCAGTTCATCAGACGTCTTCACGTTCGACGTGACCAACACGGGCACGGAAACCACGGGGACGCTGTCCGCCAATATCAACTCGCAGGTGTTCCAGGTGGAGAGCACCACCTGCACCACGCTGGCGCCGAACGCTTCCTGCGAAGTCGGCGTGGTGTTCGTTCCAGCGACGGGAGGGATGGTTTCGTCCACCCTGACCGTGGAAGCATCGCCCGGAGGAACGGCCACGGCGTCGCTCGTGGGGCAACCGGGGGTGGTGAGCAACGGCTTGGCGTTCATCCCGCCCGCACACGACTTCGAGGCTGTCGCTTATGGGGTCACCCGGGTTCATTCGTTCGAGGTGAAGAACACAGGGACGGGCGCGGTGCAGGACATCGCCTTCGGAATGGTCATCGTGGGAAGTGCGGACGTGTTCGAGATCGCTTCGCACAACTGCCCCCAATCCCTGGGCGAAGGAAACACCTGCTCCGTGATGGTGCAGTACACGCCGATCGCCTCCGAGCCGGGCAAGAAGACCGCTGAGCTACGGGCGACAGCGGGTACGGCTGAGGCTACGGCTCTGGTGACCGGTCATACCCCAGACGTGTTCGTGCGGACGAACGGGGACGACAACGCGGACGGGTTGAGCGTACCGACTGCGGTCCAGACCATCGGCCGAGGGCTCTCCAAGGCGGACCCCGGGTGGAACGTCCGGGTGCTACCTGGCGCGTACGCAGGCGAGGAATTCCCGTTGGTCGTCGATGACGTCCGCCTGCTCGGAGCCGGATCCGGGACCGATACAGGGAGCACGCAGATTCCCTTCGAATCGGATACGAAGGAAGTCATCCACCTCCGGGGGAAGTCCCCCGCGATCGAGGCCGTTCGGATTCTCGTGCTGGCGAATACTTCCGCCGAATCGACCGCCGTGCTCGGCCAGCCAGAGGTCCAGGCCTCGGTGACCAACGTGGTGTTGGAGCTAGGAACGGGCTGGACGGGGTTTGGCACGAGCGTGCCAAACCTTGCGAAGTTCAACGTGAACGGGTTTCGCGTGCTTTGTGGCGACGCCACGGGCAACGCGACCGGGATCGCCGCCTATGGGGGAGCCGAACTGTATCTTGTGAACTCCGTGCTGAACGGCTGCAAGAGGGGGATGACCGTGGACGGCAACGCGAAGGTGACGGTGCGCGACACGCACTTCCTCCAGATCGGAAGCGAAGCCGTCTCGCACGGTTCGTCGCTCGCGACCTTGGACATGGGAACCGCCATCCCGGCGAGTCCCGGCAACAACCTGTTTCAGTCGGGGGCCAACACGTTCATTGCGTTGCGAGTGACCTCCGCGAGCAGTCTTAACGCAAGTGGGAATACGTGGTTGCCAAACGTGCAGGGGGCGGACGGGCAGGGGCACTATGCAGTGGGGGCGCTGAAGGCGGGGCCGATTCTGATGAGCCCGAACGCCGCCAATTTCATGCTGGTTGCGGGGTCCACCGTCCAGCTGTAGAGCGCCGTCGTGGTCGAGTGAGATGGGGACTCAGTGCCCGCAGCCGGCGTGATCCGAAGCACCCGACTTGCCTGCGGACAGCGTGTTCTCACAACCCTTCATCTTGGGGTTGTGCTCGCACACGTTCTTGCGAATCGTCTCGGCGTCGATGCCCGAGAACTTGTGCCGCCCGTTCACCAGCCACGTGGGGCTCGCCCCAATGCCGAGCGCGGTCGCGACCTTGATGTCGTTCTCGTGCAGCTTCTTCCCCTCGCCCTCGAAGCACGACTTGATCTTCGCCTGCGCGATGCCGTTGGACCCCGTGCACGTCGCCCAATCGTCGGAACGGATGTCCTTGTTGCGACACCAAATGTAGTCCATGTACTTGTTCGACGCCCCGTAGTGCTTGATCGCACACAGCCCACGGATGTTCTCGTCGACCTCGGGCTGCCCGTGCAACGCCTGGAACCCGGCCTCGGCCGTGCCATTGGCGATGTAGTGCACCTTGAACTTCAGCCCCGCCCCGAAGTTCTTCAGCACCTCCTCCATCGCGTTGAGGGCGAGCACACCGTAGGGGCACTGGGACATCACGAACACCTCGAGGGTGTTCTTCGCTTCGGGACGGCAGCTCAACGTCGCCTTGCAGTCCGCGTGCGAGCAACCGTTCGGGTCCGCGCAAATCGGGTTCCACATGCCGCCCACGTTCAGCGTCCGGTACTTGCCCTTGCGCTGGGTGCCCGCGCCGATCGCCTCAGTCGCTTCCTTGTCCGCGTCGAGCGTGTCATCGAACAGCAGCATCGGCAGGTTCCCTCCGCCGACCTCCTCGTGCAGCTTGCGCCCTTCCTCCTCCGTGTAGTCGAGCACCCGGACGGCCGGCTTCGCGATCCGCGAGCCCACCGCCTGCGCCAGCCGCGACGCGTCGCACTCGGCGCAGCGCTTGTCCGACAACACGATCACGTTGACCGTGGCGAGCGGAGGTAGCTCTCCACATGCCTTGGGGGCCGGGCCCTTGTGCGCGTCGCAGATGGCCCGCAGGTATGCGTCGGACGTGCGTCGCCCCTCGTAAGGCTTGCCACCGACGTAGATGGTGGGGCTGCCCGTGGCGCCCTTCGCTTCCGCGCGCTTGTAGGAGTCCGAGAGCAGCTTCTTGCCCTCTGCGCCTTCGATGCAACTCTTGAGCGAGGCAGCGTTCGCGCCCACCTTCTTCGCGCAAGGTTCCCAGTTGGTGTCCACCTGGCGCATGTTCTCGTTCTGGCACGCGATGAGGTCCATGGCCTTGTCGGGGGCGTGGCGAAGGGCGCACAGTTGCGCGATGTTGCCTTTCACCTCCGCCGGGCCGTGCATCGACGTGAGATTGCCCGAGGCATCCTCCTGCCCGATGTACTCGAGCGCCAAGTCGACGTCGGCTCCGAGCTTGTCGATGGCAGGCTTGATGCCGTTGACGGCTTCGACGCCGTAGGGGCACTGGGACATCACGTACAGCTCGACGGGGACCGCTCCGGGGTTCTTGGCGGGCTTGGGGGGCGCCTCGGTGGCGGCGCTGGCGGACGCGCTGGCCGCATCCGGTTGAATCTTGTCACCGTTGCTCTTGTCGACGATGGCCATCACGGCGACGCCCGCCACCACGGAGAGCAGGAACGCGACGATCGCATGTTGCTTGGTCATGGTTGCCTCTTGCCGGGCTGGGGCCGGCGCTGGACGAGAAAAAGGAAGCCGGGTACGAAAGGGGGGGAGCCTAGTCGCGTCCTTTGGCCTGTGGCGAGGGAATTTTCAGGGGTCGTGCGCGGTCATGCGCGGTCATGCACAGGGCGCGAAACGCGAAACTCAAGACTTCCGCGCGGCCCATTCGGTGAGGCTCTTGGCCATCCACTCGAGGTCGAAGCCGCCGTCGTCGCTGCGGCCGGCAAGACGAGCAAGAGCTTCCTCGAGGGGGTCGCCCTGCATGCCCACGGACCGCAAGTACGGGTTCTCCGCCAGCGTGCCGGCAAAGTCCACGTCCCGGAGCAGGTGTAGGAGGTAGGCGAGGGCCTCGTCCGGAACCTCGGGGACCTGGGGGGTGCGCTCGCGCGACTGGGACACGAGGCCCGCTTCCGCTGCGGTGGTGATGAGATTTCCGCCGTACTTGAGCTTGGTCGAGTCGGCCCACCGTCCCGGCGCCACCTGCTCGATCCATTCGGCCACGAGCTCACGCGTGAGCACAGCACCTTCCGGGCCGCGCAGCTCCGGGAGAAGGTCGCCAGTGAACTTCCGGTAGACCGTGTCCGTTAGCTGGATGTGCCAGTGACACACGAGCCGACGCGTGGCGTCGGAGATGTTCGTCCACGCTCGCAGGACGGCGAGGGCCTCGGGGAAGGGGTCGAAGCGAGAGGAGAGCTCATCGACGAGCTTGCGCACTCGGGCGGGCGATCGATCCCCGAACCAGCCTTGCTCGAGGGCGAGCTTGGCGTGCTCGGCGTGGCTCCGCTGGGTGTCCGCGTGGGACCAGTAGGCCACGCAAGACTCGATTTCGAGGGTGACCCGCAGCAGCCGGGTGTGCAGCTCCGTGACTTCAGAAGGGCGTTCGCTCATGGGAATTTTCGCTGTTCTGGTCTGCGCTTCTTGGCACGGGGCGGGCCGTTGTCTCGTCCACGTGCTTCCGGGAGGAAGACCAACTACCCCGCGTCCGGGCGAATGTCGACCATCTTTCGCGAGCCACGGTCAAAGGCTCGACCGCAAAGCGTTCCGGGGCGCTTGCCCCAGCCTTTGGGGTCATCGCTCGGGGCGGCGCCGATCCCCACCGCGGCCGCCGCCGTGCCTTGCTATGGTGCCCCCGTGTCCGTGGCACCGAGCGCAAACACCGTCCGCACGGCGACGATCTGGACCGCCGCGATGCTGTCCGGCGGGGCGGCCCTCGCCTACGAGATTGCCTGGTCCCGCGCCCTGGTCGTCCCACTCGGAAACGCGAGCGACGCAGCCGCGCTGGTCCTCGCCGCCTTCATGATCGGGATCGGTGGGGGAGCCTGGGTCGCCGGCGGTTGGGCCGAACGCGTGCGGTCCCCCCTGCGCCTCTACGCCCTCGCCGAGGTGCTCCTGGGGTCCTATGCCTTCGCGGCACCTCACCTGCTCTCCGCGCTCTCGACCCTCCCCGGTGACACCGGCGCCCTCTTCCGTCGGTTCCTCGCCCTGCTGCTCATTGCCGCGCCTTGCCTCGCCATGGGCGCCTCCTTGCCTCTGCTGGTGCGCGCGTTGACCCGCCCCGGGGCATCGATGCGACGGCAGGTCGGGATCGCCTACGGCGCCAACACGGCGGGAGCTGCTCTCGGATCCCTCACCACCGGCTTCTGGGGGCTAGCGCTCTTCGGGACCTCGCGGTGGTCGGCCCTCGCCGCCATAGGTAGCTTCGCCGCTGCCATCCTTGCGCTCCTCGCCGACAGGGTTCGCCCACCTCTTGCCTTGCCAACCCAGGCACCGAGCGGCGCGAAGCACGAGATGGACAACGTGGCCCTTCGACGTCTCGCCCTGGGTGCGACGTTCGTCATGGGGTTCGTCGTCCTCGCCAACGAAATGCTCTGGGCCCGGGTGCTGACCTTCGTCTTCGGTCACGACACGTACGCTTTCGCGACGATGCTGGCTGTCGTGCTGGTCGGTCTGTCCATCGGCGGCGCCGCGCACAGGTTGTTCGCGTCGCGAGATCAGGCAGCCTGGACCGCGGGCCTGCTCAGCGCGTTTTCCCTCGCTTCCCTGGCGTCGTTCTGGGTCGCCGCCGAGTTGGTGATCCGCCGCGGGCGCGACCCCTTCGGACTCGAAGCCTCGCACGCGTTCGCCGGCTCCGTTCACCTCGAATTGCTGCGCGAGCTCGTGTACACGCCCATTCTGGTCTTGCTGCCCTGCATCCTCGCGGGTGCGGCCTTCCCCGCCGCTTGCAGCCTGCACGGGCACGCCTCCGGACACGTGGGCCAAAGCATCGGACGCGTCACCTTCGCCAACGGCGTGGGGTCCGCTCTCGGCGCGATCACTGCGTCTGTTGCCGTGGGCGCCGTCTTCGGCGTGCAGCGCACGTTCTTGGCGGTGGCCTTCTTGAGCACCGCCATGGCTGCCGTCGCGGTCCTGGTGTCCCGTCCGCGCTCTGCGAGCACCTTCGCCTTCGCCGCGTTTCCCGTGAGCGCCGTGGCGCTGATGGCCGTCGTGATGCCCGCAGCCATCCCGCGAAACATGATCCTCGCCTCCGTGGGGCCTCGCCATCAGGTCCTCGTGCACTACGAGGAGGCGCGAACCGGCACGGTTTCCGTCATCGAGAACCAGATCAACCTCGAGCGGCAACTGCTCATGAACGGCGTCAACGAGGTCACGACCCGCCTCGTGCACGACCAAAGCTTCAAGGCGCTCGGTCACCTCGCACCGCTGTTGCACCCAAACCCCAAGCAGGGTGTCATGATCTGCCTCGGCGCCGGGATCTCCGCGGGCGCAGCCCTCGCCCATCCCCTCGAGCGACTCGACGTCATCGATCTGTCATCGGCCGTCCAGCGCGGGGCTCGCCACTTCGCCACCGAGAACCACGGCGTGCTCGATGACCCACGGTTCCAACTGCACATCGGCGACGGCCGCCAGTTCCTGCTCAACACCCAGAACCGCTACGACGTGGCCATCATCGACTCCACGCACCCCAAGGCCGTGGACTCCTGGATCCTGTACACGCTCGAGTTCTACGAGCTGGTGCGCGAAAGGCTCGGCGAGGGAGGCATCGCCGTGCAATGGCTTCCCCTGCACGGGCTGTCCGAGCGCGAGTTCAAGATCATCGTTCACACCTTCCAAGGGGCGTTTCCCCGCATGACCCTGTGGGCCAACGTCGGCTTCGAGACCTACGGGCAAGTGGGCTACGCCAAGCTCATCGGCGTTCGAAGCGACGAGCTTGTGGTGGACGTACCGCGCGTCATGGAGAGGCTGCGCAGCACCGAGGCCGGCAAGGACCTCGCGACCTGGGGCATGGGGAGCGTCGAGGAGATACTCGACCTGTTCGTGGCGGGCCCGGATGCCCTGGCAACGTGGACCGATGGGCTCCCCGTGCAAACCGACGATCACCCGCTCATCCCGTACACGACGACGTTTTCGAAGGGGCGTCGCATGGTGCCCGCGTTGCTCCTGGGCGTGCGGGAGCCGATCGGTCGCTGGTTGCGGCCAGAGCGTTCGGCGGACCCGCAGGGCGTCATCGACCGAGCCGCGGAGGGGCAGGGGCTCGTGATGGCGGGCCAGCTTGCCCGGGCGCGCGAGTTGCTCCCTTCGAGTCGAAAAATCCAGCTCTTCGAGCACCAGACCACCACGACGAGGCCCTACTACGAGGCTCTGGCGGCTCGCTATCCGGACGACCCCGGCAAGCAGTTCGAGGCCGCGACCCAGTTGGCGGCGCTGGGGCACGGAGACCGCGCCCGACCGATGTACGAGCGAGCCCTGGCGCTGCGACCGGGAGATTTCCGGGCCCGGCTCGACCTCGCCCACCTGCTGCTCGGCGCGGGGGAGGTCCGGGAATCCGTCGAACTGCTCACGGCCCTGCGAAGCGACCATCCCCGTTCGGCCCTGGTGCACTACAACCTCGGGGCGGCCGTGCTTGCCTCGGGGGATGCGGGGGCCGCGGCGGCGCACCTCGAGACGGCCCTGGCCTACGACGAGACGTTGCACGGCGCCAGGGTTGGGCTCGCGCGTGCGCGGCTCGCCATGGGGGACCTGCACCGAGGTGAACGGGAGGTCCAGCGCGTGACCGAGGACAATCCGTGGGACGGGGATGGGCACCATCTGCTCGGGTTGCTCAGGGCGCGGCAAGGACGCCTGGAGGAAGCGGAGCAGCACCTGCGGCGTGCGCAGGGGCTGGAACCCTATCGCTCGGACTTCCTCCTGGACTTGGGCAAGGTTCGCGTCCGTCGGGGAGACCTGACTGGCGCGGATAGGGCCTTCCGAAGTCTCCTCCGCTACCACCCGAGGCATGCCCGCGGGATGCAGGAACTGGGGGAGGTGCTGGGGTCGAGCGCACGGTGGGCAGAGGCGGCGGAGATGCATGCAAACGCGCTCGAGGCAGACCCTGGGTTTTTGTCCGCGGCGCTTGGAATGGCGCGGGCGCTCCGGGCCGAGGGGCGGTACGAGCAGGCTGTCGATGCCTTCTGCCTCGCGCTTCGGCTGGACCCGGACAGTGAGGCGGCACGCAGGGGGTTGAAAGAGATGGGGGCAGGGTGCTCGGAGTAGGCCAAGATCGTTAGGGCGGATAGGGGAGATGAACCAAACAGAATTGCGCTGACGAGGAGCCAATGGACCAGAACGCAGGCTTCGTGGATTCCCTCCGCGACACGCTGGCGTTCGCATTCGCATTCCGTGTTCCTCTTCCTCGTTCCTAGTTTTCCGCACGGATCAATGTGATTCAGTTTGGTTGATGTCCGGCATCCGTCCATCGGTCCGTCAGTGGGATCGAACTGGCCACAGTGTGCGACAAAACTGCACACTTCCGGCATGAATGGATCCCATCCTTGCCCATCCCACTCTCCTAACTGCTCGAAATGACGTATGTGTGAAGGTGTAGGATAAGCGGTACGGCTCTTGCTAGCCCGTCGGGCGCATCTCGGGAGGTCCTCATGATTCGGCGCACGGTCGGCAGCATCCTCGGCTCGGTTCTGGTCTTCGGTTTCGCGCTCGGCGGTTGCGGCGGCGACAACCCGGCCGGCGGCGATCACGGCAACGCCTCGGGTAGCGGTGGCGGCTACGTGCCCAATCCGGACGCGGCCCCCATGCTCGCGTTCGTGGCGAGCGAGAGCCAGACCCTACAGTTCGGGCAGACCACGGACCTGACCGTCCGCTATTACGATGGCGACACGCAAGAGGGCATTGCCGACGCGTCGATCACCTACACCATTGTGGGCGACGCAGTCGGGGCCAAGCTTGGGGCGCAAAAGACGATGACCGACGCCACCGGCGAGGCGAGGATGGCGCTCACGGCCGGACAGCAGAACGGTTCGTTCTCGGTCGAGGTGTCTCCCTCGTCGGGTGGGGGCAGCCCCATCTCGTTCCAGATCGTCGTGAGCGACCAGCCGGTGGGCTCGATCTCGGTGGCGATGACGTATCTCGGCGCGCTTCCGCTCGAGGACCTGCAGCCTCAGCTTCACAAGGGGATCCTCTGTGACGGGCTGGACCCGAACGGGCTTCCTTCCCCGCTGAAGACAACGGCCGCGCTGGGCTCGATCGAGGACACCACGGGGTGGGAGGGGCTGGAAGTGGCCACAAACTACGCGGTCACCATCACGGGGCAGGTGGGGCCCAACATCCGTGCGTACGGTTGCGTGGACGGGGTGAGTGTCGCGCAATCCGAGACGACGAAGCTGCAGGTTCCACTCGCGGACCTGTACTTCCCTGGGCCCGTGCTCGGGACGTACGACCTGGTGAACCAACTCGACTTCGGGGGTCAGCTTCCGGGGTCGGTGCAGGTATCGGTCGACCTGCTCGATGAGCTCACGGATGATCAGGACATCGACTGCAACCTCTCGACGCAGGACTACGGCCAGGACCCCGGCGCCTTTCTGACGGACTTCGTGATGCGCCAGACGTGTCACTGGGAATGCCTACCCGGTGAGGACTACGACACCTGCAGCGAGGTGAATCACAGCCTCGGTGACATCGGCGCGCTCTGCCAGAACAACATGATGGTGTGGGAAGGCGGACAGCCTTCGTTCTTCGGCGGTTGCGGCGCCTGGGAGGTCGGAGCGCCCTGGCTCCAGGAGCAGATCAACACGTACGTGGCGCAGAACCTACCCGGTGGCGCCCTCGCCCTCTCCCAGATGGCAGGTGACCTCGCCCGCGCCATCAACAAGGCCAAGATCCACTCCGTGCTCACGGTGCAGGAGGGCTCCGACACCAACCAACCCATGACCCACAAGCTCGTCGAGATGGAAGTCTTGCTGCACGACATGCAGGGCAACGAGCACACGTACCGGTTTGACCTCGCCGACGCGGGGCTGACGTCGCTGCAGACGAACGCCGCCCTGTCCGTGACGGGGGACCAGGTGACGATCCCATTGCATCAGTTCGAGCTTTCGTACGGGAAGCTGGTCCAGCACGTTTATCTGTACGGGCTGTTGCCGCTCTTCGGGTACCAAAGCACCGGGGAGATGTTTGCCAGTTGGGTGGACTGTGCCGCGGTGGGGCAGTGGCTGTCCGCGAACCTGATGTGGGTGCCCGTCAGCGCCCAGGGGTGGCAGAACTTCTGCCAGGCGGGGATTCACCTGGCCGGCAACACGTTCGACACCAAGCTGGCCGGAGCCATCGAGGCCGATGGGGTGCTGGAGCTGGAGGGGACCTGCACGGCATCGGACATCGACCCGGTCAGCAACATCGCCAAGAACCTCACGCAGGGCAACTGGGTCGGAGCGTGGGGAGAGGACGCCGAATCGGGGAGCGTCACGGGCACGTTCGTGGGCTCGCTGCGCTAGCCCCAAATCAAGCGCTCCCTACCACCCCATCGCCGTCTTCAATTCGCTCGCCAGCAACGCGGCCATCGCCTCGTGCGTTGCGATGCTTGGGTGCCAGTCGCACCCCCATCCCTCGTTGTCCACGGAAAGGTCGATGCGCGCGACGTTGCCATCTCCCGCTCCCGCCCGCGCGTCCACGGCCTTCTGGATGTAACCCATCACCAACACCGACTCGGCCTGCGATAGCAGCGGCGCCACGGTGCAGAGAATGCGGGCGTCGGGGTAGACGTCACGGATTTTCTCGAGCACCCCCACGTACGCGCCCACGAACTCCGACTCGCTCGGGTCCCCCTCCGTGCTGAAGTCGTTCGTGCCCAGATTGATGACGACGGCGTCCGGCTGCCATTCGAACCCCCAATCGTCGTCGGCCTCCGACGGGATCGTGCGTCCGAAGAGCGACGGCAACGGCTCGGTCGTGTCGTCGCCGTAGTTGAAGATCACACCCTTGCCCGACCAGGCGATCGCGCTGAGCTCGGCATCGAGCGCGCGCGCGGCGATCGCGGCGTACGTCTGGTAGTGGTTCTCCGTGTCCGAGGAGAAGTTGCAGTACTGGTCCGCCCCTTCGTTCCCATAGCCGCACGTGATCGAATCGCCCAGCACCTCGATGCGACGACCGACCACCGGAGGAGGCAGCAGGGTTCCGTCGATCTCCACCCCTACCACGCGGGTGGCCCCGAAGAACCCTTCCGCGCGACGGTACACCTCCACCACGTGCTCCCCGGCCGAGAGTCCCGTTGCCAGGTCGTACAGGGCTTCACCGGAGGTCGTCTCCAGGCGCGGTTGCACCTGTCCGTCGACCACGACCGTGAAGAAGCCGGACGGGTCGTCCATGCGAACCCTTGCGGCGGTGCCCTGGAAGCGCACGACGAATCCTGTTCCCGACCACCCGAAGCGCGCTCCGCCCGAGGGCAAGGGCTCGTGACGCCCGACGAAGTGCACGTGGGGCTCGGCCGGGGGCGCATCGGGCACAGCATCGGGCACAGCATCGGGTGCGGCATCGGGTGCGGCATCGGGTGCGGCATCGGGTGCGGCATCGG
>CAZAWR010000084.1:0-45270 GCA_964488865.1 uncultured Polyangiaceae bacterium | reverse complement strand
TGTGACGGCCCAGCAGCTCAGGAAGGTATTCACGGAGACGCTCGGCAATCGAGCATGACGGAAGCGGACCGCAACCACAGGGTCTCTCTGCTTCTGTGCCTTCTGCGCCTTCTGTGGTTTCTCGTCAGCCGCGCCCCCCCGTCGCCGAACGGGCCGCTTCCCATTCCCAGCTCCCAGTCCCCGGTCCATCAGTTCGGGGTCCTCAATCGGCCTCAGCCTCGCCCAACAAGTCCAGCGCCACCAGCCCGATCACCAACGAGAACTGCACGAGCTCGTCGATCGACACGTACTCGTCGGCCACGTGGTAGGCGTTGTCGTCGCCCGGGCCCCAGCCCACCGAGGGAATGCCCGCGAGGTTGAGCCACTTGGCGAAGGTCGCCCCACCCAGGCCGGCCGTCTCCGGACGGAAGCCCAGCACCGGCTGGGCATTGCGCTGGATCGCATCCACCAGCGGGTGCGCGGGGGCCATCGCGTGCGGGTCCCGGCTGTCCACGATCTCGACCTCGAAGTCGCTCGCCACCTCCCGCGCGATACGGAGCATTTGCTCGCGCACCGACGCCATCGTCTGTCCCGGGACCAGGCGCAGGTCGATGTGGACGGAGCACGACCCGGGCACGATGTTCGGGGCGGCCCCTCCGGCGATCTCTCCCACGTTGATCGTGGGGTGGCCGAGCAACGGGTGCGGCTCGTACACGAACGGAAAGGCCTCGAAGCGTTGCAGCAGCTTCGCCATCTTGAGAATGGCATTCACGCCCCGCTCGGGGGTGGACCCGTGGGCTTGCACCCCCCGGGCAATGACACGCATCACCCCGCCGCCCTTCTCCGCAATGTCGATGCTGCGCATGAACTCGCCGATGTCCGGCACGATCGCGCAGGTGGCGTCGATCAGGCCCTCTTCCAGCAGATACCCCACCCCATAGTCGATGCCGTCCGCACCCGTGGCTTCCTCGTCGCTCAAGGCAGCGATCTGAAGCTGGCCGGCGATGGCTTCGGGACCGACCACGGTGCTGAGCATTCTCGCGGCCACCAGCGCGCTCGCCAGGGGCCCCTTGTTGTCGAGCACACCACGCCCGTACAGCAGGCCGTCGCGCTCCACGGGATCGAACGGGTCCTTCAGCTTGGTCCAGTCGGACAACTCTCCCGCGGGCACCACGTCCATGTGCGCGGCCACGAGAAGCCGCCGCCCCGTGTCGTCGCGGCCGAGCCGCCCGATCAGGTTCGGTCGTCCCTCCGCGCGGGCATGGCTTGTGTAGGGGATACGCGCCGCGTCGAGCTCACGGCCCACGACCTCGGCCACGCGCCACTCCTCCCCCCGGATCGCCAGGTACGGGTGCTCGGCGAGCTTGTCCGGCGCCACGTTCACCGTCTTGTGCCGGACCATCTCCTTGGTGAGCCGGACGATGTCATCGCGAACCTGCCGGCGGTGCGCGTCGAACCAAACCTGAAGCTTGTGCGCGGGGCTCATGCCCACGGTCTACAACATGTCCGTCGGTTTTCGTAGCTCAGAAAACCACAGAGGACGCAGGACGAGTCTCGGGGACTACCTGCTATCCGTGGACGGACACGAAGGCTCGTGCCCGAGCTCGCAAGCCTTGCGAAGAAGCGCCAGCTCCTCGTGACCGTCGCGAGCGTCCACGAGCCCCTGCTGCAGGTGGCTGACGGCGAGCACGCAGCCCTCGATCTCCCCGCTCAGGCAGGCCAGGCGATACCCCTCGAACGCCTTCGTGAACAGCAACATCGCCGTCGCCCCGTCCCGCTCCACGCCTCGGCCCACCGCATACATCCAGCCCAGGTTGGTGCATCCCTGCGGGAAGTCCGCGGCACAAGACGTCTGGTAGTACGCCGAGGCGGTCGCGTAGTCCGCCCCCGTGCGCAATCCGAATTCGTACATCATCGCCAGGGTGTTACATGATCGCGCGTGGCCTGCGTGGCACTTCGCCGTGCAGTCCTGCGGGTCGCCTACCCGGCAGGCGTCGGCAGCGGCAGCGGGCTCGGCGTCGTGTCGCTGCAGCTTCGGACCGAGCTGGGACTGGACGGCCTGGCATCCGGTGACGCCGAGGCTGACGAGAACGAGGGTGAGGAGGGTGGGGGTACGGGGGAACGACATTTCGTGAAGCGTACCGCGAATAGGCACGCACGGCAAAGCGGAGGCGGAATCTCACCCCGCGGCCGAGCCGCGCACGCCCACGCCGAGGACCGCCCCGTCGGGGACAGCATGCGAAGGGATGGCCCCGCGTTCCGACCGCAGGTAGAGCACAAGCAGGCCGATCGTGGCGGCCGTCAGGAGATGCCATAGGGCGTGGCCCTGGAGCAGGCTGTCGGACGCGCACAGGGCGCCGCCGGTATCCGACAGCCGCCAGATTCCCCAGGCGAAAGCGAAGGTGCCAAGGGCGCCGCCCAGGTACGGCACGCGTCGGCCCACAAGGCGATGGCTCGTCCAGGGGAACCAAGCGGGACACACGACCATGCACTCGGCGAGGCCAGCGGCCAGGACCAGCAGGGCGAAGAGACCCAGGCTGCAGCTATCGTCGTGCAGCAGCACCGCCGTCGTCACCCCGTTCACAGCAGCGTAGATCAACGTGAGGGTCTTCCTGCTCCACCCCTCGAGCCTCGTGAGGTCGTGAACGAGCACGAAGCTGACGAGCAGGTTCATGGCGACGTTGTCGATCAAGCCGCCCCAGTGCGACAGCGTTCCGTGGAAGGCGGCGCTGCCGAGCCCGAGCAGGAGGGCAACCCATCCGAGCACGGAGCCGACGAGGGTGCGGGGAGACGCGCCGACGTTCCGGGGGGCGCGGTCGCGTCCGACCATGAACAGGGAGAACAAGCCTACGAGAGAGTAGTAGACGTTGCTGAGGGTGTTGACGGGCTGGGCGAAGATTCCCCCCTGGAGCGCCTCGCAGTAGGGGACGTGGTCCATGGTGTGGGAGGCCACGGGGCTCAGCCGTCCGTACAGGGTGAGGAGGGCGAACGCGGCGGTGGTGAGGGCGGCTCCTGCAAGCAGTTGCCGGTACGGGAAGAGCCGGGCCGGGGTGCGAGCACGAAGGAAGTCGATGCCGTCGAAGCGCGGAGCGGGGAAGGGAAGGGCGACCATGACCCCTGTTCGGCCACAGGGTCGACTTGGTTGCGTGAAATCGACAGGGGCTCAGAACGCGCCGGACTCCACCCACACGGGACCGTTCACGAGCGTCCCAGGGTAATTGCCCCGCTCGTCCTGCGTCGTCAGCCCCGCACCCTCGTCAAATTGCCAGTACGCAACGAGGCTCGGCCACCAAAGACTCGCAGGCGTCTGGGGCGCTCCCCGCTCCGCTGCAATGACCGCCTCCGTTCGCGCCGTCGAGAACAGCCTCACCTCGTCGATGACCCCATTGAACGGCCCACTCGCGCTCCCGTCCGACGCCACCCGCGCCGCCATGCGCATCGGCTGCGATCCTGCGTGCACGAGGTCGGCCGAGGCGTTGACCGAGCGCACCAACGCGCCGTTCACCAGGAGCCGGAACGTGGTGGATTGCTTGACTACCGCGACGTGCGTCCACGTGTTCATTGGCACTTTGGCGGGGGAGGTGAGCGTATAGGCCCCGTTCCACAACCCCCCATCGTTGCCCGCCGCGTTCGACATGACGAAGAAAAGGTAGTCCTGACCCGTGATCCCGAACCGGAACTGGTTGGCGCTCTGCCCTGCCCTGTCCTTCGCGAGAATGTATGTCTCTCCGGGCGTGCTGGCCGGTCGGACCCACGCCTCGATCGTGAAGTCCAGCGGCACCTGGGCGTTGCCCACCTCCACGTACGTGTCATCCCCGTCCGAGAAGGAGAGCGCAAACCCGGCCGAAACGACCGGCGCATCCGGTTCCTCGACGGCATCCAAGGGGCCGTCGACCGGAGAATCCTCCGCAGCGTCCAGGGCGTCCGGCAGAGCGTCCGGCGGAGCGTCCAATGGAGCGTCCAATGGAGCGTCCAATGGAGCGTCCAATGGAGCGTCCGGTGGGTCATCCACGGGTACGTCGAGCGCCACATCGACGGGCGAATCCGCCGAGACATCGAAAGGCCCGTCGGCCGGTGCATCTGTCGCTACGTCGGCGGGAGCATCGGAAACGACGTCAGGACTCGCATCCGGTCCGACCGCGTCAGGCAGCGCATCGACGGCCACGTCGGCGTCCCCCGCAAAAACGTCCGCACCCGCCGCATCACCCAGGTCGAGACCCGTGCCGGTGCGATCGAGCTGACAGCCGGCAACCAACCCTGAGACCGCAAGAACGACCGCGGCGAGCGCGTGGGGAAGACTTCGCACACCGTCAGTATGCCTTGCGTAGCCCCCCACGTGCAACCCAGCCGTCACCGGGGTCGTCACGCGGGGAGCTCCTCACGGGGGAAGCAGCGTGCACGTCATGGGAATCTGCAGCTCCGAGCCCCTCGCTATCCCCACCCGCGCGGCCGCCGGCGTGCCATCGAACCTCGCGACCACGGTAGTGTTCATGACCCCTTGATCGGTCGTCCACGTGCCCGCGTCGGTTTCGAGCGCTTCGACGCACACCCGCTCTGGACTCCACCGTACGAGGGCCATCGAACCGGCGGTGCCCACGAGGGGCACCTCGCTGTCGGTCACGGACACCCAGGGGCCGCGGGTCATCAATATCGCCCTGAACCCCGAGGGATCCTGCTGGCATGCAGGGGTATCCGACGACTGCAACGTATCCCAGGGGGCCAGAGGCCGCATCGGCTGGCCCGGCAGGAGCAACAGGGCAGGGTCCTTGGCAGAAGCGGGCTCGTCCCCCGACGGCGTGCGAAGGACTCCCACCTCCCCGTTCGGCCCCAGGCCCAGCACGTCGCGGTTCGCAGGACACCCTACGCCTTCCAGCCGCCTGGGCAACGCGAAGAGTCGTCGTGACGACCGGGGTCCCACGGCCAACACGACATTCGAGCAGTGGCCGTCCTCGGCGAGCACGAGAAGCTCGCCGTCTCCACGCACTGCCACACGGGACACCTCTCGCTCCACGTCCTCGCTTCCGAGGGCATAGGAAAGCCCCGTCCCCGCCCCCTCCGCGCCGACCCACAACAAGGGAGTCCGCCCAGGACGCTTGAGCACCCACCCCGACGTGATTCCCGTTTTACCCCCCAGGACAGGAAGCGCGGCCCCATCCTCCGACCCACGGAGCCATTCGTCCATGTCGGCGAGTCCCGGAGCACTTGTCACGATGTCGCGCAGCGGAAACTGCGTCGTGCGGACTTGCAGGGAAGGGTCGAAGGGGTGAACGAACCAGGTCGACCGAGAGATCGCCCCACGCCCCCCCGTGGAAGACGTGTCTTGCTGATGCGTAAACGCCCGAAGCCCCAGCACCGACGCGGACCCGTCGTAGGAGCCGGGGACCAGCTCGTACCCCGCCGTCTCGAAGCTCCGATCGCCGCGAGACTCCAGGACCATGCGCGCCCCGAACCCGAGCATCGGCGTCTCCGTGTCCGTGCCTTCGGGCAACGGGAAGGACAGGAGTCGGGTCCCGCCCACCCGGCGGCACGAGAGCTTCGGCAACCGCGCAACCCGCACGGGCAGGGGTACGGCCCGGGACTCCGTGACACGCAGCGCGGGTGTCGTCTCGCGCCAACCTACCCGCAGCCACGGGCGCAGGTCACACCCGACCGCAGAACAAGCTGTGGGTCGTGGGCGTTGGTGAGGGTCGTGCGACGGGGGCCCCAGCACTTCCTTCCAGCTCGCCCCGTCGTCGAGAGACTGCCACGCATGGCCCCGCTGGTCGAAGCCGAACGCGAAAGAACCCCAGGAAGCCATCGTCGCGAGGGCAAAGGGCGACACCTCGATCCCCCCGTCCGGACGGATCATGACGTGCTTTCGGTCATGCCACCCGTGGACATACCCGTCCTTGCCTACGTGCCAGTTGCGGTCCACGATGCTCTCGGGCCGCCGATCGAGCAAGGAGCGTATCGCTTCCGGCGTTACGTTCTTGATCAGCGTACGCTGCCCGGTGCTCGCATCCACCCAGGCCGGCTCGGGCTCGGTAGTCAGACCGACCGCACCGCCCGCGTCGCGAGGAATCCAACGCGCCAGCCACCCTCCCCACTCATCGTTTCTGCGATCCCACTCCTTCCAGGTTCCGTCGTCACGACGAACGCACACGACTCCCGCCGTACGCTCCTTTCCGGAGCATGGCCCGTCGGCAATCAACTGGCCTTCTGCGGCGTGGAACGGAACGCTGCCCTCGAAGGACACCTCCTGGACGGGCTCCTCGTCGCCGGCCACGCCCGAGAAAACGATCGCTCCGTGGGATGCTATTTGGCATACAGCCAGGACACCTCCGGTCGTGGTGACAAGCTCGCAGGGCGAGCTCGCGGGTGCAATTCTGCGAGGTTTTCCGAGGCAGTCACCGGTCCGCAGGTCGACCTTGATCAACGCGCCGTCCACGGGGGCGAGGGCAACGCCTTCCTCCAACGGCACGCCCATCCGGACCGCGGACGAGAGAAGCAGGCGTTGCGGGTAGTCGACGCCGCAAGCCCCGGTCCCGGGGGCGGGATAAATATAGGGGCCCTGACGAAATGCCGTCCACGACCCGTCTTGCTCGAGGCGGCGCGCCCCGAGGTCGAATTCCAGCCAGACGCGGTCGTCCACGACCCGAAGTCGGACGGGCGCCGGCGGGAGCCCAGCCGCAGGTTTCCAGGTGGCGCCGAGGTCGGTCGACACCGACACGCTCCCGTCCTCGAACAGACCCACCGTGGGACCACCGGGCATGGAAGCCACCTCCAGCAGTCCCAGGGGCGAGGGGGGCGCGACGGTCCGCGTGCGGCCATGCAGCGCGAACCGATGTCCGTCCTGCGTGCGCACCAGGTCGAAGCCGGGCCCCCATGAGACGCTCCTGACCGAGGAGGACAAGGAAGCGAGCCACTGCAGTGGGCCCAGGAACGTGGGGGCGTGGTACAGCGCAAAGCTGCTCCAGAACAGGAAGCCGCCCCCCCGTGCCGCGGGGATCCGTTGTCCGCCCTGGAGGGAGTCATGGCCGTCGGGCGCAAGCTCGCCGGACACACTCACGCGCGCACCGGAGATCAACACACCGCCGTCGTCCCCGGGGCTTCGAGGGAGCAGGGAGGTCAGGTAGGGCGACGTCTCGGGCCACGGGAGGTAGTCCGGAACGGGCGGCGGGGGCGCGACGGGCGCCGACGGCGGGGCGGGTGAAGCCGGGCGAGGGGAGGGCGCGGCGGGCGCACAGGCCGTCATCGCCAGCACCACGAGCGTCGGACCTAGCCTCCCTGGGTTGTCGAGCCGCATGGCCCATCCTACGCCCGGTCCGATCGGAGCGCCGTTCAATTGATGCCAAAGGGCGCGGGACGATTGGCGTACCGACCGGAAAGACCTACCATCCGGGTGCGGTCGAGGCGCTGGGGCGAACCGTCGCCTTTCGTCTGCTACCCGGGGAGAGAGAAATGGCCCATAGCCTGTACGTGACCGGGGTCGAACCCCACAGCGGCAAAGTCCTCGCAGCGCTCGGCATCATGGCCTTGGTCGAACGGACCGGCCAGCGTGTGGCCTTCTTCCGTCCCATCGCCCGAACCTTTCACGTGCCGGGAGAGGACCGGGAGGTGATCGATCGCGACGTGTTCCTCATGCACGAGGTGTTCAACCTTCCGCACTCCATGACGGAGATGATTGGCGTCAGTAGCGAAGAGGCGGAGGAGCTAGCTGCGAGCGGCAAGCAGGGTGTCATCGCCGAGACCATCCTCGATGCGTTCAAGCGCCTCGAGGAGAAGGTGGACTTCGTCGTGGTCGAGGGCACGGACTTTCTGTCCGCGACCTCGTCGGTGGAAGCCGACCTGAACATTCAGATCGCGCGCGACCTTGGGAGTCCGGTGGCGCTGGTGGTCGACGGGTCCTCCAACGACGTCGAGGCGATCCACTCCCGGACCGTGATTGGCGTGGACAGCTTCCGTGACAGGGGGTGCGAGGTCGAGGCGGTGTTGGTCAACAAGGTGGATCGCAACCCGCTGGAGCTCGTTGCGGGGCGGCTCGTGCAACGCCTGCGCGGCAAAGGTATCCCGGTGGTGGCGACGATTCCCCGGGAGCCGGCGCTCGCCATGCCACGCATGGATGAGGTCCTGGCCCACCTCGGCGGCCGCGTGCTGTACGGCGGCAAGAACCTGCACAACAAGGTCGGCAGGATCATCGTGGCCTCGGGCTCCGTGGAGACCATGATCCCGCTGCTCGCGGACAACGTGCTTCTGGTCACGCACATCGATCGTCACGACGCGATCTTCATGGCCATGCTTTCGCTTCTCTCCCACGAGATGCCGAACATCGCCGGCATGGTCCTGTCGGGGGAGCAGGAGCTGTCCCCACCCGTTGCGGAGCTGCTCGCCAAGCTGCCAGGCCCGCGCATCCCGATCATCCGTTCTCCCAAGCTGACCTACGAGACGACGCTTGCGCTCACGCAGGTCAAGGCTTCGCTCATCCCGACGAACAAGCGGGAGATCGAGGTGGCCCGGCAGCTGTTCGAGTCGCATGTGGACACCGAGCAGCTGCGCAAGGCCATCGACCTGAGCACCCCTCGCGCCGTCACGCCCAAGATGTTCAAGTACGGTCTCATCAAGAAGGCGCGCTCCGACAAGCAGCGCATCGTGATGCCCGAAGGCGACGAGCCCCGCATCCTGCGTGCCGCCGACGCCTTGCTCCGACTTCGCGCGGTCGACCTCACCCTCCTGGGCGATCCGAAGGTGATCCGCACGACCGCGGGGCAGCTGGGCATCGACATCGCCCAGGCGGAGATCATCAACCCCGCGGACACGGCGCTCTCGGAGGAGTTCGCCGCGTTGTATCAGGACACGAGGAAACACAAGGGCATGACGCTGGAGAGAGCGCGCGAGGCCATTCTGGACCCGCCGCTGTTCGGCACCCTCCTGGTGCAGACCGGCCGTGCCAACGGCATGGTCGCGGGCGCAAGGACGTCCACGGCCGCCACCATCCGCCCCGCTTTCCAGGTCATCAAGACCAAGCCAGGCTGCTCCCTCGTCTCCTCCGTGTTCTTCATGTGCCTCGAGGATCGCGTGCTCGTGTACGGCGACTGCGCGGTGAACCCCGACCCCACCGCACAGGAGCTCGCAGAAATCGCGGTCACCAGCGCGCATACCGCCGCAGCCTTCGGCATCGAACCCATCGTCGCCATGCTCTCCTACTCCACCGGGGACTCCGGCTCGGGGGCCGACGTGGACAAGGTGAAGGCCGCCGTGCGCATCGCGAAGGAGATGGCCCCCGATCTGCTCCTCGAGGGCCCACTCCAGTACGACGCCGCCGTGGATCCTTCGGTCGCCAAGACGAAGCTACCGGACTCCAAGGTGGCAGGACGCGCCACCGTTTTCATCTTCCCGGACCTGAACACCGGCAACAACACGTACAAGGCCGTCCAGCGGTCCGCCCGCGCCATCGCCATCGGACCCGTCCTGCAAGGTCTGAACAAGCCGGTCAACGACCTGAGCCGCGGGTGCCTCGTGGAAGACGTCGTCAACACGATCGCGATCACAGCCGTTCAAGCGCAACACGAACGCTGAGGGTCCACCGGGGCGGCGAACGGGGTTGCGGGGGGCGCCTTCTACGGGAACAGTGGAGCGATGACCCATGACGCAGCGGACCGCGAACGTCTCGACGAGCTCATGCGCGAGTCGGTCCAGGGCTTCACCGCCTACATCGGCTTCTTGCCGCGCGTTCTCGAGCCTGGTCATTGCGAGGCGACGGTCGAGATTGCGCCGCACCACTTGCAGCAGGACGGGTACGTGCACGCTGGGGTGATCACCACGCTCGCGGACCACGCGGCGGGGTATGCGGCGTACTCGGTGGCGCCGCCGGGGACGCGGGTGCTGTCCGTGGAGTTCAAGATCAACCTGCTGGCGCCGGGGGATGGGGACGAGTTGGTGTGCCGGGCGAAGGTGTTGAACCGAAATGGACGGAGGCTAGCCTTGCTGGCCGGAGTCCATGCAGGACCAAGAGCACGGTCGGACGCAAGTCCGGCCGCGCGCATTGAAGCCGGGGCGCCGGATCCTGGTCGTGGAGTCGGAGGTGTTTTCTCGACTCGGCACCGAAGAGAAGCTCATCGCGAAGGCGCTGTTGACGATGGCGGCGGTGCCGGCTCATGAGCTGAAGCCGGCGCGACGACGTTCGTAGCCCTGGTGCCCCTGCCCGATTCGCAGGGCACCCTCGGGCTTGCCGAGAGCTCGATCGCCTACGAATTCACGAATGAATTGTCGCCCTGCCATCGTCGGTGTAGGCGGTTTGTTTTGGAGGAGAGCGACATGCGAAGTGTGCGGCCGCGGGTTCAAGCCATCATGATCGGCTTCTTGCTCCTAGCCGGGTGTTCGAAGGACAACGAGGTCGACGCGAGCACGACGGAGTGCGGCGACGACTCCTTGGACTGTGTTCCCTGCGAAGCGGGAGAGCACCGATGTGATGACGCCACGCTGAAGGTTTGCCAGGCGGACGGTCAGGGGTTCGATGCGGTCATGGTTTGCGTGAGCGAAGCCCTGTGTGTGAAGGGTCTTCCGGCCAAGGCATGTGCCGCACCGGTCTGCAACCCCGCCGACACGAAGTGCGAAGGCGCGACGATGTGGGTATGCGCGCCGGGGCAGAACGAGCTCGTGGCGACGGAGTGCTTCTCGATCGCGTCGTGCACTGCGGGACTGGCAAGCGCGAAGTGCGCAGCGGGCGAGTGCTCGGTTCCGGTGGATTGCACGGGGGTGGAGACGGAATGCCGAAAGCGCACGTGCGAGGCCGGGTTCTGTGGCTTCGCCAACGAGCCCGCGGACACGCCCTGCGAGACGAACCGAGTGTGCGATGGGCAAGGCTCCTGCGTGGGGCAATGCAACCTCTCCACGGACTGCTCGGGAGTGGACACGGCGTGTCGCAAACGGACGTGCGAGTCAGGCGTGTGCGGCTTCTCGAACGAGCCGGCGAGCACGCCTTGCGAGACGAACCGGATATGCGACGGGCAGGGCAACTGCGTGGGGCAATGCAACCTTCCTACGGATTGTGCAGGCGTGGACACCGAGTGCAGAAAGCGAACGTGCGAGTCAGGCGTCTGCGGCTTCACGGATTCCGCCTTGGGCACGGTGCTCTCGGCACAGGACCAGGGTGACTGTTCGAAATCGGTCTGCGACGGGCTTGGGGGCACGACGAGCGCTGCTGACCCGGCGGACGTTCCGGATGACGGAAACGACTGTACGATCGACGGGTGTGATGGCGGCAACGTGACGTCGACCTGGGAGAGCGTCGGGACCCCTTGTCATGTCGGGGGCGTGTGCAATGGCGCAGGGGTTTGCGGCCTATGCGTGCCGAGCTCGAAACGCTGCAACGGGCTCACGCCGCAGGCGTGCAGCGCAGTCGGCCAGTGGGAAGACGGGGCCCCCTGCTCCAACGTGTGCACTGCGGGGGACTGCACGGGGTCGTGCCAGCCCGGAAGCGAGATATGCAACGGCACGACCCCTCAGACGTGCAGCGGTGGGCAGTGGGTCGACGGCACGCCGTGTCCCTACGTCTGCACCGCGGGCAGTTGCGCCGGCGTGTGTGTGCCTGTCACGCGCAAGTGCAAGGACGCGAGGACGAAGCAACGCTGCAACGCCAGCGGGCAATGGGAGGACGACGGCACCTGCGCGTCCACGACTCCCTTCTGCGTCGAGGACGGCAAGTGCGGGTGCCCGGGCACAGCGGGACCGGCCATGATTGGCGTACCCGGCAGCTTCTGCATCGACACCACGGAAGTCACCATCGGCCAGTACAAGTCTTGGTTGGACTCCGGTCCGACCACGTCTGGCCAGCCAAGCTATTGCTCCTGGAACACGGACTTCACACCCCATTCCTGGAGCCTCATGCTCCAGGAGAATTGGGGGAATCCAGTGCGAATGGTCGACTGGTGCGACGCGCGGGCCTACTGCACCGCGGCGGGCAAGCGATTGTGCGGGCGCATAGGAGGCGGCTCCACCCCCATCAACCAGCATAGCCAGGCGTCCGTCAGCCAGTGGTACGCGACCTGCTCGTCTGGCGGGAAGTACGACTATACCTATGGGGATACCTTCGACGCGAACGCTTGCTGGAACGACGCGGACTTCGTGCCGGTGGGCAGTGTCGCAACGTGCCAATCTCCCGACCTGGCGTACCAGGGCGTCTTCGACCTCAGTGGCAACGCCTTCGAATGGGAGGATTCGTGCGTCCAGTACGCGGGCGCGGCCGACAACTGCCTGACACGTGGCAGCCCCGCCTCCCCCGGAACCCCGTCCAACTACGGAGTGTGCGCCAGCAATACCTCTCTGGATCGGGATGCCGAAGGCCACGTGGGCATTCGCTGCTGCTCGAACCCCTGACGCCGTGCCAACGCAGGCTCGGTGCCTGCCACCCGAATCGCCCCCTACTCTTCCTCCTCCTCCGCGTCCTCCTCCGCGTCCTCCTTCGAGGGAGGCTTGGGAGCAGGCTGAGCACTCCCGACGCCGGAGGCGGCGATGCACACGTTGCGCGACGGGTCGTAGGAGCTTCCGTCGGGGCAGATGACGACGGTGGAGGCAGCGGCCTTCGGGTCGTGTGGGGCGGGGGACTGGGGGTCCGGTTCACGTGAGCTGGAACAAGCAGCCACGCCGATCAGAATCAGGCCCGGGAGGGCAGCCCGCGGCGAGACGAAGAGGGAGGGCTTGTCATTCATGACGCAACGAGCCTGGAAGGTCATTTCCCGAAGGTCAATGGATTCGTGCGGGCGGCGGCGACAGGGCTTGATTCCGGCCTTGCGCCGTGACAACTCCGGCAGGTACGAGATGGCCGCGAGGCCATCGAGCATCGAAGGAGGCACGGTGACGAGTCCGCTCAGCAGCTTGGAACCCAGGAACCTGTGGAAGCGCTTCGACGAGCTGCGCAGTATTCCACGGGCTTCTGGCGACGAGAGCCACGTGATCGACTACATCGAGGCGCGCGCGAAGGAGAACGACTGGGCGGTGCGTCGTGACGCTGTGGGCAACGTCTGCCTGCGCGTCCCGGCCAGCCCCGGCTTGGAAGCCTTGCCCACCGTCGTGCTGCAGGCCCACCTCGACATGGTGTGCGAAAAGGACGCCGGGAGCGACTTCGACTTCAGCCGCAACGGCATCCAAGCCGTGCTCGAAGGGGAGTGGGTCACCGCCAAGGGAACGACCCTCGGCGCGGACAACGGCGTGGGCGTCGCCGCTGCCCTCGCTGTCTGTGAGGACCCCAGCACAGTCCACGGACCCGTCGAACTTCTGTTCACTGTCGACGAGGAAGGCTCCCTGAGCGGCGCCAAGCAGCTCGACCCCTCCCTCGTGCGCGGGCGCATTCTGCTGAACCTCGACGCGGAGAACGACGACGAGCTGGTGATCGGCTGCGCCGGCGGTTGTGACACGGAGATCGAGTACGGGGCGCGTCGCGCGCCCGCTCCGGACGGGCTCATCCCCATGAAGCTCAGCGTGGGAGGCTTGCTCGGAGGACACTCGGGCCTCTCGATCCACGAAAACCGCGGCAACGCGATCCGCATCCTCGCCCGCATCCTGCGTCGGTACCTGCGCGAGCAGGAGATCTACCTATGGGGGATCGAGGGCGGCAACAAGCCCACCGCCATCCCGCGAGAAGCCCACGCCGTGTTCTACACCACGGAGAAGTTCCTCCCGCGCGCCCGACAGCTCGTCGACGAGGTCTCCGAGGCCTTCATGCGCGAGATCGGCGTCGTCGACGCCAGCCTGCGCGTCACCCTCGAACCCGCCGCCAGACCCACCGTGTCGCCCTTCGACTGCTCGTCGACCCGCCGCCTCGTGCGCCTGCTCAACGCCCTGCCCCACGGCGTTCTCGCCATGAGCCGCACGAACCCGTCCCAGGTCCACAGCTCCACCAATCTCGCCTCCGTTCGCACCGACGTCGATCGCGTCACCCTCGTCATGAGCAGCCGGTCCATGCTCCAGTGGAGCCTCGATGGCGTCCTCAACCAGATCGATGCCGTGTCCAGACTCGCCGGCGCCGCTACGGAAGAAACGTCCGCCTACGGACCCTGGCATGCCCAGGAACAGTCCGTCGCCACCGACCTCGCCGTCGCTGCCTTCGAGAAGGTCCACGGCCACGCACCCCGTCGCGCCGTGATCCACGGCGGCCTCGAGTGCGGTCCCCTGAGCGAGCGCCTGCCCGGGGTCGACATGATCTCCTTCGGGCCTCGCATCGAAGGCGCACACACACCCGCCGAACGCGTGAACGTTCCCTCCGTGCAACGCTTCCATGCGTTCCTCGTCGACTTCCTCGCCCGCGTGGGTTCCCGCGCTTGACACGACGGCGCTGTCGCTGGATTGTGCGAAGGTCATGCCCCGACGACGCGCCCTGCGGATCCGGGCGACCGTAGCCACCGTAGCCACCGTAGCCACCTGCTGCGTGGCCGGCGCCTGGTCGACCCCCGTCTCGGCGTTCGAGGTGGAGATCGACGCCGAGACCGCGGCCCAAGGATATCAGCTGCGCAACGCATGGGGAGACCCCGTGCTCTCGCGCCGTCGCTACCTGCAGACCCTCGGCATGCACGTCTCCGGAATCGGCGATGAAGGTTCGGACGATTCCTCGGGGCCGGACGTGTCTTTCCATCTTCGCATGCGCCTCGACGCGGACTTCGCGATCCAGGCCACCGAGCTCAGCTACGAAGACTATCCGTCGGCCTTCGTACCAGGACTTCAACGCGCGCCCCTCGACGTGATGTACGGCTACTTCGACGTGCGCAACCTCGCGGGCGGGTGGCTGAGCGCACGTCTGGGGCGTCAGTACGTGATCGACTCGCTGGGCTGGTGGTCCTTCGACGGGGCCCTCGTGCGCGCGGAATTGCCCGTGTACGTCGCCGTCGAGGCCTACGGCGGGGTCGAGCAGCGCGCGGGGTTGCCGCTGTCCACGGGACGATTCGAACGGGACGGGGTATGGCGCGGCGACCGCACTTCCCTCGACGCGAACGCGTATCCCGAGTTTCTGGAGGCGGGGCTCGCTCCGGCCCACGGCTTCGTGGTCGAGAGCCTCGGTCTTCCGATCGTGCACGGCCGGGTCGCGTATCGTCGCGTATGGAACACGGGCAAGGTAGCCACCAACCCGCTGTCCGAGGGACGCGTGGGGTTGCCGTCGACGACCGACGGGATGCGCATATCGCAGGAACGCCTCGGAGCGTCGGCCGACGCGCTGATCGAGGACGCGGGGGCGTTGCGGGCGGGTCTGATCCACGACCTGCCCCGGGCGCAGATCACGTCGTGGTACGCGACGCTCGACGGGTTCGTCACTTCGGAGGTGACGGCGGGGGTGGACGTGGATCGTGTCGTGCCCACGTTCGATGGGGACTCGATCTGGAGCTGGTTCTCGACGGAGCCCACCACGACGTTGTTGGGGCGTGTGGACGTGGGGCTCACGGATCGCTTGCGTACCGCCGTGGCGGGCGGCGTGCGGTGGGTGGACATCGAGGCCGAAGGGACAGGGGCCCCTGCCACGATGCTCGACGTGATCGGTCGTGCTTCGGCTCGGTACGAGCTTGACGACGGGCGCGTGGGGATCGCGGGGTTGACGGATCGCGGAGAGCGGGGGAGTCGGGATGGGTTCGACGTGTTCGCGGACCAGTGGTTCGAGGATCGATTCCTCGTGTCGGGGCGGGTCAGCCTGTATGACTGGCGCGATGAGCTGCGGCGCGACCGGTCCGCTACGTCCTTCGGGTACGTGCTCGGCGGGGGCTATCGTATCGGGGAGGAGACGACGACGCGCCTCGAGTGGGAGCACGACACGAACGAGTTGGTGGGCCAGCGGTATCGCATCCTGGCCTCGTTGCAGTTGTTGGTGAACCGGTGAAGACGATCCGATCCCAGGTAGCATGGCTGCTTGCCAGCGTGGCGCTCGCTGCGGCGGCAGCCGTGGTCTCGGGGGAGGGCGCCCGCGCCGACGCCCGTGCGACGGTCGCCGCTTCGGCGTGGGTGCTGCCCCCTGGGGCCGCCCGCGACGCGACGGGACCGAGCGAGGTCATCTTTCCGACGCAGCAGGTGCCGATCCATTTCGATCACGCCGTGCACCACGCGCAAGGCGCCACGTGCCTGGACTGTCACCCGGCGGCCAGGACGAGCCGACGTGCATCGGACCGAATCGGATGGTCGGTGGCGGCATGCGACCGATGTCATGGCACGAGCCATGCGGATCTGAGCGACGTGGCTCGCGGTTCGGGGTCGGGAGACTGCGCGCTGTGCCATGAAGGGTACCGGCCAGAAGACGGAAACGGGGTGAGGCGCGTGGTCGTCCCCGCGCCGCGCCTTCGGTTCGACCATCAGGTGCACGCTTCGCGCAACATCGGGTGCGGACAATGCCACGGGGCCGTGCAGCGCGTGGGCAAAGCTTCACGACTCCGTCTGCCCCGCATGCGCGCTTGCCTGACGTGCCACGACCTGCCCGACGGTTCCCGTGGGGATGCGAAGGCGGGTTGTCCCACGTGTCATCTGACGGAAGCGTCAGGGCGATTGCGGACCAAGTTTCCCAACGGGCAGCTGTTGCCGCCTCGATGGCTGGGGGCGGCGGAGCACGGTCCGGACTTCGTGAACACGCACGGAGCGGCAGCGGCAAGCGACTCTCGCTTCTGCGCGCGGTGTCACAGCGAGGACTCCTGCGCCCGTTGTCACGACGGTCGCGTGCGGCCGCGGCAGGTTCATCCGAACGACTTCCTCTCCATGCACGGGCTCGCTGCCAAGCAGAACGCGCAGGGGTGCAGTTCGTGCCATCATCACGAATCGTTTTGCAAGAACTGCCACATGCGCGCAGGGGTCACGCTCACCGGCCCCGCGTGGAACCGTGCGAACCGGGGACGGGTGCACCCGCCCCCCGAGGTCTTCGTGTCCGCCCCCGTGACGGGACGACATCACGCCAACGAGGCCCGACGCAATCTGGCGGCGTGCGTGGGGTGTCACGTCGAGCGTGACTGTGTGGGATGTCACGCGACGCGGGGAGGGGGAGGCATGGGGGTCAACCCGCACCCCGCGGGGTTCGCCACCCGCTGCGCGTCGGCCTTGGCCCGCAACGCCCGCCCGTGCCTGGTTTGTCACGAGCCCGGCGATGCCCAGCTTTCCCGCTGTCAGTGATGCGCGAGACTCGACACGCGCGCCGTGGCCACGATTACTCCTTGCCGACACCCCGGTCGGACGGGTATAGCGAATCATGCCTGAGGTTATGCGGCGCAATGTGGTGCAAGGAGGACGTCTGTGAAGGAGCTAACGCTGTACCTTCTGGAGAATCTGTATCTGGATTTCCAGGGCGATATTTCACTCGAGACGGTACGAAGCTTCCTACGCGAGGACGACAGCCCGGAGGCGAGACGACTGCTTGCGAAGATCATCGAGGAGAACGGGGTGGACGAGATGCTGCTCACCCTGGCGGACTGCCTGAAGGACAACATCTCGACGGGTATCCGCCCGGACGTCATCGACGACGCGCTGAACATGTACTCCGAGTCCTGACGCACGGGACGAGGTTCGCGGCGAATCGACCTGCGAACTGCCCTGGCCTCTCCTTGTTCTCCCGCCCCACGTTCGGGCGACGCTCCTCTCATTTGATGTCCTTGGTGCTGCTCACGGTTTGTGGCCTGGGTTGTGTTCTGGCCTGCGACCGCGACGCGCCCGAGCCCAGGGGCTATCGACCTGACCTGCAGATCCTCGAGACCCGACCAGAACCTCAGGACACGACCTTCCCTCTCGAGCGCGCCCTGCGCCTGCGCTTCGACCGCTACCTCTGGCCTCCCTCCGTGGTCCGTCAGTCCGTCGTGGTCACGCCGAGCCTCATCGATGCTGAGACGGGCGCACCGAAGGGCCCGTCCGTGTTCTTCGAGCCGGTGTACGACCCCTATGACCGCATCGTCGTCTTCCAGCTCGCGTCGCGCGCGCGATGGGTCCCTTCCACCCTGCACTCGGTTCAGTTGCTGGCGCCGAAGGACCGGGCCGACGTTGTGGGCTTTCGTGCGTTCGACGGGGCGCCCTTCGCCGAGCAGGTCGACTTCTCCTTCATGACTGGGGATGCCGTGACGGATCCTAGCGAGGACGTCGACGACGTGATGCCAAGGGTTCGCTATTGCGAGGAGGACGAGGGGCTCACCACGCTGCCGGCGGTGGCGCCGGTTTTGCGTTCGTCGTGTGCCCTCGCGGGGTGTCATGGGTCCTCGCCCATGCTCGGGCTGGACCTGTCCGGGTCGACCGCGATCCGCAACACAGCAGTCCGCGTGGTGGCACGGCAGACGATGACGGGGCCTTCGGTGGCAGCACCGGTGACGAACCCGAGCCGGTTCGGGGACGACATGCCGCGGCTGGAGCCGGGCAACGCGGGCAACAGCTACCTCGTCTACAAGTTGCTCGTTCACGCGGGCAATCACCCTGCCACGGGCGAGACCCTCGACGCCCCTGACCCGTGGCTTGGAGGGATGGCCCCGCCGGGTCCGCCGCCCCTCGAAGAGCTCTCGCGGTTGCGGTCTTGGTTCGTTCGTGGAGAGCCCATGCCACTCGGCGGCCACCTGGGGCCGGACGAGATGCGCGCGCTCGTTCGTTGGGTTCTGCAGGGCGCTCCCACCGCCGACTGCGCGCCCTGAACACGTCCTGCGTGGCAACTCAACGTGAAATTCAGCCTCGCGCTGACCCCTCCGCGACGATCAAAAAAAGCACCAAGGCGCGATCACGGGGCTTGCTCATGCAGCCTTCCTCTGGCATGGTCCCGCGTCCTTTCCCTTTGGAGGTTCGTAGCAAAATGCCGTCCGAGGCAGTGCAATGTAAGCCCCTCGAGGTCGCCGTCGGCGACAAGGGGATCGAGCGTGCGATCAAGCACCTGAAGCGCAAGATGGCTGCTGAGGGGATCCTTCGCGAGCTCAAGCGGCGACGTCATTACATGAAGCCGTCCGTCAAGCGTCGCAAGAAGGAGAGCGAGGCAGCACGGAGGCGGCGCAAGCGCGTGCGTGCCGAGCACATCTAGGCTTGCGTTCGGCTGCTGTGTTCTTGCAGCCCCTCCAGATGTCCCCCCAAGGTTCAGGTGCCTCGCTGGCAGTAGCCTGTTCGGACAAGACCCGTTCCGATCTGGAATGGGATCGCTTGCTCGACGAGCTCGCTCAGCGTGCCCCAGGTCCTCTTGGACGTCGTGCCGCACTCGGTCTCGCCTTCTGTTCCACTCGCGTGGGCGTGCTTCGCGCCCTCGACGAGGTGAAGGAGGCGTTCGACCTTCTGCTGGCGGGGGAGCCGCTGCCTACGGGCGCGGCGCCGATCCTCTCCGGACCCATCGAACGGCTTCGTGTCGGCGGCGTCCTCGCGCCTGAGGAGATCCTCGCTACGTCCGCCTTGCTGTCCAAGGCGCGCGTGCTGCGTCGCTTCCTGGGTGCAAGAGCCGATCGCGTCCCCCTGCTGCTCGAATCCTGCGCCACCGACCCCCACCTCGATACCGTCGCCGAGCAGATCCAGCACTGCTTCGAGCCCGACGGGACCCTGAGCGATCGCGCGTCCCCGCGCTTGCGTGAGCTGCGACAGGAGCGCCAGGCCGCGCGCCAACGGCTGCTCAACAAGCTCGACGACATCATGCAGCGCTACGGTGCGACGCTGCAGGACGAGTACTATACGGAGCGGGAGGGACGCTTCGTGTTGCCCGTGCGAGTCGACTCTCACGAGCGATTCAATGGGATCGTGCACGGCACGAGCGCGAGCGGCCAGACGCTGTTCATGGAGCCTCGCGCCGTCATCCCCTTGGGCAACAAGCTCAAGATGACCGACGCGGAGATCGAGCGTGAGGAGGCTGCCATCTACGCTCGGCTGTCCGGTTCACTCTGCGACGTCGTCGAGAGCGTGGCTGCCGCGGAGTCAGCGCTTGCCCACGCGGAGCTCAGGGCCGCTGCGGCGGTCCTCGCGAGGGACATCGACCTGTCCTTCCCGCACCTCGTCGACGCGCCCTTGATGGATCTCATCGAATCACGACATCCGTTGCTTCAGCTCGACGGCGTGCGGGTGATCCCCTCGGACGTCAAGGTGCAGGCTGGGCATGCGCTCGTGGTGTCGGGGCCCAATGCGGGCGGCAAGACGGTGGTGCTCAAGACCCTTGGCCTCACGGCGTTGATGATACGCGCCGGGTTGCCTGTCGCCTGCGACCCGAAGTCTCGTCTCGGCTTGTTCGAGACGGTGGGCAGCGACATGGGCGACGAGCAGAGCATCGCGCGGAACCTGTCGACCTTCAGCGCTCACGTTCGCAACCTCGCGAGCATTCTGGACGTGGCGGGTCCGACCACGCTCGTGTTGCTCGACGAGATCGCCACAGGCACGGATCCCCGGCAAGGGGAAGCGCTCGCCACGGGCGTGCTCGACGGGCTCTGTGCGCGCGGCGCGGCGGTGGCGTGCACGACGCACTACGAGGGGCTCAAGGCCCTGGCCCTCGGCGACGATCGCTTCAGCAACGCGTCGGTCGGCTTCGACATGTCGTCGATGAGCCCCACGTTCGCGCTAGCCATGGGGGTGCCCGGAGCCTCGAGTGCCTTGGCGATTGCGCGTCGCTTCGGGATGCCTTCGCTGATCCTCGAGCGTGCGGAACGGTACCTCGGCGTGGAGGAGCGCGGGTTCGATCAGCTGGTGGCGAAGCTCAACGACGAGCGACGGGCGCTCGAGCTCGCGCGCGCTGCGGTGGAGCGCGAGAAGACGTTGATGGAGACGCGACGGCGCGAGATGGAAGCAGAGCTCGCGCGGCAGCGTGACCGGGAGCACAAGCTCATTTCGGAGCACACGCAGGGTTTGCTGTCGGCGGTCAAGCGGGCGCGTGACGACCTTCGCACCGCCCAGCAACGCCTCCGAAGCAAGAAGCTCAACGAGGAAACGTTCCGCGAGCTCACCCGAATCGTGGAGCGTGTCGCGACCAAAGTGGCGATCGGTGGAGAGCTCGAGCCTCCCCGTGCCGAATCGGCACTGCCCATGACTCCGCTGTCAGCCGACGGGATCCAGCCTGGCATGCGGGTGTACCTGCCCCGGCTCCGTGCCGAAGCGCGCGTGGTCGACGTGCTCAAGCATGGGCAAGTGCGCGTGGCGCTCGGCGCGGTGAAGGTGATGGCCAGCATCGACGAGCTTCGAAACGTACCCACCTCGCCCGCGGTCGAGGCTGCCCCTGCGCCCGCTCCGCGGCGAAACGTGAAGCCCTTGCCAGCGTTCGATGCCGCCGCGGACCCCGACCTGCCCATCCAGACCTCCGACAACGCGTGCGACCTTCGCGGGCTCCGCGTGGAGGAAGCGGTCGCCATGGCGGAGCAGTTCCTCGACCGCTGTCTCAATGACGGGCGGCGGGTGGCGTTCCTCATCCACGGCCATGGCACCGGCGCCCTGCGAAATGCCGTTCGCGACTCCCTGGCGGACAGCGCCTACGTGTTGCGATTCCGACCGGGAGAGACCGGTGAGGGTGGCGATGGTGTCACGGTCGTGTGGCTCCGCTGACCTCTTCGCACCCCCGGCCCAAGCCTCCCTCGCACCGCGTGTCCATCCCTCACGTCGCCCATGTACGCTGAAATCCCTTCATTTTGCCTCGATTTCTGCACGCCCCCGGGGCGCTTCCCCGCCTCGTCCCCCCATGTCGGCTGCTTGGCACGAGGCATGCTTGAATCAGGAACAGAATCGGCCGCCCCGTCGACTTCCTAACGACACGGCCACTGAGGAATCATGTCACTCCCTTCGCCCCGACCCAGCCAGTTCCCGTCGTACCCGGATGACTCCGGCGATACCGGCGTGCGACGGCGCGAGGTCTTCTTCCAGTCAGTCGCAGACATCGAAGCCCGTGTGCGAAGCCGCCGCGCCACCCTCGACGGTGCCATCCTCACGGTCGCCAACGGCTCCAAGTTCGCCCTGCGCGATGCCATGCGCGTCCTGGGATCTTCCCGCGGACCCGACGTCTTCGGCATGACCGGACGCGTCGTCGCCCTCTCGGAGCTCCTGTCGATGGGCGCGTCCGTGTCCCCGACCTCCCTGCTCATCGGTAACGTCGAGTACGAGGTCCAGCTCGGCTACCTCGTCCAGCCGCTCTCCTGATTCACCCCCCGCACTCCTGCACGCAGCTCTGCACCTCGCACGCGTCCAGCTCCTGCCACGCGCGAATCCCATCGAAGTAGTCAATCCCGCAGTCGTGCAAGCACGCGACATCGTCCAACGCACACCCCAAACGGCACTTCGCCAGCTGTACGCACGCTCCCCCCGCACCACACGTCTGCGCCGCAGAACAACACGAAGCGTTGATGCAAGCCGCACAGGCAAGGGACGACGCAGGCACGGTCCCGCACCCCACCGACGTCGCAGGCCCCGTGTACCCTCCCAGCTCGTCATCGAAGGAGATGTCGTCGAACCCCAGCACGTTCGAGCAAGCGGGCAAGGCGATCGCAACGAAGCCCAGGAGTACGAGACGACCTGACGTGCGGGTACGCATCGGGGACCACTCTGCCGGAAACCGGTGTGCGGGGCAATCGAGCCGATCGTGCCGAGGAGCGAACGCGGGCTCTCGCACACCGTCGCAGGATGTCTCATCCGATCGCATCAGGGCACGTGGGCCCGGTGGTGTCGTCACGCCCGAACGGCTACGATTGCATCATGCGCCGATGGCTTGGCCTGTGCTCGCTCGCAGCTCTCCCAGCGATGGCCTGCAGTTCCTACGAACCGGTGCACGAGGACGTGGCTCAGCGCTTCGACCCCATCATCAATGGGACCCTCGACACGAGCACGGCGAACGACTCGGTCGTCATGGTGTTCCACCAGGTCAGCGGGTACTCCTACTCCATCTGCACCGGCGCCCTCATCTCCCCCAACGTCGTGCTCACGGCCAGGCACTGCGTGTCCAACACCAACCAGTACGTCGACTGCCAAAACGACGTCACCGGCGAGTACAGCGCTTCGGAGCTGTTCATCCTGCGCGGCTATGACCCGCTCGCGGGGGACCCCCAGGCAATCGGCCAGGGTGCACAGGTCTACCATGACGGCAGCCAGGGACTCTGCGGGCACGATCTCGCGCTCATTCGACTCTCGAGCAACATCACGTCGCTGACGCCGATGCGCGTGCGAGTGACGTCGCCACCGGTCCCCGGAGAGAAGTTCAGGGCCGTGGGCTACGGGCTGACGAACCCCAGCAACCCGAGCTCGTCGGGGCTGCGCTACTACCGGGACGGGGTGAGCGTGCTTCAGCTCGAGTACGGGGGCGACTTCCGGGGCGGGCAGTCGATCTGCTCGGGGGACTCCGGGGGACCCGCGATCTCTGCACAGGGGGCGGTGATCGGCGTGACGTCGCGCGGTGCGGACTGCTACGGGAACGACAACTACTGGACGCGGACGGACTCGTTCAAGAGCCTGATCGATCAGGCCGTGACGGCGGCAGGAACGACGTACACGGGGGAGGACGGGACGGTGTACCCGGGCGGAGGCGGCTCAGGGGGTTCTGGCGGGTCCGGTGGGACGGGCGGAACGGGGGGTACGGGTGGGACCGGCGGCTCGGGCGGAACCGGTGGTTCAGGCGGAACCGGTGGTTCGGGAGGCATCGGGGGAACCGGCGGATCCGGCGGCGTGGGAGGCTCGGGTGGCTCGGGTGGCTCCGGTGGTTCCGGCGGTTCCGGCGGTTCCGGCGGTTCCGGCGGTGTGCCCTCCATCCCGTGCGGTGCGAGCTACGAGTGCTCGGGCGCCAAGCTTTGCGCCCTCGACATGGGCTCCCTGCTCTGCGCCGACGCCTGCGACCCTTCCCAGCCCAGCTGCAAGCCCGGCTTCGTCTGCGACCCGGCCCAGTCCGCCTGTCTGCGGAGCACCGCATGCAACCTCGCCGAAGATTGCGCACCCGGTACGGTCTGCGTCAACGACGGATCCCAGTACTGTACCCCCTACTGCACGAGCGATGGCGCCTGCCCTCGTGGGTACGGATGTTCTTTGGAACAAGGCATTTGCTATCGAACCCAGCCAACCTCCGGCACGCCCTACGAATCGTCGGGATCATCGGGAAGCTGTCACGTAGGGAAGTATCCCTCCAGGGATAGTGACGCGACCTGGCTCCTCGTGCTCGCCGCCGCAGGATGGGTGACGAGACGACGTCGCAGCCCCCGCTGACACCTCAGGTCGGTGTCGGTGCCTTGCACCCGAACACGATGTCCACGTCGTCCACCTCCCCTGCCTTGAGGGTATCGCAGGCGTCACCGTAGAACGTGACCTGGTTGGTGGCGGGGTCGTAGTCCCACCCGTCCTCGTGGTTCGGATCCCTGGGCACCTCGGTCGTGTTGTCGAAGAAGACGTAGATCTTGTCCGGGTCCTCGGGCGTCTCCTCAAGGTCGTAGACGCACCCAAGGGTCTTGCTGGCGATCTCCGCGAGGGCCGCATCCAGGCTGGTCTGGTCCTCCGCCTTGTAATAGTCGGCGGCCGGGTCCGCGCTCGGCACCCCACCAGCCTGCGCGAAGATGTCCATCTGCACAGGGTCGATCCCGTCGCCGAAGCCGATCACGAACGTGGGTACCCCTTCGTTCGCGAACAGGTCGCCAATGATCTGCGTGGTCCCGTTGTCTCCCCCCGCCGCGTTGCACCCCGCCTGCTTGCCGTCCGTGATCAACACCACGTAGCTGTCTCGTTCCGTGTCCTGCAACGCTGGATCCGTGGCCGCCTGCTGCATCGCCGTGTCGATGTTCGTCACGCACGGACCGTCCGGGTAGTTCGGGTCCGCCGCCACCAGCGACGCCGTGAGCAGGTCCTGGATCGCCTGCTCGTTGTCCGGGCCGACGGGCACCGGGAAGCTGGTCTGGTGGCACTCCTTGCCGTCGCCTCGGTCCGGGAAGAGCGTCAGCCCGAACCGGATCTTGCCCAGGAAAGAGGTGGTCATGGTGTTGATGGCCCCCACCGCGATCTCCCACTTGGTGACGCCGGCGACTTTCGCCGTCATCGAGCACGACCGGTCGAGCACCACCAGCAGGTTGGGAGGAACCGCCTCGGCCGTGGCCTCCTGTCCACCGCATTCGCCCCCGGGCACGCAGGTGGAGGTGGCATCGTCGCACGTCATGCCTTCGGGGCAGTCTCCCGGTGCCGCGCAGGTGCCTTCGTCGATGCACACGTCGGTGACGCTGCAGACCTGGGGAGGCGTACAGGCTGGGTCACAGCCGATCTGGATCCCGCCGCTGCCCGAACTCCCACCCGCCGCACTCGAGCCGCCGGTGCCTCCCAAGCCGCCCTCCACGCCGGAGCTGCCTCCCGTGCCGGACGCCGGTGGAGTGGCCTCCGTGTCCCCTTCCGAACCGCACGCCATGATGACGAGCGCACCGGAGAACAAGAGAGTCATGATGACGCGGGCTGGACGGGCTTTCATGGGTTCCTCCCAATCGATCATGGTATGCGACGCGATGGCTCGAGGCCAGCGCGGACGCGCTGAAGGATCCTCGTGATACCCTACCCCCATGCATAGGTCCTCCCTCTTGGCGGCTCTCTTTTTCGGCATGTGGCTCATCGGCTGCACCGGGGAGACACGCCGTGTCGCCCCGGACCCCTCTCCCATGACCACGACACCGACAAGCGCTGACCCCAAGATCTCGCCGAGGGAGCCGGACCCGAGCCCGGCCGTCGCCCCCCCGCGCGAACCCGAAGACGAAGGCACCCTCGTCGGCACGTTGGTCAAGAAGCCCTGGAGCAAGACCCTCGAGTCGTGGCACGCGGGAGGAACCGAGTACTTCGTCGTCGAGACCGAAGGGGGCGACACCACCATCGTGCGACCCTCGGAGCGGGTCACGACGGAAGCCCTGCAAGCGATGGTGGGAAAGAAGGTTCGCGTGCGTGGCGAGACCGTGCCGTACCGACCGTACCAGCCGGCGAGCCCGATGGAGCAGTACCCGATGGGACCCGACGGCAAACCCGCGCAGCGCGGGGGGGGCATCCGGGTCGAGAGCATCGACGTGATCGAGTGAGCAGACGGTTGATGGGGGGGCTGCCGTGAGACAACATGAATTCATGGCTTGCAAGGGACTTGCTTGGGGTGCGTACGCGGCCACCTTGACCGCAGTGCTGGGACCTTTGGCGTGCGGGTGCGGCGCACGAACCGACTTGCTCGGGTTCGAGCGTGACGCGCAGGCTTCGCCCGACGCGACCGCGATCCCGGACGCCGGAAGGGACGCCATTGTTCCCGTCGACGCAGCGCAAGACGTCCTCCCGGAATCACCGATCACACCCGACGCCGCACCCGACGTGCTGCCGGATGCTCCCCTCCCGCCTCGGTGTGTCCTCTTGCAGTCCGACGGACCTCCGATGCAGATCGTGTCGTTTTCCAACCAGCACGCGGACGCTCCCTCCCTCGCCGTCGTGGACCGAGGCGCCCCGGGTTCGCCTGCGAACGTGGCCGTTCAAGCGTTCCGCAGCGGCGGCGACGGCTTCGAGCACGCGATCTTCGCTGGGAAGATGAGCGTGGGCGACGCGTGGCCCGACGGCGTGGAGATGACCCAGGCGCCGGTCAAGGTCGGAACGGATTCCCACGGCTGGGCGGAGATGTCCGTGGCGCCGGGCGGCCTGCGCGAGATCGCGATCAGCTGGCTCGGTGACCCCGGGATGAGCAGCAGGACGATGTTCCGCAGGATCGACGCGGACTCCTGGTCCGCCCACGACCCGGTCGATCTTTCCTACGAGGGAAGCTCCGCGCTCGGGTTGGTGGCGGGCGCGGGCACGGGCGACATGGGAATCGGGTACGCAGGGATCGGCTACGGGATTGTGTGGCGACTCTCGAGCCATCTCCCGGACAACCCGGTATCGCCGGTGGTGGCGGTGCTCGATCAGGAGGGCTCGTTGTTGATCGGCCCGCACCGTGTGGCTGATCCCATGCCGTACCCGGGGCGCTCGCCGTCCATCACGTGGTCCGGGAGCGCGTATCTGCTCGCCACGACCTTTCGAGAGTGCGTGCCGGGGGACCCGCTCTGCAGTCCGGACGCGATCGTGATCACGCGGGTTCGCCCCGCGAGCGGAGACGCCTGGGACGACAGCGGTGTCGACGTCGTCACTGCGATTCCCACGACCAACCCTGGGCTCGCCCCCGGCCGGGCATCGATCGGAAGCAACGGAACCGACACGTGGGTCGCATGGTCCGAAGGCCCCCCGGGCAATGACGAAGCCCCAAGAAGACTCTTGGCGCAACGTCTCGATTCTCAGGGGAACGTGGTGGGTTCTCCGGTTCAAGTCGACGACGGCATCCGTCTGTTGATGGCCCCGCGTGTCCATGTCTCCCCCTTCGGCTTGACGATCGTGTGGCCCGAGGACGGCGACGCCAACCTCGGCTACAACGATGTGGGACGGTCGCGCATCGCGGTGGCGCTGCTCACCCCGAATGCAACGGGACCCGTGGTGACGCGGGTCGATACCACGCACTTCGGCAGCTATGGGTGGGCGTCGGGCGTCTCGATCGACGAGCCACACGGCATGTTGGTGACGTGGCCTGGGTACCCGCTGACGGGCGGGATGGGCGTGGCGTGGCTCGCGCGGCTATCGTGTGTGGAGCAACAAGACGAGTCCCGGTGATGCCTGCACCCACGTGACTTCGTGCGATCCCACCCGTTTCATGCTTCACTCCCACCATGGCGTCGGTCGTGAAACCAGGGCGCGACGAGTTGTGGGCGCGCCTCGAGGCGCTCCCTGGCAACGTCAAGGGCGAGATCATCGACGGTGAGCTGCACACGCAACCGCGTGCACGGTTCCGCCACGCGCGGGCCACCGGGTTCCTCGGACACCACCTGGGGGGTGGGTTCGACTACGACGAGGACGGGCCTGGAGGCTGGTGGATCGTGCCGGAGCCAGGCATCGAGCTACCGGATGCCCCCGAGGTCTCCCCCGACGTGGCCGGCTGGCGCCACTCCACGATGCCCCAACCGCCGCATCCCGACGAGCCCATCCAGATCGTACCGGACTGGGTCTGCGAAGTGCTTTCGCCCTCGAACGAACGCTACGACCTGCTCATCAAGTTCCCGTTCTACGCCCGCGTGGGCGTGTCCTGGCTGTGGCGCGTCGACACGCGCGATCAGACGCTGCAGGTCATGGAGCTGGTGCAGGGCGCCTGGGTCATACGAGCTACGTGCAGCGACGAGAAGGCGGTCCGGCTGCCCCCCTTCGAAGCCATCCAGATTCCGATCGGACGGATGTGGATCCCGTAGACGAAACCGCTCACTGCTCCGAGGGACCGTCGAGCGTCGCGCGTACGATCCGCGTGAGATCGGCCGCGGAGAAAGGCTTGGTCAGCAAGTTCGTGCGCTGCCCCTGCACCCCGTGACAAGCCACCACGCTGCTCTCGAACCCTGACATGTAGAGGATCTTCATCCCCGGTCGCAGGCTCGCGAGCCTATCGGCCAGGGCCTTTCCGCTCATGTGCGGCATCACGACGTCGGTCAGCAGCAGGTGGACGGGACCTTCCCACTGCTCGCACTGCAGGAGGGCTTCCCCTGCGTTGGCGGCGACCAACACCCGGTACCCGGCGTCGACGAGGATCTTCTGGACCAAGCGCCGGACGGAGCTTTCGTCCTCGGTCACGAGGATCGTCTCGGTGCCGCGCGGGTCGGGGCCCACGTTGGGAGGGGGCTGGGACGGGCTGGCCTCGGCCTCGACGCGGGGGAAGTAGATGGTGAAGGTCGCGCCGGCCCCTTTCTCGCTGTCGAGCCGGATGACGCCACCGCTCTGGCTCACGATCCCGTAGACCGTGGAGAGCCCGAGCCCGCTGCCTTCCCCGGGCGCCTTGGTCGTGAAGAAGGGCTCGAACACGCGCTCTCGCGTGGCGGCATCGATCCCATGCCCTGTGTCCCGCACCGTCAAGGAGACGTACCGACCCGGCTCGATCTCCCCGAGCGCGGCGCAAGCAGCCGCGTCGAGACGCTCGTTCGCTGTCGCGATCGTGATCGTCCCCCCTTGCGGCATGGCGTCGCGCGCGTTGACGACGAGGTTGAGCACGACCTGCTCGACCTGACCGCGATCGAGAAGGGAGGCGCCGAGCCGCTGCTCGAGGTTCGTGACCAGCTCGATGTGTTCGCCGAGGGTCCGGCGCAACATGCGCTCGAGGTCCAGCACGATGTGGTTGAGGCTCAGGACCTCGGGGTTCAGCACCTGCTTGCGGCTGAACGCGAGCAACTGGCGCGTGAGCCTGGCCGCCCGCTCGCCCGCGTCGCCGATCTCCTTGACGTACTCGTGCAGTGGGTCTTCGGCTCGCATGTCGCGATGGAGCAGCTCCGCGAACCCCACGATGACGGCGAGCAGGTTGTTGAAGTCGTGCGCGATCCCGGCCGCAAGCCTGCCAATGGCGTCCATCCGCTGCGACACGCGCAGCTGCTCCTCCAGACGCTGCTGCTCCGCGATGGCGCGCTTCTGCTGCAACAGCTTCCAGAGCCCGTCGAGAAAAAGCTGCAGCTGACGAACGTCGGACTCGTCGTACTCGCTGAGCTTGTTGGCCACGCCGGCGATCGCGACCACCTGGTCATCGACGAGCACGGGTGCGCTCATGTGGCGCAAGATCGGGGGATGGCCGGGAGGAAGGCCTTCGCGATCGGGCAGGTCCTTGTACTCGTTGTGCACGACGGGCCGCTGGAGGCGGGCGCAATCGGCCCACACGCCGATCTTCGACGAGGGAGGCGGCGGCTCGGGATTCGAGGGACGAGCTTTCTTTACCGCGGAGGACCACCTGCAGAGAAGCTGGCCTGACTGATCATCCGCCACGATGTGGAAGTAGCCGAACTCGCTTCCGGTCAGCCGGACGGCCTCTTCGAGGGCGTATTCGACGAGCTCGTCCTCGGTCGCCGCGGACTTCTGGCTCAGCTCGAACAGGGCAGCGAGGCGCGCCTCGCCAAGCTTCGCAGCTGCCTGGGCGTGCTTGCGGTCCATGATGTCCTGGGTGACCGCGATGACGCCGTAGATGACGCCCTGGGCATCGCGAAGGGGTGCGGTCGACACGCTGATCTCCACCCGGCTCCCGTCCTTGCGATGACGCGAGACCTCGACGGCAGTGAGCGATTCGCCACCGAGAACGGCGTCGACGATGCCGCGGAACTCGGCCTCCTTGTTGGAGGGCACGATGGGCAGCGGCCGTCCCATGACTTCTTCCGCCCGCCAGCCGAACATCCGCTCGGCAGCCGGGTTCCAGGACAGCACCCGACCTTCTCGGTCGAGGGACAGCACAGCCAGCGGAGCGTTGCGGACCAACGCCTCGAGCGACGCGCCCGCTCCGTTCGAATCTCCGGCTCGCGGCTGCGAGGGGTCGTCGTTGCCAAAGGACATCTTCGCGACGAGTCTACCGATCATGGAAGGGGCCGTCTACGCCTCCCCTGTGCAGCTGCTCACATCCGCACAAGCAACGAAACCATCTGCGGTCCTCTGCGGAAGCTGCGGCCAACTCCGAAGGCTCCGGATCTGGGTGTGCGTTCGACGCTTGCGCGGTCCGGATTCCTATCCCTTGATTCGTTCGCAAGCCGGGGCATGACGGAACCGTTCGCATGCTTCCTCGAGCCAGCGACGCCCTTCTCCCGAATTGCCGCCGAGCTCCGCGGCCTGCATGCACGCGTCCAGCTCCCCGAGGGTGCACGCCTTGCCCAGAAGCGAGAACGTGCGGTCCCGTTCTCCCGCCACACGCGCAGCCGTCACACACCCCGCACGAACCTTCATCGCGCAAACGCGCTCGAAAAGGTCGGCCGCCCGCAACGCCGACTGTTCGACACCGTCCCCCGTGAGAAACGCCTCTCCCAGCGCCATGCACCCCTGCCAGCTCGGGTCGGACTGCGCACACGACGCCGTCAGCAACGGCATGACCTCCGCCGCCCTAGCTTCCTTCTTCGCAAGGGCCGCCGCCTCGTGACAGCTCTCCCGGCTCCCACGCTGGCACCCCCGAACCCAAGCCCCGTAGGCACTCAGCTCCTGATACGGCGCCCCTCCCCGCGCTGCCGCCATCCCCCACGACCAGCAACGGTCCGCCAGACCGCCCTCGCACGCCCGACGCCACGCCTCATAGCCGTCTCCGGACGGCGTCTCCCCAAGCAAGGCAAGCTCCGCGTACGTCGCGCAGGCTCTCGCGTCGCCGAGCCGGCAGGCGCGCTCCAGCCGCGCGCGGCCACCGTCCCCTCGCCCGAGCCCTGCGCACGCCGAAGCCTCCCCCGCTTCGCACGAACGTTCGAGCAAGGACACGTCGTTCGCCTCGTTCATCCGGCCACGATCCGAGGCATCCCCTGGCTTCCCCGCAGGCTCGCCCTGGCCCTTCGCACACACCAGTCCCGTCCACGCTGCGCCGTCAGGACAAGGGGAAACGGTCGCGGGCTGCACCGACGACCAGTCTGCCGGTGCGCGATGGGCCGCAATCGGCTGCAAGTGCAGCTGCGTTGGCGCACACCTTCTGTCCGCCCTATCGTCGCATCCCTCCGGAACCGTCGCGCCGAGGACATTCTCCGCCGAAATGGGAGAACCCACGGCCCCGCGCCGTGTGGCCGCAACCCCGAGCGACACGGCGCGCACGAAGTGCGTCGACGATGCACAGTCACCGCGCAGCTCGTCCCCATGCACCGCGTCCGTCGTAGTGGAAAGAAGCCCCAGGCGAGCTGCGGCCACATCCAAGACCTGTCCGCCGGACAGCGCCTCGGCTTCCCGCGAGAGGGGCAGGTTCCAGGTTTCGTGCTGGGTCACGCGCGCCGCGTTGTCGGTGCGGGTCGTGGCTGCGAACGCGTAGGAACCGGGAGCCCGGCAGCTCTCGAGCACCCGGAGGCCATCGCAGCCGTACGCGACCACCAACACACCTTGCGCGGAGGCGCGTTGCAGGGAGGCGTGAAAGGCCTCCTCCGCACCGACCAGCAGCGGGGAAAGCACCCGTTCGCTGGCACGGCAACCGGGGGGATCGACGGAGGGTGGTGGCGGGTCAGCGTGGGAAGAGGCGCCCGCTGGCTTGGACGTGGGGGTGCAGCCCAAAAGGAGCAGGGCGGCAATCACCGCGAGCGAGGGGCCGGTTCGCATGCGCAGGAAGGTAGTACGAGGAGCGACGAGGGTCGAGGAGCACCCGTGCATCGTCAGGGTGACGAAAACCCGTTCGCGTAGTCTAATGGCCCCGCGATGGCGAATCCCCCCGACCCCAGCCGCTCCAGAACCCGCCGCAAGCGAAAGCAAAAGGCGGACGCCGACATCGTCCTTGTCTGCAATCCGCGCGCGGGAGGCCGATGGAAAGAGCTTGCTGGCATCCTCGATTCCGAGGAGGCCGAACACGTACGCCGGATCGTCACCGACTCGGTCGAGGACATCGCCGAGGCGCTCGCCGAAACCGGCCATGACGCCAAGCTGCTCTGCATCTACGGCGGCGACGGCACCATCCAGCGCATCCTCGACCGCCTGCCCCTCACCGACATGCACCTCGCCATGATCGGCGGCGGCACCATGAACGTGACCTCGCGATGGTGCGGCTTCTCCAGCAACCCGGCCGACAGCTTCCGCCACGTCGTGCGCGGGTATCGCTCCGGCGAGCTGATGTTCAAGGAGATCCCCCTGCTCGAGGTCCGAACCGGCAACGAGCTCCGCCGCGGGTTCACCTTCGGCATGGGTCCCATCATCCACCTGCTCGACGCCTACGAGAAGGGAAGCAAGGGCAAGATCGCAGCCATGGGCACCGCCGTCCGTGCCATCTCCGCCGTGTGGACCCCTTGGCCCCGAACCTACCGAGACCTGCTCGCCCTCATGAAGGCAGAGGTCCACATCGACGGCGACCGCGTCCCCCACGAAGCGTTCTCCGCCGTGTTCGCCAACGTCACCGGCCAGATCAACCCGGGGGTCGAGCCCTTCGTCGACGAGCGCACACGCGACCGCTTCTTCTGTGCCGCCTTGGCCGTGTCCGCGCGCGAGTTCACCGTCGCCCTGCCCATGATCGCGCGGGGGTGGATGCCCCCGGACAAGGATGCCTTCTTCCAGCCGCACCGACTGCTCGAGCGGTTCAAGAACCCCGCGCTGTTCTCCGACCCCCGCTACGTCAACAAGACTGCCAAGCACCTCGACCTCAAGACCTCCGACACCCTGTTCACGGTCGATGGCGAGATCATGGAGATGCACGACGGCGCGGTGAGCGTGAGCATCGGCCCGATGGTCCGGCTCGCCGTCGGTCCGCAGTCCAAGTTCAAACAGCTCAAGACGCTCCTGTCGAGGTGAGCCGACTCACGCCGCCCGTCCTCGAAGGGCGCGGTCGTGCCACAGCAGCATGTCGAACCCACCAGGCCCGCGGTTGAAGTCGTAGTCGTGTGGCCCCGGCACGACCTCGTAGCGCACATTCACGTTCCCTCCCCCAAGCGCCGTCGCGAGCATCTCGAGCGTGGGACGGAACGGATCTTCCTCGCTGGTGAGCACGCGCAACCACCTCGGGTGAACAGGCTCCCGCCACGCCTGCTCCACGCGCGCCGCCACCGCCGCCACCTCCCCGATCCGAAACGCCGCCTGCAAGGTGCCCACCGCCCCAAACGCCTCCGGCCGCTCGGTCGACGCCAACAGCGCCATCCGGCCCCCCAGGCTCACCCCGTCGATCCCCGTCGCCTCCCGCGTGGCGATCACCGGGAACCGAGCCCGAACCTCCGGAATCAGATGGCCCACCAGAAAGTCCGCGAACCCAGCGGCCGCATCCAGATCGTCGCCGTCCAAGATGTCCGGCGTGTGAGGGCACGCCACGACGAGCCCTTGCCACGGCCCGGCTCCCAGCGACCCGTTCAGGCGATCGAGGTACGCGGGCGTGGCGAGCCCGAGCAGGTCGTCGGGCCGAAGCGGAGGGGTGCGAAGGCGCGCCGCGCAGCGGTCGAGCCAGTAGTCGCGAACCCAGGCCCACGCCCCCACGTCCACCCCCCGGTTCGCTTCCCCACGGCCATGCAACGCAATGAGAAGAGGAAGCCGCGCGTCGGCAGAAGCCCACGCGGGCACGAGCACCGCAGCCTTCTGGGGCCCGCCTCGGTCCGGACCAAAAGACACCTCGTGCAAGCGGATCTGGCTGGTGTCCACGTCACCCGTGACCTGGCCCGCTGCGCACCCGCGCCGCGAACAACCGAGCGCGAGCGAGGCCAGGCCAGCAAGCCAAGCGCGACGATCAACCACGCTGCATCGCGCCCTGAGCCGCACCCGTGGCACGACGCACCAGCTCCACGAGCGTAGGGTCCTGCTCGAGCTGGGAGCGCAAGGTCGACCGGATGAACGCGAGCTTGTCCCCGTCGATGCGGTCGACGAGGTGCGCGGTGGCCTGGTCCACGCGCAGGTCGAGGTAGCCGTTGAGGTCGAGCTCGCCGGACCGCAGCCGGTCGAGGGGCGACGCTTCCTGTGCACGGTCGACCTGGCCTGCGCCCGAGAGGGAGAACTCTTCGGGGCCGTCGACGGATCCCAGGCTGCCTGCGCCATCGACGCCGGATGCCGCGGAAGGGCTGATGCCTCCGGGTCCGCCTGTCTTGCCGATTGGATCGATTCCCATGGGATGCCTCGTCAGTATGCCACGAGCCTGCTCGTCAAACGAGCCTCGGGGTTGGGGTCTCACTAGCGAATGTTGTTGATGGCGTTCTTCACCGTGTCGTGTTTGGCCTTGAGCACGTTGGAGTAGGTAGTGAACGCGCGGTTTTGTGCGGCCACCCGCTCCTGCAGCTCGATGAGGTACATGTTCATCTCCTGGCTCCGGGCAAGGGCGCCTTCGACCGCGTCGTCGGCCACGCCGCCTTGACCGGTCTGGGAGCCCACACCTTCGGCGGAGCCGGCGGAGCCGACGGAGCCGACGGAGCCGACGGAGCCGACGGAACCGTTCGCGCCCACGCCCGCGCCCATACCGGGGGCGAGGCCGGGGGACACGGAGAAGCCCGGCATCCCGGGCCGCACGGAGGCCGCGACGATCGGCCCCGAGGGCAGCACGCGAACGGCAGCCGAGGCGCCACGCAGGAGCTGCTGGGCGCTGCCCCTCATGACCTCGCCGAAGGTGGGGCCATCGGTGGGCGTGACGCGGTGGGCGGTGCTCGTGGCCATCACTTCGGGATGGCTGGCTTGGGGTCTCGAACCAACAGGGGTCGTGGACATGACATCGTCTCCTGGCTGCCGGCACGCCGGCTTGGGGTTCAGGTTTTCGGTGCTGATGTCCCTAGGTCGGACAGGCAGGGGCAGCGGTTGCGTGAAATCGTCCGACCGGCGAAAAAATTGTCCCGACCCCTTATCCCCCCGAAGCTCACAGCTCACAGCTCACGGCTTCCCGCTCACATTTCGGTCAACACGCTCGTGATGACGTAGTTCGCGATCAGGATCGCCACCGCCGACTGCACCACGGCGCGCGTGGTCGCGATCCCCACCCCGCGCGCCCCGCCCGACGCGTAGAACCCATGCTTGCAGGAGATCGCCGAGATCAGGAACCCGAACACCAGGGACTTGATGAGTCCCATGTAGATGTCCGCAGGGACCGTGAACTGCCGAATCTTGTCGATGAAGATGCCGGGGTCCACGTTGAGCCACATCACGGCCACGACGTACGCACCGATGGTGCCGATGATCGTGTAGACCACGTACAACAGCGGCATCATCGTGACCGCCGCGAGCAGGCGAGGCGCGAGCAGGTACTGCACCGGGCTCACGCTCATGGTGGTGATCGCGTCGATCTGCTCGGTCACGCGCATGTTGCCAAGCTCGGCAGCCATCGCGCTGCCCACGCGCGCCGTGACCATCAACCCCGCAAAGACCGGCGCCATCTCGCGCGTCAACGCCACCACCACAATGCCACCCACCATCGTCTCCGCCTGGAAGATCCGCAACGCATGGATCATCTGCAGCGCAAGCACCATCCCGCTGAACGCGCCCGTGAGCGACACGATGAACAGGGACTGCACCCCCACGAAGTCCATCATCGCCACCATCTGGCTCACGCGAAACGGACGACGAAACAGCCAGAATACCGTCTGCCCCGTCAGGTGCACCGTCGTTCCCACCCCGTCGAGCAGGTCGATGACCGGCGAGAATATCTCCATCAACGCTTCGCGCGCCTTCGAAGGGGCAGCTGGGGGATGGGGGGCCAAGGCGCCTTTCTATTCCTGTTTTGTCCTCGCGCGAACCACCAGCTTGTCCGGCAGGACGCGTTCGGACCACAACGCCGACCGCGGGCCCGTGGATGCCAGCCTCGCCACCCGCCCCCGTCCGGCCAACTCCAGCCGAACGAACAGCCCGTCGCCCCCTAGCTCCCGCAGGTACGGCTCCCCCCACTCCACCAGAAGCACCGCGCCATCCGCCCGCGTCTCCCGCAACAACAGCTGATCGACCTCCGTCCCATCCCCGATCCGGTACAGATCCGCGTGGACCAGCCGCGGCGTCGTCGCAAACTCGTGCACCAGCGTGAACGTCGGGCTCGTCACGCGCACCTCCGTCGCAACCCCCAGGGCACGCGCCACGGACCGAGCCATGAACGTCTTGCCCGCCCCCAGGTCCCCGGAAAGGACGATGAGGTCCCCAGCCCCCACCCCCTCCCCCAACCACCGCCCCAGCCGGGTTGTGGCCCGACGGGTCGGCAGCTCCAGCATCGCAAACTCTCGCACCTCCATCAGCCCTTCACCTCCGCCCGTCCCATCACCGCCAGGATTTTGCTCGCTTCCATGGTTCCGGGGCGATGCTCTCGTCACCCTTGGGCCGTTGTGTTCCTGTCGGCCCTGTGAGACAGCGTATGCGAAGGCAACGAGCGCTGCTAGAGTGCGAACGCCCCCTCGACACAACTCCCCGCTGGAAGACCATGCAACCCATCGACGCCTCCGTCGTCATCGCCCCCTATCTCGAGCCCGTCGTTCGAGGCCGCCGCGTTGCGGTGCTCGGCGACGCGACCCTTCCCCTTGGCCCTGCTTTGCTGGAGCGTGGCGCGCGCCTGGTCCACGTCTACGACCCAGACGTCGCACGCGTGGCGGAGGTGCTCGCCCGGCGTGGGGCCTCGCGCACGCTGATGACGGCGCCTCTACCCGACGGGGACCTGGCCGTGCGAGACGGGGCTTTCGACGCGGTGGTGGTTCCCGACCTGTCGCTGTTCGATCCGGTGGACACGGTGGTCGCGCGCGCACGAAAGCTGGTGGCGGCGCACGGCTACGCGGTGTTCGTGTCGCCGAACCCGGACATGTTGCCTGGCACGACGGAGCGCTTGCTGACGTACTACGAGCTGTACGACGTGATCGCGCTGCAGTTCCCCGAAGTGCGGATGCTGGGGCAGGCGCCGTTCTCGGGCTACGTCATCGCGGACTTCGCGCCCGAGGGGGACCCGGATGTCGTGGTGGACACGTCCCTCGTGGACCGTCAGGACCAGGAGCCTCGCTGGTTCATGGCGCTGGGGACGCAGCAGCCGCGGCGATTGGACCCGTACACGATCGTGCAGGTACCGGCGAGTCTCGGGGTCGCTGCGGGCGACGGCGGCATGGCGAGCGCTCTGCGCCAGCAGGTGGCCACGCTCGAGAAGTCGTTGGAGGAAGCTCAAATCGCGGCCGCGGCGGTGCCGATCGTTCCCCGCGTTCCGCCCCATCACGAGCGTCTCGAAGCGCTCGAGGCGAGCCTGCGGGAGCGAGAGGAAGAGCTTCGGCGTGCGGAGTCACGTGCGGGGGACAACAACGTTCGTGCCGGCCGTCTCGAAAACAAGGTGCGCGACCTCGAGGAGGAGCTTCGACACCAGCGTGATCGTGCGTTCCGTCTGAGCAACGACCTCGAGGAAGAGAAGAAGCTTCGCACCAAGGCCGACCTGGAGCTGCGCATGGTCCGCGGCCGCTCTGACATGCCCCCAGCGCAAGACGCCGCGGGCAAGGCCGAAATCGAGCGGCTCAGGACGGCGCTCGCCCAAGCCGAGACGCAGATCGGCAGCCTCGAGTCGGAGCTGGCCGCGCTGCAGGTGCGTCGCGCCGACACCGAGCGGGAGCTCATCTCCACACGCGACGCCCTCGACGACGTTCGAGCCGCCAAGAAGCAAGCGGACGAGCGCTTGGTCGAGCTGCAGCGCGAGGTGGCCGGGCGGGATGCCCGGATCGAGGAGCTGGACGCCATCGTGGTCGACCTGCAGGAAGCTTCCGGTGACCCAGAGCTGGAGCGGGACCTCGAGAAGGCTCGACGCGCTCACGACGAGCTTCAGTCATCCTTCGACGCTTCCCTCGCGGACAAGCTGAGCGAGGTCGCCCGGCTCGTGCGCGAGAGGGACGACGCGCGACGTGCCGTCGAGCAGGTGCGGCTCGACAAAGATCGACTCCTCGCGTCGGTGGCTCAGGAGCGCGACGTCGCTCGGACGTCGCTTCAGGTGGCCGAGGAGAAGGCGGCTGATCTCGAAGCGGCGCTCGACGCCTTGCGCGGACAGCTCAGCACGCTGCAGTCCACCGCGGGGGAGCGAAGCGATCAGGCTGCGACGGAAGCCAAGCGCCAGCGCGACGAAGCGCTGGCGATGATCGAAGCGTTGCGCCAGGAGCAGGAGCAGGACGTTGCCGCGCTCGAGCGGGCGTTGCAGGACCGGGGGCGCGAAATCCAGCGACTGAACGGGGATGTGGCCCATCACGAGCGGCTGGTGCGTGAGCTCGTGGTGCGCCTGGAGGGCGCGGCCGTGTTCGAGATGGGTCCGGGTGCGGACGCGGACCTGCGGCGTCGCGTGGAGTCGTTGCTTGCGGAGGCGGCGCATCGCGAGGGGGAATTGCAGCAAGCGCGGTGGAGGGTCGCGGAGCTGGAGCACCGGGTGCGGGCCCCGGAGCGAGCGGAGGCTTCGACGGAGGTTTCGGAGCTGGAGCACGCCCTTTTCGCGGCGCAGAACGAGCTCGACGCCATGCGCCAGGCGCTCGTGGCTGAGCGGGAGGCTCGGCTGCGCGCGGAGGCGGGGGTGGTGCAGGGGGAGGACAGGCGGCTCGGGGAGGCCCAGGAAGCCGCGGTGCTGGAGGCCTCCGTGCCCAAGGAGGGCGAGGCCCGTTGACAGAAGGCATCCCGGACTTACTGTCCGCGTGTAGATCTACCGAAAGCCACCTTACCGGCTCCGTGCCGGGAACGCCCCCATGACCCAGAAGCGAGATTATTACGAGGTGCTCGGCGTTGGCCGTGAGGCCGGGTCGGACGATATTCGCAAGGCCTACAAGCAGGCCGCGTTGAAGTATCACCCGGACCGGAACCCCGGCGACAAGGGGGCCGAGGACAAGTTCAAGGAAGCCACGGAAGCCTTCGGTGTCCTGTCGGACGCGGAGAAGCGCCAGCGCTACGACCAGTTCGGACACGCCGGCCTCGAGGGCATGGGCGGCATGGACTTCGGCGGGGCCGACATCTTCTCCCACTTCCAGGACCTGTTCTCGGACTTCTTCGGCGGCTTCGGGGGTGGACCACGCGCGCGCCGTGGCGGACCCCAGCGCGGGGCGGACCTGCGTGTCGTGCAGCAACTGACGCTCCGCGAGGCCGTGATGGGGTGCAAGCGCGAGATCTCGGTTCGCGCCCCCTTGTCCTGCGAGACCTGTGGCGGGACCGGCGCAGAGGCTGGCTCTTCGCGTGACACGTGCTCGACGTGTCGGGGGACCGGACAGGTCTCCAACGCGCGCGGGTTCGTGATGTTCACTACGACGTGCCCGGCTTGCCGGGGACAGGGTTCGATCATCGCGAAGCCGTGCGAGTCGTGTCATGGCGCGGGGCAGGTGGAGAAGACCCGCAAGGTGCTCGTCACGTTCCCGGCAGGCATCGATGCCGGTCAGCGACTGCGCGTGCCACGGCAAGGCGCTTCGGGCCCCCAGGGCGGGCCTCCCGGGGACCTGTACGTCGACATCGACGTGCAGGCGGATGAGCGGTTCGAACGTGACGGGGCCGACCTGTTCACGCGGGCTCGCGTGAGCTTCGCGGACGCGGCGCTGGGGACCACGGTCAAGCTTTCGTTGCTGGACGAGACGGAGCTGGAGATCGAGGTGGCGCCAGGAACGCAGCCCGGCGAGATCCTGTCACTTCGGGGAAAGGGCGTGCCCCGGGTGGACGGCGGGGGCCGTGGCTCGCTGCACGTCGTGGTGCAGGTCGAGGTGCCCAAGCGCGTGAGCCCGAAGGCGAAGACCTTGCTGCGCGAGCTCGAGAAAGAGCTGGCGCAACCGTCCTCGGACAAACGCGCGAACGTGGGCTGAAGCCCGAGCTCACGGCCGACGTTTCGATCGTCGTCGGCGGCTCGAACGCCCGCGCCTCGGCCAGCGCCGAGGCAGGCCCCATGCTGATCGCGGGCGCGGACGCGTCTACGCGATCCAGCGGGTCAGCACGCAGGTGATGTTGTCCGGGCCGCCATTCTCGTTCGCCCGGTCGATCAGCTGACGCGTGGCGGTCTTCAAGTCCGGCGCCTTCGTGACGATCTCCTGCATCTCTTCGTCCGTCACGGGCCCGCTCAGGCCGTCGGAGCACAGCAGGATCGTGTCGTTGGCTCGCGGCGAATGGAAGCGGGTGTCGACCTTGACGGTTTCCTTCATCCCGAGCGCGCGAACGATGACGTTCTTGTGAGGGAAGTTCGCAATCTCCTCGGGCGTGAGGCGCTTCATCTTGATGTAATCGTTGAGCAGGGAGTGGTCCTCGGTCAGCTGCTCCATGATGCCATCGCGGATGAGGTAGACCCGACTGTCCCCCACGTGCGCCACGTACAAGCCGTCCTCGACGGTGAAGATGGCGACGATGGTGGTGCCCATGCCGCGTTTGCGGATGTCGCGCTGCGCGGTCTCGTAGATGCGGAGGTTGGCGAGCTTGATGCCGGTGATGAGGCGGTTCTCTTCGTAGCCCTTGCTGCGGTCCATCTTGTAGGGCCAGGTTCGCTCGGGATCGTCCGCGGTGGCGGAGAAGAACTCGCGCAGGGTGTCGACCGCCATCCTGGAGGCGACCTCCCCGGAAGCGTGTCCGCCCATGCCGTCGGCAACGATGTACAGGCCGTACTCACCAAGGATGGAGAACGCGTCCTCGTTGTGCGTGCGTTTGCGGCCGACATTGGTGTCGCCGGCGACTTCTACGCGGAGTACCTGACCCACGACCTACTCTATACCTTGAACCGCATGGTTCTTGCGAGCCTAGGGAACGATAATTGTCTGAACCCGGAACGTGACTGCACGAATATCATTCGATAGGCCAGTCCGGGTCAACTGTTTGCCAGTGCGCGGGGCGGAGGGCAAGGGGCACGGTGGGGTCAACGAGCGGTTTTCGTCGAAGAAGGGCGGGTGGAGGGGGCGGCAGAAAGTGCGGTCTGCAGGACGTGAAACTTTCCGGCCCGGAGCACGATGAGCTGGATCTGGTCCCCGACGGTCTTGGACCGGACCTGTTCCGCCAGCATTTCTGCTGAATGGACCGGGGCGCCGTCCACGGCGACGATGATGTCGCTTCCCTTGCCGTTCTGGCCGTCTTGGAGCTCGATGGCGGCGGCGGGGCTTCCCGGGTGGATGTGCACCACGCGGACTCCCCCGATCGGGGCGTTGATCCCTACGCCCTGGATGCCGAGCCAGGGGCTCGGGGGCGTCGCATTCGACGGGGCGTTGCGCAGGAACTGGCGGAGCGCACCCATCGGGGCTCCGTAGGCCACCGTGCGACAGGGCGCGTCGGGCTTGCCTTCCACCGGCTTGCACGCGCTGCTCACCACGCCCAGCACGCGTCCCTCATCGTCCACCAACGGGGCGCCGAGGTCCGTGTTCGGGATGTGCGTCGTGACCTCAATGGCGTCGCGCAAGATCTCCCCATCCCCACCGAGCATCTCGGTCCGGCCCTTGAGCATCACGGACGCGACCGCCACCGAACGTCCCCGCTTGGCGAAGGTTCGAACGCGCGACCCTTCCGTCAGCGGGTCCGCCGTGGACGCGCGCAACCCCGTCTCCCATCGCCCCACCTGCGGCACCAGCAACGCGAGGTTCCACACCCGATCGGAGTGACCTACCTTCACGTCCACCACGCTGCCGTCCGCATACCGCGCGTCGATCTGGTTGCCATCACCGATGACGGCCAGGGACGTGACGATCCGACCGTCGCCCGTGAGCACGAAGCCGAGACCGATCGGCCGACCGCGACGCTCGAGCGAGACGACGCCGTCGGTGGCTGCCGCGATCGGAGACCGGGCAGCGGGTGCGGGGGCTGCTGAGCCCGGCGGCGGTGGGGACGACGGTGGGGACGACGGAGGCGACGCCGCGGTGGGAGCGGGAACCGGGGGTGCAGGCGCGGGCTGGCTCGCCGCGATCGCGGAGACCGCACACGCCAGCAACCCGACGACCGAGGACACGAGGTGGCGACGAAAGCTCACGGCCCAAGTGTAGCGCGGAGTACACACCTTGGCCTGGCTCGTCGTGATTGGGGGTTGCGTTCCTGGTGTGATCATGGGTGTTGTAGGCGAGCTTGGGGGTTGCTTCGGGTGAGCCCTTGCAAGGATGGATCCGTCGCGGGGGGTGTAGGGTCGGCGGGGCCACGGGCGTTGACGGACCGCGGGCGGGACCTCCGGAAAAAAGAAATCCAAAGCCGGTCACATTTCGAGGCGTCGCAGGCACATGGAACGAGAGCAGGACGAAAAAGCCATGGGAGCAAACACATTGGCGTACGTCGAAGGGCAGGTGGGGTCGAACAACGACGACGCGGCCATCCAGGAGGCCCTCGGCGCTCGCGACTACCGGGGGGCCGTGGCTTGCAGCGCTCGCGCGCACGGGACCGCGGTCGGCCGTTTGTGCATGGCACTCGTCGGCTCCCAGGCGGAAGCCCAGGAGCTTGCGCAGGAGACGTTCGTCGCGGCGCATCAGGCCTTCGCGACCTATCGGGCGGAAGGGACCGTGCGAGCCTTCCTGTTCGGGATCGCGCGGCGCCTGTGCTCGCGCCACGTCGAGATGCGCGTGCGAAGGGACGCGAAGCTGCGGCTCGTGCACGACGCCGGCACCCATCAGGGGGACGCGTCGGAGTGGCTCGCCATCCGCCAGCGGGCGGAGCGAACGCGAGCCGCGCTCGACGGGCTGCGTCCCACCGAGCGCGATGCCGTGGTGCTGCGCTTTCAGGGTGGGCTGAGCTTCCGAGAAGTGGCCGAGTCCTGCGGTGTGGACGAAGCCACAGCACGCAAGCGCGTGAGCCGCGCCATCGCGCGACTGCGCACGTCGTTGGGTGATTCCTAGAGGAGTACCGGGCCATGTCGAACGAGACCCAAGACAACCTCTGTCGAGAAGTGGAAGAGCGGATCGCGGAAGTCATCCGGGGCGAAGCGGAGCCGCGGCTGTACGAGCACATCGCCAGCTGTGACGCCTGCCGGGACCTGCGGTTCGACGCCGAGGCCGTGTTAGGCGAGCTGGAGCACGCCGGGGAGGACTACGTTCACCCGCCGGACTTCGAGGCCAGGCTCGCTGAGCGGCTCGCACAAGGCGAACCTGCAGCGCCTGTCGAGCCCGTCGCCGAAGCGGTCGCCGCTTCCGCCGTGGCTCCTACGGTGGTCGACGCGCCTGCTGCGTCGGCACCCGCAGCACAAGGGGCGCCCGACGAGGCTGCGAGCTCGCGCGGTACGCAACCGATGGCCGCTGCCGAGCCGCCTGCCGCTCCCGCTAAGCCTGCCGAGCCGGCCGCGGAGAAGAGAGCAGAGAAGACAGCAGAGAAGACAGCAGAGAGTGCGGACAAGCCCGTGGACGCGTCGGAGCCATCGAAACCCGCCTCGATCGCGACCACGGCCACGAGTCAGGGTGGGCGGAGCAACGTGATCAAGCTTGTCGGCCTCGGCCTCGTGGCAACCACGGCGCTGGCTGCCGCAGCGGGCATCGCGATCTGGGCCCGGTCCGGTGGAGACCAAGATCAAGCGCTCACCGACGGCACGTGGACTGCGACGGTCGCCTCCGTGAAGGTGGCGGGCAAGGATACGGAGGGCGGGCTGCAGCAGTGCACCGTGGATGGCTCGGCGTGCAAGCCCTTGACCGATGGCGCGAAGGTCGAAGCCGGGTCCTTGCTGCGCACCGACCAGAGAACCCGTGTGCACCTCGAGCTTTCCGACGGCACCCGCATCGCCCTTGACCGCGCCACCGAGATGACCCTCGGAGAGCGCGCGGGTCGCATGGTTTCCCTGCGTTCCGGCGCGGTGGTCGCGGACGTCGCGCACCTCGAGACCGGACCTGACGCGCAGTTCGACTTGCCCCATGGCAAGGTCGAGGTGCTGGGCACCAAGTTCACGCTGACAGCCACCGACGGTCGTTCCGCGGTCGAGGTGGTGCGCGGTGCGGTGCGACTCTCGAGCGCGGGCGGCGATTCCGCGATCGTGCGGGCGGGCGAAGAAGGGACGGTCGTGAAGGGCGGAAGCCCCGCGGTGTTGCCTTCGTCGACGCTCGGGGTATCGCTGGCGTGGAGCGAGCGGACGGACGTGGAGGACGGGCCCGACGACGCGCTGGTTCGTGGGCTGGGCGAGCTTCGGGCGCGCAAGCCCGGGTCGAAGGGAGAGCTGGATCAGGCCGTGCGGCTGACGAAGCACGACGTGAAGGTTCGGATCTCGGGGCAGATCGCGCGCACGGAGATCGACGAGACGTTCGCGAACGACACGGGGGACGTGCTGGAGGGCATCTATCGGTTCCCGCTGCCTCCGGATGCGCAGATCGAGCGGTTGGCGCTCGAGGTCGACGGCCACCTCGAGGAAGGTGCGTTCGTGGACAAGGAGCGGGCCGCGGCGATCTGGCGCGGTGTGATTCAGGCGGCGGCGCCCAAGTCCCCGAAGCCTCGCGAGGAGATCATCTGGGTGCCCGGCCCCTGGCGCGACCCTGCGTTGCTCGAGTGGCAGCGCGGCGGACGTTTCGAACTGCGGATTTACCCCATCCCCGCGAAGGGTTCGCGGCGCGTCATTCTCGCCTACACCCAGAAGGTCCCGCGCTCCGGCGGCGTGCGCAAGTACACCTACCCGCTGAGCTACGACCCCAGCGGCTCCACCCGCGTCGAGCAGTTCGACATGGACGTGCAGGTGCGCGGTCATGACAAGAGCTTCGGCGTGCGCTCGCGCGGCTACGAGTTCGAGAGCGGTGCGGCGGAGGACGCAAAGCAGCTGACCATGCGCGCGCGGTCCTTCGTCCCGTCCGGTGACATCACCCTCGAGTACGCGATGGCGGAAGACGATCGGGAGGTGACCGCGTGGGCGTACCAGCCCGAGAGCAAGAGCGCGCCGTCGTCACCGGACCCGACAGCGAAGGACGAGCCCGCGGAGGTTCCTGCAGGGGAAGACGTGTACGTGGCGATCGCGTTGCGGCCCGTGCTTCCCAGGTGGTCCGAGGGCAAGTTCCGCGACCAGGTGATCGTGGTGGACGCGAGCCGGTCGATGGTCGGAGAGCGCTTCACGCGTGCGTCGCGGCTGGCCGAGGGCGTGGTGCGGGAGATGGACCGTCGAGACCG
>CAZAWR010000083.1:624-46208 GCA_964488865.1 uncultured Polyangiaceae bacterium | reverse complement strand
TCGACACGGGGTGCTTGCCCGCGATGGCCTCCTGGTGGTGACGGTACAAGGGAGGAAGCTGCGTCAGATCACCGCGACTTGGTGAAGATCAGAAGGACGCGCCCACGGACAGGGACCCGCCGCCTCGCCAGCGGCTGACGAGCTGACCTTCGGCCCGTGCCGCGTGCCAAGAGCCACTCACGTCCAGTTCGGTCCAGGTCGGTCCGATCAACCGCAAGCGAAGGCCCGCAAGGGCGTGCGCGCCCAGCGCGGACCCCGAATACTCGCGCTCCGCGGAGTACCCTGCCCGCTCGACACGCTCCGCATCGTCGCGACGCACGGTTTGCTCGACGAGGTGCCAGGAGGGTCCCAGCCCCAGGCGCAACGTCGGCTCCCCGAGCGACCATCGCAACTCCGCGGCAGGTTCAATTCCCACCCAGCGCTCGGTCACCTCGTTCGCGACCGTCGTGTCGCGCCCCGTGCCTGCCTCCACGGCGAGACTCAGCGCGAATTCGCCGAGGCTGTAGGCGGAACGCAGCAACACACGGTGCCCAAGTCGCTGGGTACGCGCAGCGTGCACGCCATACCCTGCCTCCACCTCCCAGGGACGAAGCACGAGCGTACCGCCCTTGCTCGCGAGCGCCTGCAAGGGGACCTCGCGAAAGTCGGATAGAGCCACGGCCCGCTCTTCCCCCCCAGCCACGGCCAACTCGGCGGCCGCACCCTTGCCCGACGCCCTCCGGTGCAGAACATACCTACCCGGTGGCAAGCTCAACGTCACGAGCCGATCCGCAGAGCTCCACAGCTCGGCCGTCACCGTCCGCGATCGAGGCGCGTACACGAGATAGTACACGTCGGCTTCCTTCGGAAAAATCAGGTACCCCGTCTGCCCCCCCAGGCTCGTCAGCGTGATGGGCGCCACCTCGCTCACCTCGAACTTCGCAGAAGGCCGCTGCAGCACGCCACTGCCCCGCGCCGATCGATACAACGTCTCGTGGTAGGCATACGCATAGGACTCGGCGAGCGAGACGCGTCGGTCCCCGTCCGCATCGGCCGCCCCCCGAAGCCCCGTCACCCACGCGTGGGTAAACACGGCGCCACCGAGAGGATCGGATTCCTGGGCCGCTTCCCCGTCCGCCGACGCGAAGAGCCACGCCGTTCCGGTCGTCCCCGAGGGATTGCCCAGGGAGATGGCGAACCCTTGCTCGGCGGACATGCCTTTCGCCCGGTTGCTCCGGCACGCGTCGAGGACCACCAAACGCAACGAGGCTGGCACCGCCTGCACCAGCCGTGTCAGCTCCGCGATGGGCAAGGACTCGTTGCCGAGATGCAGCGACGTCCGATCCCCATGCCCGCTGAAGTAAAAGACGAAGCTGACGTCCGCTCGCGCGTGCTTCGCGGCGCGGGACTGCGCTTGCCCCATGGCGTTGCGAAGCTGCGCCGCCGTGGGCTTCCGCAGCAAGATCACCTGATCCGCGGACACACCCCCCAGGGACGTGAAGGCCCCGACCACCTTCACCGCGTCCTGCTCCGCGTACCGGAGCGGACGCTCGTCGTCGTGTCCCGTCCCGTGCCCCACGGCCACGAGAATCCGTGTCGGCGACGCCCACGCCTTCCCGGACAGGAAAAGAAAAGCGAGCATCGCCATGGCGAGCAGGAACTCTCGCCCTCGCCCGAGCCACGAGCGACGCATCACTTCCCCCGCTCGACGTGCAGCGGAAGGACCGTCACCGTCGCGAAGGAGCGCGTGCGCCGTGCCAGGTCGACAGCTTCAGGAGGACCGGCAAGGACCCATCCCGCCGCCGGCGCATCATCGAACCGGACGGACTGCGGCGTGAGGTGCGTACCCGGCGTGAGCATGGTGGGCGGCAGGAGCGTAACCCACGCCCCATCCTCGCTCAACACGCCCACCTCGAACGTGGCAGCGGAATCCACGCTGATCTCCACGCGCAGACGGTCCCATGCTCGAAGCCCCACGTCGGCGCCGAGTCTCTCCTGGCTCCCCTCGCGCTCCCGGATGACGACGATCTGGGGCCGCCCCTTGAATCGCACCCCCGTGGGTTCCGCCGTCTCGAGCGACGTGGCCATCGCGACCGGACCGTTCGACGGGACGGGAGGTCTGACCAGGAGGAACGCTCCCGCCGCCGCGGCTGCGAGGCACGCACCAGCCGCCAGGCCGTACCACGCGCGCCGATCCGACTTGGTGCTCCGCTTGGCTACCGCATCGGCAAACTGCAGGGGAGGCAGCGACGTCTCGACGAAACCTGCCGCTCCTTGGCGAAGCCGCTCCACGTACGATCGACACGCCGCACAGTGCTCCACGTGGAGCGCGGTAGCCTCGTCCTGGCCCCCGGCAGCAAGCTCCTCGAGCAAGTAACTCGCAGGATGGTCAGCCATCGGTGCCTCCCATGACCCGTCGCGCTCGCTCGCGAATTCCCTGCACCCGCTTGTTCACGGTCACACGCGACGTGCCAATCTCGTCCGCGATCTCTCCCTGGGACATGCCATCCACGAACGCCATCACCGCGATCTGCTGCTCCTGTTCGGTCATCCGACCAAGCAGCGAGAGAACCGCGTTGCGAACCGCCGGATCGACCGAAGGGTGAGCCCCCACCTCGTCGTCGATCGCTTCCAGGGGGCGTGCCATCTGCAACTTGCGGTTCCTTCGCATGGCATCGAAGCAGCAGCGTTCGGCGACCCGGGACAGCCACCGGAGGGGCCGTTCCGTGTCCTGCATCGTCGCGCCATGGGTCATGAGCTTCACGAAGGTCTCCTGCAAGGCGTCGTGGGCTGCGGCATCGTCACGCAAGATCAACCGGCACCTGCGCAGCAGGAAGTAGCCGTATCGTTGATACAGCGCGGCGACCTCGTCTCGGGACATCGGCACGGTGACCGGAAGTCCTAACGGGCCGTCGGGGGGCTGTCAAAGAACACGCCGCCACGACGACCCCGGACCACCGATCAAGGAATCAAGCAAGGCCAGGCGGCAGGCGGGTTCGCCGGGTCCGGGACGTACCAGCACCCGCCCGTGCAGATCTTGCCCCGGCACACACCCTGGTCTTCACAGGTCTCGTAGAAGTAGGACAGACCGTCGGCCGAGCAGCTCAGCCCCGGGTCCTGCGGCGACGGGTACTGTTCGGGCACTTGAATCGTAGGCGCCACCGAAGTACCGCCGGAGCTCTCGCTCGACAGGCCGCCCGCGTCCTTGCACATCATCGAGGCAAACTGCGGGTCGGACGTCATGGTCAGCACGAAGAAGGTGCCCGCGTCCATCCACTGCATCGTGGGCCCCGCGTCGTCTTCCGGCCCTTCGGGCATCGGCACCGGTTCGTCCGTTCCGTCCACGGGCTCGCCGCCATCCACGGGGCTTCCACCGGAATCGCCTCCGGTTCCGACGGACGGGTGCTGACACATCACGAGCACATCGCCAGAGTCGACTCCGGTGGAGATCGGCTCGCTGAAGTCGAGCAGGTTGTAGCCGAGCTTGGGAAGATTGCCGTTGCCGTCTTGCAGCTCGTCCCAGGCCGCGACGTTACCCTCGAGGTAGACGAGCATGAGGGACTCGTTCGCGCCCAGGACGCGGTCGACGTAGTCCGCCGCACCCGGGCTCACGAGGTCGAGCTTCCCGTTGGCGTTCAGGTCGTCGTAGGCGGCGATGGTGCCGATGGCGACGCGCAGGGCGCCCGATCCTGCCATGGCCTGGGGGCGACTCGGAGCGGCCGGGATCTCGCTCTCGCCAAAGGATCCGGGGTCCGAGGGGGCGGGCTCGTCGATGTCGCCAGCGCCACCACCGCTGCCCGGGACTTCGGGTGCATCTCCGGGTTGGGGGGGGTCGTCGTCCTCGGCAAAGGGATCGATCATGCAGCCAGCGGGCGGGGGATCGGTCAGCTCGAGCCGAAACCGCGAGGGGAACACTGGCTGCACCTGCACTTCCTGGGACACGCGGTACATGTCGCCCTCGATGTCGCCACAGTTCCAGATGACGGCGACGCGAACGGCACCCGTGATGGACACGGCATCCGGGTTGGTCAGCTCGCCCTGCAACACGGCGAGGGGCTCGTGATTGTCCGTGTCGTCGGCAAGCGAGCCACAGCCCGCAGCGAGGGTGGAGAGAAGAGCAAAGGAGGTGAGGAACAAGGAACGGTACATGGGGTTCTCCGTTTCGCGATCAGCAGTTCTTGCTGGGTTCGCTGCATGGACGCGGGGACCCATGGGAAGTGTAAAGGCGAAGTGGGGGGCGGGCCGTTTTTTTCTTCCGGCCCGAAAGAAGAGGCGTATTGGGGTGAGCCGCGGTGAGCGCGGCCCGAAGTCCCTACCGGGTTGAGGCTCGACCACGACAATGGGCGGATGATAGCCATCAACTAGGAGCGGAGAACACGGAACACGGAACAGAGAACCAGGAATGGGCAGAGCCAGGGGCAACACGCACCACCCAACTCCGTACACACCCTTCTGTGCCTGCTGCGACCTCTGTGGTTCTCCGGAGTGCGATCCCGGTACTCACTTCGGGCACACTAGATGTGCTCGGCAGAAGAATCAATCCGTCGCCGTCGCCGTCGCCGATCTGGGTTTCGCTTGCCTCTCGGTCAAGGGATCGAGACTTCCGCCAGGCACATCTAGTTCACGTCGAAGTCGAGCTTGCGCACGGGCGGGATGGCGGGACAGGGGATGTCCACGCCCGCGCTCGGGCTGAAGCTCTTGACCACGGTCTTGAGCTTTTCGGACGTGTTGCCGTCCGGCGAAATCCCGACCAGCACGTACTCCTGCTTCTTGCCGCTGAGGGAAGCCGTCTCGAGCAGGAACTCGACGAAGTCGACGGACGCGAGCTCCGGGTGTCCCTTGAGCCCCTTGCGGGTCAGGTCGTAGCCGAACGTGGGGCCTGCGATGGTCCCACGGCGGAACAGCTGCACAGCGGGCCCCTTGCAGCTGAAGTCTCCCGTGGCCGGCGGGGTCGTGGGGGGAGGCGCGGCGGTGGGAGGCGCCTCCGGCTTCGGCGGCTCGGTGGTCGACTCGGGCTTCGGAGCGCCTTCCGCCTGGGCCGACGCCACGTTCTGAACCCCCGTGCGGATCGACTGGATTTCGCGAAGCAGTTGCGACGCCTGAGCCGCATCCATGTCCTTCATCCGATCCTTCAGCGACATCAACGCGATGAAGGAGTCGTCGATCCGCTTCTGGTCCTCGCGGTACTCCGCCACAGTCAGCTTGCAGGTGTTGAAGTTGTTGCACATCGCCACCCGCTGCTCCTTGAGCAACTGAATGAGCGAATCGGCCTGCCGGATCGCGGTCTCCTTGTACGACGCGCTGGCCCCCACCCCCGCCACTCCGACCGAACCCTCGAAGCTCTCGCCGTCGTAGCGAAGCCCCACGCGGGAGCAATCCTCGCGTACGATCTTTCCGATCGGGTCAGGGCACGTGTACTCCTCGTACCCGGAGCCGGAGTTGGTCGCAGGGGCGCCAGATCCCCCGCATCCCGAGGTGACGAAAGCAGCGGCGAGTGCAGCGACGACGACGAAGTTCTTCATGGGGTCAAAGGCTTATCATAGTGGCCCCCGGTCGGGTAGACCGGCCTTGTCCATGAGCGCACGGCCGGTCCTCACAGCTCGTAGCGCAACCCCACCCCGATCAGGTCCGAGCTGGCCCGGTACGTTCCCCCGTTCACCGCCTCCAGCGGGGCATTGCCCTTCAACGGGTTGATGCGCGGGATCTGGGCGCTCGACGGCGACACGTACGTTTCCTTCGCGAACACGTGCCCATAGAGCGCGTCGAAGCGCCAGCCCTTGCCCACGTGAAGGCTGCCTCCGATCGCCACGAGCGTCTTGTCGAAGTCGAGGGAGCTCAAGGACATGTACTCCTCGGGGACCGCACTCGACTCCGTGGACACCCCGGCTCTCGCATCCATCCGGTACCCGCCCGCCACGAACCCGTACTCCGCCCCCAGACGGAAGGAGTTCGTATCCTGGTAATTGCGCGGAATTTCGATGTTGGGCATCGCCACCGACGGCGGCGCACCGATCACCCCATCGAGCGAGATCCCCTTCGGGGTCGCATAGATCACGTCGTGCGAAGACCACAGCTCTCGCACGTAGGAGACCTCGACCCTCACGTCCTTGTCGGGACGCACCTCCACCCCCGCCCGCAGGATGGCGGCCAGGTCGAACTGCACGTGCGCCCGATCCCCGGTCACCTTGGCGCTGTCGAACACCACACTCGAGGGCAAACGCGTGATGAGCACGGCGTCGGAATCGATGTGCATGGGCAATTGCCCGCTGAAACCCACGCGCACCGACTCGTGAGGCACCAGAATGACGCCGGCATTGGCGGAAGGGGCGAAGATCGGACCGACCTCGAGCTTGGCCGCGGCGTCGTATTCCGGTTGCTCCGGCGCCCCCACCAGCCGGTCCTGCGGACTCGCGCTGAAGGTGATCGTCGAACGGAACGTGCCCACCAGCGCCAGCACGCCCACCCCGACCCGCAGGAAACCCGCCGGCTCCGACGCAACCCACACCCCAGGCAACGCGAGCCGCGAACCGTTGAAAGAACCCAGCGTGTACCGCGCCGGCGATGGCTGCCCTTCCACCCTGTCGGGATAGCTCGCGAGCGGAACGTAGGGGGCAAGCACCCCCGTCGCCACCGTGAGGTACTTGCTGAACCGGTAGGACACGGCCCCCGTGGGGAGCGGCAGGATCGGAGAGGTCCCCTGGATCGTCGGCGATTCGACCCGATGCACCGTCCCCTCGCTGTCCACGATCTGCAACTCCCGCTGGTACTCATTGCGAAACCGCAGCCAGGTCGCGTCGAACAAGATGCTCGACCCGGACTCCGCCACCCCGGCCGGGTTGTACCAGATCGCCCCGAGATCGTCCGCCCCCGCCACGAACGCCCCGCCCCGACCCACCGGCCGAACCCCCCGGTCCGAGAAGTAGAACCCTCCCGCCTGGGCGCCCGGCGCCACCGCGCTCGCCACCGCAATACCCGCGCAGCAAAGCCACCGAACCCAGGAAACGCGCGTCGTGAACCGCTTCATCGAAGGTCAGTTCTTCAGCGTGGCCTGCCGCACGACTTCCCATACCTGCTCGAGACCGCTGGCCTCGTCCAGGAAGAACAAGGAAGCCTCGTGGCCTATGTTCTGGAAGTCCTCAGGGTCGAGCTTCTCGCGTGAGCTCGGGTCCGCACGGTTCACGTCCCCGATCACGCTCAGGATCACTTCGATGGGCGTCGACTCCCCCGTCCCCATCGGCGTCACCAGGTTGTGAAGCACCAGCGCCACCGTGCGATGGGGATCCACCGCGCTCGTGCAAACCTCCTCGCTCCCCTCGTAGTCTCGCGCAAACACCCTCGTCAACACCTCCACCAGCGCGTCCGCCGTGCCACGCTGCACCATCTCTCCCTTCGCATCCACCAGCGTCGGAGCCAGCGCCTTCGACGCCACCTGATAGAGCGGCTGCAAGTTCGTGTCGTCGTGCAAGACCTGCAGCAAGTCCAGCAGCGCGGACAGCGTCGTGGCCTGCGCATCGTTGTCCGAAGAGGAGTCGAGCAGGTACACGAGAAACGCCTGAATCTCCCGCCGCGCGTCAGGATCGCTGCGCACCGCCTCGATCACGTCCATCGACGCCGCAAACGTCGGACCCGCCACGACATCGCTCAGCTTTCTCGCAAGCTCCTCCCGAGCCCACTCGCACTTGGCCTGGGGCCGACGGTCCGGACAGTTCGCGAGGATCTGCGACCGCAGAAGCTCGAGGACCTTCGGCAGCACAGAGGGAAGCGCCTCGTTCGCAAATCGCGCGTCGTCCCCCCTCCCCTCCACCGTGAAGAACGTGTCCACCACCGTCGACCGCGCAGCACGCCAATTCGCTTGCCGCTCCCCATCCCCCGTGCTCGCCCAGTGCGCGTCGAACGCATGGTCGATCCCCTTGAAAGAGTCGATCAGAAGGTACAAAGGCGTGACCTGCGGCGCCTCGCTGCCGTCGTTCAACGTCACGCTCTCGCGCCCGTGACGGTCCGTCAGCCCCTCGTTGCGCGCCGGGTCAATCATCACGCGCAGCGCGTCGAGCAGCACGGACAGCGCCTCCCGCTGCGTCGTCTTCACGCACGCATGCGACGTGTCGTCGTACCGGTCGCAGCTCTCGATCGTCATGCCGTCGAGCTCGTCCACCACGGCGGCGAGCGTGGGAAACAGGTCACTGTTCTTGATGACGTCGGCGAGGAGCGGCTCGTAGCGCACGACACCGTCCTGGCTACACCAGCGGGCATGAGATGGGTCGAGGCCCGGGTCGCACTCTTCCTTGGTCTGCTCAGGAGAGCCCCAGTGAATGTGCAGCTTGTCGAACAACTCCACGAACAGGTGCGAGGCGCCGTTGTTGTGGAACGCCTCCGCCATGGGCTGCACGAGCTCCACGAACTGCATCTGCTCGAGCGGGTACAGCGCGTTGCCGTCCCGGAACCGCAAGGTGTCCTCGAACCGCTGGCACGTCCGCAACCGCATCACGGTCCCATCCGTGTCCGTGAACGGGGTGTAGTCGCACAGCATGCTCGGGACGGGATCCATCATCCCCGTGAGGAAGTCACGAGTCTGCGGGTACTCGTTCGTGCCCGCGTATCCTCCCCACCCGCCGTAGGGCGAGTCGAAGGACATCAGACGGGACACCGCGCCTACCGTGGGCTGCAACCGCAACCCGTTGAGCTGGGAAACGTCCTGCAGGAAAGCGTCCGGGCCGCCCACCAGCTTGTTGAGCGGCGAGTCCAGAAGCTTCCGCAGGCACTCGTCGCGAATGTCGAACTCCGCCCGCCGAAGGGCCACGTCCACGATGAGCTTCGCCATGTCGTGGAAGCGGAGGATGCCGCATTCGGGCATGGGGTCAGGGGGCGCCGACGCTCCCACGAAGGTGCACGCGGCCTTGACCATGAAGTCGCCGGGGTACATCACGTTGACCGTGATGCCACCACTGGGGGGCCACTCGATCTTGAGCGGGATCTGCGCGTCCTGCTTCGTGCAGTAACCAAGACCGTTGGCATCGTGCAGAAGCTGGGTGAATCGCTGGAACGCGCTGCGGTTCTGCCCCGTGTCCGGCTTGCTCCGATCCACGAGGGTCGCAAAGGCGGGATAGCCCGTGGGGACCAGCAGGTCCTCCGGCGTGGCGCCGGGCTTGGTCACGACCTTGAGGGTCGTCAGGTTCACCGTGGAGTTGAAGCTGTCGTAGTTCCCGAGAGAGTTCGCGTCGCGGTAGTAGGACAACTCGTCTCGGTGCTCGAGATAGGCTGCAAACACCTTCTTGATCTGCTGGGTCCGCTCGTCCCGAAACGAACGCACCAGGTCCTCGAGCAGGTGGGGCGTGCGCGCCATCGTGACGACGGTCTCGAGCAGGTGATCCCAGAACATGGAATCCTTCGGAACCCATGCCTCCGGGTACTGGTCGGAGATCGCCTTGATTTCGAGCCCCAACCCCACCAGCCGCGCGATCAGCTGCGGCTTCTCCACCGACAGCTTGTGCGCGAGCGCCAGCACGTCATCCATCTCCCGGTGCGACAGCACGGTTCCGATCGCATGCGTCAGGTCCACCAGCGGAGAGGTTGCCGGGTCGAAGCGCCGATAGCCGACAGTCACGCCTTTGTCGCTCATTCCTTCGGGCACGAGGAGCCCGAGGGCGCGAAGCTCCTCCGCTCGCTCGGGGTCGGGCGGGTAGACCCGCGCCGTCGGCTCGTTCTCCCGCGCGCCGAACAACAGCTCCGCCCCCGCGATGAGGTGCAGCATCGTCTCGGACCCCGTCCCGTCATCCTTCGCAAACAGCGGGCGAACGTCACGAACCAACGCGTTCATGAACGTGCGGTTCACGTCCACGTACTCGTAAAGCAACTCGCCTTCGTGCAAAGCGCGTCCGTAACTGTCTCGCTGTCCGTCAGGCGTGCCGACCGCAAAAAACGGCGACGTCGGCGGCTGCCCCGTCGAGGTCACGAACTCTCCCAGCTCGCTGATCTTGGGGTTGCCGTCCGAGTCGCTCAGAAAAGGATCGGGCAGGGCGCCGTCGATGCGAGAGACGACGGCCATGCCGCGCACGTCCCTGCGCGTGATGGTGGGCCGGCTCGACCCACCGAAGGAAGGGTGCTCGAACAGCAAGAAATCTTGCGCGATCTCGAGGGTGCTGCGAGGGCGCGACAGCACCATCGTTCCGAGCTTTGGGTCCTCGAACGTGTCGAGCAGCTCACCGTTGCTCTCGACGGGAACCCGCAGCTCCTCGCGAACCACCCGCAAGAACTGCTGGAACTGACCGTGGGCCTGACCCGGGACCGGGGTTCGATTGCCAAACAACCCGTCGACCTTGGGGTCGTTCTTGTGCGCAGGGTCGTTCGGGTCCGAGTCCGACGCGAACAACCGAAGCAGCGCGTTGGAGAGCTCGAAAAGACGAGGGTACGAAAGCGCCGGACGGCTCACGCCCAGCGCGAGCTCGATCGGGCGGTAGCCCTGACGCGCATCGAAACGCGCGAGCGCAGCCGCCGCCTGCTCGTCATCGTGCACCGCCTCCATCAGTCGCCCCACGGCCCGCGTGAGCGACGGGATCGTGCCGTCGTTGTACAGATCGATCAGGCGGGTCAGGGTCTCGGCGAGCAGCTCGAGATACGCTCGCTTCTGCTTCTCGTAGGCGGCGTCGCACCCCGATGCTGGGTCGACGGGGACGCGTTTTTGCAGGAACACGTCGATGTCAGGGAACGCGGCGTCGAGGGCTTTGACGAGGTCTTCACGCCGGGCGGCGAGGGCTTCGACGCGCGCGATCTGGTAGGCGCGGTCCTTCTGCAGCTTCGCCATGGGCACGAAGTTGCCTTCGACGTCGCGGGCGGGACGAAGCGGAGGCAGCAGGGAGAGGTTGACGCCCGAGGCGAACTTGCCAGTGGAATTGGCGTGGCAGACACCGTGAAACGAGGCTCCGGTGACGTCGACACGGAGCGCCTGGGCGCCCACGCGATCGCAGACGATGCCGTACAGCTCCTGTCCGAGGGAGTAGCGGTGGGGGACGTCGCGGGTGGCGTCAAAGTCAGCGCTACAGCTGAGCGCTATGGTTGCCAGACCGGCAAGGGCCATGACTGGCCGACCGATTCGTCCGAGCACGGTTTGTTCTGCACGGGTTAGCTTCCAGTGGGACAAGTGCGTCTCCCGTTGTCGGCTCGCGTGTCGAAGGGAATCACGGAAGCGCCACCCCGCGATTCAAAGAGATTTTGTACCATATTCTACGGGAGATGGGCAGCCCTTGTTCACGAGATGATCGCGGAGGTTCGTTGTCCTTCGGCCCAACTGCCCCTTTCAAGCTTGCCCTTTGCCCTTGATCGTGACCGGAGCTAGGATTGTTCCCGAGTGCGATGAACTGGTTCGACGGAAGCTGGACGCAGTGGGTTGCCGTAGCCGCAGGGCTGCTCGTCTGGCTTGTGCTCGTCCGCGTGCATCTTCGGTTCTGGGAACGACGCATTGCGTTACCGCTCGACTACGATGAGGAGGAGCGGATCGAGACTCCGGACGGGGCAGCGTTCGAGCTACGACGCATCGCGGCCAAGGGGGCCGGGCCCGTGCAGCCTCCCGTGCTGCTGGTCCACGGCATCTGTGCGAACCACCGCAACCAGGACATCCACCCCAAGTACTCCCTGGCTCGGCACCTGGCGGGGTTGGGCCGCGACGTATGGCTCCTGACGCTGCGCAGCGGGCTTTCCTGGGGATTTTACCCGATCCGTCGAGACCTTGGGTTCGCCAACATGGTGCGTTACGACATTCCCCTGGCGGTGTCGCGGGTGCTCGAGCGCACCGGGGCGAAGTCCCTGGACTACGTGGCGTTCTCCATGGGCGGCATGCTGCTGTACGCGTCGCTCGGCACGACGGTGAGGGAGGGAGCGCTCCGCAAGGCGGTGTTCATCGGGACGCCGGGACGAGTGAACGCCCCGTACGCCATCTTGAAGATCTTCCGGTTCTACCCGCGGTGGCTGGTGCCGCCGATCCTCAGTGGGCTGGGGGCCCGCATGTTCGCGTTCCTTTCCGAGTGGTTCATCACCCCCCTTCACAAGTGGATCTTCAACCCTCGCAACTTCGCGAAGACGATCACGAGGACCGCGCTGGTCAACTGCATCCAAGACGTTCCTGCGGCGCTCGCGGCCGACTTCCTCGGCTGGGCCACGCGCGACGGGGAGATCCGGATGGATGGAAAGCGCGTGCTCGATCAGCTGGCGCATGTTCGGGTCCCAGCGCTGTTCGTCGCGGGGGCAGCGGACCACCTCGGCACGGAGGCTGCGGTTCGGGCGGGGTTCGACGCTTGGGGCAAGGACGAGCCGGACACGCTGAAGAGCTTTCTGGTGCTCGGCCGGTGCTACGGCACGCAGGAAGACTACGGTCACGGCGACCTCGCCATGGGCTGTCACGCGGATGTGGACCTGTTCGAGCCGGTCCAGCGCTTTCTGAGCTCGCCGCCCGGTCCAGCTGCTCGCACCGGGGAGTGAACTGGGGAGTGAGCGGATCGAGCGCCTGACAGGCCTGCGCGCTTTCGATAGCAACGAAAAGCCGATCGAGTATGCTTTCCCCTCTTCGAGGAAGGGACACCCGAGGGAATCCGATGCGCATCGCCATGCTCCTGCCGGTTGCCGATCACCCTGCCACGCGGGCCTATGCGTTGTGGACGCGAAGCGCCCGCGACCTGTCCGAGGCGTTGGTGCAGCGGGGAGTCGAGGTCACCGGCGTGCCCATCGAAGATGCCGGCCCGCTCATGCCGACCTATCGCAGTGGCGTGGTCGGGGTCGAATCCGTGCTCCGTCTCACCCATGTCTTCCAGAAGGCGGGTGACTTCGACCTGATCCACGACATGGTCGGCTTCGCCGCCTTGCCCTTCGCGGGCTTCATCACCACACCGATCCTGTCCACCGTCTGGTTCGAGATGTGGAAGCACGCCGCGGACATGTACCAAGAGATGAACCAGCGCGTGTTTTACGTGGCTCCCGGCGAACAGGACCGCAAGGCCGGCCTGCTGTACATCGAAACGCTTCCCTGGGGCGTGCCCGTCCGATCGGCTCCCTTCCACGCAATTGCCGACGACCACTTGGTCTTCCTCGGCGCCCTGCGCCCGAAGACCGGTGTGGAGGAAGCGATCGAGGTGGCGAGGCACGCGGGCCGCACGCTCGTTCTGCTCGGGGCCGTGCAAGACCGCGTCTTCTTCGACCGTCACGTGGCTCCTCACCTCGGCGAACACCTCCGACATCACGAAGACCCCGCGTCCCCCGAGGCCGACCGACTCATCGGTCAAGCCACTGGCGTGGTGCACGTCGGCGGCGGCGCTGGGATGCAGCAGCTTGCCCTGCTCGACGCCCTAGGCCGGGGAACGCCCATCCTCGCCATCGACGATAGCCACGTGGACTTCCTCAAGGACGGAGAAACCGGCTATCGATACGCTACGGCGGAAGCTGCGGCGGAGGGAGTCCGCGAGCTGGCGGGTCTCGATCGCAAGGTCTGCCGAGACCGGGTGCTGGGCGAGCGAGCGCTCATGGACATGGTCGACCCCCTCCTTGCCCTCTACGAGCGCGTGACCTGCCAGGCCCGGCGCGAGGAGCATCGGCCCTGGGGATACTACGTGGTGCTGGCCGACGAGCCCGATCACAAGGTGAAGCGACTGGTCGTCTACCCGGGCAAGCGCCTCAGCTTGCAGCGCCATCGTCACCGTTCGGAGCACTGGTTCTTGGTCGAAGGCGAGGCCATGGTCGTGCAGGACGACGAGGAAGTGCGCATGCTTCCCGGCCAGTCGATCGAGATCCCGAAGGGCTGCTGGCACCGGATCCGCAACCCCGGCGCCCAGAACCTCGCGATCATCGAGGTGCAGACGGGCGACTACTTCGGGGAGGACGACATCGAGCGCAAGGAAGACGACTTCGGCAGGGCTCCGGGGCCTTCGAGCTGACAGGCTTCGTCAGCTCACCCGAAGACTTCCTCCAGGCTCGCCGCCTCGAGCATCCTCTCCGACCACTCGTCCAGATCATCGATCGACGAAGACGCCACGCGCTGTTCCACCCAGGAGGGCAAACGTCCGAACCGCTTGCTCAACATCCGGAGCACCAACCGCCGGGCCATGCCCCGCCCCTCTTCACGCCCCTCTTCCAGCCATCTCCAGGCCAGGGACCCCTCCACAAGCTCCGGATCCATCCCTGCCATCTGCCCCACCTGCATCAACGTTTCCTGAGTCATCGTCGGTACCGCCTTGGCAAGATACGTTAGCAGAAGCTCCATCACCCGCAATCCGCTCGGCTCGCGCACCACCGCGCCCAGCAGCTCGTGCCACGCGCGAAGCATCGCCCCAAGCTCCGGGTTCCTCACGTTCCGAAGGATGAGCAACAACAACCGCAACGACGCCGTCGTCGCCATCGACACGATCTGCCCGTCCGTCATCGCTCGGAGGTCGAACAGGAAGTACGACTGTCGCGGCACCTTGTCCCGCAAACACGACGGCAGCCGCCCCTTCTCTCCCACGAGGTCTTGTAGCTGCATCGGCGCCCACCATCGCTCGCGTGCGTGCGTCAACACGATCGGCACCACCACCGGCAATCGCTCGAGGCTCGGGTTCTCGGCCAGAGCCTTGGACCACACCAGGTCCGTACTTCGCAGGAACCGGTACGGTATCCACCGATCCACCGAGCTCTGATGCTCGAACAGCAGGTACAGGATGGCAGGCAACCCGTCGAGGCTCGTCTCGTACAGAACATCGGTAGCGCACCACTGGAGCCGCGGATCGATCAGGTGATCAGGACGGGCTTCGAGCCGGGTCAAGTCGAGACGTTCCACCAGTTCCGAAGGCAGGAACGTCGTGAAGAAAGCCCGGGCTACGTCAGGGCTCTCGAACACGGCGCGCAGCATCGAGTCGTGCACTTGAGAGGGTTGGGTCTTCATGGTGTCCCGCTGCCACGACAGAGCACACGGCAGGCCAACGGCCGGCCAGCGGCATTTCAACGGGTTAGGCGCTGAGAGGGGTGGCGGCGCGCCACCCGTGATGGACGCAACCTGAGGCGGATCGTGCTGAAAACCACAGAAATTCGACCGACTTGGCGATGCGCCACCCGAATCTGGCGGGCGCCACCCGACGGGTACGATAACTGGTGCACGACCGGCCTTTGCTCGTCGTCGACGAGCAAGTGCGTGGCCCTGGGCTGCAGCGACCACCGCATGAACGGTGACGAGACGGATGTGGACTGCGGCGGCCCCTCATGTTCCGCATGCATGGGGGCGTTGGCGGGCGGGGGGCGACTCATTTGGGGTGGGGCTAGAGTACAGACCCGCCTTTCTCGGCGCACCCCTGGCACATCCCGTCCGACATCCACACTGGCGGCTGGACCGTCCCGCACTCGGGGCACCACTGGTAAGTACCAAGGCGGCGAGCCCTGGCCTTGATGATGGCCCTGGCGACGCGCTCGGGCTTCGCGGTCATCGGAAAGCTCTTCCATGCCTTCGGAGCAAGCCGTGGCTCTTGGCTGTCCCACACCGCAGCGTACGCGGCCACGGCGATTTCGTTCGCAGAGATTCTCACCACGACCTCGCCCGGCTCCCCACCGATGATGAGCCCGTCCTGGTGGGTGACAGGCTTGGGCAGCATGCAGCGCGCGAGCTGATCCCAGTCCTTGGAGGTCCTCGCGCCGCTGATGGAATGATTGCTCATTGCCCCCGGCTCGTCTTCGCCCTTGGGTCGAGTTGGCAGATTGCAGACAGGCGGTCGAAGAAGGCCGTCGCGGTCTCGACGGCAGATTCACAAGCTCCTGGAAGGAGATGCACCGTGGGCTGGGCCATGAGCAGCCTGGACTCGTCGACCTGTACGTGCGGCAACGCGGAGATTCGCGACCGATCCAATTGCTTCCTGACGATGCCTCCATCATGCGCTAGACAGTTGCGGGCGACCCGGTAGCCGTCGATCAGCGGGATGTCCTCGAAACCGAAGACCAGACTGGGTGCGAAGGGGCGGGGTGGGATCTTCGCAAGCATTTGGCCCACGACTTCGTCTAGCCATCCCTTGGGCATCGCATCCCTCTCTCAGCGTCGTTGCGCGCCCGCATTCGGTCACGCCGCCATCTCCTCCGCCAACAACTCAGCCTGCTTGAGCACCGTCTCCGTGGCCTTCTCCTGCAAGTCCGGTGGGTACTTGTACTTGCGAAGCAGCCGCCGGACGAGCGCCCGCAGCCGTGCCCGAACCGTCTCACGCAGGTTCCAGTCGATGGTGGCGTTCTTGCGGATGACCTGGGCCAGCTCCTGCGCCATCTTCGTGAGGACCGGCTCGCCCATCAGGTCCAGGGCGCTCTTGTTGTCGGCGAGGGCGTCGTAGAAGGCGATTTCCGCTGCCGACAGGCCCAGGGACTCGCCACGCTGCTTGTCCTCCTGGACGGCCTTGGCGATCTTGATCAGCTCCTCGATGACCTCCAGGGTCGTGACGGCGCGGTTGCGGTACCGGGCGAGGGACTGGTCGAGCATCTCCGAGAACGCCTTGGACTTGACCACGTTCGTCCGGGCGTGGGCCTTGATCTCGCCCTCCAGCAGCTTGCGCAGAAGCTCGGCGGCCACGTTCTTGTAGGGGAGCTGCCGGACCTCGGCCAGGAACTCCTCGGACAGCACCGAGATGTTGGGCCGCTCCAGGCCGCTCACCGCGAAGATGTCGATGACCTCCTCGGAGATGAGCGAGCTGTTGACGATCTGCCGGACGGCGACGTCCAGCTCTGCTTCGGTCTTGCCTGGCTTGCGGACGCCCTTCACGAGGGCAGCCTTCACTGCCTGGTAGAAGGCAATCTCGGTCTCAAGCTCGATGGCTTCGTCGAGCGTGCCGCACAGGGCGTTGGCCTTGGTCAACCGCAGCACGGCATCAACGAACCGGGCCTGGCCGTTGTCCTGCCGGAGGATGTGCTCCTGCGCGGCAGGGAGCATGTGCAGCTTCTCGATGGGGGGCGCGTGGAAGAACCTCGCGTAGTCGAACCCGTGGAAGAGCCCACGGCAGATGTCGATCTGCTCCAGCAGAACCGGCAGGGCTTCCACGGCGGGGTCCTCGGCCGTGTTGCCCTTGCCCCCGCTCTGCGTGTAGTCGGCCAGGGCGCTCTTTAGCGAGTCGGCCAGGCCGATGTAGTCCACCACCAGGCCGCCGGGCTTGTCCTTGAAGACCCGGTTCACGCGGGCGATGGCCTGCATGAGGCCGTGCCCCTGCATGGGCTTGTCGAGGTACATGGTGTGCAGGGACGGGGCATCGAACCCCGTCAGCCACATGTCGCGCACGATGACCAGGCGGAACGGGTCCTTCGGGTCCTTGAAGCGGTTGGCGAGATCCTCCCGGCGCGCCTTGTTGCGGATGTGGGGTTGGAACTCCGTCACGTCCGACGCGGAGCCGGTCATCACGACCTTCATGTCCCCCTTGTCGTCGTCCTCGTGGTGCCAGTCGGGGCGCAGCCTGCGGATCTCGTCGTAGAGCTTGACGCAGATCCGTCGGCTCATGCAGACGATCATGCCCTTGCCGACGATGTCGGAAGTCCGGCGGTCGAAGTGCTGGACGATGTCGGCCGCCACGCAGGCAATTCGCCTGTCGCTGCCGACCAGGGCTTCGAGCTGTGCCCACCGGCTCTTGAGCTTCTGCTTGAGGGTCTCCTCCTCGTCCTCGGTGACTTCCTCGAACTCCTCGTCGATGACAGGCTTCAGCTCGTCGGGCAGTTCGAGCCTGGCGACCCGGCTCTCGTAGTAGATCGGGACGGTGGCACCGTCGGCGACCGCCTGCTGGATGTCGTAGACGCTGATGTAGTCCCCGAAGACGCCCCGCGTGTTGCGGTCGCTGAGGCTGATGGGGGTGCCCGTGAACGCAATGTAGGAGGCGTTGGGCAGGGCGTCCCGCATGTGGCGGGCGAACCCGTAGACCATGTGTGCGCCTGGGGGCACGCTTGGCGGCTTGCCGTTCTTGCCTTTCACGACCTTGGCCTGGCTCTCGGCCACCATCAGGACCTCGTCGTTCACCTGGGGCTCGTATTCGGTCTCGCCGCTCACGACGAGCTTGCCTCGCAGGCCGTACTGGCTGCGGTGGGCCTCGTCGGCGATGACCACGATGTTCCGGCGCTCTGACAGGACGGGGTAGCGTTCCCCTGGGTCGGGGAGGAACTTCTGGATGGTCGTGAAGATGACCCCGCCCGAGGCGACCTTGAGCTTCTCGCGCAGGTCGTCGCGCCCCTCGGCCTGGACGGGCGTCTGCCGCAGCAGCTTGCTGCACCGGCAGAAGGTGCCGAAGAGCTGGCCGTCGAGGTCGTTGCGGTCGGTGATGAGCACCAGGGTGGGGTTGTCGAGCGCCTGGATGACCTTCCCCGCGTAGAAGGTCATCGTGAGGGACTTGCCGCTGCCCTGCGTGTGCCACACGACGCCGACCTTGCGGTCACCGTTCGGGGAGGTCGCCTTGATGGTCGCCTTGAGGGCCTCCTCCACGGCGTGGAACTGGTGGTACCCGGCGAGCTTCTTGGCGACGTCGTTGCGGTCGTGCTCGTAGACGATGAAGGACCGAACAAGCTCCAGGAACCTGCGCTTCTGAAAGACGCCACGAACCAGGACATCGAGTTCGAGCGCCTTGCTGGACGCCTTCTTGTCCCCCTCGATGGTGCGCCACCGGGCGAAACGCTCCAGCCCGGCGGTGACGGTGCCAATGCGGGCGTTGGTGCCGTCGGAGGTGACGAGCACGGCGTTGTAGTGGAACAGGCTGGGGATGTTGTCCTTGAGCTTGTAGGTCTGGAGCTGCTGGTGGGCGTCGGCGACCCCGGTGTTCTCGTTGGTGGCGTTCTTGAGCTCAAAGACGGCGAGGGGCAGGCCGTTTACGAACACCACCATATCCGGTCGCCGGGTGATCTTGCCCTCCCTGACCGAGTACTGGTTCACGACGAGGAACTCGTTGGCCTCGGGATCATCGAAGTCCACGAGCATGAGCCGGGGGTAGACGGGCTCACCGTGCTTGCCGGAGATCTCGACGGTGACGCCGCCCACGAGCAGGTCGTGGAATGCCTCGTTGTTGGCGATCAGGCTGGGCGCGTCGAGCCGTAGGACGCGGCGTACGGCTTCGGCCAGGGCGTCGTGGGGGATACCGGGGTTGAGCTTCTCGACGGCGCGCTTGAGGCGACCTACGAGGACGATGTCGGCGAAGGTCTCCCGCTCGGGGCTGTCACCGTCGGGGGCGATCTCGGCCCCGTGGACGTAGTCGTAGCCGAGGCCCTTGAAGTAGCCGATGGCGGCGTCCTCAACGACCTGCTCGGTGAGCCAGGCGGTCATAGCGCGGCCTCGATCAGCTTCTCGGCATCGGGAACCCGAAGCTCACCCGAGATGAGCTTGGGGAGGAGGAGGTCGCGGAGTTCGGCTAGGGTCTTTGACTCGCCGCTGTTGACGATGGTCCTATGGTACAGGGAAGTGGTCGCGGCCTCAAAGGAGCGCAAGACCGTGGCGGGGGGCACGACAAGCTGGAGTGATTCGAGGTGCCCCTTCGTAATAGCCTTCCTGGTTCCACCAGTGTCCAACCCCAGAAACCAATCCTTGGTACGCGGTAACAGCAGATGTTCGTGCAGGAATCGTGGGGGGATGCCGCTTGCCGCTCTCACGATTGAGACGTGCTGGTTCACGCGGGCGGGCAACACCGTCGGATCGACCACGCATGTGCGGAGAATGGAGTCCCCGGTGATGTTGATCAGCACGTCGTGGGCCTCGACTGTTACCCCGCGCAGTTCTTCTGCTGCCCAATCAGGCAGCTTCACGAGCCCGCCCCAGTCAAAGCGGCGGTCGTAGACATTCTGGCTCCTGATGAGGCTCACGCCGTCATCAACATAGACGGCGCTGCCACCGCGAGGGGTTGCTCCACTGCCTATCTTCGAGGTCAGGTCGGCAAGTCGCGTGACGCGCCACCCCTCCGGTATCTTCCCCAGCTCCGACTGCACGAACCGGCTTGGGAACAGGGCCGCCGTCTCGGAACCGATGCCTACGGGCTGCCTGCCCTCGGCCTTGGCCCGGACCGGGTCGAAGTCCACGAACCACGACTTGAAGATGGTCCGGGCAAGGTCCTCCAGCGTCTCGTTCATGCGGCGGTTCAGCTCGATCTTGTCGTCGAGGGTTCCGAGGATGGAGGCAATGGCCTTCTGCTCGGCGAGGGGAGGCAAATCGAACGAAAACTCCCGGATTTGCCCGCCACTGATGTGCGGCACCGCAGTCCCGGTCTGAACCCCGAGCACATGCTCCGTGAATCGACGAGACCCGATGAGATACTTCAGGAACCGCTGGACCGTACCGTTGGTCGCTCGCAGACGCGCGACACGTTGCACCAGCAAGCAGGGTAGGTCATGGCGTTGAACGGCTGCATACTTGAGGCCCGCTTCGATCCAGGGCCGATCCATCGCAACAACAACATCGTGTTCGGCAAGGGCGTAGTTCTTGACGTCGGAAACCAATCCCAAGGGCCACAACTTCGCCTCATCCCATCGAAGCCTGCCCTGTGCGACGTTGTCCCCGCGAAGAAGTCGAACTCCATCGCCGGTCGTGTACTCGCTACTTCTGAACGGGAATCCCGTCAGCAGATCGGCAACATCTCCAAGCCGCACTCGTTGTCGAGGTATGGCGGGAATCATGGATCTGCCCTTCTCAAGACGTAATGCGTCCCGCTGGCCCGCCCACGGCGTTCCAGTTCGCCACTCTCCACAGCGATCTTGAAGAACTTGATGCCCTGATCGTAGTTGAGTCCCGTCAACGCTCGCAGTCCAGAGTTCGAGATCGACTGGTTCGCCAGAAGGAACCCCCGCACTTGCTCTAGCGCCCGATGGAACTGCTCATCGCTGAGGCTGGTTCTACCCATGTGCATCCCAACCGCTCGACGCGCCAGCGTGCCGAGGCTGCTGCGCTTGACTAGACCCCATATCCAAGCCCCCGCAGATTTCTTTCAATCTCAGTCTCCAGTCGACGCCCCTCCGCAAACTGCCCTTCGAGTTTCACGGTCAGCCGGGCCAGCTTGTCCGCCAGATCCTCGTCATCCGCCACCTCGTCCTCCGCACCGACGTACCTGCCTGGCGTGAGCACGAAACCGTGCTTCTCGATGTCCGCGACCTTTGCCGAGAAGCAGAAGCCCGGCACGTCCTCGTACTTGCCCGCCTTCGGATCGCCCCTCCAGGCGTGGTACGCGTCGGCAATCCGGGCCACGTCCTCGTCAGTGAGGTCACGGTGGGTCCGGTCGATCATCGTCCCGAGCTTGCGGGCGTCGATGAAGAGCACCTCGCCCTTGCGGCTGCGGCACTTCCCGCCGCCGGTCTTGTCCTTGGCAAGGAACCACAGGCAGGCTGGGATCGGCGTCGAGTAGAAGAGCTGCCCCGGCAGGGCCACCATGCAGTCCACGAGGTCCGCCTCGACCATGGCCCTGCGGATGTCTCCCTCCCCCGACTGCCCGGACGACATGCTCCCGTTGGCGAGCACGAACCCAGCCATGCCCTTCGGGGATAGGTGGTGGATGAAGTGCTGCACCCAGGCGAAGTTCGCGTTGCCGGTCGGCGGCGTGCCATGCTTCCACCTGACGTCTTCCCGCAGGCGCTCGCCACCCCAGTCCGAGTCGTTGAACGGCGGGTTGGCCATCACGAAGTCGGCCTTGAGGTCGGGGTGCAGGTCCCGGTGGAAGCTGTCCGCGTTCTCGGGGCCGAGGTCCGCGTCGATCCCACGGATGGCGAGGTTCATCTTGGCGAGCCGCCAGGTCGTGGGGTTCGACTCCTGGCCGTAGATGCTGATGTCCCCGAGCCGCCCGCCGTGCTCCTCGATGAATTTCTCGCTCTGCACGAACATGCCGCCCGACCCGCAGCACGGGTCGTAGACCCGCCCCTTGTAGGGGGCGAGCATGGCAACGAGCACGCGGACGACGCACCGGGGCGTGTAGAACTGGCCGCCCTTCTTGCCCTCGGCTGACGCGAACTCCGACAGAAAATACTCGTACACCCTGCCCAGGATGTCCTTGCTGCGGTTCTCTGCGTCGCCCAGGCCGAGGGTGGCGATGAGGTCGATCAGCTCGCCCAGCCGGTGCTTGTCGAGCTGCGGGCGGGCGTAGCTCTTGGGCAGCACGCCCTTGAGGGACGGGTTCTCCCTCTCGATGGCGGTCATCGCGTCGTCGATGACCTGGCCTACCTGCGGTTTCTTGGCGTTCGCCTGTATCTTCTCCCACCGCGCGTCACGGGGCACCCAGAACACGTTGTGCCCCGTGTACTCGTCGGGGGCCTCGGGGTCGGCTCCATCATCGACCTCGGCCTGGAGCTGGCGGTGGCGCTCCTCGAAGGCGTCGGAGATGTACTTCAGGAAGATGAGCCCGAGCACGACGTGCTTGTACTCGGCGGCGTCCATGTTGTTGCGCAGCTTGTCCGCTGCCTGCCAGAGGGTCGTCTCGAACCCGAGGTCGCCGCCGTTCTTCTTGGCGCCGTTCGACTTCTTGCGGGGGGCGGGGGTTCCGGCGGGGGCGTCGGCGGTGAAGAGCTGGGCCTGGGGCTCGTGGGCGGTGTCCCTCTTGGTCCCGGTGAGCCTGTCGATGATGACGGCCTTCTCCTTGCCGGAGTCGTCGAGGCCCAGGGCCCGGCAGACTTCCTTGAGGCGGTCGCGGCTCATCCCGTCGAGCAGGTCGGTCAGTGCGACCCTGCGCGACCCGGCCAGGGCATCGACCAGGTGGTCCCGGACCCGCTTGTCCTGGACGGCAAGGTCGAACCGACTGACGAGGTCTTGCAGCTCTGGGCGCGTGAGCACCCCCAGGATTTCGCGCTTGGTGGACATCGAGGACGGATGCTACGCGGCCTTGCCATCGTGATCAAGGTTCATTACTCTTGGTGACATGCCGCGCAGCACCCAGGCACTGGCAGGGCGCACCAAGCCGCTGACGATCACCGAGGCCGCAGAGCTGCTGGAGGTGTCGGTGCAGACCCTTCGCAGGTGGGACGACATCGGCAAGTTCAAGGCGCGGCGGCACCCGATGAACGACTACCGGCTGTACGACGTCAAGGCCGTGCTGAAGCTGCGCGACAAGATCATGAAGGGGCGGGCGGCGTGATTAGTGCGCACGCTTGACCGATGGAGGATACATGTCCGACGACCCTCTGAAGCATATGCGCGAGATCCAAGAGATGATCGACCGGATCTCTGGACGGCAAGTTGTCGGCCCGATGTTGGACCTGCAAGAACAGGTTGGTCAGACGCAGCGACTGGCGGATCAAATCTCTGGCCGGAGCATTCTCGGCCCGATGTTCGATATGCAGGAGCGAATGCGCCATGTGAGTCATTTCGCGGAGGTGTTCAGGCAGGCGCGTTGGCAGGAGGACTTGATCAAACAGGTATCGGCTACACGCGCGGTCATCGCTGACGTTTTTGCTGCTGAGGACATCGGGCGCGCCATGATGGGCACGGAGCTACAGGGCCTTGCAGCCGCGATGACGAGCATACAGCACCGCCTAGCACTTCCAAGTCGAGTCTGCGTTCAAGCTGGGACTGGTTCCAACGCTCGCCCTTCGGGACGTAGCACGGGCCACGGAGATGGCGCGGGGAATCGCAGCGCTTGTCCTGCCATCGCCCACCGAACTGGGAATGCTTTCCTGGGCCGACTCCGATGACGACGACGGCAACCTAAAGGTCATGCCGCTTCGGCCGTTGCTGCCGTCGACCGAAGTATCACCACATCCGGCTCGAAGCCTGAACGTCGAGGTTGACGTGCGCTGCTCACGCTGCGGAGGAACCCTCCTGGTGAAAGGTTCTTCCTACACGGTGCTCTCTGAAGAGGATGTCAGCCTGGACCTGAATGTCGTCCCTTGGTGCCGTTGCCTCTCCGAGTGGGATGGGACAGCGGAAGGGCTGATCAGTCAGGACGCCCCGCCGCCCTTGCATCTTGTTCATGGGGCGGGTAGAGGCGATGGCGTTGCTCGGGCAGACCTTCAACTTGTTGGCGGGGACGGGGAAGATGGAGACAACGGCCCCGAATGAGCCGGGCAGGGAAGCTCGTGCAGGCGGTGGTTGGGGAGATCGTCGGGGCTGCTCGCCGGGACGCCGAGAGCCGCAGCTACGGAACGGCGGCGGAGACGCTGGCGAGGGTGAAGGCTGCCCAGGTCCCCCCGCTGGGAAGGCGAGGAAGAGGCCGAGGGGACAGGCGGCGAAGGGGACGAAGGGTGAAAGCTAGACCTCCGTTGCACTTTCTATATCCGGCCCTAACCGAGTCCGGATCGATTGAGGACTCCAATCGCTTCGGGTCCATCGAAGACGCATTGAGGGGCATCGGCACTGAGTTCCCCGGCCAACTGCGAGAACAGACCCCGGTCTCAACCCCGCTCGAAAGGTGGGAACTTGAGCGCCAGTGCCTCCGAGGACGCATCCATCCGGTCGTTCCCTCGGCAATTGCCCTTCGTTCGGCGGCTAGGCAGGCAACGGATCCAGACCGGATTCGTTGGGCACTCCATGATGCGTGGTGGTGGTGCACGATGCACAAGGAGATGCGAGCGCCAGACGCCGCCTACCTTTGGGCGTCAGACCTCCGGCGTGCACAGAAGGCCAAGACAGCGGTGGAGGCTCTGTTCGAGGGTGAGATGTACTCCTTCTTGCGGGACGCTTGGTCATGTCCCCCCTGCCTCCCTGGTGTTCGTGACATTCCTGCACCCGAGTTCAGCTTCTTCCTTGAAGGTATCGGGTCCGTTGGTGTGGAGGCGAAGTGCGTCGCACCACTCAACGACGTGGAAGCGGACGCTGCAATTCACCTAGCCCAGGTCTCGGACAAGGTGTTGAGCAAGATCGTCGAGGACAGATTGCCAGTTTGGGTAACTATCGACAGGACAGCAGCGAGCCGACTGGATCCAGCAGATCTGGCTTGGCTGCAAGACGTTCTATCCGTCGCGGCTCAGGCGTCCAAAGCAGTGCCGGAAGTCGCGGATGGCATCTGCTCAGTCAAGTATCTGGGGCGAGGGCTGCACTATGGGCCGAGCCAGATTCCCCCCGGTTCCTTGACGCTCCAAGGTTGGTGGGCTGATCGGCTAACGGGCCCCCTTTTCAAGGAGCTGGGCGACCCAGTGATATGCCACTCCTGGGCAGAGGCAAAGGTTACCATCCCGGGCGGATGGTCTGACGAGGCGAAGCGTGTGAAGAGCAACCTCGTCCGAGCTGACAAGAAGCATGGAGTATGCACTCTGGGCATCTCGTGCGTCCGCATTCGGCCTCCGCCCTTTTCTGTCGTGCCCCGAGACCTCCTGTGCAATCTGTGGGAGAGCGTTGTGATTCCCATGAAAGAGAGTGGAAGACTCGCGAACACCGATGCGGTGATGCTGTCCTTGATGAGAGAGGCCCGGGTCCATCCTACCAAGACCAGGCAGCGGTTTCGCGAGGCACCACTCAACTCGGTTCCGAACACCGTGCCGACCTGCGTCGAGACCGTGGCCGGTGCATTTGACGCTACGTTCCCCGATGCCCTCTTGGCTGGTCTTGCGCGATGATCAGCCGGCTAAGGGCCAAGAATGAGTACTCCCCTTCCTAGCCCACCTTTCAGGTCCTCAAGCGCCCACCTGACCACGCCCACCTCGACGCCCTTTACTGCCTCCCTGCCGCCACCCAGTGGCTCCATAGGCTCGACGACCACGTCCCCGGCACCAGGGCCATCCTCAAAGCGATCCTCACTGTGTTGCCACCCAAGCTGCCCAGGGACGGCGTCCTGGAGAAGCACGTCCGGCAGGGCGCCGACCTGTACGGTCTTGCCATCTACCGCTGCGGCCAGACGGCGGGGCGGAATGACCTCGTGGACCCCACGACCCCGGTGGACACCGCCATGATCGCCAGCGTCATGCCCAAGCTGCGGGAGCCGCCGGAGGGCGTCCGTCGATGACGTCGAGCTGGCGGCGACCGCCACGGTGACGGCGAACCCGAAGGCCCTGGTCGTGTGGAAGCCGGACACAGGGAGGAACGCAGCTCGAACCGCTTGGCAGTCGGTTTCCGTGGAACGAAACGAGAGGCTTCCGTCGCTTCCCCTGTAGAATGGAAACACAAGACGTGCCCCACGAGACCGATCTCGATACGCCCTACGGCCCGTTGGCTCGCCCCGACGAGCTGAACGCGGACGACTATCCCAACCTGTACAACATCTCAGCGGGACTCGCTGGATGGCGCTTCATTCCCGTACCGCGTGAACCACCGCCACCTCCCGAGTACGTCCACATTCCATGTGAGCGCGACGCCTTCCCTTCACTGGCAGACGATGCGGCCCGAGACAAGTGGTTGATGATCACACGGTGGAATCAGGCATGGGAGGCTGGTCCCATGCGCCTGCACATGTTCGACGAGAAGGAGGTGCCGCCTGATCTACGGTGGCTCGGCGACCACGAGGAAAGTGACATCAGGCTCGTTCCCGACGGGACCGCCCACCCCTATGCTGCCTACGGTCCGCTCTACCATTTGCTCACACTGCCAACACTGAGGCGATTCGGTTTGCCTGCCCTGAACCGAGGTGTTTGGCCGATCATGGCGTCCCCGTGGGACATGCAGAAGCGGAACGTCCTGCCCAAGGACTTTGGGGGAAGGCTCAGCAGGGCGGTTGCTTACCAGCTATGGCCCCACCTGATCAACGAACGGCCCAGCTCTTTCAGCCCCGACGATCCCATCACGGTGCTCGCAAATAGCCTGGACTACTGGCTGCCCTACCTCGACGTGGTCGCGCAGGAGCGGATGAAAGCTCTGGGCAGGGTGTCTCCCGACGATGAGGAGGAGCGCCGGATCCTCGATGATGCCAGTGCTCGGAACGACCCCCGCTTCGTCGTCACGCGCCCGCTGTACGGCGGCAACGTCTGGCAGGGCGAGGCTGAGGCGCAAGAGGTCACGCAGGATCTCGTGGAGTGCGCCGACGGGTTCGGGAGGCTCCGGACAATCATCGACGCCGTGAGAAGGCATCGCATCGAGGACGACTTCTCGGACCATTGGTCCTGGGCCAGGGAGGATTTCGAGCGGAAGCTGTACCGGAAGCGATCGAAAGTGAGGGTTTCGTTCGTCGAGCTGCGTGACACGATCCCCGTGCATGGCCCCGACGCGGAAGTCCATGCCGAGCTTCTTTGGCAGGATCTCATGGCAGTGTGCGATCGACGGGAACGGAGGGTGGTCGTGTGCCTGCGCAGCGGCACCACCAGGATCGGTGACGTCGCCAAGGAACTTGGCTACGCCAACCACAGCCCGGTGTCGAAGGCGCTTGACCGCATACGGCGGAAGGCGAGGAAGCTCTTGGACTAGCGGAGAGATCAGCTACTTCCCGCCCGGCGCCGCATTCCCCCGGCCCCCGCCCGACGGCTGACCCGTTGTGCTGGGCCAGTTGCCGCCCTGGCCGCCCTTGCCCCCACCGCCTCCTCCTTTCCCGCCACCGCCGCCGCCGCCCTTGCCCCCACCACCGCCGCCCTTGCCTCCGCCTCCTCCGCCTTTGCCCATGACGATCTCCTTTCGATGAAGGTGTACGCCGGGGTGTCCCCGGCCTCGGTGCAACGCCCCGACCCAGTCGTGCCATTCCCGCCCCCGCCAGCCGGAACGCTAGTCGCGGCACCTTGTCCCGCAAACACGACGGCAGCTGCCCTTCTCTCCCACGAGGCCAGTTCTCGCAACAGCGGAACACCGACACCACGATTGGACTCGGCCCCCTACAGACCCATCATATCCTACCGTTTCGTCATTCTCGCGAAGACAAAACCAAATCGCAAAGCCGAGAATCCGCTTGACGCGCGGCGACGAACGATATTCCGTCACCGATGCCAACGGGACTCGGCAGATGGCAGGGATGAGGCGGGTCATGCGCAGAAAAGCGACATTAGCGACACTATTGTCCATGGGCGCAGCGCTGCTCTTCAGCGCGTGCTCACCTCGCACGGTCATCCGAGCCCACACCCCAACTCTCACCCAAGGAGCCCCCTATGCCACCCAGAGCTGACGAATACACCGACGAAACCCTCGAAGCCACCCCAGGCGCCGCCACCACCTTCCTCTGCGCCCTCGGCGCCGTCCCCGAAATCTTCACCATCCTCTGCGCCAGCGGCATGACCGCCAACGACGTCGAGGAAGGCCGAAAGTTGCTCATGGACGCCCTGTCCGTACCGCGTCCCACCAGCACCCCCAAAGACACGGAGGAGGCCAAGGCCCAGAGAATCGCCAAGGCCGCCTTGGACAACTGGGATGAACCCCACTTCCGCAAGATCAAGGCCACCCTCGTTCGCCACTACCCCAGCGCCGGACTGTACGCATTCGACAACCTGACCGCCTCCAAGGGCCCAGCCTCCGTCGCCGGAGTCGCCACCCTCCTCGCTCGCCTCGACACCATGGAAGCCGGTTCGGACCCCGCCCGCTCCGACGTGAAGGAATCGGACAAGAACGCCGTCGCCCTGCTCGCCAAGCGCGGGTACGACGCTGCCGAACGCAAGCGCCTCGCCGCCCTCGTGAAGGTCGCCCTCGCCTCCGCCTCCCCCCTTCCCGAAGCCCCGCCAAACGACGCCGCCGTCGTGCGCCGCGCCAAGCTCCTCGCCCTCAAGCTCTGGCTGAACGAGTGGACCGCCGTGGCCCACGCCGACGTCAAGAAGAAGGCATACCGAATCCGCCTGGGAATCGCCGCGCGTCGCTCCCCTTCCCGGGGAACCACCGACCCGGAACCCGTGGATAACGACTGAGCCCTCCGAATCCCCGCCGAGACTTCCGAATCCAGTCGAATCCACACGTTACGCGTTCTCGCTCCCCAGCTCACCCCCGCCGAACGCCGCAACACCTCGAAAAGACGTCACTCCGTCGCCCCGCTGCCCTTCGCCGAGGATTCGGAAGCCGTTCCCACGATTCGGAAGCTCACGAACTCGCCCCGGCATGCCGTTCGGTTGCACTTCGTCATTACCATGGTAATACAATGGTACATCGGAGCCGACCATGGTCAAGACCCTCGTCAAGCACGGCAACTCGTACGCACTGGTGATCGACAAGCCGATCCTCGAGCTTCTCAACATCAGCCCGGACACGCCGCTCGAGGTTTCCACCACGGATGGCAAGACGTTGACCATCAAGCCGGTGGGGACTGAGGAAGAAGCTCGCGCGCGGGCTCTCGAGAAGTCACTGGCGAACATCCACGCACGGTACGGACGAACGCTCGAGCGCCTCGCGAAATGACGCCGGTGTTCCTGACTCTTGACGAGGCATTCGCCATCCACGCTGACCAGATCGAGCGATACGGAGGCGATCCAGGACTGAGGGACGAGGGGTTGTTGCGTTCTGCATTGGCGCAGCCGGAGGCGACCTTCGGCGGAGAGAGGCTTCACACCACGTTGTCGGAGATGGCAGGAGCCTATCTCTTCCACCTCGTGAAGAACCACCCGTTCGTGGACGGCAACAAGCGTACGGGCCTGGTCTGCGCGCTTCACTTCCTCTTCCTCAACGGAAGGACTATCGATGCTGATGCGGATGAACTCGCAGACGTTGTGCTGGCGGTGGCTGAAGGTAACCGGAATAAGGACTCGCTGACCGCGTGGATCGACGGCCACCTGTCTTCGGCCGTGTGGTAGCGAGCCGTACGCTTGTGGCAACGGTCACGTCATCCTCCCCCGCCGAGGATACGAACCTCACAAACTTGCCCCTTTCCGGCCACCGGAGGGAGGTTCGGGGCATGCGATTCCCTTGCGTCAGCTTCGCCTCATTGGCCGTCCTGTTCCTCATGGCGGGTTGCGAGCAGCGCGGGCCCGCGGCACCCAGCTCCGAGCCCACGGGCAACACCACGGCGCCCCCTCCCGCTGAGCACGTCGCCGCCCCCCCCGCCCTCGTCGCGATGGAGAAGGAAGCTCCCAAGCCGGTAACCGCCAAGCCGCCCAGCGCACGACGGCCCATGAACGTCATCCTCCTCGTGGTCGACGCCATGCGCGACGACATGCCTTGGAACGGCTACGAGCGGCCGATCGCGCCCAACCTGACCGCCCTGCACGCCAAGAGCGTCAGCTACGAGCGCGGCTACTCCATCTCCTCGTTCACCTCCAAGAGCGTGGCCGCCATCCTCTCGGGCCACTACCCCTCCTCGCTCGACCGCACCACGCCGTTCTTCACGAGCTACCGGGACAAGACCAACACGTTCATGGCGGAGGTTCTTCGCGACAACGGCATCCGCACCCTCGGCATCCAGGCGCACATGTACCTCAAGGAGAAGAGCGGGATGCACCAGGGCTTCGACGACTGGCGCATGGTGCCCGGCATCGAATGGGACCCCAACAAGGACCCCTTCATCACCTCGCCCCAGCACACGACCACGGTCATCGATCAGCTCTCCGACCCGAAGAACGCGAGCAGCAAGTTCTTCGCGTACTACCACTACATGGATCCCCACGACATCTACAACTCGCACGAAGCCGCGCCCAAGTGGGGCACCAGCCCACGCGACCTGTACGACGAGGAGATGTGGTTCACGGACCTGCACATTCAGAAGGCCCTCGACTTCGTGTGGGCCCAGCCCTGGGGCAAGGACACGGCGATCATCGTGACCAGCGATCACGGCGAGGCCTTTGGTGAGCACGGGTTCTACCGGCATGCGCGCCACCTGTACGAGGTGCTCATCCGCGTCCCGCTCTTCGTGCACATCCCCGGCGTGGAGCCGCGGAAGATCGCTCGATGGCGCAGCCACATCGACCTCGTGCCCACCGTCTACGACCTGATGGGCGTGACCGTCCCCGAGGGACTCCCCGGCACGAGCCTGCTGCCCGAACTGTTGGGAGAAGACGTGGCGCAGCGGCCCATCGTCGCGGACCTTCCCGCAGACAACATCAACACGCGCCGACGCGTCCTCATCGACGACGGCTACAAGCTGGTGGCTCACGGACAAGACGTACGGTTCGAGATGTACGACATACGCGAGGACCCGGGTGAGACGAAGAACCTGATCCGCCAGGACAAGGAGCGCGCGAATGCGTTGCGGGCGCGGCACCGCGAGGTGTCCGGCGCGATTCCCTTCAAGAAGGCCAAGGGCGGTCCCGCGGTGAAGGCGGACTGAGTAGCTGCGCAGAAACAAGTGACTCCATCCCCGAGCGGGCTCGGGCTCGGGCTGACTCAAGAAGAGAGTTCCGTTGTTGTACGATCCGGTCATCGAACTGGCGCCGGCGGGGCCCGATCCTCAAGGCGGCGTGAACGGCAAACTCCTCAAGGCGCTTGAGTTCACGCCCATCGGTTCTGCGAAGCCAGGCCTCCCACCAGACTGTCACGTCGGCGAATCGCGACCAGACGCAGCGTCTTCGTCGACGATGGTTCGACATCCGCGGAATTCCGCACGATCGCCTGGCGTCGGTCCACGGAAAGAGCGACAATTCTGCGGGTGAAGTCACGAGCCTCCGGCAGTCCCAACGTTCCCGTCACGGTTTACCTGATCGATGGCACCGAGCGTTCCGGTCGAACCCGCCCGTTCTCTCCGAACCTGACGGATGTCGAGCTACTAGCGATGGACGACGGCTCTCGCCCCGAGGTTATACCAGGCGAACGGATCGCATTCATTGCGTTCCATCGCGGTGGCGAGGCGCCCCCTTCGAAGCAGTCGGTGCCGGGTCGACTGCTCAAGATTCACGCCGCTGGTGGGCGTACGATCGATGTCGAGGTCCAACCGGCCGCGCTGTCCAATCCCGTTGGCTTTTTTGCGCGGGCGACGAGCGCCACTGAGAAATTCAACGAGTACTTCTTCTACGCCCATGGTGTGAGCGCGAAGGAAGATGCGGCCCTTCTTGGTGAGCTACTTCTGCGATCCGGAGCGCTCAACCCGGAGAAACTCGCCAACGGCTTGGCCGCCCAGTCCGACAGCCGGTCGGTGCGAATCGGTAGCATCCTCGTGGAAGAGCACAATGTGTCTCCAGAGATCGTTCAACAGGCCGTCGAGCTTCAGGACCGCCGCCGTCTCCGACTTGGTGAGCTTCTCATCGAATCGGGGTGGATCTCGGACGAACAGCTCAAGCTCGCGCTGGGCGAGCAGAAACGCCGGAAAGGCAAGAGGCTTGGCGAGGTCCTGGTCGAGCTCGGCGTGCTCTCCGAAGAGGTGCTCGCTGCGACACTTGCCAACAAGTTCTTGCTGCCCTTCGTCGATCTCGACACGTACGAGATCGATCCACAGGCTGCGTACGAGGTTCCGAAGGACCTCATCGTGAAACACATGGTGTTACCCGTGAGGAGCGACGCGGGAACGCTGACACTCGCGATTGGCGATCCGCTCGCCGTCCAGGCGATCGAGGATGTTCGCTTCCACGTGCGCAAGCGCATTAACGAGCTGATGGTCATTCCCACACAACTCAAGCGGCACGTATTCGAGCACGTTGCTTGCGTCGAAGCGGAAACGCTCGAGCAAGGTCTCGAGGACTTGCTGCGTGAAGTTGAAGTTCAGGGTGAGCAAGACGCAAAAGCGGCAGTTGAACAACAGGATGTTACGGAGTCAGACAGCACGGTCATCCGATTGGTCAATCGCATCATTCTCGACGCATACCGCCAGGGCGCGTCGGACATCCACATCGAGCCGGCTGGCAGCGAAGAGAAGACGGGCATCCGGTTTCGCGTGGATGGCCAGTGCCTCAAGTATCAAGAACTGCCGCCATCGCTCCGGCAGCCTGTGCTGGCGCGGATCAAGATCATGGCTCACCTCGACATTTCCGAGCGGCGCAAGCCCCAGGATGGGAAGATTCGCCTGCAGACGAAGGGGGGACGAATCGAGCTTCGGGTGGCGACGCTGCCAACTGTCAACGACAACGAGGATGCGGTCCTGCGCATTCTTGCCTCTTCGAAGCCGATTCCCCCTGAGCAGATGCGGTTCAGTGGGGAGAACTTGGCTGCTCTCAAGAAGCTCCGGGTCAAGCCGTACGGTCTGATTCTGGTGGTCGGGCCGACGGGGTCCGGCAAGACGACCACACTGCATTCGGTGCTCGGTTCCATCAATGACGTTGAAAAGAAGATCTGGACGGCCGAGGACCCGGTGGAGATTACGCAGGCTGGGCTGCGCCAGGTCCAAATGCAGCCCAAGATCGGTTTGACCTTTCCGAATGCCCTGCGCGCGTTTCTTCGCGCTGATCCCGATGTGATTATGGTGGGTGAAATGCGGGATCTGGAGACGGCGTCCGTGGCCGTCGAAGCATCGCTTACTGGCCACTTGGTATTCTCCACCCTGCACACCAACAGCGCACCTGAGACAATCACCCGTCTGGTCGACATGGGCCTCGACCCGTTCAGTTTTGCTGATGCTCTCTTAGGCATTCTGGCACAACGACTGGCTCGTTCCCTCTGTCCGCGATGCCGAACGGAGGTCGCTCCCACGAAAGCCGATTGGACGGAGATGGGCGATCTGTATGGCCCGGATGCGTTTCGGAAGAAGTTCGGTGCCCGCGCCCCCAAAGGCTCTGTTCTCTATCAGCCGCAGGGCTGCGAAGCATGCGGGAATACGGGCTACAAGGGCAGGTTCGGCGTGCATGAGCTGCTTGTCGTCGGTGATGAGCTGCGCCAGGCCATTGGCTCCAAAGAGCCCGTCGAACAACTACGAGCGATTGCTGTTCAATCGGGAATGACAACGCTGCTCCAGGATGGAATCGCCAAGGTCCTAGCCGGCGTAACCGACCTGAAGCAGATTCTCGCCGTCTGCTCCCGCTGAGCTCAGATTCCACGATCTTTTCCGCGCGTCCTTTACGAAGGACTTGGCCCCGATTAGGGAATTGCGTCACCGCTCGTCGAGAATCGAGCGAACCTCGCGTAAGGTAGCAACTACCACCACCACACGCTGCGCTGCTCACCAAGAATGGCCCCCCGTCGTCGTCGGTCCTACCGCGGAAGTGGTGTTCGAAGGCTGCCCGTACTCCATGCCGCCTGGCGCTTGCAATGTCGCCGGCACAATCTTCCTGTACGAGCACGAGCTCAAGATCGTGGCCGGACGCTTCGAATCGCGCGGCATGAGCGCCGGGTCAAGGGCGATCCGCCCAGGCCTCTGCCGGAGCATCGAGCCGCCAAGATAGCTGCCGTGCACGGGCGAAGGGCGAAGCTCTACGAGAAGCGGCAGCAACTGCTCAACCTCGGACCCGACAGCCTCGTTCTGTTGACCGAACTCGTTCACCGCGAGCCACAGCTGTCCGCCCAGCGGGTCGAGCAGCTCTTCGTGTTGCTGGCGTGGTCGGCGTCGTCTGCGACCTGGGGAAGTGCCGCACTTTTGCAACGTAGTGGGCGGGAGGCCCGCGCGCAAGGCCGACAGAGAGCGATTGAAGCGAAGACCGGAAGATCAGGCTCCGTCATGGCGCTGCGAAGCCCAAATGTCGTTGCTCGCCAGTCGTCCTCCGTGGCTCTGGAGCGCGTTGGTTTCCGTCGCGTGGCGTTGCCTCGCCTGAACGTGAATCTGTCTTCAAGCTGATTGGGCGTTTGAGCCTCCCCATTGCTCAAGTCCTGTCTTCGGACAACGCTTAGCTACTCGGCAAACGCCCCGTGATTGCTTCCCGCGTTCACCCGTCCCGAAGCTGATAGAAGACCGTCCTGTGGTAGCGCTTCGACTCGTATTCCGGACAGAGGATCGCCACCGCCTCCGTCGCCCCAACGATCAAGGCGCCGTCGGACGCCAGCACCCGGGCGACCCGCCGGAACAGCGTCTGCCTATCCTCTTCCTTGAAGTAGATCGCGACGTTGCGGCAGAAGACGATATCGAAGAGGCCCAGACCCACGAACTCGTCCATCAGGTTGAGCGAGCGAAATGTCGCAATTTCGCGAAGCTCGTCCCGAACGCGCCAACCATCGTGATGACGAACGAAGTGACGATCTCTCATCTGGGGAGGGAGTCCCCGCTCAACCTCGAAGTTGCTGAAAGCCCCGTAGCTAGCGCGCGCGAGGGCCGCAGCGGAGATGTCCGTGCCGACGAGGCGAATTCTGTACGCCGAACAATCCCCCAGTAACTCCTTGAGCACGATGGCGATGCTGTATACCTCCTGGCCGGACGAGCACGCAGCGCTCCAGATGCGAATGGGCAGCGCGCCCGTGCCCAATTCTCGCTTACGCCGATCGATGAGCTCAGGCACGAGCTTGAACCGCAAGACATCAAACGGGCAGATGTCTCGAAAGAAAAACGTTTCCCCCGTCGTGATCGCGTCGATGACCTTGCCCCGCAAGACCGCCCCCCGGTCCGCGCGTACGCGATAGTACAGCTCGCTGAAGGAGGCGCACCCTTGCTCGCGGAGAAGCGGATCCAGTCGATTCTCGATCAGGTACGCCTTCGTCTCGTCGAGATTGATTCCTGTGATGGAATGGATATACCGAAGCCAGGCGCGCAGCTCTTCCCCCGCGAGCGTGGTCACTCCCGTTTCCCCCACACCGTTCGGCATATCTCGAGGGCGATATCATCCAACGGGCAGACCTTGTCCACGACGCCCGCGTCGATGGCTGCCTTGGGCATGCCGAATACCACCGAAGTCGCCTCGTCCTGCGCCATAATGGTGGCGCCGGTACGCTTGAGCAGTCGCGACCCCAGCGTTCCATCATTCCCCATGCCGGTCATGATCACGCCCACCACCCCCCGCTGCGCATGGTGTGAAACCGATCGGAAGAGGTAGTCGACCGATGGTTTGCAATTCTGCTCGGGAGGATCGTCCGTCAACTGCACGACGCGACGGCCTGCCGCCTCGACCAGACGCAATTGCTGGCCTCCAGGAGCGATGTACACCGTGCCCGGCTCGAGCGCCTCGCCATCGGTCGCCTCCTTGACCCGCAGACCCGACTTGGCGTCGAGACTCGCTGCCAAGGAGCGTGTGAAGGTCTGCGGCATGTGCTGCACGACCACGACGGGCACTTCGAGGTCCGCAGGAAGCGCAGGAATAACTCGCGCCAGAGCGTTGGGACCGCCGGTCGAGACACCAATGAGCACCAGATTCGCATTCGCCTTGGGCGAGGCGACGGGATGCTGAGCATGCGGACCAACGCTCGTCCCCGACCGCGGAGGCACGGGGCTCGGGAGCCCCATAGCGCGGAGCAGGCCATGAATCTTCCGTCGCGCGGCATAGGCTCCCAGGATCGCCTTCAGCGAGGCTATGAGCGAGGCGCGATTCTCCTGCAGAGCCCCCCGCTCCGGCTTGGTGACAAAGTCGAAAGCCCCTAGCTCCAGCGCCCGGATCGTCAGGTCTCCCCCGCGAACCGTGTGCGCGCTCACCATCAGCACACCAACATCGATGTTCCTCCGCCCGATCTCCTCGAGCAGCGCCAAGCCGTCCATCTCCGGCATCTCAATGTCCAGCGTGAGCAGGTCCGGCGCCCACTCCTCCAGCCTCGCGAGCGCCAACTTGCCGTTCGACGCCGTGCCCACGACTTCCACGTCTGCCAACGTCGACAGCAACTCGCACATGAGCTTTCGATAGACGACCGAGTCGTCGACGACGAGGACCCTCAGCGAGCTCACGGGACGCCACCTTCCTTGGCTCCCGCAGAGCCCTCGACCCTTGCGTCATCGGCCAGCACAGCATCGACGTCAAGAATGGGAATCAGGCAGCCTTCACGGCTGAGAACGCCCAGCAGATAGACCGACTGCGCCTGGGGCATATTGGCCGGGGTGCGAGCGATGTCGACAGGCTGCACAGGAAACACGTCAATGACTTCGTCGACCAGTAGTCCGATGTACTCGCCCGACCAATCGAGCACGATCACTCTACCCTCGGTGTCCTCGGCGAGACGCCCCAGCCCCGTCCTGATGGCCAGGTCAAAGACCGTCACGATCTTCCCGCGGAGATTGACGACCCCGCGGATGAATCTCGGCGCGTGGTGTACCGTCGTGAGACCCCGCAAAGGAACGATCTCCTGCACATAGGTCGTAGGCAGACCGTAGATCTTCTCACCCAGGTAAAAGGTCGAAACGAGCAACTCTTGCGGTTCGTCGTCGTCGGCCGCAATCATCATCCGAGCTCCTCGCCCCATCAGGGGCTCATCCTCTCGACCATGTCTTTGAGCTGCTCTGCGACCTTGGACAGATCGACCGCGCTGCGCTCGATCTGCGCCCCCGCATCGCCCGTCGATTCGATCCTCTTGCCCACATCCGCGATGTCCTGGGCGATGGCCTCGGTCACGGCGGACGCCTTTCCGACCTGATCGTTGGCCTCGGATACCCCGTGCGAGGCGCGTACCACATTCCGGGCGATGTCCGCCGTTACGGTGGATTGCTCCTCAATCGCTATCGCGATGGTCGACACAATATCACTGACTTCTCGGATGACGTTGGAGATCTTCTCGATGTCAGCAATCGTACCGGCGCTCGAAGACTGGATGTGGGCGATCTTTTCCTTGATGTCCTCCGTCGCATTCGCGGTTTGCTTCGCAAGCTCCTTGATCTCAGTGGCGACCACCCCGAACCCTTTGCCAGCCGCGCCCGCCCGCGCCGCCTCGATCGTCGCGTTGAGCGCCAGTAGGTTTGTTTGCGCAGATATTCTCGTGATCGTCTCGGTCACCTTGCCGATTGCCTGCGCCGCCTGCCCCAAGTCCTGCATCAGTACCGATATCCCCGAGGTCTGAGCAACCGCCCGCTCGGTGATCGCCCGGGCTCGATCCGCGTTGCCCGCGATCTCTCCCACCGTCGTCGTCATCTGCCCCGTAGCGGCGGCCACGGAATTCAGGTTATTCGAGGCCAACGTCATCCCATTCGCCAGCGCTCTGGAGGTGATGCTCAGCTCTTCCGTGGCAGAGGCCACCGCGCGCGCACGTTCCGCCATCTCCCGCGACGACGTCGCCATCTTTCCTGAGATCGCCGACAAGTCCGTGGACGATGTCACCAGGGTGTCGACGCTCAAGCTCACGTCCTGGAAGACCTGCAACAGCGTTGTTTGATCCGTGACCACCGCCAACGCCCCCACAATTTTGCCCTCACGATTGCGGATCGGGACACCGTTGTAGTCGACCATCAGGTCATTGCGTCCCGGATGGGCGTCGGTCCGGACCCGTACCGGAAATCCCTCCTTCATCGCTTGGGCGCAAGGGCATCGGGGCGTTTGACAGTCCGAGGTGCGAAGCAGGTCAAAGCACTTCGTGCCGATCACCTTCTCGCGCTCCACGCCCGCCAGCTCCGCCGCCGTCATGTTGACGAATTGCAGGTTGAAATTGCGATCCATGACGGTTACCGACTGAGGGATCGCATCGATGTGACTCACGACAGCGTCCAGGGCGTTGTTGAACTCCCCCAGAATCGCTCTGTAGATCCCGGACTGCCCAGACATGTCCGCTCGAGAGAGCAGCCGTCCCTCCACGATGTCTCGCGTCAACGCGTCGAACGCCGTGATGAGGTTGTCGAGCGTGGCGTGCACCGCGAGCAAGCTTTTGCCCAGGATGTCATTGTCGCTCCGGACGAAGACGCCAACGCGCAGGTCCCCCCGGGCCAGCGCTTGCACGGATTCGGCTTGTTGGTTGGTGGCGGCAATGCAAGCGTTGAGGCTGACCCGCAGATGATCCATCTCGCCCGGGAACACCTCCAAGATGGGCTCCGGCAGGTCACCCATGACGATCCGATCGACGTAGCCCATCGTCGTGGTGAGAGCATCGGAAAGCGCCGCTATCATCTCGTTGGTCTTGGCAACTTGCGACCCTATGTAGAAGTCACCGTACTTCGAGACGTCTGCTCGAAAGCTGAATCGCCCCTCTCCAACGGACTGACAAAGGTCGTTCAAGTCCGCTTCCCGTGCTCGGAAGTAGTACCCAATGAGATTCACCTTCTTCCGAAGGTCTTCGAAAGCCCCCTGCTGCGGCGTCGGGTCGTCGGGCATCCAATCCCCGCGCATCAGCCCGTCCACGAAGTTGGTTCCCCGCCCCAGCCCCTCGCAGAGATGATCAAGCATCTCGTTGACATCACGCAGCATGTCCTGGGCCTCGCCTCGGCTCGTGGTGAGATCCGCACGCACGTCGATGCGCCCCTGTCGCATCGACGCCATCACGCGTGCTACCTCGGCCCGTGCACTCGCAGAACCTGCTGGCGCGGTCTCGGTCGTTGAGGCCGACGTCTTCTTGGTCACCAACTTTTTCTTGGTCGCCGGTGCCCTCTTGGCCGGCGGCTTCTTGGTTGCCGGCGTCTTCTTCACGGTCGCCTTGGTCGTGTTCGCTTTTATCACCATGAACCCGTCGTCCTCTTCCTAGTAGGCCCGCGCCAACGCCGATCCTTCGAGCAGCCGGCGAATCGTCTCGAGCAACTTCTCCCCGTCCAACTTCACCAAGTACTCCGTTACGCCCGCAGCCACGCCACGAAGCATGTCGTCCTCACCCGCCAGCGACGATAACGCAACCACCGGCAGCTTCCGGAAACGGTCGTCGCCGCGAAGGCGACGCGTCAGCTGCAGCCCCGACAGCCGCGGCATCTCAATATCCGTGACCAGCAAGTCCACCTTGCCAGCATGCTCTTCGAGGAGTTCCCAGCCCGCCTGGCCGTCCTCCGCCAGCAATACCGTGTAGCCCCCGCTCTCGATGTACTTGCGCACATGTCCACGAAGAAAGTCCGAATCCTCTGCCAGAACGACCGTTCCAGCGGACCCCCCATCCGTCAGCCCAACGCGCCGGTCCGCGGTCCACTCCGGGTAGATCGTCTCGACCAGATCCATCAAGTCCACGATGAGTGTCGTCTCATTCTTCACCTGCATGGACCCCAGAATCCCCCGCTGACGGTGCGTCTCCCGGTCTACCATCGCCGCGACGTCCACGGCATCCACGGGAAGGGCTACCAGCAACCCCACGTCCCGTCGGTTCACCTCGAAGACGATGACCCCACGTTCCTGCGCCGGTTCCATCGGGTCGACGGCCGCGACATCATGAAGGGTCACGAGCGGCAACGACGTCCCTCGATAGCGCACGGTGCGCCGCCCTCCGAGCGTCTCGATGGCGGTACCTTCGATGCGTTCGACGCGTGTGACCTGAGCGAGAGGGACCGCGCATTGTTCGCGTGGCGAATTGCGGAACAGCAGCAGAGAGATGGACTCGGCCAACCGGGTGCGCTGGGAGGCCGAGGCAAGCTGCCGAGCCCTTGTCGATTCCGCCAGGGAGGCGAGCCCGGCTTTGCCTGCCAGGCCGTTCACATCGAGGATCAAAGCCACGGCGCCGTCTCCCAGGATCGTGGCCCCCGCGTACTCGCGCAGTCGCGTCAGATGCTTACCCAACGGCTTGACGACAATTTCCAGCGTGTCGTAGAGCAACTCCACGACAAGGCCGTAGCGAAAGTTGCCGGCCGACACGATGGCCACGTTGATGTCGCTCGCGGCGTGGTAGCGCCGATCGACCTCGGCCCGACGATTCGCCGACTCGAGCTGGGAGGACGAGCCGGGCTCCGCTGGGATCTCGCTCTCACATTCGTACCGCGGTGAGCGCCGATCGGCAACCCGCGCGCGGCGGTCCACGCGCCGCAACCCCGTGCGCGGGTCCGTGAAGAATCGCTCGATGCCCAAAACGTCGCCCAAGTGCACGACAGGGATGAGCTCCCCGCGCAGCATCAGGACCTCCGCATCGCCAACGAATTCGAATCGCTCCTTGGCCATGGAGGCAGGAATTCGCAAGAGCTCCACGAGGTTGGTCTGCGGGATGGCGAATCGCTCCGGCCCGACCGACACCAGGAGAGAGGGTATGATGGCGAGCGTGAGCGGTAAGGTGAAACGAAACACCGTGCCCGTGCCGAGCACCGTTTCGATATCGATCTTCCCGGACAGCCGGTCCAGGTTGCTCTTGACCACGTCCATACCCACCCCGCGCCCCGACAAATCGGTGACGCGCGCCACCGTCGACACGCCGGGGAGGAAGATGAGCGCGAGAAGTTCGCTCGCGGACATGTGCGCAACCTGTTCGGGTGTGACCGCGCGCCTTTCGAGCGCCGCGTTGACAATGGCGGCCGAATCCAATCCTCGTCCGTCGTCGCGAACCTCGACGACAACCTGGCCGGCTTCGTGTTGCGCGCGAATCTCGATGAGGCCAGCGGGAGGCTTTCCTAGACGCCGACGCTCCTCCGGGCTTTCAATGCCATGGTCGGCGGCATTGCGGACCATGTGGGTCAGCGGCTCGTTCAGGCCTTCAATGATGGCCTTGTCCATCTCCACATCGCTGCCCACGATATTCAGCTGGATCTCTTTGCCGAGCTCGTGGCCGAGATCCCGCACCATCCGACGAAACCTCGAAAGGAGGTTGCCGACGGGCTGCAGGCGCGTCTGCACGATCGCCAGCTGCAGGTCGCTCGTCACGCCGCTCATTCGCTGGCTACTCGCCTGAATCGCGTCGAGATCACCGCGCGCGATCGCGTCGTTGAGTTGATTGCGGCTGAGCACGAGATCCCCGGCCAGGTTCATGAGCGACTCGAGCAATGCGACATTGACGCGCAGGGTCGTGGCGCGAGGCTCGGGCTCGGTGGACCCTGCGGGCAGGCCCGGGAGGGTGGCCGTCCGCGCCGAGCTCGGTGGCCCAGAAAAGGATGGGTCGTGCGACGCGACGACTTCGTCTGGCAAGCCAACAGACACATCGATGCGCGGCAATTCGCCCAAGGGCGCTGGCGCCACCGCAGGCGTCGGGTCGCGCCCGTGCTCTCCTTCCACCTGGCGGATCTTACGGGCCGGAACGGCCGACGCTCGGTGGATGCGAGCTTCGTCAATCCCCGTGGCGAACAGCACGTGGAGCGAGGATGGACGGGTCCCAGTTTCACCCGCGGCGTCCTGCACGACCGTGCAATCCAAGATCGTTCCGTGTTCACCAAGGCTTCCCAGCACGTCGAGCGGGGATTGCGGGCTACCGGACCGCATCTTCTCGAGGTCATACTCGACGAGATAGACGTTCTGGGCCGAGCGCTTGGCGCGGTCGAGGTCGAAACTCGAGGCGCGAACCGAGGTCCGTGCTTTGGAATCGGGGTCCCGCACCTCCACCTGGTGTGTGAGGGAGGATTTCCGGTCCGAGGGAAGGCTTGACGAGGACAGTCCGGTGAGCGCGACGGCGACGTCGCTGATGTCGGCGTCATCGGAGGACTTGAGGTCATTCACGAGGTAACGTATGCGGTCGAATGCGAGAAGCAGGATGTTGACGACCTCGGGGGTAGGCGTGAGCTCGCGGGAACGGATCAGTCCGAGGACGTTCTCGGTGCGATGCGAGAGTTCCTTGAGCTTGCGGAGGTCGAGCAATCCTGCGCCGCCCTTGATCGAGTGGGCCGCGCGAAACACCTTGTTGACGAGCTCCTCGTCGACCTGCGCGCCGCCCTCTTCCAGCGCCAAGAGCTGGGATTCGATCTCGGAGAGATGCTCGCGACACTCCGTGACGTACTCTTGCAGCAGCTCATCATCCAGGAAGATCATGGCGTGGACCCCTCGCGACCTGTGAGCTGCGGCTGCCTCACGCCTTTGCCTTTCCCACCAAAACGACCTTGTTTCTGCCCGTATTCTTGGCCTCGTAGAGACACTCGTCGGCCGCGCGCAGCATGTCGTCCAGCGAATCTCGCAGCTCGCTCGTTCCGCCAAAGCTCGCCGTTACCTTCAGTTCTACGTCGCCCGCGGGAATGACCGCATCCTGCAGTACCACGCGAAGATGCTCCAGGCGCCGGCCCAGTTCGTCGCGCTGAACGCCCTCGATCAGGACACAAAATTCCTCTCCCCCCAGCCGAAACGTCGTCGCCCCGGGCCCGCTCTCGTCCATCAGCATCGTAGCCACCGTCTTGAGCACCTCGTCACCCGCATCGTGCCCGTAGGTGTCGTTCACCGACTTGAACTTGTCGACGTCGACCATGGCGAGCGACAGCGGCGTTGCGTCTTTTTTTGCCCGAGCGAGGGCCGACTTGCCAACGTCGTAGAAGTGCCGGCGGTTGTACAGGCCGGTCATGAAGTCACGCAGGGACGCCTCGCGAATCGCTCGAATGCTCTCGAGCATCGTCATGTTTTGCCCCACGCGGCAGTAGAACTCGTCGGGGGTGAACGGCTTGTGGATGAAGTCGTTCGCCCCGCTCTTGATGAACCTGGCGCTCACCTCCGCGCTGCCTTGGGCCGACACGCCGATGATAACGAACTCCTCGCGCAAGCGATCCTTGCGCATCAATCGTGTCAGTGCGCAGCCGTCCATCTCCGGCATGTTGTAGTCCGTGATCACCATGCATACGTTGGGATCGCTTCCCAACTGCGCCAAAGCTTCGGACGGCTTCGACGCCTCCAGCACCTGGTAGAGGTGACGCCTCAAGAGCCCGGCGGTGTAGCCGCGAACCGTTGGAGAATCGTCGACAACGAGCACCGTGACGTTCCGGTTCTTTTGGAATCGGGCGATCAGGCCGACCAGATAGCCGCGATCGAGAAGCTCGTCCTTGACGATGTACTCGGCCACGCGTTTCTTCCACATCAACTGCTGCACTTGGTCGCTCAGCTCCGCCGTCACGACCACGATCGGGTAGCCTTTGTCCGTCAGTAGATCCACGGCAGCTCCCACCGGGGCATCCGGTAGCGACAGGTCCACCAGGGCAGCCAGAAAGTCGGTGCGGTCCGCGTGCTCTACGGCCTCGGCGTACGAGTTAGCCACAACGCACTCGACGCGCAGTTCGCTCTCGATCGCCCGCGACAGGAGCTTCGCAGCGAACTTCGAATCTTCAACGATGAGCACCTGGTCAATCATGGCGTCACGGATCACGCGGAATTGCACCTCCAGCGCAACGTGGACGACGCTACTCGGCGTCGACGATGACCAGGTACACGAGGGTTTGATTGAGCAACTGGTAGGCGACCTCGCCGAAGGTGGCCGGCCCGGTGATGCGACCCGTCTTCTTCCCTTCGAGCTCGGAGTAGAGGTAGTTCAGAATGCAGTTGCAGGCGAAGGCCATGTGTTCGACGTTAACTTCTGGCACCCGCTGGTTGAACTCCGCGACATAGTCCCCAACCGGACGAGCCGCGCGGTACTCCACACCGGCGAAAACCGGCGCATAAAAGGTGACCTCCCCCGATTCGTCGTTGACGGCCTGGAAGCTCACGTTGACTTGCGTTCCCATGTAGTCCGCCACCAAGGGGTAGCGCGTGTCCAGCGCCTCTTCCTTCAGCCACGCAGCCAACGGTCGCTTCTTGCCGTCAATCACCGCTTCCGTCACGGAGAAGCCGTCCGCCTCGAACTTGATCGTGCTGCCTTCCCCTCGCTCGAATATGTTCACGATGCCGACGTCTGCGAGCCTGCCTGGCGCCAGCTTGGCCCGCAACACCATCGCAGCATTCGCAAGCGCTTCACAACTTCTTCCGTCGAACACCTTGGGCGTGGCCACTCCCAACTCCGACAAGTGCACACCTGAAATCCATCCGACCAGCGGCTTGACGCCAAACGAGGGATACGTCGGCGCGTTCAGCGCGAACGCCAGATGCGTGGCCGACGACGACGGAATGATGATCAGCGAGAAGCCTGCGTCCGTCCCATCCGTGTAAACGGTCGAGATGGTGTTCTCATCGTAGCGATCGATGGACACCGCCAACACCGCATCAGGCAGCATCGTGACGTGGATGAGTTCGCGGGAGCAAACGCCTCCTTCATCGCCGATGAAGTAAGGAATGGTCCCACCGATCCAGTTTCCTTTGGGAAGCTTCGAGAGCTGCGCTTCGTCCCCGGCCAGCAGCAGAGCCTTTCCGCTCTGGATGAGGTCACGAACTTCGTCGACGCTATGCATTACGCTGGGCATGACACCGTTCTCCTAGAGGCCGAGTTTCGCCAGGTCTTTTTTCGCGGCTGGCAAGGTGCGGTTCTCGGCGAAAAGCTCGTGCAGTTGTCCTGCAAGAAGACTGACGTTCTGTGGGCTCTTGTCCCGCATCGCCGTCATCTGCAAACGAGTGACGAGCATGCGCGCCGCGAGGAACTCGAACGCGACCCTGCGTCGACCCGTGACGATGTCGGACCACAGTGGATCAGAAGATGGAGGTAGATTCATGGTGGGGTCTCACGATTGTGCGGTGGTAGAGAACGATTGGCTGCCGGATGGCTTCTTCCCCTCGAGCTGGCGTAGGGTCGCTCTTCGCGTCGCGCTTGTTCCTTTCCCTTGTCAGATGCGCTGAGAGAATACATCGGCACTGCCGTTTCGTCGAACCCGTGATTGCCTCGGGCCTTGCGACCACTTGACATCTGTTCCGCCCCTTTCGCCCACCTCACCCGGCGCTCGTGTTCGAGCGTGCGGACGGTTCGGAACGTGGTGACCAGACTCGCGTTTTTCGACCTCCTTTGGCGGCGCCCTGACCTGACCCGTGAAGAGGCGCCGATCCCAGGTCGGGCGAGCTCGTCCCGTCGCGCAGCTTGGCCTTGCAGCGGATGTTTGGAATGTCTGATGGGCCTCCTGCTCGATGGGTGTGAGCTACCGAACCGTCGGACGCTTGTTGAAAGCGCTGAAGTACAGCCTGCAAAGGAACCGCAAGACGACGGAAGGCTCTCAACACCGGGACCGAAACGAACAGTTCGAGTACATCAACACGCAGACGATGAAGCAGTTGGCGGCAGGCAACCCCGCAGTGTCGGTGGACACGAAGAAGAAAGAACTCGTTGGTGACTATCACCGCGCCCCCTCCCGCCGAGCACGTCGCCGCCCCCCCTGCCCCCGTCGCGGCGGAAAAGAAAGCTCCGGAACCGGAGACCGCCAAGCCGCCCAGCGCACGACGGCCCATGAACGTCATCCTCCTCGTGGTCG
>CAZAWR010000083.1:0-524 GCA_964488865.1 uncultured Polyangiaceae bacterium | reverse complement strand
AAGAAGGCCAAGGGCGGTCCCGCGGTGAAGGCGGACTGAGTAGCTGCGCAGAAACGAGTGACTCCATCCCCGAGCGGGCTCGGGCTGAGTCGGCTCCATGCCTCCCACCAGACTGTCACGTCGGCGAATCCCAACCAGACGCGGGCGGCGCGCAATGCTGGGCGTGTCGCGTTACGGGTTGCAGAAGATGATCAAGCGGCTGGGCGTAAGGTAGCAACTACCACCACCACCACACGGGCGAGTGGCCGCATCCGAACTGGACCGAGTGGCTGCGGTGGACAGCGTCGCCACCCAACCGCGTCGAGCTCGATGGCGACGGCAAGAACGAGGTGGTGGGCGTTCCGAACGTGCAGATGCACGAGCTAACGGTTGGTCCCTCTCCATCCCCGAACGTCCCCTCGTGGTCGCCCAGGTGGCGGCCACCACATTCGGGTGGCGCATCGCCTCTTGGTAGCGCTGCCCCGGCAATCGGGTGCATTGCGCCGGCCCGGGTTCTGGTCCCCTGCCCCTACCCTTGCCCTTTC
>CAZAWR010000082.1:0-46274 GCA_964488865.1 uncultured Polyangiaceae bacterium | reverse complement strand
CGCCCAGCACGAACAGGCGGGAGCAGGCCTGGATGAGGTCGCGATTCACGAGGGTCTGGAAGGCCCCGGCGCCGTACACGCCTGGCAAGTCACATCCCGGGAAGGACAAGCTCTTCTCGCGTGCCCCGAGGGCCACCAGCAGAGACTCCGCCTGCACGAGCCGGTAGCCCTGGGGTGTCACCACGCCGACCTTGCCGTCGCAGAACACGCCCACCGCCGTGCTGCTGAGCCACACCTTGACCGTGGGCTGCTCCCGCACCTGCTCCTCGAGGATGTGGCCGATGTCGATGCCGCGCGTGCCGGCCCAACAGTCGTCCACGGAACCGAAGAACTGGTGCGTTTGCAGCGTCAACTTGCCGCCGAGGGTGGGCTTGTCGTCGATGACCAGCACTTCGATGCCCAGGCGTCCAAGCTCGATCGCCGCGCACAACCCGGCGGGACCACCGCCGAGGATGAGCACCTCTACCGTCTCCTCTCCGGGGCGGCGCATGACATCGACATGATCGTCGACGGGCAAGGCGGGGCGACCCTCGCAGCTCTCCACGACCATGCCCTCGCAAACGAGCGTCATGCAGGACTTGAGAGGGCGACCGTCGACCAGCACGGTGCACTGCGAGCACTGACCGTTGACGCAGAAGATGCCCTGGGCCCCGCCGTCGCGGTGGTGATGGCCGAAGGTGGAGATGCCCGCGGCGTAGAGGGCGGAGCTGACGGCTTCTCCCGGCCGGGCGAGCAGCTCTCGTCCGTTGAAGGTGAACCGCACGGTGGCGGGCTCGGCCGGCGGCAGGATCGGGTGGTTCGCGATCCGAAGCGGTCGGGGGGCGGAGGTTCGTTCGTTCGAGCTCATGATGCCACCTCGACGTTGCAGGGCGCCGTGCGTGCGGGTGGGGGCGTCGGAGGTCCGAGGGCGATTCCATGGATCGCATGATGGGCGAGCTGGACGCCCAGGAAGGGCAGAACGCGGCTGGCCCGCCAGGCGCCGAAACGCGTCACCATCGCCCAGCGTGCCAGGGCGCGCGGGTCGGACACGAGCAGGGCCGCAGCGCCCGCCCGCTCGGCCGCGACGAGTCTCGCGAGGGCGAGCCTCCGCTCGTCCGGCGAGAGCCTGAACCGGTCGGGCAAGGGGTCGGTTCCGACGTCCACGGGCTCGTAGCCGAGCGCTTGCAGGATGTCGTCGTGGTTTGCCGTGCCGTCGAAAGCCACCTTCGTACCCGCGGGTGGCCGAGGCAACGTCGATCCCCGGCTGCGAAGCAAGTCGTCGATCAGGGTGACGTCGGCGCCGCGCTCGAGGCCGAAGGCGGCCGTCTTCGTTCCGATGTGGATTCCCACGTTCGGGATGCCGAGGTGATCGAGCACGTCGATGGCCGTGCGGAGGGTGTCCGCGAGCCGCAGCGGCGAGAAGAGGTCCTTGCCGAGCACGTGAAGGACCGGGATGCTGCCGGCGAGCAACGCGGGGCCTTGTCCGGCCGCGGGCAGGTGATGCTTTCGCAAGAAGGACGTGCCGTTCGCGCTCGTGCCGAGGTGCTTGCTCATCGCAGCGACCAAGGCGAGCGACGTGTCCAGCCCTTCGTGATCGACCGAGACGTCGAGACGGAGAGACGAATCGCCGAGCGCGTCGAGGCTCGCCTGGAACAGGGTGACCGAGCTCTTCGGGCCGTCGGGTCCGGGCGCAGGCTCTTCGAAGCGAATTCGCTCGGGGTCGAGGCCGATGAGGTTCAGCACGTCGCGGGTCGCGGTCACGCGTTGGCGAACCGGGTCCTCGGCGCCGTCGAACCGGCAAGTGCGCTGGTGACGGCCGAGCACGAGGACCCCGGGCGAGCCGGAGGCCACCGCGTGCAGGAGCATGGGGACCGAGACGCGCCCGGCGCAGGGCATCTCGACGACGCGGGCTGCCTCGGAGCGTTCGAGGTTCGAGCGCGTGCACGCGAACACGCGGGTCTGGCCTCGCTCGGCCTTGCATAGGAGCGACGCTTCAAACCCATGTTGGGTGATGGCGCCGGTGGGGCAGGCGCCCACGCAAGCGCCGCAGCCGCGGCAGTGCTCCTCGGGGATGACGGCCGTCTGGACGCCGCCTGCTCGCAGCGCGACGCGTGCCACCGAGAAGGGACACGCTTCCTCGCACGACCCGCAGCCGATGCACGCTGCCGTGTCCACGGTGCAGACTGCCGTCGGGAACGCGCGGCTCCAGACCTGGTAGTCCGAGGCTGTCCGCTGGCCCTTGACCTCGCCCGTGGGGCAGACGTTGACGCACGCGCCGCATCCGATGCACTCGCCGGGGGGCTGGTCCGCGAAGCTGGAGACGCGTTTGACCGCGCCTCTCCCGACGGTGGTGATGGCGCCGGTGGCGTAGGTTTCGCACACGCGCGTGCACAGGCCGCACAGGATGCAGTTGTCCGCGTTCGGATCGGCGGTGAGGCCGTCGGCGCGCGCCCCGTACTGGTCCGCGAGGGCCTTGATGGTATCCGAGTGAGGACAGCGTGCTACGAGAAGAGAAAGAATTCCTCTCCTCGATGCGAGGACACTATCGCTTCTCGTCGAGACCTCGATGCCATCCTTGACGGGATAGAGGCAGGCGGTCATCAGACCGCTCCAGCCCTTCCAGTCCGGGTGGGTGACTTCGACCATGCACAGGCGGCAGGCGCCCACGGGCTCGAGGTCGGGGTGATTGCACAATGTGGGGATTTCGATCCCTGCCTTGCGCGCCACGTCGAGGACGTAGGCGCCTTCCAGCGCGCGGACGGTCCGGCCGTCGATGCGCAGGGTGACCAGCGGTTGCGTCGCCTCGCTCATGGCTCGCCTCCCGATACCACGCGGATTGCGTCGAAGTTACACACCGACCTGCAGATGCCGCAGCGCGTGCAGAGATTCTGATCGATGAGGTGCACCTTTTCGAGCTCGCCGGTGATGGCGGTCTCGGGGCAGGGCTTGATGCAGGCCAGGCAGCCGGTGCAGGCGTCCGTGACCTCATAGCGAACCAGGGCGCGGCAGACGCCGGCTGGGCAGCGGCCCTTCACATGGGCCTCGTACTCGTGCCGGAAGTAGCGGAGCGTGGAGAGCACAGGGTTGGGCGCGCTCTTGCCGAGACCACACAGCGAGTTGCCTTCCATCGTCGACGCGATCGCCTCGATGGTGTCGATGTCCTCGAGCGTGCCGGTGCCCTCCGTGAGCTTGGTCAGCAGAAAGGCGAGCTGGGGCAGACCGAGCCGGCACGGCACGCACTTTCCGCAGGACTCCTCGAGCAGGAAGCGGACGAAGTAGCGTGCCACGTCCACCATGCACGAGGTGTCATCCAGCACGATCATGCCGCCGGAGCCCATCATCGAGCCGGCGTCCGTGAGGGCGTCGAAGTCGACGGGCAGGTCGAGCTGGCTCTCGGGCAGGCATCCGCCGGAGGGGCCGCCGGTCTGGACCGCCTTGAAGGTTCGGCCTGGTGGAACGCCGCCTCCGATCTCGAAGATGAGCTGACGCAGCGTGGTGCCCATGGGTACTTCCACCAAGCCCGTCCTGCGCACTTGCCCGGTGAGGGAGAAGGCCTTCGTGCCCTTGGACCGCTTGGTGCCGAGTGCGGCGAAGGCCTCGGCGCCATCGCGGGCGATGCCGGGAACGAGGGCCCAGGTCTCGACGTTGTTGAGCACGGTGGGGGCGTCGTGCAGACCGCGCTCGACGGAGCGGGTGTACTTCGCGCGGGGTTCGCCGACCTTGCCTTCGATGCTGCGCATCAGCGCGGTGGATTCGCCACAGACGAAGGCGCCGCCGCCGCGGGAGATGCGGAGGTGGAAGGACAGGTCGGAGCCGAGGATGCCGTCGCCGAGCAGGCCCGCGTTTTCGCAGACGCGGATGGCCCGTTCGAGTCGTTCGACGGCGAGGGGGTATTCGGCGCGGACGTAGATGTAGCCTTCGTGGGCGCGCAGGGCGTAGGCGCCGAGGATCATGCCTTCGATGACCTGGAAGGGGCTGCCTTCCATGATGGCGCGGTCCATGAAAGCGCCCGGGTCACCCTCGTCACCGTTGCAGAGCACGTAGGGGGGCCGCCCGCTCGCCTTGGCAGCGGCGATGGCGGATCGCCACTTGCGTCCGGTGGGGAAGCCGGCGCCGCCGCGCCCACGCAAGCCCGAGGAATCGACGGCGTCGAGTACCTGTTCGGGCTGGAGTTGGGCCACGGTCTTGGCGAGGGCGGCGAACCCGCCGAGGGCGAGGTAGTGGTCGAGACTGTCGGGGTCGACCTGTCCGCAGGTGGATAGCGCCCGGAGGGCTTGTCCGCGGTAGAAGGGGTGGTCGGCGCGCCCGCGGGCCTCCCCGAGCAAGGGCTCGGCCACAATATGCGAAGAAACGGCTTCCACAATAGCCTTTGCGTCCTTCGCCTTCACCTTCACGTATTGGACGTCGTCCGGCAAGACGTGAACGAGGGGACCTTGCTGGCAGAGTCCCTGGCATCCCGAGAGGGATAGAAGGGTGTCGTGGTGGGTGCACGCGCCGAGCTCTGCCTTCACCTTCACGTTCGCCCCGGCAGCGGCCGTGTGGATGGCGTCGAGCACCTCCCGGGCGCCCGCGGCGAGGCAGCCCGGGCCGCCGCACACCACGACCTTGGTAGGGATGGCGTCGAGCTTCTCACGAAGGACGGCGCTTCGCGCCAACAGCTCGGCCGGCGATGCGAACCGAGGCGTGCTGTGCTCGCGAGCGCGCTCCTGCGGTGGCTGGGCCGTCGAGGTCGACGCCTTCTTCACCAGCCCGCGCAGCTTGGACGGGACGACCTCCGCGTGATACCGGCCGCCCGCGATCACGACCGGCGCCATCGCACAAGCGCCGACGCAATTCACCGTCTCGAGGGTGAAGGCGCCGTCCTGGGCGGTTTCGCCGACGTGGATGCGAAGCTGGCGGCTCAGTTCGTCCTCCAGCAATTGCGCTCCGCGCACGTGGCAAGCCGTACCCTTGCACACCTGGATGACCGTCCGTCCCTTGGGCGACAGGCTGAAGACCTTGTAGAAGGTCGCCACGGAGAACACCTTCGAGCGCGGCAAGTCGAGCCGGTCGGCCACGCGCTCCAACGCCTCCGAAGGCAAGAAGTGGAACTGGGTCTGTACGTCCTGCAACACCATCACGAGCGATGACTCGTCGCTGGGATAGCGGTCCAGGATCGCGTCGACCTTGGCGAGATCCAGTTGCATGAATGGGCTCCTGCGGTGGTGGCCGAGCGCCGTCCTTTGGATGTCCTGGGCCAGCCAGCCTCACGTTGGGGGAAACGGTGGCTGTCGGCCCGGGCTCCATAGCACAGGGAAGTATCCCAGGGGCCGTGAAACCCTCGCGGGTGCGCCACGATCACCCGGCCCCCCGATCGGCCGAGCAAAGTCCGCAAGGGGTCTTCGAAGTCCCTTGTTTCTCGCGTCATCCACGCGGTATAGGGCGGCCCCGTGCTCTTCAACACGCTCCAGTACGCGTGGTTCTTCCTCGCCGTCTTCGTCGTCAGCTGGCTCCTGGTCGGAAAGCCGACCCTCAGGCGCCTGTTCCTCCTCGCCACCAGCTACTTCTTCTACGGCTCCTGGGACTGGAGGTTCCTCGGACTGCTCCTGCTCTCCACCGTGGTGGACTACTTCGTCAGTTTGCGGATGGGCTCCCTGCCCAAGGACAAGCGCGGTGGACTGCTTCTCGTGAGCGTCCTCACCAACCTCGGGATCCTTGGCTTCTTCAAGTACTTCAACTTCTTCACCGACTCGGTCGTGCGCACCCTGCAGTCCGTCGGGTTGCACGCTGACGTCCCCACCCTGCAGATCATCCTGCCCGTCGGGATCAGCTTCTACACGTTCCAGACGATGGCTTACACGATCGACGTGTACCGGGGCCGGTCGGAGGTGTGCAAGGACCCGGTGACGTTCGCGCTGTACGTGTCGTTCTTCCCGCAGCTCGTGGCCGGACCGATCGAGCGTGCCCAGAGCCTGATCCCCCAGCTCGCGCGGGACCCCGTGTCCTTCTGCAACACGGAAGCGGGCAAGGCCCTGTTCCTGATCCTCATCGGGCTGATCAAAAAGGTCGTGATCGGCGACTACCTCGCCGTGAACCTGGTCGACCGCGTCTTCACGTCGCCAAGCAGCTATTCTTCCCTGGAAGTGCTCGCGGGCATCTACGGCTACGCGGTGCAGATCTACTGTGACTTCTCGGGCTACACGGACATCGCGATCGGGTGCGCGTTGCTGCTTGGGGTGAAGTTCGAGATGAACTTTAACTCTCCCTACAAGGCGCACAACCTTCAGGAGTTCTGGCACCGCTGGCACATCTCCCTGTCGACGTGGCTGCGCGACTACCTGTACATCCCGCTAGGAGGCTCTCGAAACGGGCCCTTCCATACGTACAAGAACCTCATGATCACCATGCTGCTCGGGGGCCTCTGGCATGGCGCGGGGTGGCAGTTCATGTTCTGGGGCTTCCTGCACGGGGGATTGCTGGGCGTGACCCGGGCCTGGCAGCGATGGCGCGGCACCGAAGGCGGCTACGTCTTCCCCACCACCCCCTGGGGCATCGCCAAGCATGCCTTCTTCGTGTTCCTCACGTTCCACTACGTGTGCCTCGGCTGGGTCTTCTTCCGGTCAGAGTCCTTCGAGAAGGCCTGGGCTGTCCTCACCCAGCTGACCGCTTTGACCACGTACCGTCCGAACCTGCATGGGTGGGTCGTGGCCGCCCTCGTGGTGGGCATGGTCTCCCACTACACGCCCGAGACGGTGTTCGACTGGGCGCGATCCAGGTTCGCCGCGCTGCCGTGGTACGTGCAAGGCGTTGTGCTGTTCGCTGTGGCCGTGGTGTTGCGCGAGGCCGCCTCCGCCGAGGCCGTCCCCTTCATCTACTTCCAGTTCTGATCGGGCTCGGTCACCAGCCCAGGTACAACGCCGCGACGAACGGAACCTGCGCCACGATCAGAAGCACCGTGGTGTAGCCGACGATGGCATCATCCTGTGCATCACCCGCGTGAGTACGCCCGCAACCCGTTCGAGCATCGATGTCTCGCCTTTCACGCTCACGCCCACCCGAGAAGGCGCCCGCCCTGGTAGATGAGAAGCGACGCCACGTACGCGAGGACCAACGTGTAGGCCACCTGGAACAGGGGCCACTTCCATCCGCCTGACTCCTGCTTCACCACGGCGATCGTGGAGACACACTGCAACGCAATCATGAAGAACGCCAGCAAGGACATGCCCGTCAGCGGCGTGTACACCAGCGAGCCGTCGCGACGGCGCTCGGCTTTCATCGCCGCCCGGAGCGTGGAACTTTCCTCGTCGGCCTCGCCCACGGCATAGACTTGTCCCATGGTGGAGACGAAGACCTCTCTCGCCGCGAACGAGCCGATGAGTCCGATGCCGATCTTCCAGTCGAAGCCGAGGGGCTCGATGAACGGCTCCATCACGCGCCCGAGCCTTCCCGCGAAGCTGTTCTGCACTTCCTCGGCCCGCTTCTCATGCGCAAGCTCCCCCGCACGGTTCTCGTCACCGGCTTGCCGCGCGGTCGCGACGGCCTGATCGAAGTCTTGCGAATGCGTGTGGGTGCGGGGGAAGGTGAGCGCCGCCCACAACACGATGGACGCCATGAGGATGACGGTGCCCGCCGTCACGAGGAAGTCCCGGGTCCGCTGCCACAGTAGCCTCAGCACGTCGCGCAGCGGCGGTAGTCGATAAGGTGGCAGCTCCATGAGCAGAGGTTGCGGCTCGCCCTTGAACACTAGCTTCCCGAGAACCCCCGCGGCAGCCAGAGCCAGCGCCGTGCCGGCCAGGTACAGCCCGAACATCATCGCCATGCCGAGCGTGATCGGCCCCAGGATGGGTCGATCCGCAGGGAAAAGCGCAGCGATCACGAGCGTGTACACCGGCAATCGCGCCGAACAGCTCACCAGAGGAATCACCATCATCGTCAGCAGCCGGTCTCGACGGCTCTCCAGTGTCCTCGTGGCCATGATGGCCGGTACGGCGCACGCGTACGCCGACAGCATGGGAACGAAGGCTCTGCCGTTGAGCCCGAGAGCCCGCATCAAGCGGTCGATCATGAAAGCAGCTCGGGCAAGGTAGCCGGAGTGTTCGAGTGCTGCCACGCAGGCAAAGAGGATCAGAATCTGCGGCAGGAACACCAGCACCGACCCCACACCGGCGACCACCCCGTCGACGAGGAACTCCGCCAGCAATCCCTCCGGCAGGGTACCTCGCAGTGTCGTCGCGAACCACCCGACGCCCGCCTCGATGGCGTCCATCAAGGGCGTGGCCCACTCGAAGATCCCTCCGAACACCAGGCCCATGACCAGGAGGAACACGCCCATGCCGTACACGGGATGAGTGACGACGGCATCGATGCGGCGTGACAGGCAGCCCTTCCGCCTGTCCTCGCGCTTGGTGCATGTTGCCACGATGCGGTCGATCTGCTCGTAGCGCTTGCGCGTGACCTCGAGATCGAGGTCGTGGCCATCTGCCTTCATGGACGCGAGCAGCTCGACGACACGGCTCCGAAGGTTCTCGGGGACGCCTGCGAGGTCGTCCGAGTCGGACAGGCTCATCAGGCACCACAACGCGAAGGCGCGCCGACGTCCAAGGCTTGCGTCGGGGCCGACGAGGTCTCCAATCTCGGGAACGAGCTCGTCCAGGTGTGCGGTGAGGTCGTCGCTTGGGGACCACCGCCAGCTTGCGGTCTGGCGCGGCACCTCGCCGAGCAGCATGGACTCGAGACTCTGTCGCAGTGGCTCCACGCCGTCGCCCGTGCGGGCCGTGACGCCGAGGAAAGGGACGTCCAGCTCGGAGGAGAGCGCGTCCAGGTCGATGCGCAGGTGTTGTTCCCAGGCCTCGTCCATCATGTTGACGGCTGCGAGGATCGGGAATCCGAGCTCTTGGACCTGGAGCAACAAGTACAGGCCTCGCTCGAGGTTCGTGGCGTTGAGGACCACCACGACGGCGTCTGGCTCAGGAAATCCGGCGCGTCCGAGTATTTCGTCCATGGCCACCTGCTCGTCTCGCGAGCGTGCTGCGAGGCTGTAGGTGCCCGGAACGTCCACCATCTCCACTTCGATCCCTGAAGGCAGCTCCAGGCGTGCGGACAGGCGCTCCACAGTGATGCCCGGGTAGTTGCCCACACGTCCTGTGGCGCCTGTTAGCGCGTTGAACAGCGTGGTCTTGCCCGCGTTGGGATTTCCGGCCACGGCGATGTGGTATCTGCGCGATGCCGTCCCGGGGTGCACCCGCGACGCCACGAGAGGCTGGTCCGGTGCAGCCGAGGGGTGGACGGCAACGTGGGATGCCTCCTCCCTGCGCAAGAAGAAACGCGCTCCGCGTATCTCGATCTCGATGGGATCGCCCATGGGGGCGACCTTCGTCACGCGGATGGGCGTGCCGGGTACCACGCCCAGCTCGAGCAGTCGCCTGCGAAAGTCGCTGTTCCCCGCAACCTGGCCCACCACGCCGGCCGTTCCTCCAGCCAGCTTGTCGAGACGCCGAACGTTCGCGCCCCCGTCGTCCCGATCGACTGTCGCCTCGACGGAGGTCTCGTCCAGGATTCGGGAGCTGACGCAGCGAAAGGCGCCGACCACGGTAGGACAGAACTGGGAGCCCGCGAGACGCTGGATCTCCTCACTGGCAGCTTGGTAGGAAAGGTGCTTGCGGTAGGGGCGATCATGCGTCATCGCGTCGAACGCATCGGCGACGCACAGGATTCTGGACTCCAGAGGAATGTCTTCTCCGGAGAGGCCGTCCGGGTATCCCTTGCCGTCCCAGTACTCGTGGTGGTGCCGCACAATCCGTGCGACCTCGGTGAGCTCGGGGATCGCCTCGAGCAAGTCCGCGCCGACCCGTGCGTGACGCTGGATCGCTTTGAACTCCTCGCGGGTGAGACGGCTCGGCTTGACGAGCAGGTGCTCAGGTACGGACACCTTCCCGATGTCGTGCAGCTCTCCGGCGAGGCGAACGAGAAGAATGCGCTCGGCGTCGAACCCGAGCCCTTCCGCGATCAGCGCACCGATGCTGCCCGTGCCCAGCCCGTGCTGCAGCGTGTGGGGGTCGCGTACGTCGAGGGTGCGAAGGAGGAGACGTGCGACCCGTTCGGTGGTGATCCTTTCCACGAAGTGATGATTGGGCAACGCGGCAACGGATCCCAGAACTTTCGACCGGGACGGGGTTGAAGCGAGGGGCCGCACGGCCCCCCGCAACCAGCGTGGACGACAGCAAAACGATCCTGTGAGACAGTCTGCCCGGGAGGTTGGTGATGCCCACGGCCAGAATACGCATCTTCTCTGCGGCGCTTCGCGTGACCGTGATGGCCAGCGCTTGCGGGGGCTGGACCATTCGGCGCGTGCGGGTGTGGAAAAAGAAGTAGCCCTGGCATCGACGGGTTGCTCGGATCCCGTAGCCTTTGGGGGATAGCGTTCGGATTGACCGCTCTCCTACGTCATATTGACGTCCTGCGCGTCCCACGCGTGGGACGACTCACACGAGCAAGACGTTTCGAGGGCAATATTCGCAAGGATGGACGACTCCATCGGGGCGGCCCGAATGTTGCTCCTACCTGGCGCATGACGCACCTCTTACGCTCCTGGAATCGCGGGGAAAGAATCCTCGTCCTCATCGCATCCTCGGCGCTCGTGCTGGCCGTTGCTCCCGGTGCCGACGCGCAGATCAAGCAACCTGGGTCCCACGGCAGCTATTCTGTGGAACTCGAACCCCACTTGCTGCTTCTGTGGCGGGACCATTCGCGGGACCACTGGGACGATGGGTCGGGCTACGGACTCGGCATGCGTGCGTCGATCCCCATCGTCGACAACGGCTTCATCTCGAGCATCAACAACAGTGTTGCGATCGGGTTTGGCCTCGATTGGGGCCGATACAGCCACCAGTGCTGGCTGCGGAAGGACCGGGACTGGAAGGGTGATTGCACCAACGACGAAGTCCTGATTCCGGTTGTGATGCAGTGGAACTTCTACTTCACGCGGGCGTTCAGCGTCTTTGGCGAGCCGGGACTAGCCGTTCGCCACTCCCGCTGGAGCTGGCCGGATGGCTATTGCGAAAGCCCGAGCGGGGCAGTCCCTTGCGACTACAGTGATAGCGACACGGACGTGGAGCCGGTGTTGTTCTTGGGTGGGCGAGTCGGGAACGAAGACGTGAGCTTCACGTTCCGGGTGGGTTGGCCCTACGCTTCGGTGGGCGCATCGTTCTTCCTGTGACCCGGCAAGTTCGGGCGCTCACGTTCCGGGCGGGGGTGGAGCTACGGGAAGGCGGACAAGCAGAACACGATCCTTTCGCTCTACGAAGACTTCGCGGCAGCGAACTGCGAATGAGCTGTTGTGGCGTGCGTTCGAGGAAAGCAAGCGCTGCGGCGCGAGCCGCTGTGCAGCGGGTGCATGTGCTATCCTCCTGCCATGTTCGCGTCGCGAGAAGCCTTTCGGTCTCTCCCAGCCGCGATCGTTGTGCTTGCGTGGGGTTGTTCCTCGCTGTTGGGGTTCGACGACGTCGGCTTTGACGATTCGGACGGTGGGTCGCCAGCCGGGGCAGGGGGATCGACGGGAGGCAGCGCTGGGGAGGCCGGCGCGAGCGGCGGGCCTGCCGGATCGGGAGGAGCAAACGCGGCCGGCATGTCGGGCGGCGGTGGCACGAGCCAAGCCGGCGCGGCGGGAAGCGGCGGATCGTCGCTCCCCCCGTTCGAGTGCGACCTCCCGTCCGCCACGCCGACGCTCGAGCCTGAAGTGTGGACCCATCCCGCGTCGCCCAAAGCGGGGGAAGCCGTCACGCTCGTCGTCTGGAGCCACAACACGGAGCCCAGCCACGCTCCCCAGCTCGTCGGTGAGATCAACCATCGCGACGGCACGCGGCAGGTGACCGACTACGGCATGGTCGGTGGAGGCAACGCGACCTACTACGTCACGTTCGCCGCGCTGGCGGAGGGGGAGAACTGCGTCGTCCTCAAGAACGGGGATAACGTCGAAGTGGCCTACAAGGTCGACGCGCCGAGCCCGGTGCCTGGGATCCCGCGTGGAAACGGCCCCTGGAAGGTCCGCGTCAACCACCAGTGGCGCTGCGACGAGCAGCCAACCTACGGCAACCTTCTGCACGTTCGTGTCTCGGACGAGAACGGCGAGCCCGTGGAGGGCGCGATCATCCGCATTCGATGGACCGATGACACCGTGTTTCCCGTCAAGCCGGACGACTCGGCGATGACATGGGAGGACAGCGCTCACCCAAAGACGATGACCACCGGGTCGGATGGTCGGGCTGAGCTGAATACGCCGTGGGGAGAAGGCGTTCGGAGCCCGATCGACGCAAAGCCCAAGCTCGTCGTCTTTTTGCTATCGGTCGATGGTGGAGCGTCCGACACGGCCACGGAGATCACAACGGGGCTGTGGGAGACGGACGCGAGCGGTTGCAACTACTGCGCTACGTACGGCGTGAACGTGTACGGCCATTGGAGCCATACCGTCGAGTTCCAACGCGATCCGGCAGCCACTTCGGTGTGCGACGTTCCCATCGACCATGAGGGGCAACAGAGCTGCTCGCACGCGCACTTCTTCCACGATCCCGATCGCCCGTCTTGCCTGCCGATCGCCCCGTAGGTTCGTAGGCCGTCATCCTATTCGCCGTGGTCCGGGTCTTCATGGAACGACCACCGAGAAGGACTGCTCGTCGTACCCGAAGTCGTTCTGCAGACGCACGGTGAACGCGTACGTCCCCGGCTTCGACGGTGTCCAATTCACCTCGCCCGTCCCGGGATCGATGCGCGCCCCGACAGGGAACCGCGCCAAGGCCCACCAGGTCGGAGCGTCGCCGGTTCCCTCTGCGGTGTATGAGAAGGCCGCTCCCACCGCAGCCGTCATAGGCGGGGCCGACGTGATCCCCGGTGGCGCGAACCCCGCGCTCTCCATCACACGGATTCCGCCACCCGCCACGAAGGTGTCCGAGAACTGATACAACACGCCGTCGTTCCAGTACACAAGCGGCCAGGCTGGCTCGTAGGGGACCCACCGAACAGCAGCGCCACCCGTGGGGAGCCACCGCACGACCGCGTGGTAGGCATCCCCATCCCACTGCTCCACGTTCGTGGCGCGTGGAACGTCCACGGTCAGCCGCACCACCGATGGCTTCGCGAGGTCTGGGGGCGTGGTCAGGACGTTCGCACCGTATGCCGTCGCCGTCCGCCAGTCCCCGTCGTCACTCCAGTCGACCGAATAGAAGAAGTGGTCTCGGTGCACGGGCTCTTGCTCTGCGAGCGCCGCCCACCCGTAGAGAAGCGAGCCGGAGCCGATGGACGACGGGACGTAGTCGGCTTCGTACAGGTCTCGGACGGCGGCGTACACACCCGTGCGCGCCCGGGTCAGCCGCAGCCAGCGTCCGCACTGCGCACGGTAGGACGAGTCGTTGGTGGCGCCCCCCCCGACGAAGTTCGACAGGGTCCTGTCGTCGACGTACACGGGCCCCATGAAGGTGCGTGCGAATCCGAGCAGGTCCGCGTCCGTGAAGACGACGCCTTGCTCCGCAGCCATGGCGGCGAAGTCCACGTTGAGCGCTGCGTGGGAGATGTCCTCCCCTGGACTTGCGTACGCTCCTCCCCAGTAGTTCCAGAGATACTCGCCGGCGGTCCCGGTCGTGATCTGCGCCTTGAATCGCTGCGCTAGCTTCGTCGCCTTGTCCAGGTAGGTGGGGTCGCTCGTCACGTCGTGAAGCGAAAGAAGCATCCGTCCCATCGCGTTCGACTGGTTGAGCGGGAGGTCCTTGCCCGCGTAGGTGAGAAAGGACGCGTCAGGGCGGAACACATAGTAGCCGGCGTCGCGCCATTGATCCTCGTGGGCCGCCACGACCTCCTTGGCCGCTGTCAGGTAACCGTCCGCCTTGTCCCCGAGCGTGGTGCCGTCCCACGCCACCTCCTCCTCGAGCCCCGCGCCTCGAACGAGTCGCACGAACTCCGCCATCGGATACCCGATCATCCCGGAGTGCACGACGTAGCAGTAAGGCTGCTCACTGGGCTGGTAGTGCTTGTTCTGCCAGCACGCGGCGGAGACTCCACGGTAGTCCGATACCCCGCGACGGTCATCCCGGTTGGCGAGGACGCCGTCGAGGTGCCAGGCGAGACGCTCCAGGTATACCGGGCTGCCGGTGGCGCGAAACATCGCTGCCAGGGACATCATAACGTAGGACTCGCCCCACGCGAGGGTCGCCGTCTCGTTGTCGCGGTCCCGGTACCAGTCGCCGTCGCTCACGTTGTCGTAGGCTTCCTCGAAGGACCATCGCGCGCTGATGCCTCCACCCGAAAGGGATACATCCTGGCCCTCGATGATTGGGCTGGCGTCCGGCTCCTCGGTAGCATCAGCCGTCCCATCCAGCGAAACTCCGTCGCCTCCGACGTCCGAGGGAGCGTCGGGGCCGGCCTCCTCTCCGCTATCCGGCCAGGGATTGCTCGTTTCGACCGTGCCGTCGGAGGGAGCGTCAGCGCCCGCATCGACGGCGGGGGGGGCGGCGGACGAACCGCTGCTGCCGCAGTGCACGAGGAGCAGCAAGGGAAGGAGGCTCACGAGGGTTCGCATGGTGATGGGAGGCAAGGGTACCACGTCCGCGTGGGGCTACGGCGCGACGTCGACGAACCCCGCGCGCACGACGCTCAGTCCATCCATGGCGACGACGAACACGCGGCGCGCTCCGCCTCGAAGCAGGTCGCAGAGGGCGAGCAACCCCGGACAGAAGTACCCGTTGCAGACGCTGCCACGAAGCGGCGTGGGGAGAGCGCAACCGGCGCTGGTTTGGAACACGCACGAGCCGACGCAGTGCACGCGTGGCAAGTGCTCCAGGTACACTTCGAGGACGCGAGCGGGCCGGATGCCCGGGATGAGGGCGCGCGCTCGACCGATCGCGTCCTCGTCGACCCAGGCATGGGTACGCCCCGTCGCGCAGCATTGGCCCCGGCAGATCCCGCAAGCGGCGGCGAGCACTCCTGCCTCTTGGGTCGAAGGAAGCAGGGCAGGGAAGTAGGGCTGCGGGACGAAGCCCGGAGTGAACGCGCGCGGGACAACCTCGTTCAGGTGGTCGCGAAAGCGTCGGCTTCGCTTTTCCGCAAGGTGCCCGAGGACGGCAACATCAGCAGGGACGATGACGAACGCAGCGCGGTTCGGGCCAGGGTCGGCCTCCTCGGCGGCGGCCAAGGCCCGCCCTGTTCTCGCCCGGTCGATCTGCGCACGACGGCACGCAGGCTCGTCGCAGATTCCACCCCGAACTTCCTGATGTACGGTCAAGAGGCCGGAGCAGACCCTGCAACGACGTTTCGAAAGGAAGGGCACGGACGCGAGGCTACACCCGCTGGAGCCGGGCCGGCCATCACCACCGAGGCATGAGCTCGGCTGCCAGTTGGAGTCCCGTTCAGCGCCGAGCGGAAGGGTTGGCGATGCTACGGGCGCAGGAACTGTTCGACGAGTCGCTCGACCTGCCAGGGTTCGGCGTCAGGCAGGTCCTTGCTCACGGTGCCCACGACGGTGGCTGCGGTTGGCGCCGACAGCTTGGACCGCAGGCGCCCCAGGAACTGCGGGGGCGCCACGAGCACGAGATGGCGAAACGCACGCTGATGGCGCGCGTCGTCCAGGGAACGGGCAAGTTCGCAAGCGAAGCTGTCCGCACACTGGGCCCGGGAGGCTTCGGGATGCTCGCTGTGTCTTGCGCCCAGCGTGGGCGCGTCCGACTTTCGGCCGGACCGGTCCTCTTCCACCGCCTTGGCGTGAAGCCGCCCTTGGGGGTGGTCCCACGAGCGCACCCCGACGAGGTGCTGGGTCTTTCGATCCATGGCGAGCAGGTGCGCACCGGCTCGATGGGATACCAGAATCCATGTCTGCAACGCTGCCTTGGACGGTCTCATCCATCACCCCCTGTTCGAAATTTCAGCAAACCAATCATCCGCCGATCACGTAGCGGTTCGTCGCCTCGTCCACCCCGGTAAGGACCCTGCGCTCCTCCCGGTCGAGCTTGTCGATCAGTGTGCGAATCCCGGCCTCTCGTCGGCGCAGATTCCACTTGAACTCGGTGCCGCGCGAATGGTGCACCTGCGTGCGCAGCTCGCTCAACTCCGCGACGAGCATTTTGCGCAGCGCGCGCAGCTCAGTGAACGTGAGTTGCACTTGCATGGCGTCCCCCCTTCTTCGGTTCGCATCGCGAACCCGTGAAGGTGCGCGGAGCGGACCGCGCACGTTCCCCCTGATCCCCCTAGCGTTTTCAAGTATGGCTTGGCTCGGGGGAGGGTGCAACGGGGCAGGATCCTCCCCGAGTCACAATCCCCTTGCTGTCTCGGCCAAGGCCCCCATCCCAGCCCTCGCACGCGCCGCCCACCTCATGGGTGGCAGACCACCTCGGCATTCGTGGAGCAAGATCCAAAGGTTGCTCTGTCAGCCCGTCGCTTCGCTCCGGATCAGGGATCCCATCCCAGATCCGGAGGCATCGGAGTTGGCCGCAGATTCCGCAGAGAACCGCAGATTGGTCCCGTTGCTTGTGCGGATGTGGGTAGCTGCGTAGCGACGGGTCGTGCGTGGGAAGGGACGCATGCTGACCCGACCCGTGGGAAGGAGCACGACCCACCTGATGGGTGGCGCCTCACCGTTCGAAAAGCAAGATCCCGAGATAACGCTCTGCGCCAGGCGCTTCGCTCCGGATCAGGGATCTGCTCACCTGCTCGCCCGGCAACGTGGGATTCAAATGTGGGATCTTGTCCTACTCACAAGGGATCCTGGGGATCTCAGTTCGGCCGCGCCCAACCCGCGATCTCCAGGCAAATTCGCTGAGAATATCCTTCCTTGACGACTTGGCTCGGGGCTTGTATGCGCGCGGTCTACAGTGACCTACATTGGGTCAATCGTTGCGCCGACCCACGCTTCCACGAGGTTGTCATGACCCTTACACGCTCCGCCTTTTCTTCCTTGCCCTGGCTTCTGGCTTCCGCTGCCCTCCTCTCCTCCTCCCTCGCCGCCGCGGGCACCCCCGTGCTTCGCTACCAAGGCAACGTCCGTGGAGACGCGCGGGTCATTGGCGCCCCCTTGGCTTTCGATTGTCACTCCGCCGAGCCTGTGCCCCCAGGGGCCACCGTCACGTGCTCCGGTGAGTCCGCCTCCTCGGACACCGCCCCCGACATCTACTGGCGTGACGAGCTCGCGAACCCATCGGTGACGGCCGCACAAGCACGAACCGCCGCCACCCTCGACCTGCCGGCTGGCGCCAAGGTCTTGTACGCTCGCTTGTACTGGGCCGCCCTCAAGGATGCCCCGAACGCAGACCCCACCGCCGTCCTCGATTGCGCCACCTGCCCGAAGCTCTCCGTCGACGCTGACTCGACAGAAACCCTGCCGCACCCCTACCGGGACAGCTGGGTATTCTACCAATCGTCCGCGGATGTCACGGCCTACGTGGCCTCCCAGGGAGCCCGGGCCTACCGCGTCACGGACGTCGAGGGGATCGCCCTCGCCGGGGTGGAAGTGGACGTGGCCTACACTGGCTGGTCGCTGGTGGTTGCGTACGAAGCGCCCGGCGAATCCTTGCGGAACCTGGCGCTGTTCGACGGGCTCACGCACGTGGACCCTCCGGCGAAGGATGTACTCACCAAGACCATGGTCACGCTCGATGGCTTCTTGGTCCCTGTGGGGTTTGACGCCAAGCTCATCTCCTTCGCGTACGAAGGGGACGCTGACTACGCGGGAGACCACATGGCCGTGAACGGCACCCGAGTGGTGTCTTATCCAGGGCAGGAGGACAACTTCTACAGCTCGGCGCGGACGTGGCTGGGCGCGGCGGTCTGTGGTGCGAGTGACGTTCCGCAGCTGTCCGGCCGCCCCGATTCCCTTGCGGGATACGACTTGCACGCGGTCGACGTCTCGCAGTTGCTGAGCGCGGGGGACACGTCGGCGACCATCGAGGCCGATTCCCTCTACGACAAGTACTACCTGGGAGGGTTCGTGACCTCGATCACGGATCGGTCACCCCACTTCGGGGACATGACGAAGACCGTGGTCGATGTGAACGGAGGCGCGGCGCTTCAGGGAGACATCTTGGAGTACACGGTTCGCGCGACCAACAGCGGGAGCGATGGCGCTGTTCGCGCGATCCTCGAGGACGCGCTGGACCCCGGGCTCACCTTCGTGTCGGGCTCGATTCAGGTCGTGAAGGGCGGTAGCCCGGGCTTCACGACGGACGTGTCAGGCGACGACGTGGCCGAGTACGATGTGGCCTCCCGCAAGATCATCGTTCGGCTGGGCGCGGGTGCCACGGCGATCCAGGGCGGCGACATCGCCGTGGGCACCGAGGTCGAGGTGAAGTTCCGCACCCGGATTGCCGTCGACCACGGCGAGATCCGCAACAAGGCCTTCCTCCGCGCGGCGGGCAAGGCAGGCGGCGCGGAAAAGACGTGGGGCAGCGACGCGGACCCGACCCAGGTCGGCGAGCAAGACACCGTCATCGTGATCGGGGAGTGCGGCTCCGATGCCGACTGCCCTCCAAACAAGCCCCACTGCGACCCGTCGTCGCACGTTTGCGAACCTTGCGCATCGGACGCGGATTGCACCTCCCCGTCAGCACCCGCGTGCCAGCCCGATGGCAGCTGTGGCGAGTGCTCCGCGACGAACGTCTCGCTGTGCGAAGTGCCCGAGCCGCTGTGCAACACGTCGGTGGGCGAATGCGTGCCCTGCTACGTCGATGCGAATGGAACCTCGGTGGGGTGCGAAAACGCCGAGGAAGGCGGGGTGTGCATCAGCAGCACGGCTGGCGCGGCCCACTGCGGTTGCGAGTCGGATGCGGACTGCGGCGCCTTGTACTCCGGACGCGTGTGTGACCCTTCGACCTCGGTGTGCATCGACGGGTGCCGCGGCGAGGGAGGTAACCTCTGCCCCCAGGAAGAGCAGTGCACGTCGCAGGACACGTCGATCGGCGCGTGCTTCACCCCCGGCAACACGCCCGGCAGCACCCAACCGGAGCCCCTGCCGCTCGAGACGTCGGAAGTGTCCCACGACGGCGGCTGCGCCTGCTCCTTGCCGTCGAGCGGTCAGCCGGCAGGGGCGGCCGGGTGGCTCGCGCTCGTGGCCGCAGGGTTGGTGGCGGCGCGAAGGCGTGATCGGACTCGCTAGGACCTTACTTGCCCGTCGGCCCGCTCTCACTCGGCTCGCACGTCCGCCAACCAAGGCCACCGTCCTGGGCCGGAGGGTCAGGGTGGCTCGCGCCAGCGCTCGGTAGGGTGCTTGCGGAGCGACTGCGGAGTCGAGGCGAACGAGCATTTGGACCTTCACCTGCTCGGCGAGCCCATGGTCGGTGTTGCGGGCCCCGACGACGCAGGCCGTGATGGCCGTGCCGGTGACGTCGATGGAGAGGGATGGGCCCTGCGCGGCGGCCCCTTCCAGGTTTTCGCGCAACCACCCGAACGCCGCTCGCTCCCACGCGCTCACGGGGGGGATGATAGCCGAACGTGATCCGGAGCGGAGAGGGATGGCGCGGGAACTGGACGCCTCCCCGGGCCGGTACTATCTGCCCCCACATGAGCTTTCGCATCGAGCACCACCACACCCTCGGCCTCGACCACGCCCTCGAGCGCATTCGCGCCCTGGGGGACTACCTCGACAACAAACACGGCATCGGCGTGAGCTGGACCGGCCCCACCACCGCCAAGGTCAAGGGCAGCTTCCTGGTCGTCAAGATCGACGCGACCGTCACGGTCGAGGACGCCAGGGTGGTCTTTGACGGAAAGGACCCGGGGATGCTGTGGCGCGGCAAGGCGCGCGAGTACCTCGAGCGAAAGATGGCTATGTACCTTGATCCCAAGCATCCCCTGTCGGACTTGCCACGCGCGTGAGCAGGCAAGGGGCCGCCGTCCTGTGGACGACCGGTCCCTTTCAGGGGCCGTCCACGGACGTGGGAGAGGAAATCTAGGAGGCCAACCGGCGGCGGGGGGCGCGGCTCAGCCCTTGATGTACGTCTCGAGGTCGTCGGCCGTGCCGATGCGCTCGCCGTCCAAAAACACCTGGGGCGTGGTCGCGCCGCCGGACACCGCGCGAAGGGTGCGCGTCGTGACGTCCCGGCTCAGCTCGATCTCCTCGTAGAGCATTCCCTTCTCGTCGAGAAGTTTCTTGGCGCGCGCGCAGTGCGGGCACCCCTTCTTCGTGAAGAGCGTGAAGAACTTCGGCTTCTCGGCCTTCGGGGCCACGAAGCCCAACATCGTGTCGGCGTCCGACACCTCGAAGGGGTCGCCGTCGACCTGCGGCTCGATGAACATCTTCTTCACCACGCCATCGTCCACCAGCATCGCGTAGCGCCAGGAACGCTTGCCAAACCCGATCATCGACTTGTCCACGAGCATGCCCATGCCGTCCGTGAACTCGCCATTGCCGTCGGGAATCAGGGTGACGTTCTGCGCCTCCTGGTCCTTCTTCCACTCGTTCATCACGAAGGTGTCGTTCACGGACATGCAGACGATGTCGTCGATGCCGTTGTTCTTGAACACCGGCGCCAGCTCGTTGAAGCGGGGCAGGTGAGAGGAGGAGCAGGTTGGGGTGAACGCGCCGGGTAGAGAGAACACCACGACCTTCTTGCCCTTGAACAGGTCGTCGGTGGTGACCGTCTTCCAGTTGCCATCCTCGATGATTTTGAAGCTGACGTTCGGTACGCGCTTGCCTTCGCGATTCTCCAACATGTGGGTCTCCTTGCTTCCTCGCGCCGCGAGGTGGGTATGCGGTCAGTTCGTTCCGTCCCCCGGTCGAACGGTATACGCGCGGAATGGTTACTTTGGGCAATTCGATGCCGCGGCGGCGGCGCGCGTTGCGAGGTCCCAGACCCTGGCCGTCGGTCCCCTCCGGAATGCGCCGCCTCGGCCCATTCTCCGCACGCTTTCACATTTTCGTGGTCGCTCCCTACTCACCAAGCTTGAGACCTTCGACGCAATGGGCTACGAGCGGACCGCTCTCGTATGTGCATCCTCCTCGCCGTGCCATGGTGGAACGCGTGAATCCAGTCCCATCCCGTTTTCTCCGGGCCTGGCTTGCGTGTGCGATGCTGGCGATGCTGGTGCTGGTGAGCGCCTTCGTCGGTGCGCAGCCCGCAGAGCCTGCGAAGCCCGGTGACGGTGACCAGCCCGACACGCCTGCGCCGTCCGGAACCAGCGATCCGAAGGACCCCAAGGACCCGAAGGACCCCAAGGACCCCAAGGACCCGAAGGACCCCGAGGACCCGAAGGACCCGAAGGATTCCGCGTGGGCCAACGACCCCTATGCCGACACCGCCCTGCGCGCCGCGCCTCAGCTTCCCCCCACCGAGGCCGAGCTTGCCCGCGGGCTGCCCATCCTCGCCATCGAAGTTGCCGGAAACCAGCGCGTTGCCGCCGAAGACATCATGACCTACCTGCGCACCCGCACCGGTCAGCTCTTCCGCCCCGAAGAGCTCACCCGCGACGTGCGCGAGCTGTGGGACTCCGGCTTCTTCGACGACATCGTCGTCGACCTGACCCGCAAGGACGACGGCGTTCGGATCCGCTTCATCATCCGCGAGCGGTCGAACGTCAAGACCGTGACGTACGAGGGCAACGTCGCCATCGAGGCTGAGAAGTTCGAGGAGGCGGTCGAGGTCAAGAACGACACGATCTTGAGCTACCCTGCCATTCGTCGTTCCGTGCAGAAGATCCGCGATATGTATGCCGAGGAAGGCTACTTCCTCGCCGAGGTCGAGCACGAGGTCATCCCCCAGCGGGACAACGAGGTCGTGATTGCCTTCAAGATCAAGGAGCACGACCAGGTCTCGGTGCGACGGGTCACGATCATCGGCAACGAGAACGTGACGGAGGCCGAGCTGCGCGAGGTCATGTACACGGGCCAGGGCGGCTTCCTCGCGTTCGGTTCCGGGGGTCCTTTCCGCCAGGACGCCTTCGAGCGCGACGTGCTCATGCTCAACGCGCTGTACTACGACCGTGGGTATCTCTCGGTGCAGGTGGCCGCGCCCCGCGTGGATCTGACCCCTGACCGCACGGGCATCGAGCTGACCCTGAGCCTCGTGGAGGGCCCCCAATACAAGATTCGTCGCCTGCGCGTGTACGAGGTGGACGCGGAAGGCAGGGAAGTCGAGCCCCTCGGCGGGCGGCGCGCCCTGCGTGAGATGGTGCGCGCCAAGCCCGGCGACGTCTTCAAGCGTGCCGAGCTCTCCTTGGACCTGCAGCGCGTTCGTACGCTGTACCGTGACGCAGGCTACGCCAACGTCGAGGCCGACCCCGAAACCAACCTGGACCCCGAGCGCGAGCTCGTCGACGTCGTCGTCCCCATCCGGCGCGGTCCGCTCGTTCACATCGAACGCATCACCGTTCGCGGCAACACCAAGACGCGCGACAAGGTCATGCGTCGCGAGATGGAGGTCGAGGAAGGGGACCTGTTCAGCGAGACCAAGCTCGAGCAATCGCGCAGCCGCATCATCGCCCTCGGGTACTTCGAGCGGGTCGACTTCTCCACCGAGCAGGGCTCGGAGGACGACAAGATCCGCGTGAACATCGAGGTCGTGGAGCGGCCCACGGGTACCTTCCAGGTCGGGGCCGGCTTCTCCTCCATCGAGAACTTCATCGCCACCGCCCAGGTCCAGCAGGCCAACCTCTTCGGCACGGGCCAGTCCCTCGCCCTTCAGGCTCAGGTCAGCGGACTGCGACAGCTCATCAACATCCGCTTCTACGAGCCCTACTTCTTCGACAGCGACTTCTCCCTCTCCGTCGACCTGTACGACCAGCTGCGGATCTACAACGACTTCTCCCAGACCTCTCTCGGTGGCGCCGCAACCTTCGGCTATGCCTTGGTCCGTCCCCACACCTTCGCGTCCCTCACCTACACCGGCGAGTACGACGAGGTCTCCACGGTGGCCCGGTCCACCTTCCTCGGCACCTCTTCTGCGGTGTCCGTGTTCCGCCGGCTTCCCCTGGCAAACCTGTTCCGCGATGGGTTCACCTCGAGCCTTCGCCCCGCCATCACGTACGACAGCCGCGACAACCGGCTCTTCCCGTCGAGCGGCATGTTCCTGCGCGGCTCCGCCGAGTGGGCGTCTCCTCAGCTTGGCTCCGACAACGAGTTCCTTCGCTACAGCGGCGTGGGTCGGTTCTACTACTCCCTGGGTGGCGGCTTCGTCGCCAAACTCAACACGTCGCTCGGCTACGTCACCAGCCCGAACCCCGAGGGGGTTCCGATCTTCGCCCGTTTCTTCCTCGGCGGCATCTTCGATGTTCGCGGTTACCGTCTTCGCACGATCGGTCCCCGCCTGCCCCTGGCGTCCCACCTCGATCCGAACGCTGCGCCGATCAACAACGGGGCGAACATCGGCGGCAACCTGATGTACTACCAGAATCTCGAGCTCGAGATTCCGATCATCGAGAAGGTTGGCGTGCGCGGTGTCATCTTCACCGACGCCGGCAACGCGTGGAACACGGAGAGCTTGTACTGCAACGCCGCGCGCGGGCAGAGCCAGCAGTCCAACGGCTCGATGGAAGCGCTCGGCGTCTACTCCGTGAACGACCCGTGCTTCTCCGTGGACTCCTTGACGAACCTGCGGACGTCTTGGGGGCTGGGGCTTCGCTGGTTCTCTCCGATGGGCCCGCTGCGTTTCGAGTGGGGCTTTCCTCTCAAGCGGCTCGCCTACGAAGAGTCGAGCGTGTTCGAGTTCACCATCGGCAACTTCTTCTGACCTGCTGTCTCAGCCCCGCCCGGGCAACCGCCGCCGCACCTTGTTGACGCCCCAGGCCACGACGTCTCGAAGCTCTTCGGCCCGCAAGGCGTAGGCTACCGCACCGAACAGGGCAACCCCCACCGAGGCCGCCGCGCCGCCGCGAAGCAGCATGTGTGCATCGGCGAGGGAGAACCGTACCGCCAGTCCGGCCGCAATCCCCACGGTGACCGCCAAGCCGAAGCGGAGCGCGAACCGGACGTAGTGGTCCGCCACCCCAGGAAAGTACGTTCGCAACCGCACGGCCAGCACCAGCGTGTAGATGCTGATCGCAAGCGCGCTGGCGCCCGCGAGCCCCAGCGCTCCGTAGCGCGCCACCCCCCAGTACACCGGGTACGTCACCACCACCGTGATCGTCCCCAGCAGCGTCGGCTCCCAGGTCTTGCCGAGCGCGTAGAACCCACGCGATAGCACCGTCTGTGCGGCCCACGCCCAAAGCCCCAGCGACATGATCCCCAGCACCCAACCCATCAGCACGTACTGATCTTGTGGGATCTTCCCCCCGTAGATCACCGTCGCCACTTCCTGTCCTGCCGTGGTCAACACCACTTGCGAGGCAAGGGCCAGCACGAGCATCCGTCGCACCGCCGTGGAGAGCGTGTCGTAGGCCTCTGCGCGCGCGTCCTGCGCGACCAGCCGGCTGAGGGTCGGGAACGCGGCCACGCCCGCGGCTAGTCCGAACACCCCCATGGGCACCTTCAGCAAGGTTTTGCTGTAGTGCAGCGTGGCGATCGTGCTTTCGCCCACGATCGAGCCAAAGCGTCCCAGCAACCAGTCGTCGACCACCACGATCGACCAGCCGAGCATGATGGGGAGAGACCGGACCAAGTAGATGCGCAGGTCCGGGTGGCGGAAGCGGAAGACGGGTCGCCAGCTCAGACCCGCATGCAAGCACCCGATGAGCGGCAGGCCGAAAGGCCCGAGCACGCTGCCGATGAGCACGCCCCAGGCGAACCCGTAGGCCCCGGCTTCGGTTCCCCCCACGAGCCCGCCCACGACGATCGAGCTCGTGTACAGCAAGGGCGCCAGGGCTGGTAGGCCGTGCTTGTCCCGCGCTTGGAGGGCAGCGCTCAGCAGGCCTCCCACGAGGTGGAACACCTGGGCCGGAAGGATGATGCGCGTCAGGTTGACGAGCTCCGCACGCTGGTGATCGTCGAACCCGGGCGCCACGATCGAGACGAGCCACGGCACCCCGAGCCACAGCCCGACGGTGGCCACGCTGAGCAGCAGGAGGAGGAAGTTCGCGATGACGCTGAAGGCTTCCCAGCCGCGGTCGGCGTCGCCCTTGGCGAGGTGGCTGCTGAAGATCGGGATGAAGACGATCGACAGGGCGCCCCCTGCGAGCAGGTAGTTCAGGAAGTCCGGAACGATGAAGGACGCGAGGAACACGTCGGCTTCGCGCCCGCCGCCGAGGATGCGGCCGAGGACGGCCTCGCGAACGAGCCCGATGATGCGGGAAAGAAAGATGGACGCGCCCCAGATGAGGGAGGCGATGCCGATGCGTCGGGCGACGGAGGAAGGAGGCATGGTTGGGCCGCTCGGGTTCCGTCGTGCCAGAAAACGACGGAAACAGCCAAGTTGCCCGCAGCGTCAGAAGCCCACGCCCACCGAGGCCGTGATGACGAACCAGGGCTTGAGGTCGGGAGCGTCTTCGGCTCGGATGGCTGGCAGCATGCCGATCACGCTCAGGCCCGCGCGGGTATCGGTTGCTTCCACGGGGATCCTGTACTCGATGGCGGCGCGCACGAGACCTACGCCCAAGGACTTGGCGTCGGTGCCTTCGCCGTCGGGCTTGTCTTCGTACACGCGAGCCAGCCCTGCGCCTGCGCCCAGCACGGGGCGCCAACTCATGCGCCCGCCGAGGTCGAGAGTCAGCTCGCCGGTGTAGTGGGCGACACCATCGTCTGAGCCTACGCGGAGCCAGGAACCTGAGAGGCGGAAGCCGGCGGGCCCGCGACCGATGTCCAGGGCGGTCATGAGGCCGGGGGTGACCTCGTCCTCGAGGATGCGACCTGCGCCCCCGACGTGGAACCGGAACGGGGACAATTCGCTGCGACGCCAGGCCTGGGTGTCGTAGGGGTCCTCCGGCGGGGGCGGGTCGACCGGGTAGTACACGGGGGCTTGTCCGTGCCGGGGAGGGTAAGGGGGGTCCGCGTAGGTCTGGGCTGACGCGGGCAAGGTCGAGAGCAAGGTGATCAAGCCGGCAATCCAAGGGGTGCGTCGCATGGTGGCTCCTTCCAGTGCACAGAACGCGACAGCCTGGGGGCACCTTACGCTATGATGTCGAGTGATGCGCAAGACCGTGTCCATTGTCGTTCCCATCGGTCTGGTGGCTCTTGCGAGCCTGGCAGGTGCGCCGAAGGCGTGGGCCCAACCCGCTCGCGCGGCGGGTGTCGTGCTCGGACAGTCGGGGCGTTCCGCGGAAGCCGATGCCAAGAAGCACTTCGACAAGGCCCGGGAGCACTACGCGAACGGGCGCTACCGCGAGGCGATCGAGCAGCTCGAGACGGCTCTGGGCATCGACCCGAAGGGGGCTGATCTTTTGTACAACCTTGGCGTCATCCACGAGAAGCTGCAGGAGGTCGACCCCGCGATCGACTACTATCGCCGCTACGTGCTGATGATCGACGACGCGGAGGAGCAGGAGCGGGTCGAGAAGATCATTGCGCGGCTCGAGAAGGCGCGGGACGAGCTGGCGGCACGCGAGAAGGAAGAAGAAGAGCAGGAAGAGGCCGCCGCGGGGGCGCAGGGCGACGAGCCTGAGCAAGGCAAGGGGCGGATGGATGGCTGGGTGATCGGGGTGGGGGTGCTGGCGGGGCTGGGACTTGCCGGTGGGACGTACTTTGGGCTCGAGGCGATGAAGAGCCGGAACGAAGACCCTCCCACGACAGGGGGGGGAACGGAGTACCAGGATCTCGTCGACAACGGCGACCGGTCCAAGCAGATGGCGCTGTACGCGGACATTGGGTTTGGCGTGGGGGTCGTGGCGGGAACGGCGGCGATGCTGCTGTACTTCACGCGGGATGCGGAGCCGGAAGCGTCGACGGCTCGGGGGTGGGAGCCGGCGGTGGCGGTGTTGCCTGGCGGTGCGGCCGCTTCGCTGCGGGTTGGGTTCTGACCATGGACGGGCGCGGGATTCTGGGTTGCGCTACGATGTGCGGCGAGTCGTCGGACTCTTGGCTGGACGGGGAAGGCGCATGAGACGAAGCATGAAGTCACGCACGTGGACGCCCTGGCTGGTGTTCGTAGTCGTGGGTGCGGGGGCTTGTCAGCTCGTGGTCGGTGAGACGGAGCTTGGGACGGTTCACTGCCGGGATGACGGGGCGGTTGGGCCTCCTGCCTGTGCGCAGGGACAGACGTGTGTGAACGGGGTGTGTGTAATTGCCGTCCCTGGCGACGGGGGAACGGGCGGGACGGGCGGTACGGGGGGAGCCGGGGGGACGGGGGCTACGGGCGGCACGGGCGGCACGGGCGGAACCGGTGGAACGGGTGGAACGGGTGTGACTGGAGGCACGGGCGGAGAGACGGGAGGCACGGGGGGCACCGCTACGGGCGGAACGGGTGGCACGGAGGTGGACGCCAGCGTGCCGCTCAAGAAGTATGGCGAAACGTGCTCCGCAACGGACCCTTGCGAGGGCTCGCTGCTCTGCATCTCCCCCTCCGGTTTCGGTGCTCGGTGCTCGGTTCCGTGTTGCAGTTCAGTCGACTGTGCCGACGGCTCCGTTTGCGTGGCGACGGACCTTGGGGGGACCGCGTGTTTTCCGGCCTCTGCGGTGAACCGACAACCTCCCGGAGCTCTGCCTCCGGGGGCCGGGTGTGGTGTCGCCACCGAGTGTCGCTCCGCCCAGTGTCTCGATTCGGTTTGTCGTGACGTCTGCTGCAAGAACGACACGTGCGCGGGCAACGCATGCGCATGGTCAGCGGCTGGTTGGTCCTGTTCCGGGAGTGTGATCGGGACCGGGGCAGGGCAGGGTGCTGCGTGCGATGGGGACTCCGCGTGTGACGGAAAGAACTGCACCCGGTACTTGGACTGGGGGGCCGACACCAAGGAGTGCATGGGGCCTTGCTGCAAGGATTCGGACTGCGGCTCGGGCTTCTGCGACTACTACATCGACGGGTCCGAGTTCATCCGTCAGTGCATGCCGTCGAGCCTTATCCCTTGGGGGTCCGCCCCGGCTTGCTGTCGGGACTCCGACTGTGGCGGTGGCCGGTGCGGCGTGGTCGTGCAGGACACTTGGAAGAAGAGCACCATCACGGGCTACCCGTCGTTTACCCCCGAGTCGCGGGCTGCCATGCGCTGTATGTAGGCCGTTCCTCGACAGGGGGACGCAACAAACCTTGCCTCACCCGCCCTGTCGGAGTCAGGATGGAGGGCGCACGGTCCTGTCCGACCGCGCGCGATCTCCGCGGACGGTTTCGCCATTCGCGGCTTGGTCCACCAACGTGAGCGCTGCCATGCATTCCGGAGCCTGGGTCCGTTCGCCATTGGGCGAGGGGGGCCTGCGCGTTTGTCCTGCATGTGGCACGGAGTACCCGCCCCCGGGCCCGCAAGAGGGGCCCATCACGTTCTGTCCCAACGAGGGCTATGCGATCCTTCGAAAGGCTGACGTGGAGGCCGCGCGCGGGGACATCATGCTCGGGCGGACGGTGGCCCAGCGCTACACGATCGTGGGACGTCTCGGCTCCGGGTCGATGGGGGCTGTGTACCGGGCGTGGCACGACCGCATGGCGCGGTGGGTCGCCCTCAAGATCATGCGGTACGACCGCACGATCGACGTCGAGTCGCGGGCCCGGTTCGCGCGTGAGGCGCGGTCCATGTCCCAGCTGCAGTCGCCCCACACGGTCACGGTGTACGACTTTGGCGAGGCCGAGGACGGGTCCGTGTATCTCGCGATGGAGATGCTCGAGGGAGAGTCGCTCGGGCAACGCCTCGCCAGGGAGGGCAGACTCCCGATTCGCGACGCTGTCCACTTCGCGCGAGGCGCGTTGACCTCGCTCTCGGAGGCACACTCCAAGGGCATCATCCACCGCGACCTGAAACCCGACAACCTCTTCCTCACGGAGGTGCCGGACGTCGGGGGCGCCCCCAGCCGGGAGATCTGCAAGATCCTCGACTTCGGAATCGCGAAGCTCATGCGTGAGGAGCGCGCGATCGACGCCCTCGAGACGCAGGCCGGGACCGTGTTCGGAACGCCGCGCTACATGTCTCCCGAGCAGGCCCAGGGCTTTCGACTGGATGCGCGCAGCGACATCTACTCCCTCGGCGTGATCCTCTACCAGATGGTCACAGGCATCCCGCCCTTCGACGACGAGGAAGCGGTCGTGGTGATGGCGCGGCACATCAAGACCAAGCCGGTGGCCCCGCGAGAGATCGCGCCCGAGGCGGAGATTCCCGCGGAGCTCGAGAGGGTCATTTTGCGGGCGCTCGCCAAGGACCCGGTCGATCGGCCCGACAGCGCCGAGACCTTCATTCTCGCCCTGGACAACGCCGAGCGAGGCTTCCCCGCGTCCCTTCCGGCCGTTGCTCCCGCGTTCCGAACGCGTCGTGGCTCGAGCGCGAACAACCCGCTGCCGACCCTCGCGCCCACGGCGGTGCGGCGTCGTCGGCGATGGATGGTGGCCGGCGTGGTGTCGGCGCTGATCGGGACGGTTGCGGCTGGCTTGCTGCTGTGGCGAGCCATGGCGTCCGCGCCTGTGGCAGACCCCGCTGTGCCGGCCGTGGCCGCTGAGGACGACGACATTGTGTTCGAGTTCGCGGCCGACGGTGCCCCTGGGTCATCCGCGCACGAACCAACGCTCTCGCTCGACAACCTGCCGGTTGTGACAGAACCTGGAAAGATGGTCGGGCCGGCGTCCACCCGAACATCCCCTCGGCCGCCGCAAACAGGCACTTCTCCGCCGAAGACGGCTGGGCAGCCGCCTGCTGCCACGACGCCGACGACGGCGGCGCCTCCCCCGGTGCCTCCTCCGACATCCACCTCCACGAGCAAGTACGGTCGCTTCGAGTAGGTCGCGCTTCGAATTGACCAAACGGTTCGTTGCCGCATGCTTTCCGCGCGTGGTAGCGTCCCGGCCCGAGATGGATCCCCGCGAAGTCGACGCAATCGTCCAACGGCTGGTAGCCAATCCCCACGATCAAGACGCACTGACCTACGCACACCAGGCAGGCGCAAGCGATCCGCGATCCTATGCGACCTTGCTCGAGCGTGTGGGTCGGGAGACGCCTGATCCCGCCTATGCGAGTCACTGGTTGTCGGAGGCGGCGAACGTCTGGTCGACCACGCTCGGCGATGCGCATCACGCTGCCGAGGTGCTGTTGCTGGCCGTGGTCAAGGACCCGACGCAGGACGTCGCCGCGGACCGGCTGGCGCAGCTGTACCGAGACAAGGGCGATGTGAAGGGCCTGGTGGCGCTCCTGGAGAAGCGCGCCAAGTTGCTTGCGCCGGTCGCGTCCCAAGACGATGCGTTCCGAGCGAAGCTCGCCGCGATGCACGAGGAGCTCGGCACGTTGTGGGCCGAGCCGCCGCTGTCCCAGCCCATGCGTGCGCTCGACAACTTCAAGCGTGCGTACGAGACCGACCCGCAATCGGTGTTCGCGATCTACTCCGCTCGCGAGCTGCTCAAGGCGCAGCAGCAGTACGCCGAGGCCCTCCCCTTGTTCGCGATGGAGCAGGCCCTCGTCGCCGACCACGAGCGCAAGATGGCCCTCTATCGCGATCAGGCCGACGTGTGCCGGCTCGCGCAGGACTTCGCGACCCTCACCGATACGCTCCGCCAGCTTCGCGCTTACGCGCCCGACGACCCTGGCCTCATGCAAGAGCAGGCCACGTCGGTGCTCGAGCGTGTTCGTCTCGGCCACCCCGTGGGTGACGAAGACGTCCTCGAGGGAGGTCAGCTTTTCGTTGCGTTGGCGGAGAGCTACGACGGCGAGCATGGCTACTCGTACTCGCTCGCGGCGTTGGAGATCGACCCGACCAACGACCGAGCGATCCAGCTCGCGACGTACTATGGCGAGCAGCTTGGTCGTGCGGCGGAGTTGCCGCAGTGGTGGAAGAAGTACCTGTCCGCGAATCCGACGGGGGCGATGGCGCAGGAGATTGGGGCGAAGTTGCAGGAAGCGGGGCAACAGATACCCGCGCCTGGGTCGATTGCGTTGCGGGCGGAGCCGCGGCCGTCCGCGCCAGCCCCTGCGCAGCTTGCCGCAGCCAAGCCGCCTTCCGCGCCTCGGCAGCCTGAGTACCCGGCACCTGGCGCCGCAGAGTATGCTCCGGAGCCCGTCGTCGAGGAGCCCGCGGCTCCCGTGGTTCCCTCCGTGCCCCCGCCTGGGGACAAGCTCAGCCCCGAGCGCCTCTCCGCGCTGCTGGATGAGGCCGGTGGTTTCGCGGCCAAACACAAGGCGCGCGAGGCGCTCGAAAAGTACATGGAGGTGCTTCGGCACGACCCCGTGTCACCCGAGGCCCTGAGCTGGGTCGACGAGCACCTGCGCGCCAAGCGCAAGTTCGCCGAGTTGCGCGACGTCTACCAAGCGGCATCCCGCGTATCGGGTTTGGCGTCGGACGAGCGGCGGAAGTACCTGTCCAAGGTCGCGAACATCTGCGAGCAACAATTGCGTGACGTGGACGGTGCGATTCAGGCCCTGAAGCAAGCTGCCCAGATCGACGCGGGAGCGCGGGACAACCTTCGCCGCCTTCTGGAGAAGGGCCAGCGTTGGGACGACCTCGCTGTGCTGCTCGATCAGGAGGTAATGGACGCTCCTGACTCGGAAGCGCAGATCGGCCTGCTCAAGAAGCTCGCCGCCATGCACGAGCAGAAGCGCAAGGATCCGGTCGCGGCCGGCGAGGCCTGGGGACGACTCGCTGCGATCATGCTCGGCGACGACTCACCCATCCTCAACGCCGTCAAGCTCTTCGAGAAGGGAGAGCGGTTCGATCTCGCCGCAGAGGTGATCGCCGACAGCGTCGGTGGCATCGACACGGACGAGACGCGTCAATCCCTGCTCATGAAGCTCGGTGAGCTGCGCGAGAAGATCGACGACAAGAGTGGCGCGGGCGACGCGTACGCGGAGGCTGCGAACATCATCGCCAGCGATGCCGCATGGGAAGCTGCCCAGCGTGCCTTCGAAGGGGCCGAGCGGTGGGAAGATGCTGCCCACGCGGCGGGCGAGCGTGCGGGTCTCGTCGACGACCCGAAGAAGAAGGCCGCGCTGCACGCCAAGGAAGCGGATTATCTCTTCCAGGCGGGAGAAGGATCCAACGCTATCCTTCGCCTCGAGCAGGCAGCTGATCTCGAACCCGAGAATGCGACCTACGCCGATGCGCTCGAGCAGCGCTACCTCGAGGCGGACCGCGTCGACGATCTGATCCAGTGCTTGCTACGTCGCGCCGAGAAACTGCTCCAGAAGGAGCCGCGTCTCGCCCTGCGCAAGCGCGCGGCGCAGATGCAACGCGAGCAACTGTCCGACGTCGAAGGCGCCCGGGAAACGCTGTTGCTCGTCGTGCAAGACGCAGAGGACGTCGAAGCCCTCGCCTTGCTCGCCGACGATGCCCGAGAGCACAGCGAGTTCCAGGAAGAAGCGTCTCTCCTGCACCGCCTCGCGGCGGTCGTAGAGGACCCTGCCGAGAAGGCCCAGATCGTCCTGCGCGAAGCCACCGTTCTCGCCGAAGACGTCGAGGACATCGATGGCGCCATCTCCGCCTACGAGTCCGTTCTCGAGAGGTTCGATCCGAAGAACCTTGCTGCTCTCGAAGCCCTCGCCAACCTCGAGGAGCGTCGCGACAACCCGAAGGGGGCTGTGACCGCCCTCGAGAAGCTCCTGGCCATCGTCTCCGAGCCTGAGCGCAAGGTCGAGACCGGCCGGCGTCTCGCCGACCTGTACCAGGGTCCCCTCGATGACCCCCGCGGCGCCATCCGCGCCTTCGAGGCCGTTTATCAGGCGGACTCGGACGACCTCGACGCCGTCGCCCGTCTCGTTGAGCTGTGCGAGAGCGTCGAAGCCTGGGAGCGCACCGCCGAGCTTCTCGCCGTGCTCGTCGAGATCGAGGGAGACCCGGAGGAAGCTTCAAGCCTGGCCTGTCGTCTCGCCGAGATCCTGCAAGACCGCCTCGACAAGGGACAAGAAGCTCTCGCCGTCCTCGAGCCCCTTGCAGACGAAGGGGACCGCGCCTGCCGCGATGCGTACGTGCACACCGGCGACAAGCTCGGATTCAAGGGCATCGTCGCCATGAAGCTGCGCGACTGGTACTCGGTGGCCGCCGGCACCGAGCAGCACGAAGCGTTCCGCGGCGCCTTCGAGCGGTTCCTCGAGATGGGTCGTGACCAGGATGCGGCCCAGGTTGCCGTCGAGCTCATCCGTTCTCGCGGCGCGACCGAAGAGATCGTCGGGCATCTCGAAGAGATCGCCGTGCGTCTTCAGGACCTCGACGCTCTGGGCGCTGCGCACGATGTCCGTGTGCGGGAGCTGGCCGGAACGGAGCGGGCCGAGGAGTTCGTACGGCAAGCCGAGGTGCTCGTGCAGGCCGGCGTCTCCGTCCAGGAAGCCGCCCAGCACGGAGAGCAGGGGCTGACCAGTATTGCGCCTTCGGAAATCGAGCTGCTGCTCGAACGTCTGGGGCAGCTCGTGACGGAGCCGGGCTTGATCATCGACCTGTACGAACGACAGGTGGGCCGCTGCAAGAACCCAGCGGACAAGCTGCAAGCCCTGGCTCGCGCCGCGCAGGTGGCCGCAGCCCAGGGCGCCCTCGACCGTGCCCAAGCGATGTTCGAGCTTGCCCTCGGGGCCGGCGTGCGCGACGACATCCTCGAAGTTCTCGAAGAGGCGGCTCGCGCCGGTGACGAGGCGACCGGGACCAAGCAGCTGCGTACGGCGCTGGCCACGTCGCTGGCATCCGGCACGCACGGGGCGCGCGACGGCGGCAGAACCCGGAGCGCGTTGCTGCGCAGGGCGGCCTTGATTGCGCATCGCGAGCTCGGGGACACGGACCGGGCGTTCGCGTGGATTGGGGAGTCCATCGTGACGCATGTCGAGGCAGAGTCCCTCGACGCTCTGCAGGCCTTGGGCGACGAGGTTGGGGATCTTCGGCGTGTGGAGGAGACCCTCGGCAAGGCGCTCGAGCAGGTGTTCGACGGCCCGCTCGTTCGGCAGCTCGTGGCGCGCCGCGCGGTGCTTCGTCGGCATCACTTGAACAACCTGCAGGGTGCCGCGGAGGACCTGAAACGTCTGCACGACCTCTCCCCCCACGACAAAGAGACCACGGATGAGCTGCACGCCATCCTGATCGAGCTCAGGGACTGGCGTGGCGTCGTTCAGCTGCTCGAAGACCAGATCCTGCGCGGCAAGGACCCTGCGATGCGCGCCGAGCTTGCGCGTCAGGCCGCCCGCCTCTGGGAGGAACGCCTCGCCGACCCGCGTGAGTCCGCCGATGCGTGGCGACGCGTCCTGCGCATGAAGCAGGGCGACAAGGAGGCGCAGGAAGGGCTGGAGCGGGCCAAGAGCAACATGCTCAAAAAGCCCATGTCCCAGCTTCCTCCGGACCCGGGTGAGCTCCAGGACCTGCCTCGCATGCCCCCTCCCGGCGTGCCCGCACCCATCCCGGACGACGAGTTCCCGTCGGACACGATACCCCCTGGCGCAGGCGCCGAGGCCATGGACGAGGACTACCAGGAGTCTGTCCAGCCGACGCAGGAGTTCGACCTCCCCCCGGACCGCGAGGCTTCCTTTGACGAGGAGCCGTACGATCCGCACGCGCCCCAGGGACTGCAGGACTCCCTCGAGGTGCCGGCGGCGGGCCCGGGGTACAACTCTGGCACGCCGAACACGACGGACGAGTACCCGGCAGCGGACATGGGGTTCGACGAGCGGGCGCAGCCCGACTACGTGCCCGAGGACCTCATCGAGTCGCTCGACGAGGCCGAGGAAGTCGACGACGAAGAGCTCATCATGGAGCCTGCCGGACCCGTCAGCGGATCGGACGAAGAGCACCAACGCTAGGCGTCTGTTCGCAGGCCCCTCATGACGCACCTCCCCTTGGTTGTGTGCCCACGCTGCTCTCGGCACGTTCGCGTGGCGGACCGTGAATGTCCTTTCTGCGGTCGGGAACGGCGCGTGCCCGGGGGACTGCGTTCCGCTCTCGCGGGCTCGGCGATGGCCGTCGTGCTCGCGGGGTGCACGCCACAGTCCAAGTCGGCACCCACCGACGCCTCTCTCTCCCCCTCGCAGGAGCGGGAGTCGCGGCCCCAGGATGCTGCTGTGAAGGCATTGGACGATGGGCGCGACGGGGGAGACCTCCGCGTCGACCCGATGCCGGTCCCGCCGTATGCGCCGGTTCCCTATGTGGAAAAACCCTGACGGAAGACTATCCGTTTAGGGATAGCCAACTCTCCCCGTCGGTGGCGCGCAAGCTCGTCATGATTCCCAGGGGAAGGGGATCGTTTTCTTCGCCATGTCCTATGGGAAAGCGTGTGACGATCGGTATCCCGAGCGATCCGAGCAGGTCCCGCAGCACGTCATGTACACATATTTTATCCGCTCCGGGATAGCAGTCTGTGAACTCGCCGAGCACGACGCCGCGCACCCCGTCGAAGTGCCCGCCCACCACCAGCGTGGTCAGCATCCGGTCGACGCGGTAGGGCCGCTCGCCCACGTCCTCGAGGAAGAGGACGGCCCCATCCGGGACGCGCAGCCTCCCCGCCGCCGCGCAGGCGTGCATCACCGTGAGATTGCCACCGAAGCTCGTGCCCGACGCCTCCCCGGCTCGCAGCGTTCCCAGGTTCGACCATCGTCGAGGGCGGAAGGGATGCTCGAGCGCATCCACCCAGCGGGAGCGCGTGGGCTCGTGGCACCGCCCGAGAGCGGCCACCATGGGTGCATGCATCGAGGCAACCCCCGCCGCCGACGCCTCCACGTGCAGCACCGTGATGTCCGAGAAGCCGACGAGCCACTTCGGGTGAGCGCGGAAAGCGTTCCAGTCCATCCCGGGAGCGATGCGGTGCAGCCCATAGCCGCCGCGGACGGCCACGATGGCCTTCGAGTCCGTCGCCCGCATCGCCCGATCGAGTTCCGCAGCCCGGCGATCGTCGTGGCCCGCCAGGTAACCCGTGATGTCGAACATGCCCCTGTCGAACCGCACGCGGTAGCGCTGCCGAAGCCATCCCAGGCCCCGCCAGGCCAGCGTCCTGTCGAATGGGCTGGAAGGTGCGACCACGTCGATCAGGTCGCCCGGGCACAGGGCCGGAGGCACGAGCATGTCCGCACCTTGCCACGTCTTCGGCGATCGGGGGAAGCGCAAGCCGGGCGCGGCGTCGTTGCAATGGCGCTGCGCGGGGCTAGGATGCTGCGTCCCCGAATCACGGAGTGCGCCATGAAGACTGGTCGGTTGATGCTCGGTTTCCTCACGATCCTCGCCCTCGGGTGCGAGGCGCCCCCCACGGAGCAGGCGGAACCCAAGCCTCCCGTCACCACGCCCGCGGCGGTGGTCCCCGACAAACCCGCCGCGACCGAGCACGAGAAGGCGGGAGGCTGCGCCGACGACCACGGCATGGCAGCCACCGACGAGACCCTGCGCAAGGCCAAGGATCCCAAGACCGGCACCGAGATGACGATCGTCGGGACCGCGCTGACCGGAGCCGAGGAGGTCTCGGTCAAGGACCTCGTCGCCAAGCCCGACGCCTACGCCGGCAAGACCGTTCGTCTCGAAGGCGACGTCAACGCCATGTGCCATCACCGCAGGGGCTGGTTCTCCATGCAGGACGAAGGGGAAAGGGCCGGCACCTTCGTCCGTGTCATCACCAACCCCGCGTTCCTCGTTCCCGCCGGATCCATCGGCAAGAAGGTCCGGATCGAAGGCAAGGTCGACGTTACCGAGGAGGCCCCCGCCGCCGCACGCCACTACGCCGAAGGCCACAAGATCGGTGACCCTTCGAAGATCGACGGCCCGGTCAAGCGCGTGATCGTGCACGCCACCGGCGCCGAGTTCCTCTGAGCCTTTGGTTGCCATGCGCTGGCGCCCCGCCCTCGTCTCCCTCCACCGTGATGTCGGCTTCCTGTGCGTCGGGCTCACGCTCGCCTACGCCGTGTCGGGCATCGCGGTGAACCACGCCCATCACTGGAACTACAACCGCTCCGAGAGCGAGCAGACGCGCGCGCTCGGCACGCCCGCGAACCTGATCGAGAACCTGCCCGCGGAGCGGCGAACGATCCTGCAAGCGGATGCCGCCCAGATGACGCGTGAGGAGGAGCAATCCCTCGTGCGAAAGATCGGCGCGATGACCGGTCGTTCCGGCGCTCCCCGCAACGTGTTCTGGCGGGGGCCGGACGAGATCCGCATGTTCTGGGGTCAGGGCGATGACGACACCGTCGAGTACCGAACCACGACGGGAGCGATCACCCAGACCGTGCGCAAGGATCGCTGGGTCCTGCGCGACCTGCACTTCCTTCATCTCAACGAGGGGCGTGGCGTGTGGACCTACCTAGCCGATGCGTACGCGGTGCTGCTCCTGTTCCTTGCGGTTTCGGGGACGATCGTGGTGCGAGGGCGGCGTGGGTGGAAGGGCAGGGGAGGCGTGCTGCTCGGGGTGGGTGTGTTGATCCCGATCGTCGCGCTTGTGGTGATGCGGTGGGTGTGAGGCTTGCTGGTTGCTCACTTCCCCCGTCGCGCCATCTGCGCCTGTAGATCGATCAACCCCGCGTGCGTGGGATCCTCCGCCAGCCCCACCGCGATGTGCTCACGAGCCCGGTCCAGATCACCAAGGTTCGCGTAGGACACCGCGGCCAGGTATCGCGCCTCCGGAAAGAACGGCTTGACCTCCACCGCCTTGAGCGACGCCTCCAGCGCATGCTGCCAGCGCTTCTCGTTCACGTGCACGCTCGCGAGATTGACCCACGCCCGCGGGTTGCTCCCGTGGATCGCGAGGCTCCGCTGGCAGGCCGCCAGCGCTTCCCCGTACCGGCCCTGACGCAGGCGCAGCACGCACAACGCGTTCGCCGTTCTCCAGCACCTCGGGTTGCCGTCGGCCGCGACCAGCAGCAATCGTTCCGCCCGGTCGAGATCCCCGTCGTCGATGGCCATCGTCCCCAGCGTGTACAGGGCGTAGGGGTTGTTCGTGTGGGCGCGAGCCGATGCTTCCGCCAGCGTCTTGTCGTCCTTCCAATCAGGGATCCGTCGAGTGAGCGCCCACGCTTGTCCCAGACTTGCGAGCGCAAGGATGGCGCCGACGAGCACCTCCGCCTTGAGGGTTCGTTGTCGCAAGCGTTGTGTGAGCGCGTGCACTTCCGCGAAGCCGAGGATGAGTAGCCCCATGAAGGGTAGGTAAGCGTACCGATCACCGATCATGAACAGGTTGGGCCCCGTCAAGCTCGCGGGGACCAGCCCCAGCACCAGCCAGCACCAACCGAACGCGGAGACCCGTGCGTGCGGCCCGGCCCCCCGTCGCAACGCACGCCACCCAAGCCATCCGGTCACTCCGACCAGCAGGGACCCCAGCGCAACGTTGGCGGGCAGGGACAGCGCGGCGTACGGATGAAACGGGTCGAGTCCGTAGGGTACGAACGCACGCGGGACGAGCGTGGCGAACGTGTACAGGTAGGACTCCACGAGGGTCTGAAGTCCCGTCTCGGCCACCACCGACAGCGACGGGATCCCCACTGCCTTCCGCAGCAAGATGTTGAGGCCCACGACGGCGCCGAGGGCCACATACTTCGGAACGAGCGTCCTTGGTGCGCGTCGTTGCAGCAAGAGGTCGTCGAGGAGCAGCAGCGGGAGCCATCCCATGAAAGCTTCCTTGAAGAGCAAGCCGCACGCGGCCGCGACCACGACCAGGGCCGTGCCCGCCGCACCTCGATGGCGATTGGCGAGCATGCACGCGAGCGCCGCCATCGCGGTGAGGGGATCGAACCGGCCCGAGATCCAGAGCACCGGCTCACCGTTGATGGCAAGCACGCCCCACAGTCCTGCCATGATGGCGGCAAGCATCGCTCGCGGTGGATCGAGGAGTCGTCGCAGCAACAGCCACAGCAGCACCGCGTTCACGGCGTGGAGAAAAACGTTGCCCGCGCGCATGGACGCCGCCGATACACCCGCCACCTGGGCGTTGACCCAGAACGTCACCATCGTGAGCGGCCGGTAGAAGCTGCTGGGCTCTCGCTTGCCCGATGCGGTCCACAGATCATTCTCCAGAAGGACCCTCAGCCCGTCGAAGGATCGAAGGTAGGGGTTCTCCGTGACGAGGTAGCGGTCGTCCCACACGGGGCCGTTCGACAGGGAGCCGGCATAGGTCACGAGGACGAGGAGGGCAATGAGGCTGGCTGTCGCAAGAAGAGTCCAACGTGCTGCCGCGGATCGCATTCCAGAAGAAGTGGTAGCACGAGTCTACGTTCGTTGGGGATCGGCCGAACGCTGGTCGTGTGCGCGCCTTGTGGCGGGGGCTTGAAGGACGCTAGGGCGCTTCCGGGTCCAGCGTGAGCGACGGCAAGGACTCCCACCCGGGTGGCGGAGGCGGTACCGTAGACCCAGGTCGCGGGCGCTTGTCACGCGCGCGGTCCGAACTCGAAGGTCGAGCCACAGGCAACGACGCGTCCGAGACCACCGGGATGTCGTCTGGGACGAGGACGCCCGGGTCGGGCGGCGTTTCGACCGGTTTGGCTACGGTCGTCGAAGCCACCGTCGGGACGACCTCGGCCGGGGTGTCCTTGGCCCCATCGCGTTCACGCAGCATCGGCCAGGCGAACGCGATCACCGCCGTGGCGGCCAGCAGCACGAGGGCGATGCCGAGGACCTTGGGTACGAGCGAGTCGTTCCCCGTCGACCGCGCGCGGTGGGGCGCGGTGATCATCGGGTCGGTGACCGCTGTGGTGGAGGGGTCCGGTGCGGGAGCCCTGACCGGTTCCTCGGCTGGCTCCGCGACCGGCGCTTCGGCAGGTGGGCTCGCGGGCTCTTCGTCTTGCGGCAGTGTGTGGACGACGATGGCCTGGAGCTCTTTCAGACCTTCTTGCGCCACGGCGCTCCAGTCGGGACGCGACCGCCGCACGAGCAAGACGGGCGCGAGATCTTCGCCGTCCCCATTTCCATCGGAAGGCTCTTCTCGTCTCTCGGGGGAAGACCGGACCGCGGGCACGGCCATGACGTAGGCTCTGCCGACCGCTTCTCGGGGCGGCGGCGGCGGCAGAGGCGAGGGCGGAGGCGGAGGGGGAGGGGAAGGCGGTGGCTCTTCCGCCTGCGTGGCGAATCCCTCCACCGCGGTGACGTACTCGACCAGCGTCAGGTCCGCGGGCAGGGCCGGGGCCTGGTTTGCCTTTTCGATCGCTTCCGCAACGACCTTGTGCCGCTGCTCGGACTGCGTGCCGAGATAGCGCCGCACGTAATCCCCGATCGCGGCATCGGTCACGGGCATGGACACGTCGCGCAGCGCCATCGCAATCGCCACCTGCATTTCGGCGGCGGTCTGGTAGCGCTCGACCGGGTCGGGGCGCAACGCGCGGTCCACGATGTCCGCCACGCTGCTCGGCACGTGGTCGGGCAACGGTGGGGGCGGCTCTTCGGATAGCAGCATGTTGAGCACGCCGAGGGGGGATTCCGCTTCGTACGGCGTGCGCCCTGCGAGAAGATGATAGAGCACGGCCCCCACGCTCCACAGGTCCGCCCTCCGATCGACTTGCAGTCCACGCGCCTGCTCCGGCGGCATGTACTGCACCTTGCCCTTCAGCTTGCCCGCCACCGTCTGCCCGAGCGTTCGGTTCAAGGCCTTCGCCACCCCGAAATCGATGACCTTCACTGCACCGGCATCACTGATCACGATGTTCTGCGGCGACACGTCCCGGTGCACCACCTGCAACAGCTTGCCCGTCCCATCCCGAAGCTCGTGCGCGGCGTGCAAACCACCGCACACGTCCGACATGATCCGCAACGCGATCGGAACCGGCATGTCGTGCCCTTGGTCCACCACACGCTTGCGAAGCATCGCAAGCGACTCCCCGTCGACCCATTCGCAAACCAGGTAAAGAACACCGTCCTGCTCACCCAGATCGAAGACCTGTGCGATGTTCGGGTGCACGATCTCACTGGCGATACGAGCCTCGTCCAGGAACATCGTTTCGAACCGAGGGTCGTCCGCGAGGTGCGGCAGGATCGTCTTGACCGCCACCAACTTCTCGAACCCCCGCGTCCCCTGGATGCGCGCAGCCCACACCGATGCCATCCCCCCGGACGCGATGGGCGCGAGGAGCTCGTAGCGGCCGACGCGAAAACCTGGCTGGAACTGCGGCGCGGACATCCGGACGGCGGCATCCTGTTCGAAACTCCCCGGGTAGGCAACCCCGATGGGATGCCCCATCGCACTTCCCGACGAGGGGACCGCGCGCGTCGGGACCGAGTCCTACTTCACTGGAAACCCGCGCTTCTTCATCAGGGCTTCCACCCGGGCATCCCGCCCGCGGAACCGACGGTACCCTTCCGCTGGGTCCACCGTGTTGCCCATCGAAAGGACGTTCTCCCGCAGTCGCTTGGCGACGGTCTTGTCGTAGGGGCTACCGGCTTCCACGAACGCCTGGAACCCGTCGGCGGTCAGCACGTCCGCCCACATGTAGCTGTAATACCCGGCGGAGTACGAGTCGCTCCCGAAGATGTGCTGGAAGTGCGGCGTCCGGTGTCGCATCACGACCTCCTTCGGCATCCCCAGCTTGGCGAGCGTGTCCCGCTCGAAGGCGTCCGGGTCGACCTTCTGCGCGCCCGCCAGATGCAGACGCATGTCCATCAACGCACTCGCCAGGTACTCCACCGTGTCGAACCCCTGGTTGAAGGTCGACGCTCGCTCGATCCGCTTCACGATCTCCGCAGGAATCGGCTCTCCCGTCTGGTAGTGGATCGCGAACTTCTGCAACACCTCCGGTGTCGACAGCCAGTGCTCCAGCAGCTGGGATGGGAACTCCACGTAGTCCCGGAACACCGACGTGCCCGCGAGCGATGGGTAGGTCACGTCCGACAGCAGCCCGTGCAGGGCGTGCCCGAACTCGTGGAACAGCGTCTCGGCGTCATCCCAGGACACCAGCACCGGCTCGCCAGGCTTGCCCTTCAGGAAGTTGGAGTTGTTCGACACGATCGGTCGCACGTTGCCGTCGAACCGCTCTTGCAGCCGGTACGCGCTTGCCCACGCCCCGGAACGCTTGCCCTTGCGCGCCCATGGATCGAAGTAGAACAAGCCCACCGGCTTGCCGGTCGCCCCGTCCGTCACTTGCCACACCGTCACGTCGGGGTGGAACACCGGGACGTCGGTCTCGGGCGTGAAGCGCAGAGAAAACAGCTCACCTGCCACCCAAAACATGGCTTCCCGAAGCTTGTCCAGCTGCAGGTACGGCTTGATCTGGTTCTCGTCCAGGTCGTACTTCTGCTTGCGGACCTTCTCCGCGTAGTAGCGGTAGTCCCAGGGCTCGATGCGGACCTTTGTCTTCTCCTTGCCCGCAATCGCCTGCATGTCCCGGACCTCCTCCCGCACGCGTCCGACAGCCGGCTTCCACACGCGCTCGAGCAACTCCAGGGCCTTCTCCGGCGTCTTCGCCATCGTGTTCTCGATGCGCCAGTGGGCATGCGTCTCGTAGCCGAGCAGCTTTGCCCGCTCCGCCCGCAAGGCCAGGATCTGCGAGATGACCGCGTTGTTGTCGGTCTTGCCCCCGCTGTCCCCGCGGTCGACGAACATGCGCCACACCTTCTCGCGCAGATCGCGGCGCTCCGCGTAGGTCAGGAACGGCGCCACGGACGAGCGGGTGTTGCTGACGACCCACTTGCCTTGATGGCCGCGGGAGGCCGCCTCCGCGGTGGCGGTCTCGCGGTAGGAAGCGGACAGGCCAGCCAGATCCTCTTCTTTCTCGATCACCACGAACTGATCGGACTCGTCCGCGATGACGTTCTGGCTGAAGGTCGTGAACAGGGTGGCGAGCGTCTGGTTGATTTCGGAGAGGCGAGCCTTGGCTGGGGCGTCCAGCTTCGCGCCGGCTCGGACGAACTGGTCGTAGTGTTTCCAGGCCAGGCGCTTCTGCTCCGCGTTCAGCCCCCCGGTCTCCCGCGCCTCGTACACCGCGGTGATTCGACGGAACAGAGGAGCATTCTGCGTGATCGCGTCCGAGAACGCCGCGAGCTTCGGTCCCATCTCCCGTTCCACCTGCTGGAACTCAGGCGTCTGGATCGCTCCCCTCCACACGCCGTACACGGCCGTCACGCGATCGAACGTCCGCGTCGCGCGCTCCATCGCCGCCAGCGTGTTATCGAAGGTCGGCGGATCGGCCTGGTTGGCGATGCGATCGATCTCCGCCAGGGTCGATGCCATGGATTGCTCCAGCGCCGGCTTGAAGTGACCCACCTGCACGAGCGCAAACGGAGGCACCCCTCCGTGCGATCCCTCCCACTCCGTGAGCAGCGGGTTGATGTCGACGGTGGGGAGCGGGGCTTGCTGAACGGGGGGTTGAGCAGGCGGCGGGGGGATCGAGGGGGTCATGGTGCTGGAGGGGCCGCAGGAGGTGAGGGCTGTCCACAGTGCGATGCCGTAGGCTGAGAAGACGTGTCGTCGCATGGTTCTCTCCGTGGGTCAGGCCACGGGTAGCACGGACGGCGCGCCGAGCCATGGGATTCCGGACGAGTCAGCCCGAGCCCGGCAACCGCAGAGCGCGCAGAAGGCACAGTAGGGGGTGCGGAGTCAGCAGAGCGGCTGTCTGCGGCTGTCTGGGACATCTGCGGCCACTCCGGGTTCCGCGGGCCGGCGCCCGCGTTTGACCCGCGCTCCCAACTCTGGTTCCCTCTCCACCATGTCGAGCCCGAGCGACAGCAACCCCGACGTCCCGCTGTCGTCCAACCGCAGCTTCCAGGGGCACGTCGGCACGCAGTTCTTCGGCGCATTCAACGACAACCTCTTCAAGCAGCTCATCCTGTTCCTGGCCGCGCGCGACCTGTTTCCCGGGCAGGACAAGCAGGGCATCGCCTTCGCCGTGTTCTCCCTGCCGTTCGTGCTCTTCAGTGGCGTGGCCGGCGACCTGAGCGAACGGTTCAGCAAGCGAACCATCATCGTGCTCATGAAGGTCGCCGAGATCGGCATCATGCTCGCTGGCGCCATCGCGCTTCAGCAGCGTTCCTGGACCGGCATGCTCCTCGTGCTCTTCGTCATGGGGGCTCAGTCCGCCTTCTTCGGCCCTTCAAAGTACGGCGTCATCCCCGAGCTCGTCGGCAAGGAGCGCCTCCTGTCCGCCAACGGCATCATCTCCATGACCACGTTTCTGTCCATCCTCCTCGGACAGGCCGCCGCGGGGCCCCTGCTCGACCGCTACGGCCAGCAACTCTGGGTCACCGGGGCCTGGTGTGTCGGGTTCGCCGCCGTCGGTACCGCGGTCGCCCTCCTCATCCGACCGCTCCCCGCCCTCCGCCCACAAATGCCCATCCGACGCAACCCCTTCGGCAGCGTCCTCGACAGCATCCGAGAGCTCCGCTCCGACCGTCGTGTCTTCCGCGTCTTGTTGCTCAACTCCGTGTTCTGGTTCAACGGTGGTGTCGTGCAGCAAGCCCTCGTCGGTCTCGGTGCCCCCAGCTATCTCAGCATCCCCTCCGATCAGAACTGGCGCCTGTCCCTGCTGCTCGTTGCCCTCGCGACCGCCATCATCGTCGGAAGCGTCTGCGTCCCCGTCGTTGCCAAGCGGATACGTCCCGGCAAGTTGATCGCCTTCGGAGCGGTCGCGATGCTCGTGTGCCAGGCAACGCTCGCCCTCACCATCTCCGCCTTCGGCGCGGACGCGTACGTGCCCTCCCTCGTCATCGTGTCCGCCCTGGGGTTCACGGGCGCTTTCTTCGCCGTGCCCGTGCAGACCTTCCTGCAAGACGCCCCAGAGCAAGGCACGCGCGGCAAGACCTTTGCCGTCAACAATTTCCTCAACTTCACCTGCATCTTCCTCGCCGGCGCGTACTACCTCGGGAGCTCCAAGCTGCACGTGCATCCGGGCTTTGCCGCCACCCTCTCCGCCGGCGCGATGTGTACGCTGCTCCTGGTCGTTCGGAAGAGCGTTCTGGGAATCGAACGGCCCAAGGGGGCTGAGCCCGGCCCTGCGTGACGCGGGTGTCGCTCTCCGGGGGTCGCCGAGGTGTGTCGGGAGGTCGCCGGGGGGTGGAACGCATGAAGGCTTATTATTGCCCATCATTCCCGGTCCCCGGTCCCCGGTTCACCAGTTCCCTCCCACTCCTCCGCGTGCCCTCTTGCCCGGCAACCGCACCGTAGGTAAATCCTCCGTTCATGAACACGCTCAGGACCCTGCTCGCGACCGGAATCGCCCTGCTCGCTCTCATCGCCTGCGAAGAGAAGCCGTCGAAGCCGTCGTCCACCACCCCCAAGCCGGACGACACCTCGGTCGTCGTCGATCCCGCCCTTGGCAGAGTGCTCGCGGCGTCGTCGGCGTCCGCGGCCGCGGCCCCGATTGCGGCACCGGACGAAGGAGACGGGCCCCCGGCAAGCGGGGTGTTCACCCCCGAGCGCGCAAACGCCACCCATGCCGTGGGCGCCCCCATCCACCTCGAGGTCGGCACGCTGGGAGCCGAGCCGCGCGTCAGCCTGGCGCCGACCTCCGACGAGCTCCCGAAGACGCTGTCCTTCACCATCGCGACCATGATGGGGGCTCGAGCGAGCCTGCCGACCGTGGACATGACGTTCGGCCTGACCGTGCAGAAGCCGAAGGCCAAGCCGGCCGACGACGCCCCCCTTCTCGCCTTGCCCGCGTCGTCGAAGCTCACCAAGATCGCCCTGTCCGCGCAGCAGCCGGGACAGATCCCGAAGGAGATCGCGGACGAAGTCGCCAAGATGAAGGACAGCAAGGTGGCCTGGTCCTTCGAGCCCGGTGGCGGCATCCGGATCGCATCTATCGAGCGGGCGGCCAAGGCGCGTCCTGAGCTCGAGCACAATCTCGTCGCCGTCCTCGAGACCCTTGCCGCCTTCTCCATCGCGGCGCCCAAGGACCCGGTCGGAGTCGGCGCCACGTGGATCGCGCGATCCCGCGATGTCTACGGAGGTCTCGACTTCGTGTCCTACCGCATGGTGAAGGTCGCCAAGGTCGAGGGAGACAAGGTGACGCTTGTCGTCGAGACGCGGCAGTACGCCGCAGGCAGCGACTTGCGCAAACCGGGTTTGCCGGAGGGCGGACAGCTCGTACAGTTCGAGTCCCTCGGCGCGGGCGAGGTCGTGCTGGTCGTGGGGCGCAGGCTCGCGGAGTCCGGCACCTTCACCCACGGGATGAAGTTCGGGCTGCGACCGGCGAACGCGGCTGAGGACCAGGTCATGCCGCTCGTCTTGCAGTCGACCACGACGTTCCCTATCGCGAAGTAGCTTGCGACGCCCACCGCTCTTCCCGGAGTCGGACTGTCACGGTGGTCTTGCCCGAGCCGTTGGGCCCTGCGATCACGAGCAGCACCGGCCTCATGCCTTCGATTCTGCCTTTCGCACTGCCGCCTCCGCCAACTCTTCCGCCATCGCCCGCACAGTGGCGATTTCGTCCCAGAAGCGGGCGAGGACCTTCTGGTTCGCCCTTGAGCTTGCGCATCAACTCGCTCACCGGTGTCGTTGCACCAAGCCCTACGG
>CAZAWR010000081.1:0-46806 GCA_964488865.1 uncultured Polyangiaceae bacterium | reverse complement strand
GCCCGCGGACCGGATCCACTCGAGAAGTCTCTGTATCAGGCAGCTCCGTGAAGAGCCCCAGGCGAGCCTCAAGCCCTGATCCGGAGCGAAGCGACGGTCTGAGAGAGCAAGCTCTGGATCCTGCTCGACGAAGGGCAAGGTGGCCACCCATGAGGTCGGCGTGAAACGGAGCTTGGAGCCTCCCTTTCCGCGGGCTCAGAGCCCACGGCAACTTCGGGAGAAGCCCGCCGCAAGGGCGGGCTTTGTGCGATCGCGACGTGAGCTCGCTTGGGGAGTTGGAAGGAAGCTCTTTCCTCGAACTCCACCGGGTTAGCATGGCCAGGAGGACGCGATGACAGGGTTCGGCAAGGCGTACCGTGCGAAGCCCGCCACGGCGGGCTTCCCCAAATTTGCCGTGGGCTCTGAGCCCGCGGACCGGATCCACTCGAGAAGTCTCTGTATCAGGCAGCTCCGTGAAGAGTCCCAGGCGAGCCTCAAGCATCCCGTCTCCCCTCCCGCCGCACGCTGTGCTATCGAGCCCGTCGGGCTGGTGGCGCTCGCCGTGGGCCCTGGATTCCATCATGTCCGCCGACGAGCTTGCGTCCAGCCAAGAAGCAATGAGTCTTCCACCCCCAGGGCGAATGGAAGGTTTCCGAACCCTCAAGCCCCTGCGAACCCGTGGACCCGCGCGGGAGTGGCTCGCCGTTCGGGAGGGCGAGCGTGGCTTCCGGCGACTCTGCTCTCTGCGCTTCGCCCACGCCGACGATCCCGCGGCCTCCGACACCCTCGTCCGCGAGGCGGCTTGCATGGCCCGCCTCCATCACCCCACCATCCTGCCCGTCTTCGACTTCTTATCCGTCGAGAAGGGGCACGTGCTGGTGCTCGCGTTCGAGGGCGTGTTCTCGCTGGAGCGCGTGACGTCGGCGATGAGGCGGCAGCCCGTGCGATTCGAAATGCAAGCGGCGCTGTTCGTGGCCCATTCGCTGTTCGATGCGCTCGCACACTCCCACCACAAGTTCGACGCCGACGGCTTTCCCATCACGCACGGCGACGTCCACCCCTCCCATCTCATCCTCTGCAAAGACGGGCACGCGCTCGTCCGAGGCTTCTGTGGGGTTCATCCCCATGGCGCGCGCGACGGCGCAGACCCCTACGCCGCGCCAGAGCTGGAAGCCGGGCGCCCCGCCTCCCCGTCGTCCGACCTGTACGGAGCGGCCGCCATCGCATGGGAACTGCTCGCGGGAAGAGGTCTGCCAAGAAACGGCCCGCCTCCTCCCGTCTCCGTGGCATGCCCCGGAGCCCCCGCCGAAGTCGCCGCCGTGCTGGATACGTGCTTGTCCGTCGACCCCGCCCTGCGCTGCATCCGCGCTGGCACCGTGGCCGCAACCCTTCGACGCGCAGCCGACCTGCACGAAGGGCAGGAGTGCCTGAAGCGGTTGCACGCCAGGGTGCTCCGACGGCTTCCGGCCAGCGTTCGAGCCGTGTCTTCGGGGACGTTGCCCCCGCGCACTCCCCATGACGCCTCGTCGCCCACGCGGCGCTTCCTCCGCCATCGCCCACGAGCCCAGGTCCTCGTCGTGGGGCACCCCGGCCACCCGTTGCGATGTGGCAGCCGTCCCCCCGAACGCGATGACCTCATGATCTTTCGAGAGGCCATCGACGACGATTCCCCGACCCTGCGCACGGATCGGTCCGGTCCTTCTTGGGACGAAGGTGAGGTGCCGGGGTCGGACGACGACACGCTCGTGCAAGCGCGAGCGGGCTCACGAACGCCCGAACCCTGGGGCATGATCGCCTCGTCGACGCCGAAGCCGCCGGTGTCCGCGGCCGCGGATCCCTTCGCTCCCACGGAGCCGTTCCTGCACCCTCCTGTCCTGCTTCAACCGCTCAGCTTCCCGCCTGTTGCCGCGGACCCAGACGAGCGTTTGGCACCTGCTCCCCGCCTTGCCCGCAACGTTGCCATCGCCGTAGCGATCTCTCTGCTGTTGGCTCCCGCCGCTTGGTTCCTCGGCCGGCATGGCGTCGCTCACATGCGGGCTTCCGAACCGCAGATCTCGGTGGCCTCGCCAGAACTCCCGACCGCGGTTGCACCTCCGCGTACGACCGAAGTTGTCTCCATTCCGCGCGTGATCGAACCGGTTCCCGCTCCCGTTCCGGTTGCGGCGGCGTCATCCGCCATTCCCCTGTACCAGACTCGCTTGATCGTTGACGGGCCCCCGGATGGGGTCGTCTACGTCAACGGCGTCGTAGCGGGCAAGACGGGAGAACCGTCGCTGACGCGTGGCTGCGGGCTGCGATTCGTGCGCGTGGGCACGGAGAAGGCTGCACACGGGGTGACCTGGCTGAGCAAGGGACAGACCGAACGACTGCCCTGTGGGGCGACGTTCCGCGTTCGTGTCCGGCGGTAGGATTGGGCTGAAGGCAAGGCAAAGCGCCGTCTGCATTGCCCATTCCGTGTTCGAATTCCTGTTCTCAGCTCCTAGTTCATCCTCCCCCGCCGCGACAGATCCGACACCCCTACCGCCGCGAAAACGGGGAAGGAAAGACCCCATAGCGAACGGTGGATCGTCCGACCTCTTGCTTCGGCGGCGGGCCGTAGCTCTCCTCGAGACGCATCGAGAGCGTCTGGGCGAGCTTCCAGAGGAACTTGACCCCGAGCACCGCGTCTTGCTGCGCCAGCTCGTAGAAGGACTCGCGCTCGAGGATGCGGACCCGGCACGGTCCCTGCGCGCGCACCGTGGCCGTGCGTGGACGCTGTGTGAGCAACGCCATCTCGCCGAAGTGGCTGCCCGCGGTCAGGGTCGCGATGGACTCCCCGTCGCGGTCCACCCGGGCCGTGCCTTCCACCAGCACGAACACGCTCTCCGTGGACTCGCCCTGCTGGATGATCACGTCGCCGTCGGTGTACGCCATCGCTCCCATGACCTGGGCCACGCGCGAGAGTTCGGCGTACGTGAGCTCCGTGAACATGTCGATGTGCTGAAGCGTTGCCAGGTCCGCCGCCACTTGCGTGGTCCTGTCGAGGAAGTCGTCGCCCGACTCGTCCGTGAGCACGCGGAGCACCACGGCCGTGATGTTGTCCTCGCCGCCCCGGTCGTTCGCGAGCGCGACCAGCAGCTTCGGGACCTCTTCCAACGATTGGACCATCCTGTCGAGCAGCTCCGCGTCCGACTGGATGTAGCCGTGAAGCCCGTCGGAGCACAGCAGCAGCGTGTCGCCGGGGAGCAGGTCGAAGAGCAACGTGTCCACCACCACCGACGGGTGGGGGCCCACGGCGCGCGTGAGGTAGGCGGCCTCCGGGATCTCCGCCGCTTCCTCCCGCGTGAGCACGCCTCGGGCGACCGCCTCCGAGGCGTACGTGTGGTCCAGGCTCAGCTGATGCAACTGCCCGTGCCGGGCCAGGTAGGCTCGGCTGTCCCCCACGTGGGCGAGCGCCGCCTTGCCCTCTCGAACCAGCAAGGCGGTGCAGGTCGTGCCCGCGCCGAACGTCTTCTCGCCGCGGCTCAGGGCGTGCACTGCCCGGTTCGCGTCCTCCACCGCAGACCGGATCAAGCCTTCGAGGGCCCGCGCCCTGGCCTCCGGTGTCTCCGGCGCGTCGAGGTCCGAGATGTATTCGTCCACCACGGCGTGGATCGTGTCCACGGCGAGCTTGGAGGCCACTTCCCCGGCGGCGTGGCCGCCCATCCCGTCACACATCACGAACAGGCCGTGCTCGGGGACGACGAGGTGGGAATCCTCGTTGTGATCTCGCTCCCGTCCGACGTCCGTGGCAGCTGCGCTGGCGACTTGCATTGCCGCAGGATACAACGACAGGCCTGCCTTTTGGTACCCTCGAGCGCGTGAAGTCGGGAAGTCCCGGCCGGGTCGATTTTTCGAATACGGCGCCTCGCCCCTCGTAATGGGTGCGAGAGATCGGCAAGGGCAGCGACCCGAGGAGGTGTTCATGCGTGGCAATGACCGGCATCCGATGCGACGGGCCCAAAAACCGCGGAGGGCGCCATGCTAGCGGCTCTCTTGATGGCGGCGCTGGCCGGTGCGCCCCTCGACGGGTTCCGCGCCGAGCTGGCCACGGCTACCCAGCGCGGGTATGTGGCCGCGTTCCGCTGGCTGGGCACGTCGGACGAGTCCCGCGAGGCGTGTCAAGAAGCCGCCGCGCGGGCCCTCGGGGCGGCGGACCGCTACGACCCGGGGCAACCCTTCTACCCGTGGTTCTACGGCATCCTCAGGAACCATTGCATCGACCGGTTGCGCGAGCGCCGACGGATTGCCGATGCCGAGGCGGGCGGCAGCGTCGACTGTTCCGCCGAGTCGATGCTCGTGCAGGGAGAGCGCGAACGCGCCGTCTCCGAGGCGATCCGCTCCTTGCCCGAGGATCTCAGGGAGGTCATCGAGCTCCGGCACTTCCAGGACGCGACCTACGAGGAGATGGCGGCGATCCTCGATTGCCCCCTGGGTACGGTCATGAGCCGGCTCTACCGCGCGCGTCAGAAGCTCCGCGAAAAACTGCTGCGTGACGCGAGATTCCGCAACGAAGCGACCCGCGACGGAGGTGTGCGATGAACCACGAGCACTACGAGCACCTCCTGGTGAAGGCCGTCGATCGAGTGTTGACGACCGAGGAACGGGCAGAGCTCGACGCCCACCTGCTCACCTGCCCGGCGTGCGCCGCCGAGCTGCAGGACTTCCAGAGAATCAAGGAGACCACGGACGCCATGACAGCCCGAATCATGCTCGACGCAGCGATCGAACCTCCACGCCCGAGTGTGCCCGCCAAGCTCTGGATCCAGGCCTGTTTCGTCGCCCTGCTGCTGGGTGTGGTGTTGCTGGGCGGGTTCGCAGCCTACTCGCTGTACATCGAGGCGCAGGTGCCGATGATCGTGAAGGTGGGAACCGGTCTTGTGTCCCTGGGCGGACTGGGGTTGCTGCTGTACGTGTTGCGGCTGCGGGCGGCCGGCAAGGACCCTTACGAGGAGATCGACCAATGACAGGAGCCATCATCAAGTCGGCTACGGGAGCGGTCACCGGGTTCGAACGGCAGATGTTGATCACGACGTCGGAGGTCGTGCCCGGCATGCGGCTCGTGCGCGTGATCGGGCTGGTGCGAGGTAACTCCGTTCGCGCGCGGCACGTGGGCGTGGACATCATGGCGGGCCTTCGAAACATGGTCGGCGGGGAAATTCGCGAATACACCAAGCTGCTCGGAGAGAGCCGCGAGCAAGCCATCGACCGCATGGCGGAGCAGGCCAGGGACATGGGCGCCAACGCCATCATAGCCATGCGATTCTCCACGAGCATGATCATGGGCGGCGCGGCCGAGTTGCTGGCTTACGGGACGGCTGTGGTTCTCGAGCCGGGGTGAGGGGAGTTGCGCCGATCGGCGCGGATCGGGCGTGCGTTTCCTTTCGTGCCCCTCCCCGGACCACCTGTCATCGGAAGCTGCTCGGTCGACTTGCGTCGGGAGAGCATGTCGGAGGACGTTTGCCCCAAATCAAACGCTCCGCGCTCACCGCGGCTCACCCCCAAACGCCTCGCCTTTGGCTCGGATAGCCCCAAACCCAAGCACGTTCTTCGAACAGTGCTTGATCTGGGACGAGCGTCGCCAGAACCTCACGCCTGTGCGACGTCGGGAACCGGTTCGAGGGCTGTAGGGTCGATGAACTCGCAATCGACCGTGACTCGGAGCCGTCCGCCAGCGTAGCGAATCGCGGCGCTACAATTCCGCCGACGTAGCGACTCGACAGCGTCGCGTCGAGCGTTGGGCGCGGCACCGCCGCGCGGCCGAAGGGTGCGGAGTCCCTGGCGGGGCTCGGTTGTCGCCTTGCCGTGGTTCCGCCCGGTCGCGCGCGTTGCTCGAAATGTTGAAGCCGTGAACGGCGATCCCGCTTGATCCTCCCACTCCCGAGAGGAACCATGACCACGCCATGAATCCCAGTCGCCAAGCAAGCACCATCTGGCTGTTCGCCACCATGCTCGCTCTGGTGATCCTCCTGTTCTCGCCAAGTGCCAGCAGTTTCGCATCCGCAGCCATCTTCGCCGGAGCCGAGCACACCGGCATCTCCGACGACCTATCGCCCGCCAAGGACTTCCTCTTCGCGGGCATCACGGACCTCGCACCGGCCACCGACGGCAGCCTGTACGTGGCCGACGCGGGCAATCGTCGCATCGTGCGGGTGAGGCCCGACGGCCTGGCCGAGACGGTGCACGCGGGCATCCTCGACGCGGGGGGCCACACCGTGCAGCACCTCGCCCTCGGTCCCGACGGCACCCTGTACTACACGACCTGGCGGCAAGTCTGGCGATTGACCACGGGCGGCAGCACCACCTTGGTGGCCGGCACGGGCGACGACTGCGCGCTCGACCTGAAGGACACGAGCTGTGTCGACCCGGTGTGGGGACACACCCACAACTGCACGACCGAGGACGACGAGTGGCTGTGTGGTGACGGCACGCCTGCCGTCGGTGCCCAGTTCGGCTCGATCTACGCCCTGGCTGTCGATGGGCAAGGCACGGTGTGGACCGGGGACCGGACGCGTCGCTGGCGCACGATCTCGGGCGACGGGGTGGTGAGGCGGGCAGCGGGTTTGACGACGCTGTTTCCGAAGGCGCAGCAACCGGACGGCCCGGCCACGGCGGTGGACCTTCGGTACCCGTGGGCGGGAACGGTCTCGGTCGACGGGTCGTTGCTCATGCTCGAGTCGTTCACGCAGGGAGGCGGCGGGTTGCCGTTCTCCAAGGTGCGGCTGCGTCGCTTGGGCTGGGACGGCAAGGTCACGACGCGGTGCGTATCGTGCGCGATCACGACGACCCAACGACCGTGTACGTGGCGTATACGAACGACGCGATCGGTCGTCCCACGAGCATACGACCTGCGGCAACGAGCCATCCGATCTTGCTGCAGTACGACGTGCGCTCGAACGTGACGAGCCTGACGACGCCGCGGGACGACGAGCACAGGATGGGCTACGTGAACGGCGCGCTGCTCGACTTCTACGATGCGCCGCCGCTGGGCGACCCGCCCATGGCCGACAGGACGAGGTACGAGTACAACGCGCACGATCAGCTCGCGAAGATCAGGACGCCAGCGGGCCAGGAAATCTGGTTCGGCTACGACGAGCCTTCGGGCCGCTTGGGTCACGTGGTCGAGCCGGGTCGGACGATCACCTTGCATCACGACACGGCCACCGGGTTGCTGCAGAGCGTCGACGCCACGGACGGCACGGCGCTCGGGTTCACGTACGACGGGGAGCTGCCCGTCTTCGTGACGAGCTCCGGGGTCGTGTCGGGCGCTGTGTCCTGGACCTACAACCAGGACCACAGCCTGCACACGGAGAGCGCGTCGAACCGGACGGTCGTCTACCAGTACGACGACGACGGGCTTGTCTCGGTTGCGGGCGAGATGACGGTGCACGCCGACCCGAACGATGGCCGGCTGACGGGCACGACCCTGGCGGGCGTTTCCGACACGCTGGGGTACAACGCGTACGGCGAGGTGGCCCACTACCGTCTGGTCCATGGTTCCGAGACGCCACCGCGCTACGAAAGTGACTACGAGCACGACGCGCTGGGCAGAATCATGACGGTGCGCGAAACGGTGCGCGAGGCGGACGGCAGCGTGCGGTCGACGAAGGCACGGCGCTACACGTATCACCCGCGGGGGTGGTTGCATCAGGTTTATCGAGTCGAACCAGGCGGTGAGGAGACGTTACTCCAGACGTACACCTACGACCGCAACGGCAACCGTACCAACGGGGAGGCCGAGCACGACGCGCAGGATCGGCTGAACCAAGACAGCCAGTACACCTACGGCTACGACGGCAACGGCGCGCTCTCGAGGAAGAGCGGAGCGGAGCTGACGACCTACATGCACGACGTGCACGGCCGGCTCGTCAGCGTTGCGAGCGACGGTGAGCCTGTCGTGACGTATCGGACCGACGCGTTGGGCCGGCGCATCGCCAAGCTCGTGGACGGGCAGGTGCGCTACAAGCTGCTGTACCGAAGCGGCTTGCAGCCGGTGGCGATGCAAGACGGCGACGGCAACGACACGGCGCGCTTCGTCTACGCCACCGGACGCAACGTGCCGGACTACATGATCGCGTTCGAGAGCGGTGGCGACGTCGTCTACCGTATCGTGACGGACGAGCGCGGCAGCGTGCGCATGGTGGTTCGTGTCAGCGACGGGTGGGTGGCGCAGTACATGGACTACGACGAATGGGGAGTCGTGGTCGAGGACACGAGCGAGGGGTTCCAGCCGTTCGGCTATGCCGGCGGGCTCTACGATCCGGACACGGGTTTAGTGCACTTTGGCGCGCGGGATTACGATCCGCAACTCGGGCGGTGGACCAGCAAGGACCCGATCCGGTTCGCGGGCGGGGACATCGGGCTGTATAGCTACGCGGGTGGAGATCCGATCAACCGAGTGGACCCATCGGGCCTGGTGTGGTGGGCGCTGATCAACGACGACGTCAGGAGCTTCGTTTTCGAGACGTACGCGAAGGTGGGGTTCACGGTCGTCGATCTCTTGCTCGGTGGATCGAGCGCGAACGCGCCGGAAGGTCTGACGGCGTCGAGGGACAACAGTCTGAGACCCGAGGAGACACTTGTCAGGACTGCGGCCGGAGCGGTCATGGTGGCGCCGGTGGCTCGGGCAGCGGTCGCCATGGTGGGGCAGGGGCTTTCGCGGGTGGGGGCAAGGGGGGGAGGGAAAGTATTCTTCATGGACGATGGCGTGCTCGCTCCAGGGCAACTCGCAGGAACAACGGCCTCAGGGGAGATCTACGTCGCGCACGCGCGCGTCTTTGCGGCCGAAGCCCGTGCGCTTGGAATTCCATTCCGACAGCTAGTTCGCAGGACCTTGCGACACGAGCTTGTGCATCGATTCTTTGCGGTCCCCGGGCTTCGTGGCCGAATAGGAATGCTGGGCTACAAGCACTCGAATCTCCTGAAGGCCCTTGAAGAGGGAATTGCGGAGGGCTACGGAGCCCGAAGCATCGGCGCAGGTCTGAGGGAACCGTTCATTCCGGGACAGAACGTCAGCCGACTCGGATTGGGATTGGAAGCCGGTGCGTACTTCGGAGGAATCGGTACAGCCATCTACTTGGGGGCAACGCAATGATCCGGCGAGTGCTTGAGTCCTTCGGGATCAGATTCATCAGTCGGCAGACTGCGCTTAGTATCGCGCAACGGAAATGCGATGAAGAGGGTTGGCCTTGGCAGGAACCCGTGTTGGTGCGTGAAGGCATTTTCACAACCTCGATATGGACCAATTGCGAGATGAAGGGCGGCAACGTCGGAATTCGAGTGCGGGCGCGTGATGGATCAATCGTCAGCGCGGGGTTCATTCGGAGGTAATCGTTGCGGTTATCTACCTGTGTACTGGTGTACTGGTCCACCGACCTTTGACCTGAGCAAACGAGCAGAACAATGCCCTCCCCTCGTGGTCAAGTCGCGCAAGTGCCGCACCGCGAGCAGGCCGATCCGCCCACCTCGCGTTCACCCCAGACGCACAGCTGCACCTCCCATCGTGAAGCGGACACACGTCTCCCTTGGCGTCGGATATCGCCACCCTCATGCAGCGTCGCGGATCTCGACGACGGGCAGGTTCGGGTCATCTTCGAGACACCGGACCTCGAGGTCGAGCCAGGAGCATCGACGTGCAATGGGTACGCGGGGAGCCGCGCAAGGAGCGGAATCGGGGTATCGAGCCCGAGGTTCCAGCCGCCCCCCCCTCGTTCGCCGGGACGACGTCGTCCCAAACCTCAGCCGGGGTCGCGCCGCCGAGGCTCTGATGAGGACGACATGTGTCGTACCAAAGGAAGTAGCGGCTGAGCGCAGCTCGCATTGTGGCCAGCGACAGAGGCACGAGCATGCGACGGAGCCCCTCGTCCTTCATGCTTCGGATGAGACGCTCGATCAGGGCGATGCTCCCGTGCTTGCCGACCGCACCGAAGCGCGGCTTGACGTTGCGCTGGCGACACCACTCGACATAGGGGTTGCCGAACTGGACGCCGCGATCGGTGACCGTGTGCTTGGGAGCCTGGCTGACGCGTCGCACCGCGCATTCGAGCAGCTCGGTGATCTGCTTGGAGGAGGGCTCCTTGCGGAAGACAGCGAACCCGATGGTGCGGCGGGAGAAGTGGTCGGCGACGAGGGCAATCCACCAACAGAAGGGCCAACGCACGGGCAGGGAGAAGGGGAGCCACGGGGTGCGGAACCCCGCGCTGGTCGGCATCAGGGTCAAGTCGACGTTCCACACATGGTTGGGGTACTTGGCGGTGACGGTGCGTCCGGAAGTCGCAGCGGGCAGGGATGGATCAGGGGCGGACGGCGGTCGGTCGAGCATTCGCCCGACGGTGGTTGCGCCGAGATGAAGCCCCGCGCGAGCGAGCAGGTGGGCGAGACGGACAAGGGGGTCACCCGGCGAGGTTCACTGCGCTTCGCTCCGTAGACCTCCCTGGACTCTGTCCAGCAGGCTAGCAGAGCTAGCCTCCGTCCACTCCGGTTCAGTCGTCCGCGAAGACTTCGTCAATCGTCGGTGCGGTTGCGGCGCGAACGATCCATCGGTCCAAGGTGGGAATGTCGGAGCAGGATTCGATGCGCTTGCGCTGGTCTTCCGAGACTTTCATGCCTCGCGCGCTCAGGAAAGCAAGGACTGATGCGGCCCTGCCTTTGGCCTCGCCTTTGGCCTCGCCTTTTTCAAGGCCTCGGAGCTCGCCTTGCTGAATGAGTCGTTCACCTTCCGTCATGACAACCTCACGTGCCGCTTCGCCGAGGATCGGCACCAGAACACTCTCGAGATCTTGGATCGTCGTACGTTGGTTCGCAAGCAGGGCGTATCGAACCACCTTGCCCAGCGCTTCGCGCCCGTTTTCGGCAGAAAAGACCGTGGTGACCAACTTGGCCCATTCGAGCAGGCGAGGCGCAAGCCCTTCGTCGTCGCGAGCATGGCGAAGCGCCAGCATGCCGAGGATGCCGAGCGCCGTCGCCGTTCGAGCCATGAGCTCCGCATCCGTGCGCCCCATCAGGTCGTCGAGCACGAAGCGGAACTCGGGAAGGTAGGGCTGAAGCGCAGAGCGAAGATCTTCCGGAATCGAAAACAGCTCGCCCATCGACACCGGCCATCGCCAGCCGTCCGGTGCGTTGGACAGCACGACCGGGACAATGACGGGGATCGCCTTGGCGCCCTTGTTGTTTTCGAGCCATCGCGTCCAAATCGCCACCATGTAGCGAAGCGAGCGCAGCGGCATCATGCCGTCGCCGGAGCTTTGGTGCTCGTAGAGCAGGTAGAGCAAGACGGGATGACCTTCGACGGTCGCGCTGTACAAGAGGTCGGAGTACTGGGCCGTGAGGTCCTGCTCCACGAAGTGGCCCGACTCGAGGTGCAAGCTGTCCCAGTCGATGCGTTCGGCGAGCTTGGGTGGGAGCACGGCGCGCAGCTGGCCCGAAGCGTTCTCGGGCGAGGAGAAGATGCCTCGGATCAGCGCATCATGGGCGTGCTCGTGGTCACCGATGCGGGCGTAGCATGGGGTGGGTTCCGCGAACAGGCTTCGAGGTACTGGACCGTTGATCCCGCCGCTCTACAAGGGGACCATGACCGCGCCATGAAACCACCCGCTCGCCAAGCAAGCACGATCTGGCTGTTCGCCACCATGCTCGCTCTGGCTCTGGTGATCCTCCTGTTCTCGCCAAGGGCCAGCAGCTTTGCTTCCGCAGCCATCCTCGCCGTCTCCGACGACCTATCGCCCGCCAAGGACTTCCTGTTCGCGGGCATCACGGACCTCGCACCGGCCACCGACGGCAGCCTGTACGTGGCCGACGCGGGCAATCGTCGCATCGTGCGGGTGAGGCCCGACGGCCTGGCCGAGACGGTGCACGCGGGCATCCTCGACGCGGGGGGCCACACCGTGCAGCACCTCGCCCTCGGTCCCGACGGCACCCTGTACTACACGACCTGGCGGCAAGTCTGGCGATTGACCACGGGCGGCAGCACCACCTTGGTGGCCGGCACGGGCGACGACTGCGCGCTCGACCTGAAGGACACGAGCTGTGTCGACCCGGTGTGGGGACACACCCACAACTGCACGACCGAGGACGACGAGTGGCTGTGTGGTGACGGCACGCCTGCCGTCGGTGCCCAGTTCGGCTCGATCTACGCCCTGGCTGTCGATGGGCAAGGCACGGTGTGGACCGGGGATCGGACGCGTCGCTGGCGCACGATCTCGGGCGATGGGACAGAACGCCGAGGGAAGCGGCGAGGACGGCGAGTGCCTTGCGGCGGGCAGCGACGTGGGAGTGCGACCGAGAACTTGAACGTTCCGGCACGGCGTGATACGAATCGTCGGTCGCTAAAATCCTGAGACACCGTTCCGTATCATGCCGCCCGCCGCCGAGAACAAGACCACCACGCTCCTCCGGCTTGCTCGGAAAGGGCCGGTGCGCGCTCGGGACCTCGACGACGCCGGCATCCCGCGGGCCTACCTCAAGCGGCTCTGCGACCGTGGCCTGCTCGAGCAGGTGGACCGCGGCCTCTACCGGATCGCCGACGCGCCCGTGACAGAGCTGAGTTCGCTCGCCGAGGTCAGCAAGCGCGTCCCGCACGCGGTCATCTGCCTACTCAGTGCGCTGCAGGTCCACGGCATGACGACCGAGGCGCCGCACGCGGTGTGGGTGCTCATCGACCGGCACGCACGAATGCCGAAGGTCACGTCCCCGATGCTCGAGGTCGTCCGGGCGAGCGGTGGAGCCCTTGTCCATGGCGTCGAGACGAAGGTGATCGACGCGGTAAAGGTGCAGCTCACCACCCCCGCGAAGACCGTCGCCGACTGCTTTCGCTTCCGCCGGCATGTCGGGCTCGAAGTCGCGCTCGCAGGGCTCAAGGACTACCTCCGAAAGCGCAACGGCAGCATCGATGCGGTCGTCGAGGCCGCCCGCGCCGATCGCATCTACACGTTCATGCGACCGTACCTGGAGGCACTCGCGTGACCAAGCCCCCGCCCAAAGACATCGGCGCGTCGGTGCGCGCACGCCTATTGCGCCTGGCCCGCGAGCGGGGCGAGGACTTTCAGCTCGTGCTCACGCGCTACGCGAACGAGCGTCTGCTCTTCCGACTCGCGTCGTCGAGGCACGCCCATCGGTTCGTGCTGAAGGGCGCGGCGCTGTTCACGCTCTGGACCGGCAAGCCGCACCGAGCGACCCGCGACCTTGACCTGCTCGGCTTCGGCGATCCGGCCGTCGACCGCGTGCGCGAGGTCTTCGTTGAGGTGCTCGCGCTCGACGTGTCCGACGACGGCGTGCGGTTCGACCTCGAGTCCATCGCGGTCAGCCTCATTCGCGAGGAGCAAGAGTACGGCGGCGTTCGCGTTGAGCTCGTCGCCCGCATCACGAACGCGCAGGTGCGGCTCCAGATCGACGTCGGCTTCGGCGACGCGATCACGCCCGAGGCAAGCGTCGTCGAGTTCCCGCCACTGCTCGACTTCCCGGCGCCGCGGCTGCGCGCCTACCCACGGGAGACCGTCATCGCGGAGAAGCTCGAGGCGATGGTGCAGCTCGGCATGGCTAACAGCCGCATGAAGGACTTCTACGACGTGGCCGTGCTCGCGCGGGACTTCGACTTCGACGGTGCGATGCTCGCCCGGGCGATCGGCGCGACCTTCGAGCGCCGGAGGACAGCCCTGCCGATGACGATGCCCGTCGCACTCACGGCGGCGTTCTCCAAGGACTCCACGAAGAAGACGCAGTGGTCCGGCTTCGTGCGCAAGGCAGGCGTCCGTGATGCCGGCACCCTCGCCGAGACGATCGAGGCGGTGCGAGCGTTCGTCGAGGTGCCGCTTGCCGCCGCTGCGGCGAATGGCACCCTCGCGCCAGGCACCTGGCGAGCGGGCGGGGCGTGGGGGTGAGCGAGCCATGTGCTTGAGCAAACGAGCAGAGGAATGCCCTCCACTCGCGGTCAACTCGCCCAAGTCACCGACCGCGAGCAGGCCAATCCGTCCAACTCGCGTGCACCCAAGCCGCATGGCTGCACATCGCGTCGCGAAGCGGACACGCGTCTCCCTCCGCGTGGAATGTCGCCGCCCTCGAGCCGCGCCGGAATCTCGACGACCGGCAGGTTCGTATCGTCTTCGAGGTACTGGACCTCGAGGACGAGCGCCGAGCATCGACGCGACCAGGGCGATCCGGTCACGATACTTTGCCTCGCCCCCGCCCCACCTCCAGCGTATCGTCTCCCGTGATTCGCCATGATCCGCTTGCCCTCCGCGACCAAGCTCCTTGTCGTCACCTCGACTCTCCTCCCCGCGTGCCGCTGCAGCGAAACCCCCGCGCCGGCTCGCCCCCCTGACCCCATTGCGTCCGTCTCCCTATCCCCGCCCCCCGCGGCCTCTTCGGCCGTTCCCAAACCCCCCGCGGCGCCGAAAGAAGTGCAGGTGGAAGAGCTGGCCGTCCCCGACGACCTCCCCGCCTTCGTGGTGCGCGGCAAGCCCGACGGGCAGCGGATCGTGTTCCTGCACGGGCTGTGCGGGAACCCCTACGCCTACGCCCTCTCGTTCCGGCACGCCGCGGCTCGCCTGGGCACCCTCGTGGCCATCCAGGGCAATATGTCGTGCGGGCCAGGATTCCGCGATTGGTCCAGCCCTCCCGCCCGCGTCGACGCTCGGATCGAAGCGGCCTTCCGCGCCTTGGGCGATGCGTCCGATCTGCGCGACCTCATCCTCATCGGCTACTCGTCCGGCGGGACCTTCGCGGAGCTTCTCGTCATGCGTAATCCCGAGCGTTACGCACGCGCCATCCTCATCGCCAATCCCCGTGCGCCCGCATTGTATCGCCTGCGCAAGGCGCGCGCCGTCGTCATGATGGCAGGCGAGCGCGACCGTCACGACCTCATGAAGGCCGGCATGCGCGACCTCGCCGCCAAGTCCATCCCCACCACCTTCCTGGTCTTGCCGGGCGCCACGCACGGCGAAATGGGCCACGACGCCGAACGGGTCATGGGCGAAGCCCTCGACTGGCTCGTGGCTCACCCTCTCCCTCCCACTCCGGCCGCCTCGACCGACGGAACCCCGGCTCCTTAGTACCGTGTGCCCGAAGTGAGTACCGGGATCGCACTGCGGAGAACCACAGAGGACGCAGAACGCACAGAAGGGTGGTGCGGAGGCAGGCCGTGCGTGTTGCGCCTGACTCTGCCCATTCCTGGTTCTCTGTTCCGTGTTCTCAGCTCCCAGTTGATGTCCGTCATCCGTCCATTGTCGTAGCCGGGCCTTAACCCGGTTGGGACTTCGAGCACGCAGCACCAGTACCTCCAGGCCCGCAAAAAAAGTTGACGCCAGCTGAGCCGGTCTCGGCGCGGCCGTACACCCAGTATCCAAGAACGCACGAATAGCCCCCGGACGACGGCTTCGAGGCCATGACCGCGTGTGGTCACGCCTTCCGCCCCCTCCGCCGGTGGCCAGAACAACTTCCGGCGACTGCCGCCTTGACGGGAGGAGACTGCCATGTCGATCCATCACTCCAGGACTTCGCTTGCCCGCTCGACCCTGCTGGCCCTGGGCCTATCCGCAGGCGTCACCGCGGCCGCATCCGGCTGCCTCGACCGCCCCCTCGCCCCCCAGCAGCCCGTCACCTCGCGACAGTCCGTGAAGGTCCTCCCCAACAACCGCATCGACAAAATCGATCTGCTCTTCATGATCGACAGCTCGTCGTCGATGGCCGACAAGCAGAAGATCCTTGCCGAAGCCGTCCCGGACCTCCTCAGCCGCCTCACCCAGCCCGACTGCATTCAGTTCGAGACCGGGGAACGGATCCCGGGCAACACCGTCGCCACCTGTCCCGCAGGGTACTTCCGAGAGTTCAAGCCCGTGGAGGACATCCGCATCGGCGTGCTCAGCTCGTCGCTGGAGATGCCTGGATCCGACACGTGCACAGAGAACCCGGACGTGGGCCTGCTGACGCGCCAGCCTGGCGAGAGCGGTCTTGGCGCGGACATCGAGGGACGCAGATTCATCCAGTGGGACCCGCAGGACCCGCAGGGAAGCACGAACCTGTTTGCCGACCTCGTGCGCGGCGTCGGAGAGTCCGGGTGTGGTTACGAGTCCAGCCTCGAGTCGTGGTATCGGTTCCTCGTCGATCCCGCGCCTCCCTCGACCTGGGTCCCGGTGCCCTGCAACGCGAGCGACGCGAAGAACCTTTGCCGCGCGCCGGGGGACCCCGACACGAAGATCCTGGCGCAGCGCAAGGCCTTTCTGCGGTCGGATTCCCTGCTGGCGATCATCCTGCTGTCCGACGAAAACGACTGCTCGATCAATCCCCACGGGCAGGGGTGGCTTGCCAGCGCTGACGGCAGCAACCTCGGTCGCGGCACGGCCGCATGCAGTACTGATCCGGACAGTCCTGATTGCCGAGCCTGCGCCGACACGAGCCTCGACAAGAGCAAGTACCCCGAGTGCAACGAACCGGCGCAGAAGCCGGACGCGGACTATAACAACAACCTTCGATGCTGGGACCAGAAGCGACGCTTCGGGATGGACCTTCTGCACCCGGTGAGCCGCTACGTGCGGGCGCTGACCGAGACGCACATCGACGGGAAGCTGAACCCGATCTTCTGTCCGGAATTGGACCCTTCGGACCCGACCGGACAGACCTGCAAGACGCCGCTACGTCCGAAGGACTTCGTGTTCCTCGGCGGCATCGTCGGTGTCCCGTGGCAAGACATCGCCAACGATGCCAGGGACCTCGGCAAGGGGTATCGGCCTGCGGAGCAGTATGGAAAGACGGCGCAGATGCTCGAGTCGGAAGGCTTCTCCGCCCCGGGGGGCGTCAGCGCAACGACGACGCTATGGGACGTCATCCTTGGCCCGACGCGCGAGGACCATGCGCGGGTTGGCGCGTCGAGCCCTCTGGACCCGTTGATGCGAGAGTCGGTGAACCCCCGCGAGGGAACCAACCCTTCCTTGGGTGTTTTGCTGGCGGGCACGAACACGCGTGACCCGAACGCCAACCCGATCAACGGGCACGAGTGGAACGCCGAGCTCGACGCGCAGCTGCAGTTCGCTTGTGTCTTCGACCTGCCCGACGTCATCGAGTGCACCCCGGGCGACTGGAAGTGCGACTGCAGCAACCCCGAGGGGCGGAACAACCCGCTGTGCCAGGACGACCAGGGCAATTACTCGCGTACGCAGCGGCGCGCCAAGGCCTATCCGGGGTTGCGCCAGCTGTCCGTGCTCAAGGGCGTCGGGTCCCAGGGGATCGCCGCGAGCATCTGTCCCGCCACCATGGACTCCAACCGCTCGGACTACGGCTATCGACCGGCGGTCTCGGCGATCGTGGACCGTCTCGCTCAAGCCCTGTCGGGAACCTGTTGGGACGAGCAGCTCGAGCCGGACGCCGAAGGGAACGTCCCGTGCGTGGTGCTCGAGGCCACAAGGGGCACTGCCGACGCTTCCGGTCAGGTGGCCTGCGAACCTTGCGAGGGTATCCGTCGGGACCCGTCGCCCGCCACCTGGGCCGCCGTCAGCTCCCAGGAACTGTTCAAGGAGAACTCCATGAACTGCTTGTGCGAGGTGCGCCAGGCGGACGCCGACTCGGGTGCCCTCCAGGCGTGCATCGAGGAGGCCGACACGTCACCCGCCGACGAAGGGTGGTGCTACGTCGACCCGACCGTCCAGGAAAACGCAGCGGTCGAGGTCCTCGGCAGCTGCCGAAGGATGATCCGCTTCGTCGGCGAGCCGCGCGCGAACTCCCTGACGTTCATCCAGTGCAAGGGCGCTACGTTCTGAGCCGTCAGAACTTCTTCACCGGTCCCCCCACTGCCTCCTTGAATGGGATCTCCGCCGAGAGCTTCTTGTAGCGCTCGATCATCGCGGCCGCCCGCTCCTTGTCCACGTCGATGAGGTTCTTGCTCTCGTGCGGGTCCTCTTTGACGTTGAACAGTTCGAAGATTCGGTCCGCTCCGGTGGCCGAGAGCTTGTAGCCCTCTTCGTCGATCATCACGCGCTTGCGAACGTTGTAGGTGTCGGCAGGCAGGTCCGAGAAGATCGGGCGGGGGGGAACTTCCTCCCCTTTGAGCTCGGGCAGCAAGCTCGTACCCGGGAGGCCTTCGGGGATCGGAACGCCCATCAGGTCGTAGACCGTCGGCACGAGGTCGATGTGACCCCGCCACCGCGCCACCTTCCGTGGCTCCAACCCGGGCACGTAGATGAACAAGGGCACCCGCACCAGCACCTCGTACAGCTCGAAGGCGTGCTTCCAGAAGTTGCGCTCGCCGAAGGCTTCGCCATGGTCCGCTGTCACGATGACCGCCGTGCGCTCGCCCCACGCTTGCTGGTCGACGTAGTCCAGCATCTTCTGGATGTGATGGTCGGTGAACCAGACCTCCTGGTCGTATCGGTCGCGAGCCTTCTTGCCGAAGTTCGGCGCGCCCTCGTGCGTGTTGTAGATGTCGTGCGGGTCCATGTAGTGGTAGTAGGCGAAGAACTGTCCTGAGGTGTTCTCCGGCGCCGCATGGATCTGGTTGACCACCTTCGTGTGGTCGGGCGAGGTGATGAAGGGGTCCTTGTTGTAGTCCCATTGAATGCCCGGAACCATTTCCCACACGTCGAAGCCCTGGTGGAAGCCGGCCACGGATTTTAGGTACATGTGAGCGTGGGCGCCGAGCGTGCGGATCCCGTGCTTCTGAAGCACTTCCGCCATGAACTCGTTCTCGGCCTTGTAGGCCGTGAAGAACGGTGACGTCCGTGCGAGCGACGAGGGGTAGCGGCCCGAAAGCAGTCCGCCGATGCTTTTGGAGGTGAACGACGAGATCGCGTAGCCGCGTTCGTAGGCCACGGACTTGGCGTGGAACTTGGTGAGGTTGGGGGCGATGGGGCGGTCGTACCCGTCCCAGGGCATGTCGTAGCGCATGGCGTCCACGACCAGGAGGATGACGTTCATGGGAGGCCGCTTCGGCGGTTCCGGGGGGACGGGTTGGGCAGAACCGAGGGGCGCAGAGGCTGGTGTCGATTCGACGGAGGCAGGCTCGGGGGCAGGGGTGTCCGTGCCACGGTCGCAGGCCACGGTGGTGGCTGCGATCCATCCGAGGACCCATGCGGTACTTCGCGAGAGCATGGGGGGAACTTGCATCGGACCGACGCCAAGCGCCAGTTTGTGGGCGTTCGATTTTGCCCGAATTGGGTCGAGCGTCAGCGCACGCGCAATCCCGCCAGCTTCACTGCGCCCCGGTGGTAGCCGGTGGGGAACAGCCGTGCGAGGTCCTCGATCGTCAAGTTCAAGCTCTCGCACAGCGCGTAGACCGTGGGAACCTCGCCTGTCTCCGCCTGGGTTGCACGCAAGTGCGCGAGCACCCTCCAGTGCTCTTGCTTCAGGCCGTCCGGTAACCCCATCTCCTCCGCGCGATGTCTCGCGAAGGCGCTGTCCCATTCGCCCGGGTCCACGAGGAAGCCTCGCACGTCGACGCGGTACACCTTTTCCGCTCGCTCTACCGGGCAGTCATCATCGTCCGCGGCTCGACAAGGGTTGGAGAGATACCCTTCCCGGTACGTGATGCCCGCGAGGCGGCACGCACCACGCAAGTACCCCGTAGGGAACAGCGACTGCAACTCCGCCACGGAGAGCCCATTGTCCGAACACGCGAAGTAGAGCAACGGACAGCGGCCGGTCTTCTCGAATCGACCTCGCAAGTAGTGGATCACCATCCAGTGGCGATCCGTCAGGCCCTCGACAAGTCCTACTTGCGTGGCGGTCGCCTCCGCGAAGTCCTCGGTCCAATCCTGCGCACGAACAAGAAAGCCAAGATTGTCCGTTTGATACGCTCGGTCGTTAATGCGAACACCGTTCATGATGACTCCGGATCACCGAATCCAACCACTTGTTGCCCAAACACACCATCGTTGGGGTGACGAATCGCTGGTGGTGGTTCTTGGGATGCTTCCGTCCGCGGGCGAATTGTACTGCGCTTCCACACCGGCCACCGTTGTTCGCACACTCCCCGTGTGCTAGCCAAGAAGGATCTCTTTGATCTCACGGCTCCGCGCGCGCGCTTGTGTCGTGCAAGGTTCGAAACAAAGACGTCATGGCCTCTCATCCTGACTCGATCGATGACCCCAAGCCGGAATCGGGACTTCGTCCGGTTCGCCAAGATCTCGACCTCGGCAACCTCCAACTCGGCAAGTACCGCATCCTGGGTGAGGTCGGTCGAGGTGGCATGGCCGATGTCTACCTTGCCGTAGCCCAAGGCCTCAGCGGCTTCAACAAGCTCGTCGTCCTCAAGGTCATCCGCGCCGAAGTCGCCGAGGACCCTGACGCTCGCGCCATGTTCGTCAACGAAGCACGCCTCGCCGGCAGACTCAATCACCCGAACGTCGTCCATACCCTCGAGGTCGGAGAGGAAGCCGGACGCCCCATCCTCGTCATGGAACACCTCGACGGACAGCCGCTCAACTCGGTGATGCGAAGGTGTCGTCGCGACAACTCCTCGATGCCCATGCACATGGCGTTGCGCGTGCTCGCGGAGTCCCTCCAAGGACTTCACTACGCCCACACGCTCAAGGACTTCGATGGCACCGCGCTTCGCTTGGTTCATCGCGACGTGTCCCCGCAGAACATCTTCGTGACCTATGACGGGCAGATCAAAGTGCTCGACTTCGGCATCGCGAAGGCCGCGACCACGTCGTCCGAGACGCGCGCTGGGATCATGAAGGGCAAGGCTGCCTACATGGCCCCGGAGCAAGTGTCCGGCGAGTCGATCGATCATCGTGCGGACATCTACTCGACGGGCGTCGTGCTCTGGCAGTTGTTGACCGGTCAGCAGTGGTGGAAGGGCAAACCCCAGGGACAAATCCTTCTTACCGTGCTCAACGGGGACGTCCCGAAACCGAGCGCGGTGTGTGAGAGCGTCGACCCGGACCTGGAGGCGATCTGCACGAAGGCCATGGAGGTCGACCCGGACAAGCGCTTCCAAACCGCCCTCGAGATGCACAACGCGATCGAAGCGGCACTCGACGCAAGGCCGCCGGCTTCGACGCGCGACGTGGGCGCCTTCGTGGCGGGGCTCTTCGAGGACGAGCGGGAAACGCTTGGACGAACCCTCGAAACCGAGCTCCGGTCCTTCAGCGAGTCCGGGCACCACAAGAGCAGAAACAGAACGTTCTCCAGCCCCTCCGTCGATGACTCGCAAGGGTCCATTCGCTCCGTGAACACCGACTCCGGGGCACTCGAAGGAAGGGCCCCCGCGCCCGAACAGAAGCGTCGCGGTGCAGCCATTGCCATCGTGGCGCTCGGTCTCGTGGTCGTCGCCGGGGTCGGTTGGATCGTCCTTCGGACACCTCCGAAGGATGTGGTTGCCACGACCGAGGTGGCTTCCGCGGTCGCCATCCCCGTGACGACGCCCGAACTCGTGCTCTCGGCGGCGCAGCCTCCCACCGCCAAGCCCGCGTCGAGTTGCACGTTCCTGATCAAGGCCATCCCGAAGAACGCGACGATCGCCCTCGACGGTGCCGTACTGAAGGGCAACCCCGTGTCGACCCAGGTGGTTCAGGACGGCAAGGCCTACATGGTCCGCGTGGAAGCTCCCGGGTTCTCGCCGCGAACCGTCGAGGTCACTGCCGCGCGGGACGCGGAGTTCGTCATCGAGCTAGACGCCATCCGTGCGGGCGGTGGTGCCGTCCGGCGCCCACCTGAGGAGCCGCCGTCGCCGACTGCCCATGAGCCGCCCCCGCCACCGACCAAGCCGCCTCCGCCCAAAGAAGACCCGAAGAACGCCCGGGACCGGATCAAAGACCTCGATACCTCGAGCCCCTGGTGAATCCAGGACGCCCTTCGAAACGACCTCACCCGAATCGCGTCACAGGCAGCGACCGCTTGTGCTGGGTTGTCAGGTAGAACGCCTCCAGCCGCCTCACAGCAGTCTCCTCCAGGAACCTGCCTTCGAGATAGTCGTCGATCTGCTCGTAGGTGAGCCCCAGAGCCGTTTCGTCCGGGACGAGCGGCTTCAAATCCTCCAGGTCTGCCGTGGGCGTCTTCTCGTAGAGTCTTGCGGGTGCATGCAACGCTTGCAGCAGGAGCTTGCCTTGCCGCTTCGTCAGCCCCGTCAAGGGCGCCAGATCGCACGCGCCGTCGCCGTGCTTCGTGAAGAACCCCGTGACCGCTTCCGCTGCGTGGTCGGTGCCGAGCACCAGCAGCCCGTGGGCGCCCGCCAGCGCGTATTGCACCACCATGCGCTCCCGCGCCTTGATGTTGCCCCGGTGATAGTCGCTCAGCGGTTCTCCGGTTCCGCGCTCGATGGCCTGCGCCGACGCCGCCACCGCGGCCTGGATGTCCACCGTCACCGTGCGATCGGGCTCGATGAACGAGAGCGCCAACTGCGCGTCATCCTCGTCCTTCTGTCGCCCATGGGGCAGCCGTACGGCCCAGAAGTTGAGTTGCCCGCCCGATTCGTCGCGCGCCTGGGACACCGCAAGCTGCGCCAGCTTCCCACACAGCGACGAATCCTGTCCGCCACTGATTCCGAGCACGTAGCCCTTTGCCCCCGACGAAAGGAGGTACGAGCTGAGGAAGGACACGATCCTCCGCAGGGTCGTCTCGGGGTCGATGGCGGGCTGCACGTGCAGTGCGCGCGCGATCTCTTGCTGCAACTGAATCATGAAAGCTCCCGAAGCGGTGGCCCGTCTTGTAAGGCAGACTCGATAGTGTCGGCAAGCCCTGTGACATACGCTCGTTTCGTGGTAGCGCTGCACCCGTGAGGACGTTCGTTTGGGTCATCGCCATCGGCCTCGGGGTGGTGGGTTGTGAACCCCAGCCGCCACCGGGGGCCCGCACACACGCAACGGCGTCGGTAGTCAGCGCTTGCCCGTCGGCTGGTGCGGCGATCTCGTCCGTCGCCCCTGCTGCCCCCGACTCCGTCGCGACAGCCTTGGTCGATGGGGGCGGGGCCGTTGGGAAGGCCGACGCGGTGCTCAGAACTTCGGGCGAGGTCCGTGAGCTCACCTGGCGATTCGACGAGAGTCCGGTGGGGGACATGCGTGTTGTCGTGGTCGTGCCCCGCGAGGCCGGGCCCTCGCGCAAGCTCCCGGTGCTGGTGACCATGCACGGCCAGGGTGAGGCACTGAAAGGGCCTGCCAAAGGGGCCCGCGGCTGGGTCGACGACTACTGGCTGCCGATGGCGCTGCGGCGTTTGAGCACGCCACCGCTCACCGAATCGGACTTTCGCAACCGGTTTTCGGACGCACGGCTCGACCTGTTCAACCGCGCCCTCGCGGCCCGACCCTACCAGGGGCTGATCGTGGTGTGCCCCTACACTCCGCACAAGGTTCTCAAGGGCAAGGCGGCATTCACTGAAGCACGGCGGCTGGCCGACTTCCTGGTGGATGATGTGCTTCCCCGGGTTTACGAGGAGACACCAGCGATCGGGACCGCCGAGACCACGGCCGTCGACGGGGTCAGCCTGGGCGGGCGCGCCGCCCTGCTCGTGGGGCTGTCCCGACCGGAAGCGTTCGGGGCGTTGGGCGCGCTGCAGCCGGCGTTCGACGTCGAAGATGCGCCTCGGCTCGCCGTCCAAGCGCAGAAGGCTCGAGAGAGGAACCGTCGAATGGCCCTGCGGTTGCTCACCAGCGAGGGCGACTACTACCTTGCCTCGACGCGGGCCATCTCCCAGGCCATGAACGATGTTGGCGTGCGCCACACGCTCGACGTGGTTCCGGGCGACCACTCGTACGACTTCAACCGAGGCCCGGGCGTCTACGAGATGCTTCTCTTCCACGACCGCGCCCTGCGCGGTGTGCCGCACCTGACCGGGGAAGGGACGTGATGGGTTCTCTCGTGCGTCGCCCATCGCTTCTGTGCGCGCCGGGCAAAAGGCCCATCGACGGCCATGCGCAGTTCGCGGAACGGGCTGGAGGGGCACGATCGTGACACGAATCCTGTTCATGACCGACCTGCACGGTGCCGAACGCTACGTCGACGCTGTCATCGAGCGGGAGCGAGAGGTGGATCTGGTGCTCGTCGGCGGAGACATCACCAGCTTCGGGACGGACCTTCATGCCGGGCCGATCCTCGACCGCCTGGTGGCGGCGTACCCCGCCGTGCGCGCAGTGCATGGGAACGTGGACTTGCCACCGGTGCTTCCCCTGCTCGAGGCGCGAAAGATGAGCTTGCACGGGCGAGGGGAAGTCATGGGTTCGCTGGGGCTCTTTGGTTGCGGTGGCTCGAACATCACGCCCATGGGCACGCCGATCGAGTATTCGGAATCGCAACTCGCGAGGACCCTCGCCGTCGCCTTCGCAGCCGTGCAAGATGCGCCCACCAAGGTCCTCGTTTCGCACTGTCCCCCGAAGGATACCTCGCTCGATCGCATGTTCGCTGGCAAGAACGTGGGGTCTGCGTCCGTTCGTGCCTTTCTCGAGCAGCACGACGTGGCCCTGTGCCTCTGCGGACACATCCACGAAGCCAAGGGAATCGAGCGCGTGGGAAAGGCCCTCGCCGTCAACCCGGGGGCCCTGTGCACGGGCGCCTATGCCGTCGTGGACCTCATCGAAGGGCGACCGCAGGCGGAACTGCGTCGCGTCGACCTGGGCCGTAGGCACCGCGTCCTTTCAACCGTGACGAGGGTGGCCGAGAAGATCGTGGGGTACACACGCTTCCGGCTGGGGCGCTGACCGTTCTCGGCGATCGGGCCACGACCCGCGGTGTCCTCCATTTTTGCGTTGGACGCCTGCTCGTTCCACCTATACTCGGCGCATGCCAGTTGACTCCCGGTCGTCTCGTTCGAAAGCCATCGACGCTGGCGGCGTGACCGACACAGGCAAGGTGCGAAAGCACAACGAGGACGCGCTGCTCGTTCGCAAGGACTTGCACTTGTACGTCGTGGCCGATGGGGCGGGGGGGCACAACGCGGGCGACATCGCCAGCAAGCTGGCTGTGAAGTCGATCGAGAACTTCTTCGAGGCCACCGAGCCTGTCGCGAAGACCCGCCCCGAGCTGGACCGCTTCGGACTGATGACCCAGGCTCGACGTCTGGCTGCGGCCGTGCAGAAGGCGAACTCGGATGTCATGGAGATCGCTCGGGCTTCGAAGGAGCGCAAGGGCATGGGGACCACGGTCGTGGTCGCGTACCTTCGTCCGGCCTGGAACCGCCTATATCTGGCCCACGTGGGGGACAGCCGTTGCTACCGACTTCGAGGGGGGCACATGGAGGCCCTCACCCACGACCACACGATGCTCAACGACGTCATGGAGCTTCGTCCGGATGTGGATGACCAGGTGCTGACGCGCTTGCCGCGCAGCGTGGTGACGCGTGCCATCGGGATGGGGGACCGGGTGCGGGTGGAGCTGCGGGCGTACGACTTGGCAACGGGTGATCGCTATCTGCTCTGTTCGGACGGCCTGTATCGAGACGTGCCGGTGGATGCCTTGCAGGGGGCGTTGCGCTCTCCCGAAGGGCCCGAGGCGGTGGCGCGCCAGCTCGTGGAGATCGGGAAGAAGGCCGGGGGGGCGGACAACCTCACCGCGCTCGTCATCGATTGTCCACGGATCGAGGAGCTTGCGAAGGTAGACCCGGTCCTGCCGGCCACGCGCGGACCCATGCCCTCGGCGCCCGAGATCCTGCTCATCGGCATCGAAAGCGATGCGGACATTCAAACGACTGGGGAAGTCCAGATCCTACCCAGTGACGAATACGACGACGAGGTGAGGCAAGCGGTGGAGGATTTCGTGGCGCCTTTGCGGCCGGATCATCCACAAAAGCCTATCGATCTGACGAAGCCAGCCCAGTGTGGGGCCTGCGGGGAGCAAGTCCCGGCGGGGGCGAGGTTCTGCCCGTACTGCGGTGCCATGCGCAAGGCGTGACGGCCCGATCGAAGTTGCGCGAATTGTTGCGCGCGGTGTGTGCTGCCGGGCCTTGCTGACACGCGCTCGGGCTTCTAAGATTCGATCATGCTGCGTGTCGTGCGTCTTGTTCCTTTCCTTGCTTGGGCGGTCGTCGTGGGCGCCGGGGTGGCCTCTTGCGCGCAGGCCGACGAGCCGGAGGCCCAGGTCGGCAATCCCGATGGTGGGTTGTCGGGTTCCGGCGGGGCGGCCGGTCATGCGGGAGGCGGGGGAACCTCCGGCGGGGCAGGGGATTCTGGCGCATCGGGGGAGGCAGGGAGCGCTGGCATGGCGGGAGCTACCGGCGGGGCCGGAGGCGGGGCAGGGGACTCCGGCGTCACGGGAGGCACGGGAGGCTACGCGGGCACGGGCGGCTCCCCCACGGATGCGGCTGCCGAAGGGGGAATCGTCTGCGGCGTGGAGATCTGCACCGACTGGCTGTGCGAAAAGAGCAACGTCGGCGTGACCATGACCGTGTACGGATGTTGCCAGCAAACCAACGAGTGCGGCGCGGTGAACGAGCAAGGCGGAAGCCTGTGTGTCCCCGTGGCCGTGGTGGAGAACCTGCTCGGCATGACGTGCCAGCCGGCGGAGTGAGGCGGGATAGGTCGGGGAGTTCGAATCAGAGGAAGTGACGAAGCTGCTCGGCGCGCTTCGGATGACGGAGCTTGTGCAGCGCCTTGGCTTCGATCTGGCGGATGCGCTCGCGGGTCACGTTAAAGCTCTGCCCGACTTCTTCGAGCGTGTTGTCGGACTTCTCGTCGATACCGAACCGAAGGCGCAGCACCTTCTCCTCACGCGGCGACAGCGTCTGCAGCATCTGCCGGGTGGTCGTGTTGAAGTCGATGCTGATGACGCCGTCCTCCGGCCCCACAGCGCGCTTGTCCTCGACGAAGTCGACCAGGTGGCGGTCCTCGTCGTCCCCGACGGGGGTCTCGAGGGAGACTGGATCCTGCACGGTGCGCATGTACTTCCGGATCTTGTCGACGGGCAGGTCCATCTTCTCGGCGATCTCCTCCGGGGTGGGCTCGATGCCGGTTTCCTGAACGTGGAGCCGGGTGATGCGGGCGATCTTGTTGATGGCCTCGAACATGTGGACGGGCAGGCGGATGGTTCTCGCCTGGTCCGCGATGGCGCGGGTGATGGCCTGGCGAATCCACCAGGTCGCGTAGGTGGAAAACTTGTAGCCGCGTCGGTGGTCGAACTTGTCCACGGCCTTCATCAGACCGATGTTGCCTTCCTGGATGCGGTCGAGGAAGTCGAGCCCGCGCCCGGGGTACTTCTTCGCGATCGAGACGACCAAGCGCAGGTTGGCTTCGACGAGCTCGGCCTTGGCGCGCTCGGAGAGCCGTTGGCCGCGGCGAACCTCCCTGAGGACGTCGCGGAGCTGCACGCGGTCGACGCCCGCCTCTGCCTCGGCGCCTTGTGCCTGGGCAAGGGCTGTCCGCACGGTGTCCTCGAGCTCTTCGAGCTCGTCGACGGCGAGGTGCTTCGGGCCGCCCGCTTCGGCGGCGGACTTGCCGGCGTTCTGCTGCTGGATCAGATCCGCGATGCTCGCGCAGGGCACGCCCGCGTCTCGCTCGCAGCGCGTGAGCAGCTTCTCGGCATCGTCGATGCGACGCTGCAGGCCGCTGAGCTTCGACACCAACCGGTCGAGTTGCTTGCGGTCGAGGCGAACGTCATGGAGCAGGGCAATGGCGGCTTCGAGCTTGCGCTCCGCGCCGGACGCGTGTCGTTTGCCGGCAGCCGCCCCCTTGGCGTCCGCCTTGCGGGCCGCTTCGAGCAGCTGCATGCGGGCTTCGTGAAGAAGACCGATCTCCTTCGCGACGCGAACGAAGCGGCCCTTCTCTGCGTCGTCATCGTCGTCGCAGTCGCGCAACACGTCGGCGATGCGGACCTTGCCCGTCTCGACGCGGTCGCCGAGCCGAGCGATCTCGCGCATGGCGATGTGGCTACGAAGCATGGCTGCAACCATGCGACGTTCTCCGTCTTCGATGCGCTTGGCGAGCTCGACCTCGCCCTCGCGGGTCAGCAGCGGAGCGCCGCCGAGCTTGCGAAGGTACATGTCAGCCGGGTCGCGCAGACCGGCCGGCTCATTGGATCGCTTCTCCTCGATCCGACTCGGCTCGAGGGAGGCACGGTGCGTGGATTCGTGCGCTTGCGAAGGCACGACCTCGATGTGCTCGCGCTCGAGCTCGGTCATGAGGTCGCTGACGCGGTCAGCGGACATCATGGAGTCCGGGAGCGAGGCATGGACATCATCGTAGGTGAGGAAGCCTTGTTGCTTCCCGAGGGCGACCAGCTGAGCGAAGGGATGGGAGGGCATTGTCTTCTTGCAGGAACCCGGACACCTGTTGGATTGGGGGGAAGGCATCTGAGAACCTCCGGCAGAGGGGTGGAAAGGGGCCACGTGCAACTTGGCGGGCAGCGGCGGCTTGCCCGCGTTACCTGCTCTCGGCGCAGGAGGCATCGCTGCGACGCGTCAGTCATCGAGAGCCGCGGGGCTTTAGCGCGCCGGGAACGGGGACGCCAGAAAATCGACATTGGACTGCCATTTTCTTTCGACAGGTGCCCCAGTGTCGCGCTAAGTGTCCGAAAGTTACGTCGAAAGCAGCCGCGGGGATGGCCTTTCATCGCTGCAAATTTCGCGTTTCAGGGGCTGGGTTGCCGATCGTGCGCGGCGACGGCGTGAGCTAATTTTCACGGATTCCACCCTCGCGCGAGGGGCCAGCGGTCGATGCATCGTCCGTCTCGAATCACGTTGAATTCCGAGAACATGGCGGCGGTCATGCACGCATGGTTCGGCAGGACCCGCACCCGGTCCCCCACCCGCACCGCCCCGGCACGGTCCAGACCTTCCACCACCCCGTGCTCCTGAGAGAGCGACCGGACACGAAGCATGTCCGTCCCCCCCGGCACGCTCACGCGTCCGAACCCACCATCCCGATCGATGTGCACGGCCCCCGGATCCAGCGACAAGGCAAGCCCACCCGCGTCAATCACCAGCGTATTCCGATCGGGATAGACACCCACGACCGTCGCGAGAACGGACAGGGCTACGTCGTCCAGCGCGCACACCCCAAGGGTTGCCTGGAAAACGTCGAACAGCGCGTAGTTGCCAGGCCGGATTTCAGTCACGCCGGGCAACGCGCTCGCTACGGCCATCGTTGGCGTGGACCCAATGCTCACCGTCTCCACCTCCACGCCCGCGGCGCGCAACCGCTCGGCGAAGCCCACGGTCTCGTCTCTTTCCTGCTGGGCAACCCGTTCGATCTCGGCTCGGGTCGTGCACGCATAGGCGTGGCCGCCGTGCGCCAGAACGCCACGAAAACGCAGGTAGCCCGAAGAGGCGAGCCGATGCCCGAGCGCCACCGCGTTCTCCGATCGAGGGTCCACCCCCGCCCGGTGATTGCCACAGTCGATCTTCAGCAGCACGTCGAACGTGACCCCGCAAAAGCGCCCGTGCGCTTCGAGTGCCTCCACCGCGTCGGCGTGATCCACGAGCAGGTGGAGCCGATCCACGCGCGTCGACAGCGATGCCACCTCCGCCACACGGGACAGCGGGATGGGCAGCGCCCACGTGATGTCTCGGAACCCAGCGTCGGCGAAGGCAGAGGCCTCGGCGAACGTCGATACCGTGATCCCTCCGTGCTGGCCACGGGTCTGCAAGCGTCCAATGTGCACGCTCTTGTGGGTCTTAATGTGCGGTCGCAACCGCACGTCGAGATCCTTCGCGCGTGCCGCCATCGAGCCGAGGTTGCGCTCGAGCTTCTCGAGGTCCACGAGCGCTGCCGGGGTGGAAAGCTCGGGCAGCAGCACGTCACACCGCTTGGAAGGGACCGACATCGATCGTCAGTTGAGCTCGGTCAGGTTCAGGCCGCCCGGATACCAGTAGCTGGTGTACTGTCCGTATCCGTATACCGTCACACCCACCCGCTGGTCCGCCTGGACGCGGTGGTTCCCGTCTCCCGTGTTCGGGAACTTGAACCGTGCGTTGGAGTACCCGGTCGCACCGACGGGTTCGAAGCCTGTCACCGCGGCGCCGTCGAGCGTCACCTGCGCCCCGTTGGGGGCGATGATGTTCACGTAGTTGTGCTCGTAGTTGACCGGAGAGTGAAACAGGTAGTCCTCCCGGAACTGGCTGCTCGTCACCGCGAGGGCCATCGCCGGATCCCCCGAGTTGCCCCCGGCATCCTGTCCCTTCATGTACTGCGAGACGAGGATGCGTCCCGTCGCCTGGATGTGGAAGGATTGGGCGGCGTCGATCTCCACGTAGTCGCCGAGGTTGCCGAGGGTCACCGGCGCGATGACCGGAGGGTCGAACTCGACACTCACGGCGGGCTCCGCCGCGATGACCCGCACGAAGAACGCCTTGGGCTGCGCGAGCGTGGGCAGCGACGGGGGCGACACGATGTACTCGTCGGCCAGCGTGTTGATCGGGAACATCGATTCCTCGAGATGATCGCAGTAGCCAACGTTCGCCGGAATGAACGTGCAAGCATGGCCGCCGAGGACCTGCACCGGCTTGTCCGATTCCACCACCGTACCTGTCAGGTCGGAGCCGGTCGAAGCGCCCGAGAGTACCTGCAGCACGTCGCCGCGATTCAGGGTCACGGTCCCCTGTCCCGAGGCGAGGCCGGCGCCCGGCCGAATCTCCGCGCCCGTAGCCGACGGCGTGAGGTTGACGGTGGTGGCATCCTCGGATGCGACGACGGAATAGAAGCCGGGGATGTTGAAGCCGTTCCAGCTCCAGGAGTTGCGCGACGCGATCATGTAGCGCGAGCCCCAGGCGGTCACGGGCACGAGCAGCGAGGCGTCGTTGGAGTAGGACCCGTAGCCGCTCACCATGTACTCGAGGGGGTTGAATTGGTAGACCGTGATGGGCTGGGTGGAGCGGAGGCGGTACGCTCCCTGTGCGACAAGCATCGTTGCCGCGGCCGTGCGCAGCTCTGTCCAGGGAAGGGGAATGACCTGCACCGAGCTCGCGGGAACTGTCGCGGTGGACACGGTGGCCGCGCCCTGGGTGATGGTGATTTGGGCGTCGCTCGTGCTGGTGTTCGAGACCGCCACGGCATAGTGAAAGTAGTCGAACCCGCCTAGCTCGGCGATCTGCGTGTTGATCGTGACCGTGGGGTAGTAGTCGCAGCCGATGTACGTTCGGCCCAGGACCTCCGGCGCGCACGGGCCCGTGCAGGCCCCTTGGTCACACGTGCTCCCCACCAAGGGGTCGCACTCGTAGTCGACCCAGCCCGACCCGTCCGGTAGGCAGCGGTGCACAGCATTGCCGTTGCACGATGCCTCCCCGGGCGTGCACTCGACGCAACCAAACAAGGCCAGGCAGGTTTGCGCCCCGCACGATGTCCCAGGTCCCCACGTGCCCGTCGAATCGCACACACGCTCGTCGTTGCCGTCGCACCCGACCTCGCCCGGAAAACACTTGTCCGCGACCCCGTTGCAGTCCTCGTCGACGTCGTTGCCCCAGATCTCGATCTGGTCGGGGTTGATGGCCCACGCGGAGTCGTTGCAGTCCCCGCCGACCGTCACGTACCCGTCCGGGGGCGTGCAAGCTTCCTTGCGCTTCGTCGGATCGTCGCTGCCGTAGCCGTCCCCATCCGCGTCTCGGTAGTAGGTTGTCAGAAACCCCTCGTCGATCTCTCCGTCGCAGTCGTCGTCGATGCCGTTGCACACCTCCGTGGCGCCGGGGTTCACGTCCGGGTCGTCGTCGTCGCAGTCGCCCGGCGTGGTGTAGCCGTCGTCGTCGTCGTCCCGGCCCGCCACCGTGCCGCCCGAGCCGCCTTGGGCGCTCGAACCGCCGGAGCCTCCCTTTCCCGCCGACCCTCCCGCGTTGGAGGTTGTGCTCCCGTCATCCCCTCCACAGCCGAAGAACACCAGGCCCAACACGAACGCCGACACGGCACCGAACCCGAGCTTGCTCATCGCGTACTCCGATTTTGAAAAAGCCAACCGAAGCATGATGACACGCACCGGGGCTCCGGGTGAGCCGGATTGTGGCGGGGCACCTCCGAAATGTCGTCCAGTCGTTCGAACGGGCGACGGTCCTGAGGCGTTCTCTTCCAGCCGGATCTCGTCTACGAGAGAAGACGCGCCATGCCCCCCCTCGCTCACGACGGCCTCAACTCGATCGTTGCCGCCCTGGGACCGACGAACACGGGCAAGACGCACCACGCGGTCGCGCGCATGCTCGAGCACCCGACCGGGATGATCGGCCTGCCCCTCCGCCTGCTCGCCAGGGAGGTGTATGACCGGGTGACGGCGCAGGTCGGCGAGCGCAGCGTCGCCTTGATCACCGGTGAAGAGCGACGCGTTCCCCCGCGGCCGAAGTACTTCGTGTGCACGACGGAGGCGATGCCGGTCGACCGCGACGTCGACTTCGTGGCGGTCGACGAGGTCCAGTTGGCAGAGCATCCGCAGCGGGGGCACGTGTTCACGGGTCGGATGCTCCACGCGCGTGGGGTTCGGGAAACCTGGCTGATGGGCGCTGAGACCATGCGAGACCGCATCCGGGAGCTGGTGCCGACCGCTACCGTGGAAGTTCGTCCGCGGCTCTCGCGCCTGGCGAGCGCAGGAAGCATCTCGATCAAGGCGCTGCCCGCGCGCTCCGCGGTGGTGGCCTTCTCGACCGCGCAGGTCTACGAGCTCGCGGACCGCATCCAGCGGATCCACGGCGGGGCAGCCGTCGTGCTCGGGGCGCTCTCCCCACGCACCCGCAACGCCCAGGTGGCCATGTACCAGGCCGGAGAGGTCCGCCACATGGTCGCCACGGACGCGATCGGCATGGGCCTGAACATGAACGTGGATCTCGTCGCGTTCGCGGGCCTTCGCAAGTTCGACGGCCAACGGGAGCGCATGCTCGAAACGTCCGAGTTGGCCCAGATCGCAGGGCGGGCGGGCAGGTACATGAACGACGGCGCGTTCGCTACGCTCGCACCGCTGCCGGCCCTGGGCCCAGAGACGGTGTTCGCCCTCGAGAATCACGCTTTTCCCCCCGTGCGGCGGCTGTTCTGGCGGAATCAAGACCTGGACACGTCGAGCATCGACGGGTTGATCGCGTCGTTGCGGCAACGGCCGCGGCATGCTTCGTTGCGCCAGGTGGACCAAGCGGAGGACCACGAGGCGCTGACGGAGCTGGCAGGCGGTCCTGAGGTTCGACGGCTGGCGAGCAGTCCCGAGCGTGTGAGGTTGTTGTGGGACGTCTGTCAGATCCCCGACTTCCGGCAGCTGCTTTTGGAGAGCCACCTGCGCTTCCTGTCGGATTTGTATCAGCAGTTGGCGGGGCATCGAGCTGTGGTGGACGTGGACTGGATGGCTCGGCAGGTCGCCCGGCTCGACGACGTGCAAGGGGACATCGAGACGTTGATGATGCGCATCTCGTTCGTTCGAACGTGGACCTACGTGGCGAACCACAGGCGGTGGGTTCAGGATGCCGCCCACTGGCAGCAACGCACACGGGAGATCGAGGACCGCCTGAGTGATGCCCTTCACGACAGGTTGGTTCAGCGATTCGTCACGCAGGGGCGGTCCCGGGGGGGGGCGCCGACGGGGTCACGCGCGCGTCGCCAGCCCCTTGCCTCGGAGCGCGACGCTCCCTTGCCGGACAGCCCCTTCCGTGTGCTGGCGGGGTGGAAGCTCCATTCGGGGACCGGACCCGCGCCTCACCCGGGAACGACCCCCGACGCGTGGGTCGACGCCATCTTGGACGCCGAGCACGAGGCCTTCGACGTCGACCCGCAAGGGCAGATCCTCCATGCCGGCCGCTGCGTGGGGCGCCTGTCGGCGGGCTCGGAGTTGCTGCGCCCGGAAGCGCGCGTGGTGGTGGACGAGAGCGTGGGAGCGGGCGCCAAGCTTCAGCTGCAGCGCAGGCTCTCCGCGTTCGCACGGGACTGGGTGAGCGGGGTGCTTGCCCCCTTGCAGTCCTCCGACCTCGCGGCGCTCTCACCCGCTGGCCGCGGCCTTGTGCATCAGCTCTCCAGTCGCCTCGGGACGGTGGCCATGGTGCAGGCAAGGGAGCAGGTCGCAGACCTCACGGGGGCGGACCGTCGAATCCTCAAGCAAGCGGGAATCGTCGTGGGATCCCGGTTCGTTTTCGCTCGCGCCTTGCTGGTCCCGTCGGTGGTTCGCCAACGCGTGTTGCTCTGTAGGGTGTTTCTCTCGCTGCGACCGGCTGGGTCGTTTCCCGACGGGACGGGGACGTGGTGTCCGCGGGATGGGAGCGTGGAACCGACCGCGTACACGGCGATGGGCTACCCGCTCATGGGGGACCGCGGTGTGCGGGTCGACGTGGTGGATCGGGTGGTGGGGGCGCTTACGCGGCTGTCCGGGACGGGGGCGTTCGAGTTGCCGGAACGGGTAGTGGGGTGGCTGGGTGTGGAGCCTGGGGTGGACGCCCGGGCTGTGATGGAGGCCTTTGGGTACGAGCCAGCGGAAGGGCAAACCTGGCAGTCTCGAGGGGCTTCGAGCCAAGCAAGGCCGCGACGAAGGCGATAGGCATCCGGTTAATGGTGGAGGGGCAGGGAGGGGGTCGCGGGAGGTGAGTTGCCCTCGCTGCGGCAAGGCTGAAAAGCACACGGTTATGCTTGTTCGAACGTCTGGCGGTTCCGCGTCGGCGGAGCGACGATTGGTGCTCTGCTCGTGTTGTCAAGTTTCGATGGCCGTGTTACGGGGCGAAGATTGTGGTCGGGAATTGCCCTCAATGTGGAAGAGCGCGCGAGACGAGCTTTCGTTTCTGCCCGCAGTGCGGCTTTCCCATTGAGCAAATCGACGCTGCGCCCGCGGACCCGCTGATCGGCCGCATTCTCGGACACGCCTATGTGCTGTTGGAGAAGGTTGGCTCGGGCGGCATGGGTGCTGTGTACCGTGCGGAACAACGGACCCTGGGGCGCACTGTGGCGGTGAAGGTGATCCACGGCCACTTGCTGCACGACCCCGCCGTGGGTGAGCGCTTCTTCAACGAGGCGCACGCCGCTAGCCGCCTCAGCCATCCGCATGTCGTGAGCGTGATCGACTTCGGTCGGACGGACGACGGTCTGCCTTATTTGGTCATGGAGTACCTGCGTGGCCGCGACTTGAGGACTGTGCTGACCGCGGAAGGGCCTCTGGAGATCAGGAGGGTGCTCGACATCCTCAGGCAGATTGTCGAGGCCTTGGCGGAGGCCCATGCGCTGGGTATTGTGCACCGGGACCTCAAGCCAGCGAACGTGGTGATCGAGGTGACGCGGGCCGGGGGGGACTTCGTCAAGGTGGTCGACTTTGGCCTCGCGAAGATCTTGCACGGCAGCTCCGAGCGCGCTCTGGCTACGGGCGGCCTCGTCCGAGGAACTCCCACGTACATGGCTCCCGAGCAGGCGAGAGGCGGCGTCATCGACCCGCGCACGGACATCTACGCGGCAGGGGTCACGCTCTTCGAGATGCTGACGGGAAGGCCTCCTTTCGACTCCCGGTCTCCCATGGACCTGATGCTCGACCACTTGAACACCGCTCCGCCGGACCCACGCTCCGTGGCTCCTGCGCGCGAGATCTCGGACGCGCTCGCGCTCATCTGTCTGCGTGCGCTCGCGAAGTGTCCGGACGAGCGTTACCAGACCGCGGACGATTTCCTCCGGGCCTTGCGGGCCTCGGACGCTGTGGAGGACGAAGGCTGCGCTTACCCCACGATCCCCGTTCCGGGACGCGCGGCTTCGTGCCCGACCTGCGGTGAGCCGCTCACGTCGTCGCAGAAGTTTTGCGGCGGCTGCGGGGAGCGGGTCCCGTCAGGCGCTCCCCCGTTTGGGCCCGAGAGCTGCCTGCGACCCCGTCGCCCGTCGACCCACGCGCAGCTTCGTGGCGAGGGAGCGGAGGATCACCTGGCCTGGCTTCAGCAACTACGCCTGTCGCACGCGAACGGCGTGCTGGCTGCGCGCGTCGTGGGCCAGCACGGTACGGGAAAGTCCACGATCCTTCGCGACTTCGCGGCATTCGCGCGGGCGCAAGGCGACGTGATCGGCATGACCGGCCCGGACCCCTGGTGGGCCGAGCCGCCGGGCCACGCGCTGCGATCCCTCATCCTTCAGCTCGTCCGGCTGCCCAACGGTGGCAAGGATCCGCTGGGTTGGGCTGGCGCCTGGCCCGAGGCAGCCTTGGGGCTGCAAGCCTTGTTTTTCCGCGACGTGGACGCGCCTGCTTCCTCGCCGGACGCCCACCGTCGGGGTGCCTGCGCCGCCCTCCAGTGGGCCCTCGAGCGCGGATGCCAGGGCGCCATGACGGGACGCGTCGTCGTGATCGTGGATGACCTCGAACGGGTCGATGGTGTCTCCCGACACGCTCTGGCTGATGCACTCGAGTCGCCCTCGCGCGTCCCCTGGCTTCTCGTCGGGGCCCACGCGCCGCACCGAGACGTGGGCTGGCGTTGCGACGTTCCGGAGCGCGTGCTCCAAGGGATCCCGGTGGACGGGGCTCGTCAGATGCTGCGCGCGGTTGGCGCGCGCGAGGAAGTGTTCGACGGTCTCCTCTGGGTGCCGCCTTTGCTTGTGGAGCAGAGGGTGCGTGCGGAGTTGGAGGGCCACAGGTTGCCGGCGGTGGGGCTCGCGGACGTCGTCTCCCTCCGGATGGACGCACTGGTCCCCGCCGCGAGGACGGTGCTCGATGTGCTCAGTGTGCTCGGCGATGACGTCTCGCTGGAGAACCTCACCCGGGTCGCTGGGGAGATGTGTGACATCAACGAGGGGCTTGCCGCCCTCGCCGTGAGCGGGTTCATCGACCGCGGGGCGAACGGGCTGTACTGGGTCAACCCGTTGTTCCGCGAGGTGGCGAAGGGCCGTATCCCGGCAGCGTTGCGTGCGGTCTTGTCGGACCGGGCGGCGGACATCGTGCACGAGGGAGATGTGCCCATGGAGGTTCGTGCTTCCTATGCCCTCGAGGCGGGGCGCGGTCTGGAGGCCCTCTTCTTGCTCGAATGCGTGGCGCGCACCGCGAGGACCCACGGTGATGACGAAACCGCGATTCGCGCGTTGCGGACCGGCTACGAGTTCTCACGCCGTTCGCCGCCTGCCAAGGGCATCGACCAGCCCGACCACGCCGCGGTCGTCTTCGGACGCAAGCTGGGAGAAGTCTTGCTCGACACGGGCGACCTAGAGGATTCCCGGGCGATTCTGCAAGACGTGTTGGTGCTCGCCAAGGCTGATAGCGAGGTCGACGTCTTGCGGGCTCTCGCGCGGGTCGCGAGGGCCGAGAACCGTTCGGGCGAAGCCCATGCCTTCCTCAAGGAAGCCATCACGCGCGCCAAACAAACGGGCCGCCACGAAGTGCTCGATTCCCTCGAGCAGCTCGAGCGCAAGTGGGCTTGTTGACCAGGAGCACGCGGAGTCGAGGCCAACCTGGTGAACTCGGAGCCGGAAACCGTTTCCACTTCCCGGTTCCCTGCTCCCGGTTCATCAGTTCAAGTTCGTTGCCTGCTCATCAGCGCAATCCTGTCCAAATACGTCACTCCGGGTAGTACTGGATCGGCGCCACGATCGAGTAGTCCGCAGGGGGCGACGGGAGCTGCAGTTTCTCGAACGCTCGCACCGTGCACGCCACCAGGCCCTCCTCGGTCAACGTTGCCTTGCCAGCACGCAGCACTCCGATCGACCCACCGGGCTTGATCACCAGCTCGACATCGATCTCCCCGCGAGGGGAATTCCCGCGCGCGGCTTCCTTGGCATAACACCTGCGAAAGAGAGGCGCGCCGTTCTTGATCGCCTGCACCACTTGGTCCGTCACCTGGTCCCGTGTCGACGAGGGCATGTCCCCACCCACGAGAAACGCCGTGCTCAGCTCCACCCGCCCGGCTTCGGGCTCTGGCTCGGGTTCCGGCTCGGGCTCCGGCGGCGGTTCGGGCTCTGCCGCGATGGGCTCGGGAGGCGGAGCGGGGGGGGGAGGTGCGCTCCCGCAGCCGGCAAGCACCGCCGTGAGCGCCAGCCAGACGATGGGTCCCATCGAGCGTCGTGGATGAACGAACATCTCGCGACGCTCCACCGATCCCGGACCGGCGGCAATGCATTTCTCGGAGAAGCCCGCGTCCCTTGCGCGGCGCGTCGACGCGAGCTTCGCTCTTGCTTCGGTCGCCGAGCGAGCTTACCCATGTGCCCATGACCGCTGACACGCTGAACGAGCCCCTGATCGACCTCGGGTGGTCTCCGTTCTTCCAGCAGCAGCGCGATCAGCTCGAGGAACAGCTGGTGATCGGCCGCGTCAGCCTGTCCCGCCGCGAACACTATCTCCTCCTCACGGAGTCTCACCCACTCCACGCGCGTCTCGGCGGCCGACTGCGCCATCACGCGACGTCCGCTCTCGACATGCCAGCCGTCGGCGACTGGGTCGCGGCCACGCCTGCAGGCCACGGTCGCGCTGCGGCGGTGGTGCACGTGTTCGATCGTCGCACCCGCTTCGTTCGCAAGGTCGCTGGCCGGCGCACCGAGGTTCAGGTCGTCGCTGCCAACGTGGACCGCGTGGCGGTGGTGACGAGCCCGAACGAGGACTTCAATCCGCGCCGGTTCGAGCGGTACCTGGCCGCCATTCGCGAGAGCGGAGCCGATCCGGTGTTCGTGCTGAACAAGGCCGACCTGTGCGACGACCCCGGGACGTTCCTCGATGGCTTTCGGTCCGTTGCTGCCGATGTGCCGGTGATTGTGACCCGAGCGTTGACGGGAGATGGGGTGGACGCGCTGCGTGGGTTGTGGGGTCGGGGCGAGACTCTGGTGGTGGTCGGGTCGTCCGGGGTCGGCAAGTCCACCCTGGTCAACGGTATTCTCGGTCACGAGGCACAGCGCGTGGGAGAAACGCGGGCTCGGGATGGCCGGGGTCGGCACGTGACGTCACACCGTGAGCTGTTCGTTCTCGAGGGCGGGGGACTGCTCATGGACACGCCGGGAATGCGCGAGTTTCAGGTGTGGGCAGTCGAGGAAGATCCCGAGGTCGGGTTCTCCGACGTGGAATCGCTTGTTGGGGCGTGTCGGTTTCGGGACTGCTCGCATCACCAGGAGCCGGGGTGTGCGGTGCACGAAGCCGTGAGGGCCGGGTTGCTGGGCGCGGAGCGCATTGCCGCCTACCACAAGTTACAGGAGGAAAGGGCTGAGCAGCAGGAGCGCCGGGAACAAGCCCTCGAAGTCAAAGCGAGGCACGCGGCGTTTCATCGAGCCCCGCGGAAGGCACACGACGACCGTTGACCCTGACCTCCTCGCGCTCCGGGTAACCCGAAGGCGACCGTCGGAGCATGGAGAAATCTCCCCGGTCGAGGACCTCGCGCAAGTAGCGGATGTTGCCGCGGGCCTCTTCCATGTACAGGTTGCGCCCACCGAAGCAGACGCTCGCGAACCGCACCACCCCGCCGAAGTCCACCTCGAGCCGCCGCCCTACCTCCGTCTCGAAGAAGCCCGGCGTCTTGCGAAGAAGATCCTCTGCAGACTCGTAGATCACCTTCGTCGACCCGTCGGGCATCGTCTGGACCGCCACGCCCCCGACCACGAACTCCTCGTACAGATAGTCGCGGCAGCGCTCGAGGTACGTGCGAGCCGACATCTGGGCGATCAGGTCCGCCGTCCCCACGAAACAGCCGAGACGCCAGTGCTTCCGTTCGGTCACCCGGAGCTGGGACAACGCGACCTCGTAGCCGGTGAAGTGCACCACCTTCGATGCCACGTCCGCCTCCTCCAACCACCCCTGGCGCGCCAGCCAGCCCGAAAGAAAGCGCGCCGAGCGCGTCACGTGCTGCTTCGTGTACTCCGCCCCCCGACGGTGACGCGTGTCCTTGCGCGACCGAATGTACCCCGCGTCGTGGAAGATCGCGGCGACCAGGCCCACGACACAGACGCGGCTTCCCAGCCTGTTCGAGGGGGGCACCGTGCTCTCGTGTCCGTAGAGCAAGCGCGCCATCGCGAGCACCACGTCCAGCGTGTGCTGCTCGTCGTGGTAGCGCGTGTCGCAGGCGTGGTAGCCCGGGTACCGTCCCCCGAACAGCCGCCCGAAGTCCTCGAAGGCGCGCTCCAGCACCTCGAAGTCCGCTTGCGGGTGGACGCAGGCCAGCAAGCGAAACACTTCCTCTCGAACGGCCGTCGGGTCACACACGTCGACCCGGGCTGAAACGTCCTGATGGCTGTGCCGTTCCTTCATCGCTCCTCCTCACCCGGTCGCCTGGCCCGTGCGACGATGTGGGGTGTGGTACGTCGCTTCTGGGGGGATCTTCCCTCGCTTCTCGCCGGCCGGGACGTTCCGGGGCATGATGGGCTCATGCGGTCCCGTCACCCGTGGATTCTCATCGCACTCCTCTGTTCCGGCTGCGGCGATGATGAACGAACCAGCTCCTGGAGCTACGGCCCGTCCGACGCTGGCGGCGATGGTTCAGACGCCGTGTCTGTCGATGGGTCCACCGAGGAGGACGTGTCGGCGGACGCCATGCCCGACGTCCCTTCGGATGGCGTGGCAAACGAGGTCGGCCCCGAGGCAGCCCCGCCTCCGCAGGGGCCGGCGCTGTACCCGAGCGATCGCACGCACTCCCCCTTGACGCCTTTCGTCGCCGGCCGGCTCAAGGACGTTGTCGGAAGTAACGCGACGAGCCGCACGGACCTGTTCATCAAGGTCGGGGATTCCATCACCGTGTCCACGCGATTTCTGCACTGCTTCGCGGACGGTCAAGCGGACCTGGGCGATCACGGGGCACTGCAAGGGGTGCTCGACGCCTACGCGTCCGCCGAAGTCCTCGGGACGACGCCGTTCGATCGTGTCAGTGCGGCCGTGGAGGGGGGCAGGACGGCATCCTGGGCCATGACCGGGTCGCCCTCTCCATTGGATCTCGAGGTCACGGCCGTGAATCCGGCTGTCGCGGTGGTGATGTTCGGCACCAACGACATCGGGTGGTTCGGAGACGATCACGCGCAGACGCTGCGTTGGTACCACGAGCCCATGTTCGACCTCGTCGACCGGCTGATCGCGGCGGGGGTGGTCCCCATTCTGTCGACGATCCCTCCGCGCGACGACGCTCCGTCCCACGACGCGTGGGTGTCGATGTTCAATGCGGTGATTCGCGGCATGGCGCAGGGACGTCAGGTACCGCTGGTGGACTATCACCGCGAGCTGCTGGCGTTGCCTTCGCACGGACTTTCGAGCGACGGGGTCCACCCGAACGCGTTCTCCGGGGATTCGTGCTTGCTCACGGCGGAGGGGCTCGCCTACGGCTACAACGTACGAAACCTCGTCACGCTGGAGGCTCTCGACCGCGTGTGGCGATCGGTGATCCAGGACGAAGGCGCCCCGGATGACAGTGCCCCGGCTCTGGCGGGGACAGGGACCGCAGCGGATCCGTTCGTCGTGTCCGGACCCGTGTTCACCGACGTCCGCAGCACGGAGGGCGCGACGAGTGACGTGCTCGACGTCTACGATTGCAGCGGCGCGGACGAGTCTGGACCGGAGCAGGTCTACCGCCTCGAGGTGGCGACGTCCGTTCGGTTGCGCGCCGTGGTGCTCGACCGTGGAAGTGTCGACGTGGACCTGCACCTTTTGGGCGGTACGGTCGGGGAGGCTGGGTGCCTGGCGCGCGGGGACACGCTGGTCGAGAGCGACTTGTCGCCGGGAACGTATCACCTGGTGGTGGACACGTATGCGAGTGGAGGGCAGGCGCTTGCGGGGGAGTACCTGCTCGCGGTCGAGATGAACTGAGTCGCGTTGATCCGTGCGGAAAACTAGATGTGCCTGGCGGAAGTCTCGATCCCTTGACCGAGAGGCAAGCGAAACCCAGATCGGCGACGGCGACGGCGACGGCGACGGATTGATTCTTCTGCCGAGCACATCTAGGAACTAGGAAGAGGAACACGGAATGCGAATGCGAACGCCAGGCTGTCGCGGAGGGTGATCACGAAGCCTGGGTAGAGCCCATTCTACGTTCCGTGTTCGCATTCTTGGTCCTAGAGCCTTGTTTCAACGGGTGTTTCTGGCCAGCGAAGTGCGGCGCTCGGTCGTCGCCCTCGTCGCCGTCGCCGTCGCCGTCGCTCGTCGCCGTCGCCGATCCGGCTTCGCTTGTCGCCGTCAGAGGCTCGAGACTTCCGCCGACCACAGCTAGGATGGTGCACTGCACGATAGGCGGAGAGACTCGTGGCGCTCTCCCTTGTCCGTCTCGATACGCCAAAAATTCTGCGTTGGTTGCGCTTGACAGCTTTCCCGTCCGTGGTCATGGTGCGCGCCGGGATGGTGCGGTGCACAATCCCATCCTTTGGATTCTTCACGGGGAGGTCGTCCCATGCGTTCGGGTCGCGTTTGGCTGGTGGTCGCCACGGTTCTCGGTGTCGCAACGGCGGGTTGCTGGGATTCGGAAGACGAGGCGGCGGTCGCCGCGGGCAACGATGCAGGCGGCGAAGAGCAGGTCGATGCGGCGCCGGACTCCGTGACGGAAGAACAAGGCGTCCTTCGTGGCACTGCACAACTCTTCGGCAGGAAGGAACATGGGGGGATTGCCATACAGATCGAAGGAACGTCGCAATCCACGACGACCGGGGCGGACGGGACGTTCGAGCTGACAGGGGTCCCCGCAGGGACGGTCACCCTCTCCGCCTCCTTCGCTCCCTACCAGCCTGAGAGCGTGCTGGACGTGGCCGTCGTGGCGGACGAGACGGTGACCCTGGACCCCGTGATCTTGCGCCTTGGAAAGCAACTGCGAGCAGGGGAGGGGAGCGTGCCTCTCGGCTTCACGCCATCCGGCGCCCATGCGTTGTACTTCAGCGACTTCTCCCCGTTCCTGGGAACCGGGACGCTCTGGGCTCACGATGTCGGATCCGACGCCGAGGTCGGGGCAGGGTCCGGCGTCTCGCCCATGGCCGTGGTTCCGAGCCCTGACGGCAATCGCCTCGCGGTGCTTCGTGACCTCGCGGTCAGCACGGGCGTCGGCAAGCTCTTGGGCGTCGACCTCGCCTCGGGCCAGGTGGCCGAGCTTTCGGACAGTGGCTCCGTGGGTGCTTTCTGGTTCTCCCACGATGGGAACCACCTGCTCTACCTGTCCGATCTTGATGCGGTGGATCAGGTGGGCGACCTGCACATCGTGTCTACGTCGGACTGGACCGACAGGCTCCTCGCGCAAGACGTCGTTCACTCTTCCCTCGAGTTCCCGGAGAACGAGTCTGTGGTTTGGTTCGCAGCGAACCTCTCCCTGGTGGACTACGCTGTGGACCTGTACCGGCTCGACCTCGGCGCGCAGGAGCCGGAGAAGGTCGACTCGCGTGTGATTCTCGGGCAGCGATGGGCCGGGGACGGGGAATCGATCCTCTACTTGAAAGCGCCCACGGACTCCTGCCAGGGAACGCTGGCCACGTGGACCCCGGGCGCGGCGCCGCGGTCTCTAGGCACGGGGGTCCCTTGCGACGCTGTGCACATGCGCGACGACGCCAAGGAGGTGTTGTTCCTCTCCGACTACGTCAACACCGTCGATGACGGGACGTTGCGTCGGTGGGCCGTGGGTCCTGACGAGCCGTCGATGGTGTCCGAGCACGTGCTTGCCGGCGCCCAGCGGTCAGCCGATGGGTCCAAGCTGGTCTACTGGCACGATATGGATACCGTCTCTCAGTTGGCCCAGCTCTCCGTTTGGGACTTCGATTCATCCCTTGCGCACGACCTCGGCGTGAGCGCGCCCTGGCGGCTCAGCGAGGACGGGGACCGGTTCTTGTACTTCGCGTCGTTCGACGTGGAAACGCAGGTGGGGGACCTTCACACGCTCGAGTTCTCGACGGGCGAGTCCCACCTGATTGCCGCCGATGCCTCTTCCAACGTGCTGGAGATCGATCCCTCGGGCCGCTGGGTGGCATACCAAATGAACCCCATCCTCGACACGTTCATGGGGGACCTCTGGCTGTTCGACGCGTCGACGCAGCAGAGTGTGCTGCTTGCCGAAGGCGCGCTGCCCGTGGTGCGGTGGAGTCTTGCTTCTCCGTTCGCCGCGTTCTTCACGGAGCCGGACGCGGACTTCGTGACTGCGCTCGGCCATGTGAAGGCGCTGGACGGTGTTGCGACGGCGTCGCTCGGTCGGGTGTGGTTCCTCGCGGATCAGCTTCGGTTCGGCGAGACGGGCGAGTGGTTGACGTTCTTTCGCAATCCTGTGACGGAGTCGATGACGGGCGACCTGTGGGTGTGGGACGGCGCGGTCGATTCGTGGGAAGGGGATGCGGTCGGGACCGAAGTGGCGAAGAACGTGGGGGCTTGGTCGGCGCGAATGGTTTCGACGGGAATCCTGGTCGAGTCAGACATCACGCCGAATTGGGACTCGGCAACGCTCTCGTTCTGGTCCCTCGCGAAGCGCGAGACCGTGGTGCTCGGAACGAACGTGCTTCCGGACTCCGCCGCGCTGTCGGTCGATGGCGAGAAGCTCTTGTTCCTTTCCGATGTGAAAAGCATGTCGACGGGGGACCTGCACTTCGTGAAGCTGAGTGACGCTGCGCCTGTGTTGCTCGGAAAGGCCGCGCACATGCAGAGCTTCTGGACAGACGAGGCCTGGAGTCGCGTGGCCTTCGTGGCGAATGCGGTGGGTGATCTGGGGGAGTTGACGGTGGCAGAGCTTCCGTCGGGGACCACGCGGGTGCTCGGGGACGGCGTGCCGTTCTTCGGAGTGCAGCCCAGCCCCGACGGTTCGACCATGGCGTTCCTTCATGGGTGGGATAGCGCGCAGACCCGAGGGCAGCTCTCTACGGTGCAGTTCGGAGACCCCACGGCGGAGGTCATGCCGGTGGATGAGGACGCGCCGCTGACGTACCTCGTCTCGGACGAGCAACTGTTCTACGTCGTTCAGGGGACGGAGCGGGCGGGGATTTATCTTGCTCCTTTGCAGCCTTGACGGCGTTCGGGGTGGGGATTGTAGTCAAGGCGCGCGTTCGCAAGGTTCGGCGCGCGGGTTGTTCGCGCACGACCAGGGAGAATCCGAGCAACGGCTCATGTCGGAACGCAGGCACCACGCTGCTCCGGTGTGCAGCTCGCAGGGGCTTGTCGGCCGGAACGATGCCCGCGCGGCCTCGCACGAAGCGCGCGACGGCTGACACACGGACCCCGAACGCTCCCGCTCGATCCAGCTGAAGCAGTGCCAGCGTCGCGGCAACGTGACCCTTGTCTCAATCGGGCTCCCGCAGCCCGGACAACGGAACGTGAACCGGATCGTCGTCGCGTTCGGCTGGTCCTTGGGTCCCCAATCCCAGTCGATGACATCCCCGTCGACCTCGAACTGGAACTTGTTCTTCTCGTGCGCGAGCGGAGCGCAATCGGCGCTGCCCCCGTGCACTATCGACGTCCTGATCACGCTGCCGTGATGGGCACCGTGCGGCAGCGGGTTCCAGCCGAGCACGCGGACAGCTTCCGTGGCGCACCCTGCCACGAGCGCGAGCTTGTCGCGCGCAGGCGTCGCGACCTCGGCCAACTGTCCAACGACCTCCGTCGCCGGGGAGGACGCCGGAGCCGGCGACTCTGGGACTACATCCACAGTGGAGCGCGGGACGGGCGCACTCCGCGCCTCCGGCCTGTTCGGGGCCGGTGCAGCCCGATCGCACGCCAACGACGCGAGCGCGAGAAAGAGGACCGCGTCGACCCCATGTTGCATCACGATTCTTGCTTACGCGAGCCGGGCCGGAATCTCCCTCGGGCCGACACATTTCGGCAGTCGATGACCATGCCTTTGGTTCGACGTCGTGACGGGCTCGTTCGAGAGGCACGCAGCTTTGCGCGCGCTGTACGCACCGCCGGGCTTGTGATACCTCTCACCACCATGCGAGTAGTCTTGGTCCTTCTCATCGTCCTGCTCTTCACAGGCTGTATGTGCCGCGAAGGTAACCCAACGGACTGCAAGCCGACCATCGCGTCCCAGGCCTTCGCACCAGGCGGTCAGGATTACTACCTGCTGAACGTGAAGATGCCTCCGAAATGCTGGATCGGCGAGAAGGACAAGCGCCCACGCGACGTCAAAGGGCTGGTCACGATGGAGCCGGCGCTGCGGATCGATGGCGACATCATTCCGATGGACGTCGAGCAGAAGGGGGACATCTTCGAGCTCAAGTGCGACCTGCGTACACTGAAGGGCGGCAGTCATGACCTGGTCATCGAGTTCACGGACCAGGACAAGAAGTTGCCGACCGAACAGCTCGAGGCGAACGTTGTGAAGGAGGCGAGGCTCGAGTTCAGCCGCCGCGGGCTGGCGTTCAAGTGCCCGAAGGACAAGTGCAAGGGCGAGTTCGACTCCGACTACAACGTATTGCGCGTCGAGGCCGAAGTCGGAACGGTCGTGACCTTGGGCGGCGCCCGGGAGACCGTAGCCGCAGACGCCTACACAGGCAATCATGCCAATGTCGTCGCGCAGGGCACCCCGCCGGCAGCGACCGACAAGATCGAGGCCAGCAAGACGGGTTTGCCAATCTCCATTAAGCTCCCCGATGGGACCACCATCAACGACGAGCTGAAGCTCTCGGCATCTACCATGATTCAGCTCACCGCGGACACCGTGATAGGCAAGGGCCTGCGCTTCGGGCCTGGCGATGAGGACGGGGGCAAGCCCGACACCCTCGTGCTCGCCGGCGACACCACCAAGGTGTGGGGCAAGGGGACGACCTGGGGGGACGTTGACCTCGTCGCTGAGGTGAAGTGGACGGTGCGTACCAAGAACTGCGGCGACTACCGGGGCAGCGGCGGCGCGACCCGGCGGATCACGAACGAGGCGCGCGACGCGCTGATCACCGTCCGCGATCGGCGGACTGGCAAGGAAGTGGGGAGCAAGAACCTGACCGTGACCATGCCCGCGTGCGTCAAGTCGATCAGTGGCACCTACTCTGGTGTGGAGAAGCGCGCCGACCTGGCCGAGGCCTACTCGTACCTCCAGTCCCTCATCCAGTAGGACGCCCCCAGGGCGGAGGACGCGTTCCGAGGGACGCATACTCAGGGGCTATCAGCGATTGACGAAGGGTGCGTCGCCAGGGCCCACGGCGGGCTCAGCCGGGGAGACAGGCG
>CAZAWR010000080.1:0-47596 GCA_964488865.1 uncultured Polyangiaceae bacterium | reverse complement strand
CGACTCACCCCAAAACGCCTCGCCTTCGGCTCGAATAGCCCCACACCCAAGCACGTTCTTCGAACGGTGCTTGATTTGGGGCTAGAGCGGCCCTTCGACACCCTTCCCGAAATTTTCTTCGCCCCTCGATCGAAGGTTCCCCATACCCCTCGACGAGGAGCGAGCCATGCAGACCACCACCCTGGACACCGCTGATACCCTCAACACACACGACCTCGTAGCCGTCGTCATGTCCGTGTTCCTCCCCGGCTTCGGGCACATCATGCTGGACCAGAAGGCCAAGGGCCTCCTCATCCTCGCGGCCATCCTCCTGTCCTTCGGCGTGGGCTACATCGTGTCTTGCGTCATCGCCCTCGATGCGTACCTCGTGGCGCGCACGCGCAAGCACCGTCCCGTGGCAGACTTCGAGTGCTTCCCGGAGCACCAGCGCTTCCTTGGGATATGACGCCCCCGCAGGGCACCCTCATTCGCGCCGGGACACCGCCTCCCGATACACCTCCAGGGTCTCCGCCGCGCACCGGTCCCAGGAGAACTGCTTCACGCGCTCCCGGCCCGCCAGGATGAGCCGCTGCCGCAGGGACTCGTCCCCCAGCAAGGTCCTGATCCTGGCGGCGATATCCTCGACATCGCCAGCGTCGGCGTGAAGTGCCGCGTCACCCGTCATCTCCAGCACCGCCGCGGCCCGCGACGCCACCACCGGCGTCCCCAGCGCCATCGCCTCCATCGCCGGCATGCCACACCCCTCGTAGTGCGACGCGAACACCAGCATGCGCGCGTGACCGTACAGCGCCATCAGCACCTCGTCCGGCAGGAACGGGTACGCCAACACCTTGCGTCGCACCTCCGGTCGCGCGAGCAACCGCCGCATCTCGAAGTCCACACGGGCGAAACGTCGCACGAGCACGAGCCGGTGGTCCGGCATGTCCCGCGTGGCGCGCAGGAATGCGCGCACGATGTTCGCGTGGTTCTTGTAAGGGCTGCCTTGCCCCACCGCGAGGAGGAAGGGCGAGTCGGGCGGCACCCAACCCTCCAGCACGGCACGCGACGGCACCCGGGCAGGATCGAACCGCTGCGCATCGAGGCCGTGCCGGACCACACGAATCTTGTGCGCATGGTCGGGGTACAACCGCGCGATGGCATCCGCCGTGGCCTGGGAAATCGCCACGACCACCCGTGCCCCGCGGATCGAGTGGGCGAAGTGAGACCGATACCACAGATGCATCGCGAGCCTCGACGGCAGAAAGCTCGACGCCAGATGCGGCGCCTCCACCCACATCATGTCGTGCATCGTGACCACGAAGGGACAAGGCAGGCGCGGGGGAACCATGTCCGCGGGGGAGTGGTACAGGTCGTGGCCCTTCAGACGCATCACCGCGCCGGAACGCAGCAGCGTGGCCACGGACTTCGTCTCGCCGGGCACGATCTGGACCTCGCGAACGCGATCGCTGGACACCAGCGGCTGCGTGCTCCCGGAATGGCGAAGCACGGTGAAGGAGAACCCGTCGTCGAGAGCCACCATGTGCCGCAGCAGGGAAGCCGCGTAGTTGCCGATGCCGCTGGACTGCGGAACCACGGAGCGAGCGTCGAAAATGACGCGGATCATGGGGCAAGTCCGGAAGGGCTGAGGATCGCAGTCATGGGCCAGCCCGTGCGGGTAGCATGCGCACGGCGCAACCGTCAACGCGGCTGTCCGCGAGGCGACGCCCCGGCCAGCCCCGATCGCGCGGAGACGTGCCGGGAGCTCCACGCGAAAGCGAGAGACAACGCGAGTAGCGCGAAGCCGGACACCACGGTGACGGTACCCCACTGCAGCGGAGTCTGAGGCACGGGGAGGGCACTGAGGGTCCAGGCCCCGTACACGGCCGCCACCGGAACGAACACGGCGGGTCTACGAGTGAACCGATAGGCCACGACCGCCGCAAGCGCGAGTGCCACTTCGAGCACGACGCTCATCTCGGGCCAGGAGCCGCCGGACCAGCCAAGGGTGGCGAAGAACAGGTACAGTCCCAGCATCGATCCTGCCAGCAAGCGTGCGCGCACGGCCGGGGCGGCGCGGTCGAAGGTCAAGCGAAAGATCCGCTCGACCGGCGCTTGCTCGGCGACGCCAGGGGTTCGATAAGGGCCAGAAGGGGAAACGTGCCCTACGGTGTGCACCACAACGCGTGGTGACCGATAGGCGCGTAGGGCGAGTGTGGCCGCCGCCATCAGGCACGCGACAGGCAGGTACACCGGGAGACAGATAGCCGAGAAGGCGAGCGTCGCAGCGGTGACCGTCCAGACGCCAAGCTCCCCGCGGACCCAGCGGGTGCACAACAACAGCGCGGCGGGAACGAGCACCAACACATCGAGCCGAAACTCGCGGTGCCAGAACCAGAGGTGAAGAAGCAGGAGGACAGTCCACATGACCCAGGTCGCGCGGGTGGTCCTGCGCAGCACGGTACGTCCCCAGGAGTCGAGGGGATCGAGACTCCGGACTTCCCGGACCGTGTACAGCGCAGCCGCGCCGAGAGCGAACACCCAGAGCCCCACGATCGGGTTGGTCGCGTGCGCACCCAAGTGATATCCAAGGTGGGGCATGGCGGCGAGCCCCACGGCGCCAAGGGTCGCCACCCCGACGGCAGAACGCGGCAACCGAAGCCGCAGCGCCCACGCGAGACCGTACAACTTCGCCACGAAGATCAGCACCCAAGCCACGGAGGCGGGGAGACCGACTCCCCCGAGGAAGGCGCACGTCTCGGTGTGAAGGGTGAGGTCAGCCTGGTACAGCGCGGTCAGCAGCGCGAGCAGCACGGCAGGCCGCCGGAGCCCGATCCTGACCAGCAGCGCCGCCCCCCCGACGAGAGACCAGGCATAGACCTCCGCGATAGCAGCCACGCCAAGTTGTCCGTAGAGCGAACCTTCCTGCGCCAGCCCCCGCGACACCACGGTGACCCCTCCGAGCACCAGCATCGCGCTCAGCAGGTAGAGCGGATTGTACTCGACCAGCCAGCGGTGCAAGAGCCGTCTCCAGGGGTCTGGTTCCACCCCGCCCGTGGTCTTGTCGTCGCTTCCGTGGTCATCCGCTGCGCTGTCCATGCACGCTCCTTGGTCTATCGTGGCGAACTGCCTCGCTGGGTGGAGCAAGCCTCGCGCCAACGCCCGTCGACCTGAGAAACGTGTTTTTGCGGCCGATAGGAGGCCAACGTAGAGGGGAATCGATTGCCAGGTTGGCAGGGGAGCGACGCGGTTCGTGCCGAACCGTCACGGGACGACCCATGGACGCCCTTCTGTGCTCTCTGCGTCCTCTGTGGTTCTCCGGGCTCGGGACTCCCCGGTGTCGAGTCGCTACGTCGGCGGAGTTGTACCGATCGGGGCGTTTCCGTACCAGTCCACGCAAGACGCTCGACACTGGTCGTCGGCGCTTCCCTCGGGACGAGCGGCGGGGGTGCCCATCTCGGTGAAGCGGAGCGACTGGTTGCGAAGGAATAGAATCGAGGCGGAGTTGTTGAACAGGTGCTCGTACCCCGGCCTCCCGGGCTCGCTGATCGGCAGTCCGAGCATTCCCTCCTCCGGGCCAGCGGGCTTGTAGAAGAACCCGTGGCTGCGCAGCTCTCCCTGCGACGCATTCTTGCGCACGTAGGAGGGAACGAGAGCGGGCCGGGCCGCGAGCCGCAAGGGAGTGAAGTGCAAGTCCTGGCCGTCGGTCCCCACCACCACCGCGTGGCTGCCCAACGCCTCGATCCGGTCGACCCCATGACGGAGCGACAGAGGTCTCTCCTTGCACCGGGTCGAAGAGACCGATGAGCGTTCCCTTGAACCTGTGGCTCCCGACGCGCTATGCTTGTGCCATGGTGTCGCCTCCCCTGTCCCGACACGACGCGCGTCCCTCGCGCACGCGAGGGGCAGGGCTCGGGGCGACGAAGGGCGTCGTGGTGGTCGTGGGGATGGCGGTCGTGGTGCTCGCCGGTTGTGCCGCCCCCGACGGCAGGGCTTTGCCTCCCCCCGGCTCCGTGTGGGACGGGCAAGCAGAGGACGCGACGGACGGTGCTTCGGACGCAGGAATCGGACAGGACGCGCAGGGCTGCGCTCCGCGCACGTGCAGCGAGTTGGGTGCGCAATGCGGGTCGGTACCGGACCCATGCGGGGGCATCGTGAACTGCGGAACATGCCCTTCGGGGCTCACCTGCGGGGGCGGGGGCCCGAACCAATGCGGGACGACGGCGTGCTCGCCCAAGACCTGCGTGCAACTGAACGCGTCGTGCGGGTTCGTATCGGACGGTTGCAGCGAGGCGCTGAGCTGCGGTTCGTGTGGAGAGAACGAGACCTGCGGAGGCGGGGGAGTGCCCAACCAGTGCGGGTGCACGCCCAAGACCTGCACCTCTCTTGGCGCGGACTGCGGGTCGGCGCCGGATGGGTGCGGCGGGATTCTGGAGTGCGGGGATTGCGACGGGGGAGAGATCTGCGGCGGAGGGGGACCGAACCGGTGCGGGAGCGGACCGTGCGAACCGCTGACCTGCGCGGCAGTCGGAGCGGAGTGCGGGCAGCTGCCGGATGAGTGCGGCGGTGTGCTGTCGTGCGGCTCATGCTCGCTGCCAGATACCTGCGGCGGGGAAGGAGTGGCCCACCGTTGCGGTTGCACCCCCACGACCTGCGCCGCCCAAGGGGCCGGGTGTGGCTCCGTGCCGGACACCTGTGGCGAAACCTTGTCTTGCGGCGAATGCGCCTACGGGACGTGTGTCGCCAACAAGTGCAGTTGTACGCCCACCACCTGTGCTGCGCAGGGAGCTCAGTGCGGGTCGATCGCCGACGGTTGCGGCGGGACGCTCGACTGCGGGTCCTGCCCAGGTACGGCGCCTTGCATCACGAGCACCCACACGTGCCAGCTCCCAGACTGCGCCAACAAGCGCTGTGGCGCGTCCGACGGGATCGGCGGCACGTGCATGCCGGGCAGCGGGTGCTGCGGCGGGATGGAGCCCGGCTACGGCCTCCCCAAGGGCGCCGGCATCAACTCGTGCCAAGGCGCCGCCCATCTCGAACACCAGTCCGACGGCAACCTCGTCGTGTACCAGTACAGCACCGGACAAGCGATTTGGAACTCAGCAACCGCTGGCGCGAATACCGCCGTCCTCGCCATGCAGACCGACGGCAACCTGGTGCTCTACGGTCCCTCGAGCGAGGTATTTTGGCTCACCAACACAGCGAACCATGGCGGAGCCTACGCAGCAATCCAAGACGACTGCAACTTCGTGATCTACGACGGGGGCACGGCGATCTGGGCTACGAACAAGACGTGCCAGTAGGCGCTCACTTCAGGAGGAGCGTGACATTTCGGCTGTCACCGTCCGCGAAGGCAATGCTGGCTTCTGCGGTGCCTCCCCGCCGGAGCGCGACACGAGGTGACCACGACAGACGGCCCCCCTTGTCCGTCTGTTCCTCGTACTGCAGGCTCACCACGAGGTCGCGCGAGGGGGTGCGCGACGCTTGCATCGAGAGCGTGGTCAAGTCCGCGGAGCCGGGCAAGCGACGGTCCACCGCGACGGGCCGAGGGGGTGAGATCGCCGTCTGCCCTCCAAGGATGACCTTGCCGGTGCCGTCGGTTACGCGGTAGTCGAGGACGAAGGGGGCTTCGTCCACGGCGGTGGCTGCAGGCGCAGGCGTGGGCGTGGAACCTCCCACTTGTTGGTGGGTGGGCGGCTTGGACGGCTGTGCGGACGTGGTCGCGCATCCCTGGGATGCGGCCATGAGGATGGGAGCAAGAATGACGGCCCTGTGCATGGGCACTCCTTGGTTGTACGTGGTATTCCCCGGCGTTCGGGCGGAGAAGCACGCGGGCCGCGGGATTCATTCCCGGCCGAGTCGAGGTGCAACCAACGGGGGAAGCGCAGGCCGCCGAGCGCCGCGCAGCCTTCGGGTGGAAGCCACGGGCGCGTGGACGATCAGAAGAACGTGCAGCCGTTGTCGACGCACACCGGGGGACGGGGGGCGACGCAATTCGGGATCGAGCACTGCGCGTCGTCAAATTCCCCGCACACCTGCTGGCGGGACAGGTCGCGCGCCTGGGCCGTCGCGACGTTGACCAGGCTCGAGGGGCACATCCGGCACGTGCACTCCTCAGGCGACGTGAAGGTCTGACCCCAGAAAGTCCACGTGCACTCGTCGTCGGAGGTGCAGAAGGAGGGATTGGCCAGCGCTTCGCAGCTTCCCTCGGACCAGTAGCCCTTGGACTCGTCGAAGTGCCCGGCACGCACACGGACCGTCTTCTTGAACTCACACAGGTTGTCGAAGGTCACAGGCTCGTCGTAAAACACCGTTCCACAAACCGGAGCGGACGGCTCCGAGCAGTCGTGAGGCTCGTCGCAAGCGGCCGGCTCGATCGCACTCTCGAGGACGTCTGGCGACGCCGGAATCCATGCTTGCGCCTCCGCCATGCTGGTGAAGTTGTGCGCGTAGTACGTGGGAGAACCGCTGTTGCTAATCACGTAGTGAGCGCAGTAGCGTTCCGGACAGGCGCCGGGGAGGTAGTATCCCTTGGATTCCTCCGCGTCCCCCGCCCGTGCCAGGATCGCACTCTCGAACTCGCACGCATTGCCGAACGTCGCCTCCGGGTCGTGGAGCACAGTCCCGCAGATCGGGTCGTACACGGTAGCGCAGACCCTGGGCGCGTTGCACGGCCCTGCCTCGATGCGCGTCGAGGTCGCATAGGGGAACTGCGAAAGCCACCCCTGCGCCTCCGCCTCGTCCGGGGAGTTCTTCACGTAGACGTAGAATGGCTGGTCCGGCGGCGCGAGGTGCGCGACCGCACACACGCCGGTCTGGGGGGTCTTGACGACGACCTCCGCGGAGCCCTGCGACATCTTCGCATCCACCACGAGGAAGTACTCCCCGTCCGACGGCAGGGCGTATTCGAGCAAGTCCGTGCTCCTGGGGTTGGCCGCCTCGTTCAGGCGAACCGTCCACGCCGGGTCCTGGGTGTCATCCCGGTACGCAAGAATGGTATTGCCCTTGACCAGCCAGAGGCGCGTGTCCACCCCCGCCAGCGACCCGTCCGCACGCTGCAACAACCCGTCCACCCGAATGTCGACCATCTGCCCAGCCGCGCCCTTGAACGCGAATACCTCGTACTGGTTGCGACCCGTCTTGTGGCGGCAGTGGTCATGACGGATCAAGTCGCCCTCCGCCGTGTACCACCCCTCCTGGGATGTCCGCTGTCGATCACACACAGCGGCCGTATCCGCACAGGTCCCGGCGGTCAGCCGGAACCGCGAACACCCGTCGAACCACCCCTCCGTCGCCGTGCCCTGGAACTCACACGTTGGGGCACACCCGAAAGTGGCAATCGTCACCTCGCCGAACCCGATGCCCTTCGCGAGCGACAAAGCCTCCTCGGACACCTCGGACCCGTCGTCGAACGTCATGGGATCGTCGGCGTTCGCCGCGGAACAACCACCGACGGCGAGCAAGCTCAGGGGAACAACCATGGTGAAAACGAAAGACAGAGAACGCATAGGAAGACTCCTTGCTGGGAAAACGGACCGATGGGTCCGCGTCGGGGCGCAACCCACCCGAACAGGGGATCGGCCGCGTCACCGGGGCTCCATACGCTCTTAGATGTAGGTGTCAAGCGGCAAATGTGAGCCCAACGTCTACCCGCTCAGAATCCGCCTCACCCGGCCGACCTCGCCCGATTCCAGACGCACCTTGATCCCCCGCGGGTGCGTCGGAGAGCGCGTCAGAATGTCGCGAACGACCCCTTCGGTGAGGCTTCCGCTCTCTTGATCGGCTTTCAACACGACCGCGACGCGCAACCCTCTTCGAATCAGAGACCGGTCCGTACCCCCCGCGCCCGCGTCGCCCGGACTCGCGGGCACAGCTCGTGGCACGAAGACGGTCTCGGCAGCACCCGCGTCCCGCAGCAGCGCCATCAGGCGTTCCCCCGGGCAACCCATGACGAGTAGGTCGCGACCTTCCATGAGAACGACGATCCCCAGAGCTTCCTTCAGCAGCACACCGAGGGCGCGCAGGCGTTCGGACGGGACGCCGATGACTCTCGCGATGACCCTCCCCTCCTCCGGGTCCATTTCCTCTCGCACGATCCATCGCCCGAGAGACGCCTCCGACGCAGGCTTGGGCAGAGGCTTCGGTGGACGCGTCTCGACGGTCAACTCCCGCAGGGAAGCCAGAGCCTTGTGCTTGAGGTGAGACGCGACGGCCACCGCGCGATCATGAATCGACGCACTGACCAACGCAAGCCGTGCCTCGCATCAGAAGACTCGTGACGTCCATTCAGAAAAGGGGGGTGTGGCGTTGACGAGACGCACGTTGGATCAATATACCTTCGCAATGAGCGACCCGATCCCGGGGCAGACGGTCTGCGACACGGAGAAGGAACACTCGGCTTCTCGCACGGGCCGCGCGAGCCGGCGCCCGATCGAAGTGACCCTCGTCGTTCTCGTGAGCTCGCTGGCTTGTCTGGCGGGGTGCCAGCCCGACGAGGCGCCCGACGAGGCGCCCGACGAGGCGCCCGTCGCTCCGCCGCCTTCGACCTCCTCCCAAACCGTCGCCGAGGTCTCCTCCGCGCTCGTTCCCCCGCCTCTGACATCACGGATGGCTCCGCGCGATCGGCCGCCCATCCCGATGCCCAGCCCTGCCCGCGGGCGACTCTCCTCCGCGGTCGCCGACAATCGTCGCTGTGAGGGTTGCCACGTCGCCATCGCCAAGGAATGGCGTGGCTCGTACCATCAGCGGGCCAACATCGACCCTGCCTTCCAAGCAGCCTTCGCCATCGAGCCCGCTCCCTTCTGCCGGGGTTGCCACGCCCCGGAAGGCGATCCCCACCGCGAGCCCCCCGAGGAGGTGAGCGCACTCGGCGTCGGCTGCGTCACTTGCCACGTGACCGAGCAGGGCCAGATCCTCGCCGCGGCGCGACCGGACCACCCGCCCAGTCCCGACCGCCCCCCCGCTCCGCACCCCGTGCGTCGATCCGTCGAGTTCGCCAGCGCCGGTGCTTGCGCTGGCTGCCATGAATTCCGCTTCCCCGCACCCGGCGGCCAGGACGACGCCTTCTTCATGCAGACCACGGTGCGCGAACACCGTCGTTCACCCAACGCGGACAAGCCGTGCGCCCATTGCCACATGCCCGTGCGGCGGGGCCACCGCTCCCACGCGTTCGACGAAGTCCGCAACGAGACCTGGCTGCGCGCGAACCTGCACGTCACGGCCGAGCGCACCGCCGACGACACGCTGCGCGTCACGCTGACGCAGCCCGACCCAGGGCACGCGTTCCCGACGGGCGACTTGTTCCGGCGTCTCGAGGTCGGCTACGAGCTCGCGAGTGCGGGCGGCAAGGTCCATCGGAGGGAGCTTCGTCACCTCGCTCGCCACTTCGAGTTCATCCCCGGCCGACCCGGTCGGCACTTGTCACGCGATGACCGCGTACAGCACGAGCCCAAGGTCATCGAGCTGGAATTGCCGGCGCCATCCGAAGCGCCCGCCGCCTCGCGTTTGTCGTGGTGGGTGACCTTCCAGCGCGTGGCCACCATCGGCAAGGGAACGGACCCGAACGAGGCGACGCTCCACTCCGAGGTCAAGCTGCATTCGGGCAGCCTGCCGTGGAACAACCCTCCAACGTCCGCGAACGAACCATGAAGAACACGCTCGCCCCTGCTCTCGTCCTCCTCGCCGCGTCCTTGTTGTCTTGTCGACGGGAACCAGGCCCGGCGGCCGAGAAAGACCCCACCGCCCCGAGCGCTGCTCCGAGCGCGTCCGCGGAGAGTCTTGTGCCGAAGAAGACGCCCACGCTGGCCCCCGAGCCCTTCGCCGGCACCAAGGACATGACCGTGGACTTCTATGCCATCGAAGGCGCGCTCGTCGTCGTCGACGGCATGCGCGTGGGGCGGATCGTAGGCGAGGGGGTCGAGTGGTTCGGTACCCTTCCCGAGACCAACGCTTGGCTTGGCGGGAGCCAGATCAACGCGGTGCAGGGCTACTGGCCCGACGGCGTGGACGTCGTTTACTCGTCGCAGAACGGTCGGGCTTCGCAGCCGAGCATCTTTCCGCTCACGGGCAAGGGCACGAAGGTGACCTTCGCGGACGGTGGCGGGCTGGGTTGGGTCAGCGGTTCGGGGCGGCTTGGGAAGACGACGGTCGTCGGCGGATACGACGTGGCCGAAGGCTACAGGATCGTGACCGTGCGTGGTCCGGGGCTCGTCCTCAAGCCGATCGCGGCCGACAAGGCGGGCTGTACGGCGGAGGAGGTTCAACGACAGTTTGGCGTGGAGCGGGCCGTGGCGGTCGCGGTTCGCGCGCTTGCCGTCACGCAGAAGGGTACGCTCGTCACCGTGGGAGCCCTCTGTGACCGCGAGAAGAGCGCGGTGGCGGAGGTCTGGGACCAGCCGGGCAAGTCGAGGGTCGTCGACCTGAAGCACCTGACCAAAGAGATTGGCTACTTCCCGCAGGTCCTGGTGGGCCGGGGCGACGATCTCTGGGTCGCATCGACCCCCGTGCTGCATTACAGCGGCGGGAAGTTCGAGGCGTTACCCACCCTGGACAGGCCGCTGCGCAGCCTCTTCGTCTCCCCGGCCGGCAAACTGCACGGGATCTCGGGACGGACGATCCATCGCTTCGACGACGGCCAATGGGCCCCGATTGCCCACCTACCCTGGCCAATGTGGTTCCGTACGGTCGCGATGGACGCGGACGGCGTGATCTGGGTATCCCACGGCAAGGGCGTGGCTCGCCTGCGTGAGCACAGCGGTGCGGATGTCGAGGGAGGCTGCACGACCCCGTTCGTGTACCTCTACGAGGTATCCTGGAAGAACGAGCCCAAGTACACCTACCCCACGACCCGAAAGGCCCTCTCCACCTTCCCGCAGGTCGCGGACATCACTCTCATGGAGTATTGGGAGGGCGCTCGGATCCTCGGCATCAAGGTGAAGAGCAAGGAGCAGGGCGAAGCCGTGATGGCTCACGTGAGAGCGAACATGAAGAACGAGCACCCTGAGCTCATCTGCTACGCCCCGAAGAAGCCGCGGGTCATCGAGATGAAGCCCGGCAAGTGACCCGTCGTCCTCCCGTCATACTCATCTGTCCGGCAGGCCCTGCGCGCCAGCAGGCTCGGCGGATCGTCTTGGCCGAGCAAACAGTGACACATTGCTCGCGCAACAACGAGGAGACCCCTTGAGCTACAACCTGGCGAGCCGTGAGCGGCTGACCCGACCCGATCTGCAGCGTTTCCAAGAGCCGACACTCTTTCATCACATCGCGAGAGTGGTCTGCGAGGCGGAGTGCTTGCCCCGCAAGGAGCTCTTCGAGTCGTGGGAGGTCGCTCGCCGCGCGCGACGCCGCTTTCGCGGTGGCAGGGTCGTCGACCTTGCCTGTGGCCACGCGCTCGTTGCGCACATGATGATCATCCTCGACGACACGTCGGAGCGTGCGATCGCTGTCGATCGCCACGTCCCATTGAGCGCCGGGCTCCTCTCTGCTGCGCTCGTGCGCGAGTGGCCGCGCCTTGCGGGCCGTGTCGAGATCGTGCAGGGCACGATCGCCGAGGTGGCCTTGACGACCGATGACGTCGTGGTCTCTGCCCACGCCTGCGGGGCTCTCACCGACGAGGTGCTTGGGCTGGCGATCGGCGCAAACGCGCGCGTGGTCGTACTGCCATGTTGCCAGTCCCACGCGAAGGGAGATCGAGGCGGCCTCGAGGGGTGGGTCGACGGGGCGTTGGCGATCGATGTGACGAGGGCAGCCCGGCTCCGGGCGCACGGCTACGAGGTGCGCACGCAGACGATCCCGGTGGAAATCACCTCGAAGAACAGGCTGCTGCTCGGCGCGCCGCCCGCGATGCGCCGATTCTCTCCCGACGCGATGCGCGAGGCATGAGCGAGGCGGCCAGCCCCGAGCTTACTTGAAGGTACAGGCCGAGAAGAACCAGTTGGCGATCTCGTATCGCACCTCCACATGGCTGCTTGCCAGTTGCGAGCTGCGAAGCTCCAGCTTCATCCCTTCGCCTTCCTTCTTCACGCGCGAGCCCGGGTACGATGTGACGAAGCTCATGGTCTCGGCCGAACCGTTCAGGTTGGCGAGGGTCAGAACCCCGCTCTCGATCGTGGCTTCCCACGGAAGGTGCTTGGTCACACAGCCGCCCCCGTCTTCCGCGCAAGCCACTCCTTTGCTCTCCTCTTCGATGTACGCCACGATGTTCGGGTCGTTGATCGTGGCCTTGAACGTTGCTCCGTCCGACGCGACGACGAGCGCGCCCCCGTCACAGGAGGCGACGACGTCCTCCCCGAGGTTCGGCTCCTCGGGCTCTTCGGGCTCCGTCGAGCCTGGCGTGAACTCGCACCCATCGAAGAAGTGAGTCGCGATCTCGTATCGCACTTCCAGGTGGCTGTTTGCCAACTCCGCATTGCGAAGCACCATGCGAATGCCTTCGGCTTCCTTCTTCACGGTCGAGCCAGGGTACGCCGTAGCGAAGCTCATCGAGTCCGCAGAACCGTTGGCAAGCTCCAGCGTGAACCCACCATCCCCGATTTCCGCCTGCCAGGGCAGGCGTTTCGTCACGCAGCCGGGGTTGCCATTCGCCCCTTCGGCGCATGCAGTCCCCGTGCTATTGAGTTCGATCTCCGCTACGACGGCGGGGTCGGTCACCGTGGCAAGGAAGCTCGATCCTGTCTGCTCCAGGACGAACGCGCCTCCCTCGCACCGCGCAAGCACGCGGGTTGTGGCCTCCGACCCATTGTCGGCTTTTCCTCCAGGGCTCCCATTCACGTCTTCGCCGATGCCGTCGGCCGTGTCGTCGCCATCTTGCGCACCGCCGCATGCCACGAGGGGAAACGCCAGAGCAGCAAACAGAATCCAAGCATTCGTATTCATGGTGGCCATCCGTTTCGGTGAGGAAGGAGTTGGATGTTCGGTGTTTCGGCCGACGGTTCCGGCACTCCATCGCTTGTGAGCACGCGGCATGCCAGTTCGATTCTCGCTCTGAGGAAAGGGCAATTGCCTCGTTAAGCTGGAGACCAGGGTCGGGGAGCCAGCTAACCAGCAGGTGCGACATGTGCACGCCGTGTGCGCACTTCGGACCAGTTTGATCCTGATACGCGGCCGCGGCGAGCGCTTCGGCCAGGCAACGCTAGGCAACGCTACGCGCGGCACGAGTCGGTCCACCCCTAGTTGTCCCGCTCCCAGACTACCCGTTACCGCACGACCTGCCCCACCACGACCTGCACACGGTCCCGCCGTGCGAGTCGTCCCTGCTCCTCGGCCACGTGCTGAACCGGCGGCAACGCGTCGCCGAGAAATCGGGCCCCGTGAAGCCGAAACACAGCAGGTTCCCCCGTGCACAGGATGCTCAGCCGCCCCTCGCCCGGCTCCGTGTACCCAGGGTGCCTACGAATCCAGTCCACGAGCCTCTCGGCCACATGAGGACTCGGGTCCAACACCTCGACCCCGTCGCGCACGGACTGCCGAAACGCGGACATCAGCAGGGGATAGTGCGTGCACGCGAGCACCAAGGTGTCGATGTCCCCGAACAGATCCACGTAGCGCTTCACCGCAAGCCTCGCGATGTCCGTGTCCGCCCATCCTTCCTCCACGATGGGGGCGAGCAGCGGCGCCGCGTGACCGGACACCCGGTGGGGTCCGAGCTTCTCGATCTCCATCACGAACGTGGCCGAGGAGATCGTGCGCGTGGTGCCGATCACGCCGATGTGACCCGCGCTCCGTGCCACCGCTGCTTCCGCCGCAGGGATCGTGACCCCGAGGACCCTGCGCATCGACCCCGCATCGGATGCATAGCGTCGCTGCAAGTGGCGGAGCGCCACGCACGACACCGTGTGGCACGCGACCACCACGAGCCGGCACCCCTCGTCGAAGAGGCGCTCCACACACTGCTCCGCAAAGTCGAGGACGGTGTCCGTGTCGCGCCCCCCGTAGGGTGCACGACCCGAGTCTCCCAGGTACACGAAGTCATGCCTCGGAAGCGCTGCGCGAAGCTCGCGCAACACCGAGAGGCCACCGTAGCCGGAGTCGTACACGCCAATCACTTCGATCCCTCGCAGAGGACGGAACGTGCAAGGGTTCCCAGAACCACGCGAGATCGTCAAGTTCCCCGTGTCGTTCCCCCCTGATCCGGAGCGAAGCGACGGACCGAGGGGGTATCCTCTGGATCTTGCTAGACGAATGGCAAGGCGACCTGCCACCAACAAGGTGGGCGGCGCGTGAGAGGGCTCCTTCCCCCGACTGTTCGCGACTGTTCGGGGGAAGGCTGGGATGGGGGCGTGCCTCCGGATCTGGGTTCCCGCCCCACCCTTGCGCGGTATGCCAGGCCATGGAATCGTGACGCCGTGCCCAACGCTATCCCCTGCTCGAGCAGCATCGCCGACGTGGTCGTCTACGGCCGCGGCGCGGTCGTCACCAGAAACATCGATCTGCCACCTGACTTGCCCGAGGGGCTGGCCGACTTGGAGGTCGACGGCATCACGCCATTGGCCGAAGCCGGCAGCGTGCGCGCCGAGATCGTTGCGCCAGACCGCCGCATCGTAGCGCTGCAGTCAAGCCTGGTCGTCCCTCCCGAAAAGATCACGCCGGGCCCTTCCCTGCAACGCGTCGAGGACCTCGACGCACAGATCGAACGGCTCGAGTCGGAGCGGGGCGTCGTGCAGGCCCAGCGCACGCGGATCGAACGCATGCAACCTTGCCCCGCCAAGGTCGGAAGCTTGCTGAAGACGCCGCTGGAGCGCGTGAACGACAGCCTCGCCGTCGGCAAGACCCTCGACGAGATCCTCGCCGGACTCGATGCGAAGTCCCTGGCGCTGGAAGCGTCGATCGCCGACTGTCAGAAGGAGCGGGAGGCGGCGAGGCTCGCGAGCTCTCAGGCACAGAGCAGCCAACGAATGGGCAAGGGCCATCCGACACGACGGGTGGTCGCCCGTCTCGACGGCACCGGCCCCGTGGAGTCCCTTCGTTTGATCTACACGGTGAAGGCGGCACGCTGGTGGCCGGTATACACGTTGCGCTTGGCCGAAGGCGGGGCGAGCGCCACGTGGTGGGTCGAAGCGCTGGTCGTCCAGCTTTCCGGCGAAGACTGGACCGACGTTCGCCTGTCGTTGTGCACCGCGAGCCTGGTCGACGACGTTCGGCTTCCTGAGCTCGCGTCGATGCGACTGGGCCGCGCGAAGCCGGAGAAGCGTCGCGGCTATCGGCCTCCTCCTGCGGACCTCGAGCGCATGTTCGTGTCCTTCGACGTGTTCTTTTCAGCGACGGTGACGGTGGCCGCTCAGGCGCCGCGACCCGTCGTGGAAGCGCCTGCGGCGGCACCGATGCAGGCGATGGCGAAGAGGTCGGCGCCAATGCCTCAGGCGCCCCAACTCCTGCGAGCGGCTGCTCCCCCGCCTCCCATGGCAATGCCTGCTCCTGCACCACCCCCACCGAGGGCTCCCGCGCCACCTCCGCCTCCCGCGCCGGGAGCACCACCGGCGGGATCGCGCACCCGATCCGGCGCTGCCTTTCTCGAGGAAGATGGGTTCGCCATGATGGCCCTGCAGGCAGAGGAGTGCGCTTCGCCCGAGCCACCGGAACCCCAGGAGATCGAGCCGGCAGACGCATGGCTCGACTTCGACGGCTTGCGCCTCGGACAAGGTCTCGACCTCGTGCACAGAGGACGCCTCTACCGCCAACCAGACCCCGCCGTCGCCTCGCGCCAGCGCAACGCCGCTTCGCAAATCGATGGCCTCGCCCCCGCGCCCATGGTCCGCGACCCCTTGCTGACCCGCGGGTCCTTCGACCACCGCTACGACGCGCAGGGGCGCGCCGAGGTGCCCTCCGACGGACGCACCCACCGCATCTCGCTCGCCTCGGCACCTGCGTCCACCAGTACGCTGTATCGCACCGTGCCGATCGAGGCGCCGGAGGTCTACCGTGAGCTGCTCCTGACCAACCCCTTCGACGCGCCCATCCTCGACGGCCCCGTGGACGTCTACGTGGAAGGCAGTCTGCTGACCACCAGCGAGGTCGGGCACATCGATCGAGGCGGCAGCCTACGCATCGGGCTCGGCGTGGAAGACCGACTCCGCGTCGCTCGCAACGTCCAGGTCGAGGAGGAAACCACGGGCCTGCTCGGAGGCACCAGCTCGATCCTGCACACCATCCGCATCGACCTGCGCTCCTCGCTCGGCAAGCCCACCACCGTCGAGGTGCTCGATCGCGTCCCCGACACCGACGACAAGAACGTCGAGGTCAAGCTGGTGAAAGCGTCGCACCAAGGGGCTCGCTACACGCAAGCGGACCGGGGCATTCCGATCCGTGGAGGCTGGTCGTGGCCGATCGCGCTGCCCGCGGGGGCCTCCGAGACCCTGACGTACAGCTATCGCATCAACCTGCCGTCGAAGAACGAGATTGTGGGAGGCAACCGCCGTGACTGACCCAAACACCGTGTCGGACTCGTGGGAGGAGCGCAAGCCCGTGCAAGCGCCCGCCGTGCAGATCACGTTCTTCGAGGACCGCGCCGAGGTGGTGCGTCGTGCCATCGTGCAGGTTCCCGCGGGCTGCTCGTGGGTGACCTTGCTGGGAGCGGGGGTATTCCTGGACGACCCCAGCGTGGTGGTGAAGGTTCGTGGCGACGGCGTGCGCACCCTCAGCACGCGGGTGCTGCGGAGCATGCGATCGATCTCAGAGCTGGGTCCCGACGAGGTCAAGCGCTTAGAGGCCGAGTCGCGCAAGGCGGAGCGTGAGCGCAAGGAAGCGGAGCAGGGTCTCGACCGGGTCGACCGCGCCCGATCCCGGACTACCGCGCTCGTGGAAGCCTGGGCCCAAGCCATGGAACGCACGCCCCGGGCAGCCCAGGACGGCATGGAGGGCTGGAAGGCCTCCTTCGAAGAGCTTCAGCAGCGCATGCTCGAGGCGCTCGACCGGGCGGGTCACTTCCGTACCGAGGCGCGCCAGGCGAAGCGCGCCGAAAGCCAGGCCCTCCTCCGCCTGGACCTCGGCAAACGTGTGTCCCCCGACTACCGCGCGGCCATCGAAGTGCAGCTCGAGAGTCAGACCGAACAGCAAATCGAGCTCGAAGCCACGTACCGCACCCCCTGCGCCGTGTGGCGCCCGGAGCACGTCGCGCGTCTGGTCACCAACGCCGACGGCTCCCACGAGCTCGAGGTGCTGACGCTCGCCACGGTCTGGCAAGCCACAGGAGAGGCCTGGGACGGCGTCCAGTGCAAGTTTTCCACGGCACGACCCGCGCGTTCCGCCTCCCCTCCCCTGCTGTCCGAAGACGTGATCAGCTCGCGTCGCAAGACCGATCAGGAGCGCAAGCAGGTGGTGGTCGAGCAGCGGGACGAAGCGATCGCGAAGGTCGGGATCGATCGCGGGACGAGAAAGGTCGAGGAGATGCCGGGCGTGGACGACGGCGGCGAGCCCGTGAACTACGAGGCGTCCCGCCCATGCACGGTCGTGAGCGACGGCTATCCGTTTCGGGTGGAGCTGGTGTCCCGTCGGATGCCCTGCAAGGTCGACCGGGTGGCGTACCCGGAGGTAACGGAGGCGGTGCACTACCGCGCGACGGCGACCCTGGGCGGGTCCACGCCCTTGCTTGCGGGACCGGTCTGGATCGCGCGAGGCAGCGCCATGGTCGGGCGATCGAAGACGGGCTTCGTGGGCCAAGGCGAGCCGTTCGAGCTCGGGATGGGGATGGACGACGGCCTGCGGGTGCGTCGCACCTTCGAGGAGAAGCGGGACACGACGCCGGTGATTGGCACGCAGAAGATCAACCGCAAGGTGCAGCTGTTCGTCAGCAACCTGAGCGGTTCGGAGCGTTCCCTGCAGGTCGTGGAGCGATACCCGGTGAGCGAGCTCGAGGACGTGAAGGTGGAGCTGACCTCTCACCGGGAGGGCCAGGTCAACGCGCGCGACGGGTTCGTTCGGTACGACGTGACGGTCCCGCGGAGCGGGACGAAGGAGCTGTTGCTGGAGTATCGGATCGAGGCGGCGTCGCGGGTGGTGATGTAGCTACCGGCAGAAGCCGTCGATGCACACCTTGCCGCCCGGGCACGCGGTGGTCGGGTCGCACTCGTCCCCGAGGTTGCTGCTCGATCCGCACACGTCGTAGGATCCCGTCGACGTCGTGACGCTCTTGCACTGGTTGAGGTCCGGCGGGTTGACGGCACAGCTATCCGGATCGGGTGTACACGCGATGTAGCAGCTATGGTGCAGGCAGATGCTGCCCGCGCTGCAGACGTCCTGGACGCCCTCCTGGCCGCACAAGAACGAAGGCTTCTGGTCCGGCACGCACCCGTTGGCGACACAGACGAAGTCTTCTGGGCAAGAATCGTTCGGACCGCAGCGGTCCACGCAGGCGCCCGCCACGCAGACCAAGCCCGGGTCACCGCAGTCTTGGGTCACGGTGCAGCCGGACGCGGGAAGGGAGCAGATACCGAGGGACGTGTCGCATGTATACCCATCGGGACAGTCCGAAGGGGAGCTGCAGGCGGCCACGCACTTGCCATCCACGCAGCTCTGGGCGACGGGGTCAGGACACTGGGTCTTGTCGGTGCACTGGTCCGCGGGGGCGGTGCACAACCCGTTGACGCACAAAAACCCGGCCCCGAGCGGCGAGCAGTCGTCGTCGAGGAGGCAACTGGCGGAGTTGGCGGGCACGCAAGCGAGGTCCTCGCAGACCCAGCCGTTCACGCAGCCGTGGTCCTCGCAGGTCCCGTCCACGCACGTTCCTTCGCTGGAGCAAACCTGGCCGTCGTCGCAGTCGCCGGGGTTGCCGCAGAAGATGGGGGTGGAAGCGTCGGGGGGTGAGCCGGCGCTTCCCGCAATGCCCGCGCCGCCCGCGGTCCCTGCCGCCCCCGCGGAGCCTGCTTGCCCCGCGCTGCCCCCGGCCCCGCCCGTGCCGCCGGTGCCGCCGCCCGAACCGCCGGTGCCGACGGGAAGGCAGACGTACTGGTAGCCCTCGAGGACGCACTCGTAGCCGCTGACGCAACCGGAGAAGAAGCAATCCCCGGTGTGGCAGGCGCCGTCCTCGCCGCAGGTCTCGTTGGGGCCGCAGTCGTCGGGCTCGTCGCAGGAGTTGGACGCCCCGCCCGTGCCTGCAGACCCGCCGGACCCGCCGAACCCGGCTGAGCCCGGTGGCTCCACGCAGTGGTTGTATTCGTTGCAATAGGTGCCAGACGGACAATCGAAGTTGTCGTAGCACTCGATCTCGTTCGGGTAGATCGGGCACCCGGACAGCACCATGGCCGATAGTCCCAATAGCAAGCCGGTCGCGTGTCGTTTCATCGCTTGTTGCTTCCCCGGACGAAGGTTCTTGCCGAAAGCGTAGCAAGCGGTGTGCCCCACACAAGGCTGGGGATTTCCCGTCCCTCCCCTTGAAATGTGAACCCGGGTTCACGCGTCGGGTGTGAAGCGCCCCCGCGAAACGCCTTTTCTAGATTCCGCTCACATCATCGCGCCATTCCCAGCGCGGAATCCTGGAAGCCATCGCACACATCGTGCTACCTTGCCTGGCTCAGTTGCCTTCGTGCGGCCAACCGCATTTTCGTCCATCGTCGATCCCGTGCTCAGCTGGCGAGGTGCCAGCCGCCCGGTATCTGGCAAACGGTGGTCAGCGAGCGGTGATCTGCACCGAGAAACGGCCTCCGGCGAACATGGAAGTCCTCTGCGAACGGTGTCAAACCGAGTACGATTTTGACGATGCGCTCGTTTCCGAACGCGGAACGACCGTCAAGTGCACCAACTGCGGGCACCAGTTCCGCATCTTCCGGCCCAAGTCCCTATCCGCCGCGCCTGAGCGGTGGGAGGTGCGAACGAACGATGGTCGGGACCTGGTGTTCACCTCCCTGCGAGACTTGCAGCGTGCCATCACGCGAGGGCAGGTCGGCCGTGCGGACGTACTGACCCGGGGCGGGTTGCCTTCGCGAGCCCTCGCCGCGATCGCAGAGCTCGAACCCTTCTTCCCCGACGAAGCCCGCGCAGCACGCTTGAACTCCGACCGGCCCATGCCACGGAGCCCTCTCGAGTCCCGCCCGCCCGTGCCGTCCATCCATCGCGATCAGGACGACGACGGAGACTTCGAGGAGGCCACGATTCCGAAGATCTCGGCCGGAACCGATCGGAACTTGCCCACGCACGAGGTGCTCGGCGAAGAGCCTGGCTTTGAGCCCGCCACCCAACGGCGTCCCGGTCCCAGCGACGCGCCCGCCCCTGTCGAGCCACCCCCCCTCCCCGTCGAACCCGTTGCAGCGGTCAAGGCGCCCGACAAAGTGGTGATCCGCGAGGCGCGACCGCACGTGATGACACCCACGCCCAGCGATGTTCGGGCGAGCTACGCGTCGGTGGACGAGTCGCTCTCGGACCCACGATTCATGTCCGCGCCGCCCGCTCGTCGTTCCGCCGCGGCGCGGTGGGTCCTGGCGGTCGTCGTCCTTGGAGCGCTGGGGGTGGTGGCCGCCACCGTAGGCCGCGGATATCTCGTCGGTGCCGCGAGCCCAACCGTCTCCGCAGCGGCGCCGGACCCCCGCATCGCAGGCTTGCTCGAATCGGGCAACAAGCAGTTGAGCGACGGGGATCTCGAAGCGGCCAAGGCGAGCTTCGACAAGGCCAGCGTGCTCACCGAAAACGACCCGCACGTCCTTCGTGCGCTGTCCCGTCTCACGAACATCCGTTCGGATCAGACCTGGCTCAAGCTTCGCCTGATCGATCCCTCTCAGGCGGAGGTGATTCGCATCACGCAGACCGAGCTGGAGACGCGAGCCAAACAGGCGCTGGCGGCCTCGGAGCGCGCTTACGACGTGGCGAAGGAGGACCCTGCCTCTGCGGCGCTGCGCGTGGATGCGCTACGCCTTGCGGGGGACCTCGCACAAGCCAGGAGTTGGGTCCCCAAGATCGCCGAGCACACGTCGGAAGGGGACCATGCCTACGTGCTCGCTGCCCTGGAGATGTGTGAGAGCACGCCGAACTGGGCGACCGTGGTCGACCGGCTGCGGGTGGCGTCGGCGGGTGAGCAGAACCTCGGCAGGGCGCGGGCCGCGCTGGTCTATGCCTTGTTGCGGTCGGGTCAGGTGGACGCGGCGCGAACGGAGCTCGAGACGCTCGAGAAGTCGGCGGGACCCCACGCGCTGCTCCTGGACCTGAAAGCCTTCTTCGCACGAACAGGCAAGGACGGCGGCGCCCCCGCGTCGAGCAAGCCGGATGCGGTCCTCGACCCGACCCAGCTCCCCCCCGCCGCGGGCGCCAAGACGGGCGAAACGGATCGCGCGGGGGACGAAGGCGTGGCCGCAGGCAGCTACCAGGACTTGCTCAAGCGCGCGCACGCGGCCAGACAACGCGGGGACCTGGACAGCGCCGAGCAACTGTACCGCGCCGCCCTGGCCCAGAACCCAGGCGACACCGAAGCCCTCTCCGGGCTCGGGGACATCGCCAAAGCCCGCGGGGACAAGTCGGGCTCCGTCGGCTACTACGAGGAAGTCAACAAGCAGAATCCGGGCTATGTGCCAGCCGTCATCGGCTTGGCCGACGCCAAGTGGGACGCAGGGGACAAGTCTGGAGCCGTCGCGCTCTACCAACAGGTTGTCTCCGCCACCAGCGGCCAGGGCCCCTACGCAGCGCGCGCAAGGCAGCGCATCTCGGAGGCCTCCAAGCCCGCGGAACCCGCGCCCACACCCACCGAACCCGCGCCCCCTCCCACCGAACCCACCCCCAGCACCGAATCCCCATGAGCTCCCTGTCTCGACGGTTCGCATGGGTTGGCCTGGCGCTGCCCTTGATGGCATGTGCCCTCGGCGTGGCCTGCGACGGGCGCCCCCGGGTCGATCCGCCTTCTCCCGCCGCTTCCTCGTCGGCCCCAAGCCCCTACACCGACGACGACCCCACGCCGTCGCAACCGCACGTGGCCGAGCTCAACCTGTCCTCCGGCTTGCCCGAGGTCGACCGCGCGGGATTGTTCGGAACCCCCAGGCAACGGTCCTTCGCCGACCTCGTCGGCCTGCTCACTCGGATCGAGCGAGGCGACGAAACCAAGATCAGGGGCCTTCTCGTGGTGCTCGGCGGCATGCAACCGGGCTTCGCCCGCGCGCAGGAGATCGCTCGCCTGCTCGGCCGCATCCGCACAGGCGGCATGCCGGTCGTCTGCCATGCCCACGACTTCGGAAACAGCTCCTACTGGATCGCCGCGAGCGCATGCGATCACGTCTGGGTGAGCCCGGCAGGCACCCTCGAGACCGTGGGCATCGCCGGACAAGTCCTCTACGCACGACGCCTGCTCGCGGAGTTGCGGGTCGACGTCGACATGCTGCAGGTCGGCAAGTTCAAAGGCGCGGCGGAACCTTTCACGCGCGATGGCCCGAGCGACGAGGCGAGGACGTCGTTGATGCAGACGCTGACCTCGGTGCGCAGCCAGTGGTTGGAGGAGATTGGCCAGGCGCGGAACGGGGCGCGGGAGCGGGTGGAGCACGGTCCCTACACGCCCAAGGAAGCGAAGGACCTCGGCCTCGTGGATGCGGTGGGGTTCCTGAGCGAGGCGCGGGAGGAAGCACAGAAGCGCGCGGACGTGACGCAGACCGTCCCGCGGTTCGGACCAGGGGCGAAAGGCTCCGACACCTCTGGCCTGGTGGAAGTGGTGCGGGCCCTGAGCGGCGCGGGCGTGTCCTCGGGCCAGCCGCATGTGGCCGTGGTCCGGGCGATCGGCGCCATCGCCATGACCCCCTCCGGCTCGTTGCTCTCCGACGGGGAAGGCATCACGGAGCGGGAGTTGTCCCGCACGCTGGTGCGCTTGGGCAAGGACGAAGCGGCCCGTGCGGTGGTGCTGCGCATCGACTCCCCCGGTGGCTCCGCCCTGGCGAGCGACTTGCTCTGGCATCAGATCATGCAGCTGCGGCGGGTCAAGCCGGTGATCATCTCGATCGGGGACATGGCGGCGAGTGGCGGCTACTACATGGCCTGTGCGGGCACGCGCATTTTCGCGGAGCGTTCGAGCATCGTCGGCTCGATCGGCGTGGTGGGGGGAAAGTTCGCGGTGGGACGCGGGCTCGACCACATTGGGGTTTCGGCGGAGGTTTTCCCGGCAAGCGACGATCCTGGGGCGGAGGCGCGGGCCGCCTACCTCTCGCCGTTCGTTCGCTGGGACGACGCCACGCGAGCGCGGGTGCTGGTGACGATGCAGAGCGTGTACGATCTGTTCGTGGCGAGGATCTCCGAGGCGCGCTCGCTGCCGCCGGAGAAGGTGGCGGGGTTCGCGGAGGGCAAGATCTTCGCGGCCCGGGAGGGGCTCGACCTGGGCATGGTCGACGAGCTCGGAGGCTTGCAGGACGCCATGGCCTACGCGCTTCGGGCCGGCGGGTTGGAGCCCGGCGATTCCGTTCGTCTCATCGACGAGGGGAGTGGCCTGGAGAAGATGCTGCAGCTCGAAGAGGACGAAGACGTGGGTGCGGCGGCGGGTCCGGCGGCGCGGCGATGGGTGCTGCGCCCCCTGTTTGCGTCGGCGGCGCCTGAGGATTTGCTGCCCTATGCCGAGGCCTGGGCCCCCTGGCTCCAGGGCGAACGCACGCTAGTGGCCGTTCCCTTCGCGATTTTGATACGCTAGCTCGTCGCTGACCGAACCAGGCGGCGGCGCAGGACGACATGCGGGGATCGAACGTTTCCGACGCATTGGATGAAGTCGCGGCTCGCGAGGTGAAAGCGGGCCGTTCAGGCGCCATCACGCTCACGCCCGAATGGTTGGATCGGCTGATGGGCAGGACGGATCCGTTCGAGCAAGCGGTGGCGTTGCCTCGGGCGGCCGGGGCGGCGGCGGGGATGGCGCGCTGGAGGGCGCAGGTGACTCAAGCGCGGTTGCGCGGGGACCGAAGCGCCGAACGGGATGCTTGCTGGTGGCTGGCAACGCGGCTCGCGGAAGCGGATCGCGACATGGGCGAGGCCCTCGACTACGCCCGACAAGCGCTCGAGCTCGGAGGCGAGGACGCGTGGAGGGTACAGGTCAGCACGTGGCTGGAGCGGGTGGGCTCTCACCGGGAAGCGGCGGCGGTCCTGGCTCCTTGCGTCAACCGCGCAGCCGCGGCGCGTGAGGCGGCGAAGCTGTTGATGCGGATGGCGCGACTGCAAGTCCGCGCGGACGAGCCGCAGCTCGCCATGGAGAACCTGCTCGAGGCGGCCACCGTGTGGCCGTCGGGTGCGGAGGCGCTCGATCTTGCGGGCGAGCTCGCCGCAGCAAACGGCACGTCCGACGCCACCACCATGCTGCTCGAGGCCGCCGATCGTCACGAACAGAACGGCAATCGTGGCCGGGCCTTCGAGGCGCGCCGGCGAGCCTTCGAGGCGGCACCGTCGAGCGTCCAGGCGTGCGAGGCCCTCGCCGACACCCTGGAGCAATCCGAACGTTTCGACGCGGCAGATGGCGTTCGGCTGGCCCACGCGCGCGCCAGCGAGCCGTCCGTCGCGCGGGCGACCCACGCCTCACGCCTCTCCCGAGCCATCGAGGCCGGAGACTCCGCCCGCGCCCTCGCGGCGATCGTACAAGGGCAGCTCGAGATCGCTACCACCGAGTCCTTCACCCGAGACGTGGACGAGGCGCTCTCCGGCGCCGGCTTGCACGACGCCGTCGCGGCGCGGTGGGAATGGGGCACATCGGGGAGCCAGGGCCCGCAACGGGCCCGCATGTTCCTCGACCTCGCGGGTCTGTACCTCGGCCGGCTGGCAAGCCCGGATCGCGCTGTCGATGCGTGGATCGAGGCGGTGGCGGCGGACCCCGGGTGCGGGGAAGCCCGGGCTGCCCTTCGCACGCATGCCCGGTCGATGCACGACCAGACGGCGCTCGCAGAGGCGCTCATCCGTGCCGTGCGCGCCAACCCGCAAGGCCCCACTGCCGTCGACTGCCTACGCGAGATTGCGGACCTGGCCGAGGAGCGCCTCTCCGAGCCTTCCCTGGCGCACTGGGCTCTCTCCGAGCTGATCAAGCGCACCCCGGACGACCCCAAGCTCGATGGCGCCCGGTCCCTTCTCACCCCACGCGTCAAGCTACAAGACGGCGCCCTCGCCTCGGCCCGCAAGGCCGTTGCGGAAGGCGACACGGAAGCCAGGATCGATGGGTGGCGCCGCATGGCGTCGATCCTCCGAGGGCGGCCAGATGACGTCGACCTGTACCTGGATGTGTTGACCCACCTCGTGCGAGCCGGTCGGGGGGAGCGTCGCTGGTGGCTCGACTTCGAGCGTGCCGCCGTGCGCTGTGGGCGTGGCGACCTGCTCGAGCAGGTGGCGCGCGAGCAGTTGGCGGAGCCGATCCCGCGCACGGACGTCCTGCACTTCCGGTTGACGCTGATCACCCAGGCTTGGCGGCGGGGGGACCCTGCGACCGCGCTGCGAGACGCTCTTGCCCTTGCCAAGGAGTTGCCCGACGCGCGCGCCGCGCATGCCCACGTATGGATCGCGGCGACGGCGACGGGGCAAGCGGATCAGCGCGCCGTGTCCCTGGAGCTACTCGCCCCGAACTTGTCGGCCTCCGTGCGGGCCGCGCTGCTCTCGCTCGCGGGCGCCCAATGGGACGCACTCGGCAACGACGACGAGACGGAGCGATTGGCGAACGAGGCGCGCCAGACGGATGGCACCGCGCCCCAGGTCCTGCTTTTTCTCGCGTCGCGCGCCGCTCGCGCCCAGGACCCGACCGTGGCCCGGTCCCTCGAAAAGCTTGCCTCGGTCTACTTGCCCACCAGCCAGCACCACGCGGACCTGACGTTCGCCCTTTCCCAAGCCGGTGACCACGATCTCGCCCATGCATGGGTGCGTCGCTGGGTCGAGCTGCGCCCTTGGGATCCCACCGTGGTGGCTCGTCTGCTCGAGTCCTCGACCGCATCGACCGCGGAGATGCAGGCGACCGCCATCCTGCGCGCGACCGCGTGCGCCTTGCCCTATCGCGTGCTGGAGCCCTTGCTTTGCGTGGGTCTCGAGCAGCTCGCGAACCGCGACGCGCCCCGTGCGGCGCTGGTGGCCCACGAGCTTGCCGACCTGTTCGGCCCTCGGTCGCAGCCCATGCGCGACGCGCTGCTCTCGGTAGCAGCCAAGGCCAACGACCTGCGGTTGGAGTCTCGGGTGCTCGAGCGCGGGTTGGCGCATCAGGATGCTGCCAAGGAGCTGGCGTTGCGTCTCGCCGACGTCTACCGATCGCTCGACGAGCCCGAGGCGGAGGCTCTCGCCTTGGTCCGTGCCGCGCGATGGGCCATCGCGCCTTCCGAGGTGATCGCGCGTCTCGACGCGCTTCGTCAGAACACCTCTGGGGACGTGGCCGTGTGGGTGCTCGAAGCGGAAGCTCGGTCGCTGAGGTGGCTTGGCAAGCCCAAGGAGGCGGCGCAGGCATGGCTTCTGTCCGGCTCCGCGCTCTGGGAGCGCGCCGACGACCCGATCGGGTCGATCGAGGCGTGGATCGAGGCGTTCGGGTCCGAGCCCGTGGCGTTCGCGCGCCTGTCCGAGTCCCTCGCACGCGTGGCAACAGCCGAGAAGACGTCGGATGCCTTCCAGGACTTCGCGCTCGCCTGTGACGACCCGGCACGGCGAGCATCCGCCCTCGTGGTGGCGTCGGCGCGGGCCTTCGCGCTGGAACGAACGCGAGAGGCGACCGACCTCGGTCTGCAGGCCTTGCGCGAGGACCCGCGGCGCACGGACGCGCTGGTGGTGGTCGAGCGAGCGAGCGAGCGGACATCGGATCCCGAGTCGCTGGACGAAGCGCACGAGCTCGCTGCTGCGGGGGCGAAGGGACGGTTTGGTCGTCGCGCTTCTCACCTGCGCGCCGCACGAACGCTCGAGCTTCGCGGCTATCCGGAGATGGCGATCACGCACGCGGTCGCGGCGTTCGAGGCGGACCCCATCGAGGGCTCGGCCCTGTTGATGATGCTGCGGCTCGCCAGGCGGGTGGACGCCGGGGAGGTGGTCGACGCGCTCTGCCGTGTGGCGGATGCTTCGTCCCGGACCGACCAGCGTGCGAGCTGGTGGATGCATGCGGCGAGAGTGGCTTCGGGTCGGCCGGAACGGGCCCGCCGCGCGCTGGATCTGGGCCTGCGCGCCCTGCTCGACGCGCCCAGCGTGGAGACCGTCGAGCTGATCGGGCAGGTCTTGGTGCCGCTGGTGCGGGCCGAGCCCGAGGAGACCACCACCCTCGAGCTGAGACTCGAGCGCGCGTGCAAGGCGCTCGCTCCCAAGCTAGAGGGCCCCGTCGGCGGACGTATCGCCATCGCCGCCACCGCCGTCTCTGCCCGCGTTCTCCAGGCTCCCACCCTCGCCATGGGGTGGGCTCGCATCGCCCTCGCCTGCTCCGGGGACATCGACGAGTACGACCGACTGGTCGCGCTGGCCCCGTTGCTCGCCAGAGAAGTCACCGCTTCCGCCGGGTTCATCGACGAAGTCGCGCGTCGTTCGGAGGACCGCAGCGGGACCACGGGACCGTCGCTGTTCGCGTTCTCGCGAGCCCTGGCGGAGGCGCTAGGGGACGAGGAGCGACAGCGCAAGGTGGAGCAGGCTGAGGCGCGTGTCACCGAGACGCAGGCGCGTCAGGTCGATCCCTTTGCGGACCTCGCGGACGACCTGTCTGCGGAGTCCGATCGGCCCGGGCCGGGAGATGGCACGAACGAGGCGCCGCGTGATGCGCTGGCCCCGCCCGCTACGCCCGAGCCTTCAGCCAGCGACATGCCCCCTGCGACGGCGCGGGGGCTGGGGCTCGCGGCAGACGTGACGGATGCCCTGACGCGGGCTGAGGAGCTCGCGCAACGCGGGGAGGCGGCTGCCGCGATCGCGTTGCTGGAAGGCTTCGCGCCCACACAGACGGACCCCCATGTCGACCAGCTGCTGCGACGGCTTTGCGAGTCGTCGGGAAGCGGTCAGCTTTCGGCAATGCTGGTACGCAGGGCGGAGAGGACCGCCGACCCGGCCGCGAAGGTGCCGTTGCTGGTCGAGGCGGCCACGCTGTGCGAGCAGCGCGGCGAGAAGCAGGAGGCGCGTGCCACGTGGCAGGTCATCACGGAGGTGGCGCCGGGGCATCGGGAGGCGTGGTTGCGGCTCGAGCGTGACGCGACGGAGCGGGGCGAGTGGGAGATGCTCGCGCAGATCCTGCAGCGTCGCTCGGTGGTGGCGGCTTCGGTGACGGAGGTGCGGGAGCTTCGGCTGCGACGTGCCCGGTTGCTGGACCAAGAGTTGGAATTGCCTGAGCAGGCGCGGTTGGAGCTCGACGCCGTGATCGCGGACCATGGGGCGGACGCGGCCGTGTTGTCGTACCGGGCGGATCTGGCGGAGCGTGCGGGAGGGAAGCTGTCGGCGGCGCCGTTCTGGGTGCGTGCAGCGACGATCGTGCCCAGCCGCATGGACGCGGTGGATCTGCTGTGCAAGGCGGCGCGAGCGTTCCTGGATGCGGGGCAGTACGCGCAGGCGCAAGAGGCGCTCGCGCTCACGGGGGACGTGAGAAACGATGCGGTCCTGACGTTGCTGTTGGAGGCGGAGCTCGCCTCGAAGGGGAGTCCCACCCGTCGCGGCGATCTTCTCGACGAGCTCGCCGCGGGGTCTCAGGCGCAAGCTTCGTATCGGGCTGCATGGCTGATGGAGGCCGCGGAGATCGCAATGGCTGCCGGCAACGCCGCCAAGGCGCTCGACCGTGGGGGGCGCGCCGCCATGCTCGTGGCCTCGGACGTGGACATCCAGCTTCGCGCGGTGTTCATGACCTACCGTCTCGAGGGGCTCGCGGTCCGGGATCACGTGGTCGACATGCTGGACCGGCTTCGGAAGGTCGCCCCGGCGCTGGGTCCCGACGACGTCGACTTGCACGCGTTTCTCAGCGCGGAGTGCCTCGAGGTGCTCGAAGGACCGGACCAGGCGCTGGCCTACCTGTATGACCGGAAGCGCGTGGCGGGTGTCGGTCCGCTCATCGCCCTGGGACTCGCAGACCGCCTCGCGATCATGGGGGATCCTCACTCGGCCTTGCCGCTGTTCGACATCACCTTGCGAGCGGACAATCTACGGGGCGTTCGCACGCGGGCCCAGGTGGCCTTCTCCGCGGCCCGGGCGGCCTTGCGCGCCGGAGGTAGCCTGCTCGCCAGCCCCTACGTCGCCATCGTGGAGAAGGAGCCCGGGGCGGGGTTGATGCTCGAACGCTTGCGGGCCGACATGACCGAGATCGTGCCCGCCACGGACGAGGTGCGTCGTCAGCTCGATCAGCTCGCCCGTACCAGCCGCGGGCTGGAACGGGCCAGGGCGCTGCAACAGCTGGCGAGGCTCTCCGCCGCGCGCGGAACACGCGGGTCGAACGCGGAGGCGGAGGGCTACTACGTCGAGGCCATCGCGGCGGCCACCTCGGACCCCACCCTGCAGGACAGCCTCGAGGCCGAGCGTGCCGCCTTCCGCAGCCGTCTCACACCCAGCAAGCTGCCCCCGCCGGTCGCATCCCGCGTCCCCACGGTCCCGCCCCCACCCAGGGCGCCCACCTTCGACGCGCCCTCGGCTGCCGCGACGCCGCCCCCGCTGCCCCTGTCCCCGTTCCCGTCGGTCCCGCCCCCTCGCGCGGACAGGCTCCCGCCGCAACGACCGGCCCCCGCGGAGCCCTCGCTCACCTCCACCATCTCGTCGCAACCGCCGCCCCCCCGACCTGCGGAGTCCGACGCCCGTCCGGCTCGCACCCGCACGGACCCCGACCGTGAGAACAAGCTCCTGCAGGCCTTGGCCCAGGGAAACATGGACGCGGGCGACGAGCTCGCTTCCTGGCTCTCCGACGACCCCGAACGCACCACCGAAGTCGTGGCGATCCGGCGTCGGCAGGTCGTGCTGCAACCGCATAGTTTGCGTCACCTGGAGTTGCTCCGGGACGCGGCCCAGGCCGACAAGAACCAGGCCTACGCCACGGCCGTGCACCACGTGGTCTGCGTGCTGACGGGTCAACCGCCGCCGGCGCCGCAAGCGCTGCGCGGGTCGAGCGAAGATCCCGATCGGCTGCTCACCATGGTGGGTCGCGGCGTGTACGGGCCTGCCGCCGACGTGCTGGGAGAGGTGTGGAGAAGCGCTTCGCACCTGTTCGTGCGGGAGCCGGCCGCGTATGGCCTCACGGGCCTCGAGAGGGTGTCGCTAACGTCCCCATCTCCGGTGGGCAAGGCATACACGAAGGCCGTCGCCTTGCTCGGGCTGAGCAAGACCCCCGTGTTCCAGCGACGTACCCCTGGGGCAATGAGCCTGGGCATCGCGGCGCTTTCGCCCATGGCCATCGTCATCAGTGGCGACGTGGAGGACGGACCCGAGCTGGAATACCGGATGGCCTGCATGCTCGTGGGGACGACCCCCCAAAACGCGATGCTGTTCGGCCTTCCTGCCACGGCCGTGCGCCAGCTCATGCGGGCGCTGCTTGCGGCCTTCGGACCGCCGAACACCTCCCGCGAGCGCGTGAGCGAGTCTGCCGTCCTGGCGGCGGAGCTATGGCGCGCCTTGCCCGGGGCCGTGCAGCGACGCTTCGGCCAGCTCTACCGCGAATCCGAGCCCTTCACCTACGAGGATGCGTGGGCCCGCGCCCTGCAAGCCACCCGTCGCGCAGGCCTGTTGGCGGTGGGAGACCTGTCCGTGGCACTCAAGGACGTGCTCCAGGACCCTGGCATGCGTCAAGCCATCGACACGGGCGCGCAGGATGCATACCGTAACCTCTGCCGTGTGTCCGTCTCCGCAGCCGATCTCGTCCGTTTCGCAGCCAGCAGCGAATACGCCGAGGTTCGATGGCAAGAGCCGCGTCGCACGAGCTCCGGCTCCTTCCGGAGCGTGTCCGCGTGATCGAGGCCCTGGCATGACACCACTGTCAGGGAATCTACCTGCCTCCTGGCACTTTCTCGACCTGCCAGGCGTGGCACGGTTTTCGCTCCTCCTCACCTGCGTGACCTTCCTCGGCAACCCCAGCTGCCTCATCACCTCCACCACCGAGTTCGCCGAGCCCGTCCCTTCCCCTCCCTTCGTCGACGCCAACACTGCGCTCGCCACTCCCCAAGGAAGCGCGGGCGTCCCCATCACTCGCTTGCTCCGTGTCGACGCCGAAACCCGGGAGGTGACCCTGTCCACGGACGTCCGCTCCGACGACGCCGGACGGCCCCTGCGCAGCCGCGCTTTCATCAACTACAAGCTAGGGGACCGCCCCTACGACGAGATCTTCGGCGGCGAGGTGATTCCCGCGTCGACCTTCGACGACGTCCGTCGCATCGGGGCGAGCTTCGACCCGGGTCGCCTGGACGATGGCTGCTATCAGGTGTCGCTGGTGGTCACCCACGAGTTCGACGAGAAGGACCTCATCCCGGTCAGCCAGGACGACACAGCGATCCTGGTGTGGTGGATGGTGAAGGGCGATCCCGGTGCGATCAGCCTCGACCAATGCCCGGGAGTCCCGCCTTCCTCCACGCAGGACGGCGGCGTCGAGGGAGGTACGTGACATGCGCGTCACGGTAGGGACCTCACTCGCCCCCGCAGCACTTTTTCTGCTGTTCGCGTCTTGCTCGGTCGAAGAGCTCGCCGACAGCGCCCCCGTGCCCCGCGTGCTCAACACCTGCCAGGTCGACGCCGACTGCGGAACCGGTCTGCAACGGGGGATGTGTGGGTCCGGCATGTGCGTGGCGTCGTCCGGGCAGGTCGACACCGCGTTTCTCGAGATCGTGCCGCCCGCGTCGGCTTACTACGGTGCCGGGGATTCCTTCTTGGTAGCGCTCGACGGGATCTCCCGAGGCAGCTGGACGAAGGACCTGTCCCTCGCGCGCTACGCGAACCTCGAGGGCATGATCACCACCACGGTGAACGTGCTGGGAGAGCCCCCCTCCGATTCTTGCGAGCAGGCCTTCGACGCCTCGTCGCAGTCGATGCGCGTGCACGTGGAACTCTCCCGCAGCGTCGCGTCGCGCGGGTTGCCTGGGTTGACGGTGGCGGCCAACGCCGAGCGGGCGGCGGGCAGCACGAGCTGGGTGTTCGCGGCCAGTGTTCCCGCAGGGACCTACGATGTCTACGCGACCGCGCTGGCGGGTTGCGACGCGGACTTCCCGCCCCTGTTCGCGACGAGTCAGGTACTCGAGCCCGGCGACGTCAAGCTGGAGCTGCACGTGGGCGCGCTGTCGACGCTGTCGGGGATCGTCTCGCCGCCGATGAAGACGACGGACGAGCACGTGTCGTTGGCGGGATGGACGGTCTCGCTGGTCGAACCTGAGCAGGGGAAAGTCATCTCGACGACGCGCAAGCTCAACGACTCGAACCCTACGAACTTCGAGCTTCGGTACCAGCCACTGGCGGACACGGTCCCGTTGCTGCAAGTCGTGCCCCCCAAAGACTTGGTGGCGCCAATCGTCACGTGGGACCTGTCCGTGCTGGACCTCGACGGCGACGGGCAGGTGCAACCGAGCCTGTCCACGCTGGACCTGGCCACGGTCCAGGTGAGTGCGAGTGTCGTGGGGGACGATCTCGAGCCCGTGGCAGGTGCTGCGGTGCGCCTGCGGAGCACGGGTCTTCTCGGCGCCGCCCAGGGGTTGAACGCTCGGTACGAGGCGTCCGCGACGGCCGACGCGGACGGACTGGTCACGGTGTCGCTGTTGCCCGGCACGTACCAGGTGGTGGTCACGCCCCCGGACCGCATGGGTCTATCCATCACGCAGGCGGCGTGGACCATCGGGCGATCGCCTCCGGTGCAGGCGGGTCGCACGGTCGAGGTGTCGCCGATGCCATCGGTCGAGGGAGCGGTGCTGGACCCCATTGCGAGCCGGCCCATCGAAGGCATCGCCGTGAGCGCCCTTCCTTCCGCGCTCAACACAGCGCCCTACTACGAGCGCATCCTCGATCCCGCCCCGCTGGTCCCGCGCGTCGCATCGACCATCACAGGACAGGACGGCGGCTTCGTCCTGGGAGTCGACCCGGGCACCGTGGACATCGCGGCCCAGCCGTCGGAATTGTCGAAGTTCCCCTGGCTGGTGCGAGCGCGCGTCGTCGTGCCGGGCGAACCGCTGGGCCCGATGCGCATCAGCTTCCCGGTGCCCCTGGCCGGCACCCTACGGGACCCCAGCGGCAACCCGGTGCAGCAAGCGCGTCTCCGCGTCTTCGCCGTGCTCGACGCGAAGGCGGACAACCCTTCCCGGGGCGATCCCGGGCTCGCGGGCGTGCTGCAGGTGGCCGAGGGCCGCACGGACAAGTACGGAGCGTTCACCCTCCTTCTGCCTTCCGATCTGCAGGGCGAGTGAGCGTCGCGTGACGGGCCCAACCGTTCGAAGTGCGGCCGGACGCTCGTGGGCATGGAAAAGTATGTGCTGGCAGGACTAGACTCGGGCCCGTGGAGGATCGTCCTATCCCAGCTCAGTCCATCGACGCGCCAGCGGACGACGAGTCCCGCACGACGCGACTCGAGGGTGCGTTGCACGACGTGGCGAACGCGCTGACGGTGGTCCTCGGGTGGTTGGAGGCCGCGGAGGAGCAGTCACCGCGGGGCACGCCGGTGTCGCGTGCGATCCGGTTGGCACGCGAGCGGGGGTTGCACGGGCGCACGATCGCGTTGCGAGCCATGGGGCACGAGGAGGAGGCTCCCGAGCGCGCGTTGGCGTGCGACGGCTTCGTGCGCGATGCCATCACGGGCATGGAGCCCCAGGCCCGACGCAAGGGCGTCGCGCTGCACAGCGAGTTCGCGCAGGACGCCCGCCTCGTGGGCGTCCCGATGCCGTCGTGTGCGCTGCAGGTGTTGACGAACTTGTTGATGAACGCGGTGGCGTTCACGCCGCGGGGCGCGCGCGTGGCGCTGCAGGTCTCTCGTCTCGACGCCCGCACGTTGCGGTTCGTGGTGACGGACGAGGGGCCCGGGCTGGACCCGGATCGAGCGGACCAGGTGTTCGAGGGAATCGGGTCGACGCGGGAGGGTGGGACGGGCATCGGGCTTCGCCACGCGCACCAGCTTGCGCAGCAGCATGGCGGGCGGTTGTCCTTGCTGCACCCGGGGCCGGGAGCCGTGTTCGAGCTGTGCTGGCCGAGCGCGCAAGCGGTGGCGCCTCGCCTGCGAACGCCGTCGACGATGGGGCTCGAGGGGATGCGCTTGCTGGTGCTCGAGGACGACGCCGCGGTCTCGATGTTGCTGGAGACGGCCCTGGGAGCGCGCGGGGCGAGGGTGGATGCGGTCTTCGATCGGGAGAGCATGCAGGCGCTGCTCGTGGGAAACGTGTACGACGCAGCGCTCGTGGACCTTTCCCCTCTCGAGCCGGACGTGGCGAACGCGCTCGGGCGCATGCACGACGGTCGCTCTCGGCCCAAGCTCGTGCTGATCACGGGTTCCGCCACGTGCCCAGACCAAGCCGTGCTGGACCATGCTTCGGCGTGGGTGCGCAAGCCCTTCGAGATCGGGGACATCGTGGCTGCCCTGCTCGAGGTTTCGCGTTGACCGTGGCGGCGCGCACGGGCGAGAAAAGGCAAAGCAGGTCGGTTCACGCTTGACTTCGTATGCGATCCGCCTATTTTGCCCGTCCGTTGACAGCTTACTTCGGACTCGTACACTTGACTTGTTATGCGAAGGTGGCGGAATTGGCAGACGCACTAGCTTGAGGTGCTAGCGGGGTAACTCCCGTGGGGGTTCAAGTCCCCCTCTTCGCACCATGAGAACGCCAGTCGGAAACCCCGGCTGGCGTTCCTGGTTTCGGGTTACCGCTGTCCGACCCGTCTAAGGTACGCGGCGATCTTGTCCGCCCGCTTGCGGACCGCCGGGTTGTCGGGCTCCACGGTCTCGAGCAGGCCGATCTGCAGGTACGCTTCCCGGTAGCGCTGCTCCTGGATCAACCGCTCGACGCGTTCGGCCACGATCTTGCCGTCGGGGGTTTTCATCGCGGACACGAACGCGTCCTCGGGTGTGGGGGGAGGACGGGACGGCGGCCGGAGGGTGGATCGTCCGGCCCCGCGGAAGCGCTCGAGGCGTTGAAAGTCCTCGGCGGACAGGCGCAAGGCTCCCTCGCGCAGGCGCTGGTCGTAGAGCTCGACGGCGGCGGGGTTGCGCAACACGGTGTAGGCCTCCACGCCGCGCTCGAACACCCTCTTCGCGGCTGCCTGGACCTCGGGTTCCTCGTCGAGGTGCCGGTCGGGGTGGAAAGCCCAAGCGAACGCGTGGAAGCTCTGCTGCAGCGCGCCTCGCTCCGCACCGGGCGGGACCCGGAGCAGGTCGTAGTACGACGCGCGGTCCAGCTGCGCTTCGGCCACCATGACGCGAACCCTGGGGTCCATGGGCGCAATGCTAACCCGCGATCCGTGCGCTTGCCATCGGCCCGGTGGCTTTCCTCGTCGACCCGATTGAACGCCGCGGGGTTGCGACGTAGGCTACGCCCATCGAGATTCGACAGCACGGCTTGCGCCGAGCCACACGAGGGCATGATGAATCTGCAGGAAGCTTTGACGGTAGCGCTCGACTACGAGCACAAGGTTCGCGATCACTACGCGAAGGGGGCCAAGGCCATCGACAACCCGCAGGGCAAGAAGGTCTTCGAGACGCTCGCGCGCGAGGAGCAAGGCCATGTCGACTACCTGACGCACTGCCTGACGCAGTGGACGGAGCAGGGCAAGGTCGATCCCACGGACATCTCGCCGGTCGTCCAGCCCGGCCTCGCGTGGATCGAGAAGGCGAAGGAGGAGCTCAAGGGCAAGCATGGGAAGCGGGAGGCGTCGGCCACCGAGATCGAGCTGCTCAAGGTGGCCTTCGAGCTCGAGATGACCACGAGCAATTTCTACCGCGACCTGGTCGGCAAGCTGCCCGAGAAGGATCAACCGCTGTTCGCGAAGTTCCTCGAGATCGAGGAAGGGCATGTGGCGATCGTGCAGGCCGAGCTGGATGCCGTGCAAGGCATGGGCTTCTGGTTCGACGTGATGGAGTTCTCGCTCGAGGCGGGGTGAGGGTTCTGGGCCGAAGGTCGACGGACCTGAGTCGCCCCGATCCACTTCACGGACCTTTGTGAGACGGAGGTTCGAGTTTCCCTGTGCGCGGGCTGCAGCTCCAGGCGAAGTTCGTCGAACAGCTTGCGCACTGTCCCCGGCGCGGGTGTATGACGGCGCAATGAGCAATCAGGTGCCTCCGTACGGACAACCGCCGCAACAGGCTCCCTATGGGCAACCGCCTCAGCCACCCCAGCAGGGCTACGCTCCCCAGGGCTACGCTCAGCAACCCGTGCCGCCGGCCGCCCCTGCCGCCAAGCCGGCGAAGTGGTGGGGCGGATACGTTTCCTTCGCCATGTTGGCGCTCGGGCTCCTTCTCGGCGTGGCAACGGGCATTGCCGCGACCATGAGCGAGAGTCTCGGTGTCTCGATGTCCTACGTCGCGGTCGGGCCTTTCGCCTTCGGCGTGGTCGGCACCATCGCGGCCCTCGTGACCAAGAAGAACCCGAATCAGAAGATCGCCGTCGGCGCACCCATCGGCTGCGGTTGCCTTTCGTGGATCTTTGCCGCCGCCATGCTGTTCGTCTTCATGGTGGCGATCTTCCCGTCGCTTTGAAAAGTGCGTCGAGTGTTTCGGGCGACCAGCGTCACGGCACCGTGAAATCCGTCGCGTAACGACGCCAAATCTCGATCGCGATCGACAGCGGCTTGATGGTCGGAACCGTGTAGGTGTGCACGTCGTGCTGGGTCATGTACGACCGCATGCGCATCACGTAGGGAGACAGGCCGCGGGGCGAGATGATGAGCGGCTTTCGAAGCTCGCTCTGCAGGTCCGCCAGACGCTCTCCGATGTACTCCGACAAATAGGGCACCTGCAGGTACAGCCCCGTGACGATGACATCCGTGTTCGGGTCGTCGTTCAGGATCCGGATCGCCTCGAGCAAACGATCGTCGTTCGCGTCACCGAACAGGTCGAGCGGGTTGGCCGCGACGCGCAGCGAGATGCGCGCCTTCTCCTCCTCGTTCGCCACGTGCACCTTGCTGACGAGAAGCTCCGACAAGCGCCGCTTGGTGTCGTCGGCGAACTCCGTGAGCTGCATGCCGTGGGAGGTGATTTGGTCCGCGAGCAGGATGGCCGCGCCACCGCCCACGCTCACCACACCCACGCGGTTGTTTCTCGCGGCCTTCTGCGTGGTGAGGATGGACAGGATGTTGATGAGGATCTTGGGGTCTTCCGTCAGCTCCTCGAGCAAGAAGAAGCCCGCTTGCTGGCACGCGGCCTTGAACGCTTCGAAGCTCCCCGCGAGCGACGCCGTATGGGACATGGTGGCCTTCGCGCCGCCCGCCATGCCGCCCTTGATCACGATGACGGGCTTCTTCTTGGCGACGCGGCGCCCCACCTCCATGAACTGCAACCCGTTGCGAAGCCCCTCCATGTACACCGCGATGATCTTGATGCGATCGTCGCGCCCCATGTGCTCGAGAAGCTCCGGGATCGAGATGCCGCTCGCGTTGCCCACGGACACCCAGGTGCCGATGGGCAGGTTGTCCTCCGCCGCCATCTCGAGCAGCTCCAGGCCGATGCCGCCGCTCTGCGAGATGATGCCGATCGGGCCCGAGCGCGAGGGCAGCTGGGACCGAATCAATGGCAAGAACAGCGTGTTGAACCCGGTGAAGTTGTCGAACACGCCAAGGCCGTTCGGACCGATGTAGACCACGCCGTGCCGATCGGAGATCGCCTTGAGTTGATCTTCCAGGTCGGGCCGGCCGATCTCGGCGTACCCATCGCTCACGATCAACGCCCCCTTGCCTCCGCACTCGCAGAACTCTTTGAACCCGCGAATGGTGTCATGGGGCGGCACGGCGAACACGGCCACGTCGACGGGCTCGGGCACCGAGCGAATGTCGGGGTAGCAAGGCAAGCCCATGAGCTTGTCGCGCTTCGGGTTGATCGGGTAGAGCTTCTCGAGGCGGCTCGAATTCTTCAGAATGATGCCGCCGATGGAGCCGGGACGCGACGCCCCCACGACCGCGACCGACTTTGCATCGAAGATCGCCTTGAGGCTCGCGAGGCGCGCCTCCGAGAGGTCCTCGGCGCGCGGGTTGCGGATCGGCTCGCCGAGGATCATGCGCGCGTCGACGATCGAGAAGCCTTCCGTGTAGACGATGACGGGGTTCAGATCGAGCTCGCGGATCTCGGGGCGCTCGGCCATGAGCTTGGAGACGTTGACGGCAAGCTCGACGATCGCTCGCTTGTCGAGGGGCGGTCCCCGGAACCCGTCGACCACGCGCCCAGCCATGGTTTGCGCGAGCATGCGCTCGATGTCCTCGGGCGTGAGCACGCCAACCCCGGGCGCCACGTCCTTGAACAGCTCGACGAACCGGCCTCCGTAGCCGACCATCGTCACCGGACCGAACACCGGGTCCTGCCGTGCCCCCACGAGCAACTCGAAACCGCGCTTCGCCTGCTTCTGCACCAGCACGCCGTCGATCTGCTTGGCCCCCGCGCGCTTCGCGTTCTCGATGATGAGGTCGTACGAACGCTCCGCCTCCTTTCGATCGGCGATATCCAGCAAGACCACCCCGACGTCCGTCTTGTGGATGATGTCGGGCGAGATCAGCTTCATCACCACGGGGTATCCGATGTCATCAGCGACGCGGAGCGCTTCCTCTCGGGAGGAGGCGGCGAGTCCGACGATGGGAATGCCGGCTGTCTCGAGGATCTTCTTGGTCGTGTTGAAATCGGCTTGTGTTTCGGCCATTGCGTACTTCCTTGGGCAGCGGTTGGGCGAGCGAACCCTATCACGATGGGCGACGGTGAGAAGGGCAGGACGTCCGAACGAGCCCCGGGAGAATCGTGTCGAGGATGCGTGCCGAAAGTGCGGTAGGATTCACGCGAAGGAGGTGACGAGATGGGTCGGCCGGTGGCTCGCGCATGCGTGGTTGGATTGCTTGCCGTGGCGTGCCTTTCGTGTGGTGACGACGGCGAAAATTCGGACGACGGACCGACCGGGGGAGGGTCGGGTGCTGGGGCCACGGGCGGGACGGGAGGAGCGACAGGCGGATCGGGCGGATCGGGCGGATCGGGCGGCGATAGTGGATCGGGCGGCGATAGCGGATCGGGCGGCGGGACCGGAGGGTCGGGCGGCTCAGCAGGTGCGACGGGAGGCTCCGGGGGCTCGGGCGGCGACACCGGTGGATCGGGCGGGGCGACCGGAGGCTCCGGTGGATCGGGCGGCACGTCGTCGATCTGGCAGCCGGCCCCGCGCACGACCTGGCAGTGGCAACTCACCGGTACGCTCGACACATCCATCGACGTTGCCATGTACGACATCGACCTATTCGAGACCCCCGAGGCCACGATCGATGCCCTGCATCAGGACGGGCGCATCGTGATTTGCTACTTCTCCGCGGGCTCCTGGGAGGAGTGGCGGGAGGATGCGGGCGACTTCCCCTCCTTGGCGATCGGAGACGAGCTCGACGGGTGGCCGGGTGAGCGATGGCTCGACATCCGGGACGCGACCGTGCGTTCCATCATGCAAGCGCGCCTCGACCTGGCGGTGCAGAAGGGGTGCGACGGGGTCGAACCGGACAACGTCGACGGGTACGACAACGACTCGGGCTTCCCTCTCGGCTCGTCGGACCAGCTGGACTACAACCGCCTTCTGGCGCAGGAAGCGCACGCGCGCGGGCTGTCGATCGGGCTGAAGAACGATCTTTCGCAGGTGTCGGCGCTCGTCGACGACTTCGACTGGGCGTTGAACGAGGAGTGCGTGGCGTGGAACGAGTGCGAGGACCTGATGGACTTCATCGACGCGGGCAAGGCTGTATTTCACGTGGAGTACGGCGATGCGAGCCTCGCGAGCACGGTGTGTCCTCACACAGGACCCCTGCAGTTCTCGACGTTGATCAAGCACCTCGACCTGGATGCCTGGCGGGTCGCGTGCCCGTGAATCGTCGCCATAGCCACAGCCCCATGTGCGGCCAAACGTCCGACGTCCAGTGGCAACTTCAGGGCTGAGCGTGCGTACGATAGCTCATCAGGCAAGCGCTACTTGGAGCAGCAACGGAAGCCAAACTCCGCGTGGTGCGCGTCGCAAGGCCAATCGAGCGTGGACCAATCACCGCAGTCGACGTCTCCCCAGTAGTGCACATAGCTACCCCCCATGATGATGCACCGCAGGTCAGGCCACGAGTCGCCCTCCTGGCTCGCATCGACCCACTCGAAGAGGTTGCCGCTCAGGTCGAAGACTTGGTCGTAGAGGGGGTCTGACGACTGGCAACTCGCAAAGCTCGCGGTAACCGCCGGCGCGTTGCAGGCTTGCGGCTTGCGGTCGGAGGAGTTGCACGCCTGCCCGTCGTACTCGGCTCCGTACGGCCACCCCAAGCCGTGCGGGGAGCACGCGTTCCTCCATTGATTCTTCGCGGGGTCCCGGAGGTTCGCGCGGTCGATGCCCAGCGGGTCGGAGCCCATCGCACCGCAGAGCCGCTTTCCCGCCCACTCGCAGAAGACCTTCGCATCGCACTGGTCGACGCAAGGCTGGGGCATGTCGCACGCCACCCCTTGACACGTCTCCGTGAAACATGTGGCCGCGTGGCTCGTCTTCTTGGCGCACCGCGCCGCCGCCGGGTCCGAGGGCGGGAGCGATGGATTGTCTCCTGCCGCCAGAAACTGCTGGTACTGCCCCACTGTCACCTCGGTCTTGTCGATGCACATCGTGCCGCCCCCCGACACGGGAATCCTGCGCATGGGACCTCCGCGTCCCGTGTCACAGTCGGCGTCGCCCTCGGTCGCAAATCGTTCGGTGGGGCAAGAACCGGTCGGAGAGCCGCTTCCCGCGTCGTCGTTGCATGCCAGAACGGTCACGGCCGAACCCACGAGGATCCCGCACGTGCCGCCCCAGGTCCTGCGGATTCGGCCCTTGCTGACGCACGGAGTGTTCTTCATCGGAAGCCCCTGACCGAGCTGAGAAGTGGTGCTTGCGGGTCTTGAGGGAGTCAGGATACCACGGTATCCCAGCAGGCCGAACGACCTGGTACCCTACCCCGCGTGAAGGAGTTCGAAGACATCAACACGTTCGAGACGGCGCTGCGCGCCAACCAACTCGCGGGCTCGGTCATGCAGGGATTGGATCTGAGCGAACACGCGCAACAACTCCGCGAGGTACGCGTGACCGGCTCGGTGTTCCTCGGGTGCCGGCTTCCTCCGGACGTGATGGCGGACGTCACGTCGCGCGGCGCGCTGGTCTTCCCGGACCTGCCGGAAGACATGCCGTTTCGACCCTACCGTCGGCAGCTCTACACGCCGCGGGAGCTGTTCGACACCTTCGATCCCTCCGATCCCCACTCCTACTGCGGATGCCTCGACGCCCGGGTCTATCGGCACTGGGAGGCGACCGGAAAGGGAAGCCCCTGGAGTCTGCTGGAGACGCTCGCACGACGACTCCACGACCACGCCATCACGGACGCCTTGGAGGAGTTCCTTGCGGCTCACGAGCGCGTGGTGGCGATCATGGGGGGACACTCCATGCCACGCGACGATGCGAGCTACCGGGACGTGGCCCGCATGAGCCGGACGTTGACACGCAAGGGGTACTTGCTGGCCAGTGGCGGGGGACCTGGAGCGATGGAGGCTACGCACCTTGGGGCGTGGTTCGCACCCTACGAGGACGACGCGCTCGACGAGGCCATCCGGGTTCTGTCTCTCGCGCCGACGTATCGCGATGTGCGTTGGCTGGCGCAAGCGTTCCTGGTGCTCCAGCGATGGGGTGAGCGGGGGGAAGGGCAGAGGAGCCTCGGCATCCCCACGTGGTTCTACGGGCACGAGCCGCCGAACCCGTTCGCCACGCACATTGCCAAGTACTTCGAGAACAGCGTGCGGGAGGACGGTCTGGTGACGATTGCCACGCACGGCATCGTGTTCTCGCCGGGCAACGCGGGGACCATTCAGGAGGTTTTTCAAGACGCCACGCAGAACCACTACGGGGTAGTGGGCGCGGTGAGCCCGATGGTCTTCTTCCAGGAGAAGTTCTGGACGGAGGTCAAGCCCGTGTACCCGCTACTCCGGGATTTGGCGAAGGGCAGGCCCTACGAGGGCATGCTCACCATCGAGGATGATCCCGACGCGATCGTGCGGTTTCTCGAAGCGCACCCGCCCGTGCCCTGCAGCGAAGGGGCCTGGTCGTTCTGCCGGGCATTTGGAGCAAAGGGTTAGATAGCTATCGCCGCGTAGGATGAAACACGCGACGACGCCTCCGCGGGGCGGCGACTACCCCGTCAGCCCGTTGCGCCGCGGTCGCCGCAGGCGCTGCCGGAGTTGCCGGAGCTGCCGGTGTCCTCGGCCCCGCAGGAGCGCGCCGCTCGGGCTTGATGTCGCGACGACCCGCGCCGCGCTTGGGTTGGGAGGGTTGCTCCCGAACGTTGCGCCCACGCGGGCTGCCCCGCTGGGCTTGGCTCGCCGGCTCGGCCACGGCCGAAAACCGCTCCGCGTGGGGATGGTCCGACACCACCGTCACCTTCATTCGAATCAAGTTCTCGATGGCACGAAGCAACGGTTGCTCGTCGGCATCGCAGAAGGAGTACGCCGTCCCCCCGGCGCCCGCGCGCGCAGTGCGCCCGATCCGGTGCACGTAGCTCTCGGCCACCTCCGGCAGATCGAAGTTGACCACGTGGGAAATCCCCTCGACGTCGAGACCGCGCGCCGCAATGTCGGTGGCCACGAGCACGCGCGTCTCCCCATTCTTGAACTGCGCGAGGGCACGCTCCCGCGCGCTCTGCGACTTGTTTCCGTGGATGGCGAGCGCAGGAATCTCGTCGCGCGCGAGCTCCTTGACCACCCGATTCGCGCCGTGCTTCGTACGCGTGAACACCAGGACGCGATCCATCTCGGGTCGCCGCAGCACGTGACCGAGCAGCGCACGCTTGTTGCCCTTCGACACGAAGAACACGAACTGATCGATCTTCTCGGCCGTCGACGCGATCGGAGTCACCGCCACGTGAACGGGATCGATCAGGATGCGGTCCGCGAGCTCACGGATGTCCTTGGGCATGGTCGCGGAGAAGAGCAAGGTCTGGCGCTTGCGGGGCAACGAAGCGATCACGCGACGCACGTCCGGCAAGAAGCCCATGTCGAGCATGCGGTCCGCCTCGTCCAGCACGAAGACCTCGAGCTGGCGGAAGTCGACCTGGCCCTGGGAGGAGAGGTCCAGCAGCCGCCCCGGGGTGGCGACGAGCACGTCGACGCCGCGCTGGAGAGCAAGCACCTGGGGGTTCTGCCCGACACCGCCGAAGATGCAGGCGACCCGCAGCCCCAGCCCCTGTCCGTAGGTTTCGAAGCTCTCGGCGACCTGGGCGGCCAGCTCACGCGTGGGCGTGAGCACCAGCGCGCGGATGGGCCGCTTGCCCCGGGCGATGGGCTTGCTCGCGAACGACTGGAGCATCGGCAGCGCGAAGGCCGCGGTCTTGCCTGTCCCGGTCTGGGCGCAACCAAGCACGTCCCGGCCCGCAAGCACATGGGGAATACACTCGCGTTGAATGGGGGTGGGCTCTTCGTAGCCCTCGCCCTCGACCGCCCGAAGCAACGGGGCGATGAGCTGCAACTCTTGAAATCGCATGAGGAATAGTAATCTCGATCGGACGCGCGAAGGCATCCTGGAAGGTCGTCGAAGGAACCCAGCAAGCTGGGCAAAGACACGCGGGATCGCAGGTGGACCGCGGTGCGGGTGTCGGAGTGAGCGGAATGTAGCGCCGCGGACCAGGATTGTCGATTGCCGTGGCGAACTTCTCGGAACGAGGCCTCACGGTCACCAGCGATCCGGCCCCTGCAAGAACCTTCTCTTCAACCGCTCGAGGACGACGTCCCGCCACGCTCGCTCGAAGTAGGTGAACCCCGCCTGCCAGGACGCGCCCTCGCCCCACCCCGTCTGGGTCACCTGGACGTGGGTTCGCCCACCGGACAGGGCGCGAAGCCGCACGACCACGAGCGTGCACATCGGGCGAATGTCCCCCATGTGCGGCGGGAAGTTCCAGGTGAACGAGAGCATGGTCTTCGGCTCGAAGGCCATCACGCGCATGCCCTCCGAGCCCTGTTGCCCCGCAGGCATGTCGAGATCGAACAGGATCTCGAACGCGCCGCCCGGTACCAGCTCGATCCGGCACGACGGGGCGAAGAACGTGCGGAGTCCCTCGCTTGTCGTCCAGGCCTCCCACACGGCATCGAGGTCGGCGCTGACCTCGCACGCGAGCGCCAGCACGCGCTCCGCAGCTGGGCTGTTCATTGCGGACGGGTTCGACATGGCCCGATTCTCGTCCGCCTCCCGCGAAGCCTCAAGTGGGCACTTCCGATGGGCCCGCTCACCGCAACTTCGGAGGGCCGCCGAAGGCGGTCGTCGTCGACGTGGGCTGCGTGTTGCCCGGCGTAGGGGTCTTCTTGTTCGTGGCGATGGGCGGGGGCCCCCCGAACGTTGCCGTGTCCCGGTCCGGATCCTTGGTCGTCGGTTGCGTCCCCGTGTTCTTCCCCGTGACGATGGGTGGCGGCGCCCCAAACGTCCCACCCCCATCGGGAACCACGACCTTGCCCGCATCCAGGTTGTACCTCACCGTCGGGAGGGCCGTCGCTGTCGTGGTAGCGGCAACGGGCGTGGAAGGCGGCGCAGCGGTCACGGGAGAGGCTGCCACCGGCTGTTCCTCGCCTTCCTTGCAGCACCCCGTCACCACGGATGCGAGCGCGGCCGTCACGAGCAAGAGATGTCGATACGATGCCATGAAACACCCTCCCGGAAGCATGTCCGTCAACATAGTACGTTCTACCCCGGAAGACGCACCCGAAACGTCGTCCCCTCCCCCAGCACGGACGTCACCTCGATGGCGCCCCCCCTGCGCTGCACCAGCCGCTGGACGATGGAAAGACCAAGACCATTGCCTTCTGTGTCTCGCGTCTCCGCTCGCCGCTCTCGGAAAAACTCCTCGAACACGCGCGGCACGCTCTCCGACGCCATCCCGATCCCCGTGTCCTTCACCTCCAAAATCAACCACCCCTCGCTTCGGCCCACGCGGATCCCGATCGTCCCCCCCTGCCGGTTGTACTTGATCGCATTGCCCACCAAGTTGCCCAACACGACCTCCAGCTCGTCCCGCCCCACCGCCACGACCTCGTCCCTGTCCGGCAACTCGCACTGAACGGTAACCCCGCTCCGCTGCGCCTGCTCTTCGTGCAACCGCACGACCTCACGCACCACGTCGGAGGCAACGACGCCCCGCACGACCCCCAACGCGCCTTGCTCGTCGATGCGAGAAAGCGTCAAGAGCTGCCCCACCATGCCCACGAGGTTCTCGATCCGAGCGTCCGCACGCTGCAGGAATCCGTCGTACGCGCCGATCTCCTCCCCCAGGCTTCGGTCCATCACCACCTCGAGCATGCTGCGGATCGCCCCGAGCGGAGACCGTAGCTCGTGCACCAGCGTACGGAGAAATCGCGACTTCTCCACCGCCAGCCGTCGCACTTCGGAGATGTCCGACAGCGTGACGATGCTCCCTCGCGCCGTACCCGCTTCGTCCCGAAACGTCGCCACACTGATCATGAACGCCCGGTCACCGAGCTCACACTCGAACACCTGCCGTCGGTCCGCGGGGACCGCCAACTGATCGCGCAGAGCCTGAAACGCAGCCGCCCCAAGCACCTCCAGGACGGGCCTCCCCACCACCTGATCCGCCGCCACGCCGAGCAACGCCGCCATCGACGGATTGGCCAGCACAACCTGCCCCTCCGCATTGACCACCAGCACGGCGTCACGCATGCAGCTCACCAGCGAATGCGTCTGGCTCTTCTCCGAAGCCAGTGCCACCAAAGAGGCTTCATGGGCCTCGCGCAGCGCCGCCGCCTCCAGCTCCCGCCTCCGACGCGTCAGCAGGTTGCCCACCACGCCCACCAGGTCCTCCGGCGTGAAAGGCTTCGGCAAGAAGAAGTCGACCCCCTGCCGCGTCGCCGCGATGGCCATGTCGATGTTCGCATAGGCCGTGATCATGCAAGTCTTCGTCGACGCATCGTGCTCTCGGATCTGGTGAAGCAGCGTGAGACCGTCCACGTCGGGTAGCTGATAATCGATGAGGGCCACGTCGAATGCCCCAGACTGCATCTGATCGAGCGCTTCTCGGGCGGTCGCCGCGGTGCGCACGTCGTGCCCCTCCATCCGGAGGATCTGCTCGATCCCGGTTCGCACGCCGTACTCATCCTCGATGACGAGAACGCTGGCGGTAGTCATGTCGACTCCGTAACAGCCACGGCATCAGCGCGTGCGATCTGCTCCTCCACCACACGCAACAGCTGCCTTCCCGTGACGGGCTTGTCCAGGTACACGTCGATACCGGACCACCGGCGCAGCGCCGCCACGTCGAGGTCGAGCCGACAGCCCGTCGCCGCCACCACGCCCGTGAGCAGAATGATGGGCACCTTCCGAAGGGGCTCACGCTGCTTGATCTGATGGCTCAACGTCACGCCCGTGTCGGCGCGCTCCATCATCAGGTCCAGCACGATCACGTCCGGAGATCGGGTCTCCAGCAGGTCGCGCGCGTCTTGCTCACGATCCGCCGTCCACACGACGAATCCTCGAGCTCGGAAGAATGCGGCTTGCGCATCGAGGAAGTCCCGGTCGTCGTCCACGAATAGAATGGTCTTGCTCATTCGATGACACTCCTGGTCGCCGCCGTTCGTTGCCTCGGCAGCTCGATGAACACGGTCGTGCCCACCCCCGGTTCGGACTCCACCCAAATCCGACCGTGGTGCATCTTGACGATGCCGTACGAGATCGGGAGCCCCAGTCCTGTGCCCCGGCCGATCCGCTTGGTGGTGAAGAAGGGCTGGAAGATCTTGTCCCGTGCTTCCTGGGGGATGCCGCAGCCTTCGTCCGTCACGCTCAGGCGAACGTGCCCCTCCTTCTCCCGGTCGACCGCACGCAGGGTGACGCTGCCCTCACGCCCCTCCATGGCCTCCACCGCGTTCTTGAAGAGGTTGTCGAGAACCTGACGCATCTGGTCCCGGTCTACGTCCACCTCCAGGTCCTCTGGCGCCACAACAGCGACCTTCACGTGGGGATCGCGGTTCGCGAAGGACGTCTCTTCCACGACGTCCTGAAGCAGGCGGAGGACCTGTGCGCGCTCGAGCTTGACGCGGTTCTGGCGTGCGAAGTCCAGCAGGCTGCCGATGATCCGCTTGCACCGTTGGGATTCGTCCGAGAGCAAGTCGAGGTCGTGGTGCAGGTCCTCGCGCCCTTCGAGCTTGCGACGGAGGATGCCGGTGTACAGCAGGATGGTGCCCAGGGGGTTGTTCAGCTCGTGGGCAATGCCGGCGGCCATCTGGCCGAGGGAAGCCAGCTTCTCGGTGTTGACCAGGTGCCCCTGGACCTCGCGAAGCTCCAACCAAGGAAGCTTCAGCTCCTGGCATACGCGCTCCGCCGCTTCGACCATGAACGGCAGGCACATGGCCTCCTCCGCGAGCCCGTGATGGACGGCCACGGCCTTCTCGCGGCAGGTCGCATAGCCGCACGCACCGCAGTTGAGCTCGTCGCTCGGGGCGAACTTGTTGGTCCGTGCCAGGATGCGACGAACCTCAGCCTCCGGCGGCTCGGGGAGACGACGGTCGTCCTTGACGAACCTCCGGGAGAGGGGGACGCGGGGCGACTCGACCTCGAGGGTGCGATCCCGGTATTCACTTCGGGCACCCGGTACTAGTCCCAAACCAAGCACTTCGGGGTGCTGTTTGAGGGAATTTATCTGAAAA
>CAZAWR010000079.1:30658-47836 GCA_964488865.1 uncultured Polyangiaceae bacterium | reverse complement strand
AGGGATCCCGGCGAAGCGCACTGGCGAAAGAAGCTCGCCGCGATCCCGAAGGGCATCTCGTCCGAAGAGTTCGCGCGCCTGACCGGAGCAAGCAGCGAGGGCGGAGCCTCGAGCGGACGTTCGTCGACCACCAACTGGCGTCTCGATGACTACTGGACGGTGACCGTCACCTTCGACTTGCCGGACGCCTTGCGTGAAGTCGGTGAGCTTACGCGCAACGCACGGCGGATTTGGGTCGACCCTGGGAAGGGGTATTCCGAAGCGTGGACGACCTACCGCGTCAACGGCGTAGTCGATCACAAGATCGAGTGTGTGGGCGGGAACTATGTTCGATTCGCGTCCTACTATGACAATGGGCAGCTCGTCAACGAACAGCGCTACAAGAATGGTGCAATCGACGGCCCTGAGCTCGGCTTTCACCGGGGTGGTCAGAAGGCCTATGCGATTGAGCACGCCGTGGGCAAGCCCGTTGGCCGGTGGGTCCACTGGTATGCCAATGGCAACTTGCAGAGCGAGCAGACGTACGTGGACGGGAAGCTCGACGGTGTGACGATGAATTGGCGCGAAGACGGTACCAAGTCATCGCGGATCGACTATCGGAAGGGGGAGGAGACCGGACAAGCTGCGTGGGACGAGCACGGTGTGTTGCTCTATGCCCGAGGATCGGCATCGGACGCGAGGTGAGAAGGGGGCGAGCATGGAAAGAGGTCTCTGCTCGGGGGTTTGAGTTGCTGGAGGTCCATCCGTGAGCTGCTTTGTCAGGTCCGCAACCGAACGACGTCCTCATCGACTCAGTTGTCTCGTCGAACCGGGCGCCACCAGCACCATGATGATCAGCTATTTTTGTTCGAGAACTTGATGTGTTTACTATATAGTGGAAGTGCCATTGTTGCGGCACCTGCTATCACCAAGAAGATGGAGGCGGGCGCATAGTTTTTTGCCCCGCCACGGGCTGGCATCAGCACCGTGAATTCTAGAGGTGCTGTGCAGGCGTAGACAATCATGAAGAGCCCACCCAGCACAGCAAAAATCTTTAGCATGTACTGAATGAGGGTGTTGTGACTCAGTTTTTTTTCTATGTATATGTACATAACAAGGTAGATGAAAGGTGCAAAAAATAGACTAGATTCTAAAAACGAAGCGAGGCTGGACATGCTTGGTATCCTCCCGTACTACGATCATCTTCAATGCGAGGACCGCTTCGTCACTGATACCCGACAAGCACCCGCAGCTGCTCCCGCTCCCGGGACAACCCATCCGGATCGTCGCGCAGACGGCTCTTCCAGGGCTCAGGTAGGTAGGCCAGGTGGTTCGTGTACATCACCGCCTCGATCGTCTGCAGCTGCAGCTTGCTCTTCGACCCCTCGGGCACGAAGCTCGCCACCTCCTCGAGGAACGTCGTGAACGGGACCTCGATCACGGACGTCTTCGGGTCCGGCGCGATACCGGCGCGACGGGCGGTTCGCCTTGCCCGGTTGGCAATGAGCTCGAGCGCCGCGGGGGTCACGAACCCGAGCGCGTCGAACAGAGTGGCGAACGCGCCGTCCTCCGGCGCTCCCCCGCCCTGCTCGACGAGCTTGATGCCCCGAGACCGGCACACCGCGTCGAGGATCGACTTCTTGTCCTCGAGCGTCTCGGGCGCGAGGATCGGGACGTGCTCCTCCACGCGCCCTGGGCGCCCCGTGTCCGGCGCGAGGTTGAACGGACGGGCGGTCAGCAAGAGCCAGAAGATCTTCCCGCGGTACTCGGGGTCTCCCATGAACGCCGTGAACGCGCCGAACACCCGCTCGTCCACCTTGTTGCTGTCCCCCCCCACCTCGTTGCCGAGCATCTTGTCGGCTTCGTCGATGATCACCACGTTGGGCGTCATCGCCTTGAGGATGTTGAAGATCGTATCGAGGTTGCTCTCCGTCTGCCCCACGTACATCCCGCGGAAATTCCGGAGTGACACGCAGTTGAGCCCCGAATCCCGCGCAAACGCCTTGGCGATGAACGTCTTGCCCACCCCGTTGGGCCCGGGACAGATCACCCCGACCGGAACGTCGCTGCACCCTTCTCTCAAGTCCGCAGCCGCGCTGACGAAGAACTGCTTGATGGACTCGTTGCCCCCCACCGCGTCCATGCCGTGACGGGGGGAGAGGACCTCGAGCATGCCCCGGCTGTCGCGCTCGATCAGATCACGCTTGCGCTGCATGACGAACGACGAGCTGAGGCGACGCCCCTCGGTGTGCATGGCGCGCAAGAACAGGTGCCGGATTCCGGTCAAGGTCAGGCCCGCGGTCTGCTCCACGAGCTGAGCCTCCGTCACATCCATCGCGATGGGGGGGTGCCCCTGCACCACGAGCTTCGCCTGCTGCCAGCGGATGAACTGGGCGCGGTCCTCGGCGCTCGGACGCGGCACGTCGACGTCGATGACGAGCTCGGAGCGCACGAGCTCCGGGTGGATGTTGTGCAGGTTGGGGGCGAGCAGGAAGCACACGGCGTCCCGGGCCTTGTCGTCCTGAAGCCGCTCGTAGAAGAGGCGGGCGAAGCGCAAGAGCGTGACCGTGTTGATGCGGTCGATCTCGGTCATCGTCTGCGGGTCCCCGTTGGGGGCGAGGTGCTCGGCGAACTCGAAGATCACGGCCACGGGCCGGGCGGAGGACTCGATGCCGACGATGAACGCCTCGATGAAGGCGAGGGCCTTGGTGCTCTCCCGCGGGAAGTCGTAGATGTTCTGGATCAGACGTTCGGCGTGCGTGCGGTTGGCGTTCGCGAGGTTGACGAAGGTCTGGGCCTCGGCGTCGTCGAGGAAGCGCATGCCGCGGGAGACGTCGAAGCTGATGGTGATGTAGCCGCCGCGCCGCAGCATGGTCTCGAGGTAGGTGCGACAGGAGACGTAGTCTCCCCCGGAGGGGAAGAGGTCCGCGATGTTGTTGTGCAGGACGAACATCGCGGACTCGCGACGGTCGTAGGAGTCACGGAAGTTCTGGGCCCAGGGCAAGTAGGCTTCGGGTGGGTTCACGGTCCTGCTCCTCGGGGGGTGAGGTCATGCACGACGGCGGCGGCGCGTACGAGAGGCCGAGCCCCCCACGAGCTCGTCGCACGCTTGTCCCGCAGCCACGAGGCGCTGCTGCAGCTCGGTCACGTCGGGGCCCGTGGTCTGCTGCCCCATGGCCGCATCGGCTTTGCGCAGCTCCATGGCCAGCTTGAACTCTTGCAGGTTGGTCTCGATCACGGTGAGCACGCTTCGGATCTGGGCCTGCTTGTCCACCGCCGCCAGGCATTGCTTGTACGTCCGCTCCGTCGCCTGCCGGGCCGACTCGAGCGCATCCCGGACCGCGCCGTCGGGCGTTCGCTCCAGCTCCGCCGTCATGCGGATGAGGTCGTCGTAAAGGCGATGGCCGTCGGACTGCAACACGATCTGGTGAAGGCGAAGGTGGAGCTTGGCCATGGAGATCGCCCGGTCCCGCAGCTCCTTGAGGTCATCCCGAGAGCCCACCAGGATCGCCTCCACTTGGTCGTCGATCCCGTCGGCGAAGGCGGACTCGATGGAGGCATGCAGGCCGATGATGCGCTGCAGGGTGGCGCGCAATTCGGGCTGGGCTTCCCCGACGGCCGCATCGATTTCACCAGCTTTTTGCGCGTCGAATCGCTCTTGCTCCTCGCGCTGGAGCTGCTCGACGAGCTTGCGATCGAAGCCTGCGACGATGACGTACAGGGCGAGCAAGACGCCGACGAAGGCGGAGAGGCCACCGAGGGCGAGGCTGACCTCGGCGCCGAGAGGCGAGGCGGAGATCGCCGCGATGATGGCCCCGACAGCGCTCGGCAGGCCGACGGCGTGCATCAGGCGGTGACGCCAGGAGAAGCAGGCCTTGAGCCTTTCCTTCCAGGTGGGGATCCGAGGTGCGGCCACGTTGCCGGGTTCCAGGGGCGCTACTGCGCGCCGCAGTTGAACAGCTTGAATTCGGTTCGTCGGCTCGCGTTCGCGTCTTCCTTACCGTCCTTCATGATGAGCTGGTCCGGTCCGAAGCCCCGCACGTCGAAGCGCGACGCGGGGAAGGCGATGCCATCGGTGGACTTGAGGTACGTGACGATGGCCTGGGCGCGCTCTTCGCTGAGCTTGACGTTGCCGGCCCGGGTGCCCTCGGAGCTCGTGTGGCCGTACACGCGGACACACAGGGCGGGGAACGACTTGAGCCTGTCGGCGATACCGTCGATCACGCTCTGGGCGTTGGGGTCGAGCTTGGAGCTTCCGGACCCGAAGTAGATGCTGGGGAGCTGGAGCGTGCCGACGTCGGCGGCGGGGCTCGCCTTGGCGGTTTCGGCCTTGTATTCGTAGGTCTTTTCCTTCGCGGTGATGTCCGGGGCAGCCACCTTGGTGTTGTCCCCAGCGACCTCGGCGGCGAGCCGCGCCTTGGCGGTCATGTCCGACTTGATGCCCACGAGGAAGCTGTCGTTGAGGATGGACGACGGCTCGGGCAGGTCGCTGGCGCTGACCTTTCCCTTGGCGACGAGGAGCCTGCCGGTCTTGCCGATGCGGGCTGTCATCTTCGCGGGGGAGCCGCACTGGCCCCACCACAGGCACATGTTCTCCTCGTAGGTGAGGAAGTCGATGCCCTCGAGCACCGCCATGCCCATGGCCTCCTTGCCTTCGCAGTCTCCGCCGCAGTCCGACGTAATGAACTTCGCGTGGGCGGACTTGTCGGCCTGGTATCCGTCGATGGTCTGGAAGTACGCGGCCGCGAGCTTCTGGATCTTGTCCTTCTGCTTGATCACGAACTCGCGATTGGCCACGAGGATGTCGACGATGACGTCGTCGGCCTGGCCGCCGGTGGCGAAGACCTTGGGGTAGCCCTGGTCTTGGGCGATGGCGGTGAAGGGCTGCCAGAGGACGGCGACCTGCACGCTGCCCGAGCGGAGCTTGTCCCAGCAGTCCTTCGCGACCACGCCGTTGTCGGCCTTCAGGTTGTCCCCGAGCTTGGCGAACGAGAGGCTCGCGAAGTCCCAGAGATGCTCGCTGGGCGTGCCCGTGGAGAAGCAGACCTTGTCCGACGCCGCGACGTCGTCGAAGCTGTTCTTGCCCTTGGTGAGGAAGATGGCGTCGCCGCCGTTGGACTCGTCGATGTTCCAGAGGATGACGCCGGGGTACAGGCCGCTCTTCTTGTGCTTGGCGCCGTGCTGGAGGAAGGCGTCGAGGGTGGTGAGGGCCAGGTCGATCTTGCCTTCGGCCAGGGCCTGCATGCGTTTGTCCTGGTCGTAGTATTCTTCCTTGTCGATGTAGTCGACGCCGATGTCGTGCTTGGCGAGTGCCGAGGCTAGGCGAGGCTCACCGCGGAACGTGCTGTAGCCGGACCAAGGGTCGCCGGCGATGCGGATCATGGTGCCGTACTTCTTCGAGGAGGTGGACTCGGCGAGCACCTCGTCTCGTCTCTCGGCGACCTTGTCCTCGAGGGCCGGCTTGATCAGAAATGTGTACGCAAAGAATCCGGCCACCCCGAGGATGACGAGCGGCACACCGAACATCAACGCGGGGCCTGGTTTTCCCGCACCGCCACTCTTGCCCATGGTTCCCTCCATCTGCGTCCCGCAGGACGCGACTACAAGCTGTTTCGCAGCAACCGTCCGAGGCTATCCGATACCGCCCTTGCCTTCTACGGCCCTGGTCCCGACGGCTGGCCCGGTGGCCGCGCCAGCACCCTGACGCGCCTCGAGCATCGCCTGGAACTTGGACTTGGCCTGGCGCGTGGAAGCCTTTTCCTTGAGCTTGCGACGCTTCTCCTCGCGGGTCGCGCCGGACATCTCGTCGGCGATGTCGGCCTGCGCAGCGACGCCCTCGATGTACTTGTCGATGTCCCCGACCGCGGCTTCCTCGGCGCTCGTGCTCATGCCCGAGACCATGTCCCCGAAGGCCTTGCGCGCATGCGCGGAGTGGAGCTTCGCGATCATGGCGTCCTTCTTGGACTCCATCTGCTTGGTCTGGGCCTCGATCACGCGCAGCTTGGCGAGGTAGTCGTTGACGAGGGTCTCGGAGGCAGCGAGTTCCTGCTGCACGGTGCCGATCTCGCCCGTGAGCGCCTCCTTCTCGGCAATCAGGTCTTCCCCGATCTCGGCCGCTTCCTCGTTACCCGCCTGGGCCTCGAGCAACGCCCCGTCGAGATCACCGTCCACCTCCTGCAACTGCTTTTTCTTCGCGTCGAGGATCGCGCGCAAACGGTTGCGCTCCGCCGCGAGGCGTCCCACCGCCGTGTGCATCTGCTGGTAGTTGGACTTCATCTTCTGGATGGCCATCTCGTACACGGCCTCCGGATTGGCTTGCTCGAGGCTTTTTTGCCCCTGCCAGAAGAGTCCCTTGACGAAGTTCCAGAATCGCCCCGCCACGCTGCTCATGGGTTCTTCCCTCTCTGCTCGCTCACTGCCCCGTCCCGTGGCCGCCCACCGGATCGACGCTGCCGAAGAACACGCGCGCGGCTTGCAACCGCGACTCCTCCTGGAGACATGCCATGCGCACGCCCTCCAGCTCCCGGTTCAGCTCCTGCATCCGGCTGCGATGCGCCTCGATCTCCGCCTGCAGCCGGTCGATCGCCTGCTGCTGGTCGGAAAGCATCTGCTGCGTCTCCTGCTGCTTGCCGAGCAAGATGGCGCGCACGCGACGGATCTTGCGCTCGGCGTCGCCGAGCACCGATGCCTTGTCCTTGCCAATCGCGCCGAGGAACGCCTGCGCCGCGGCGATCTTCGAAACCTGGGGGAGCGACGGTTCAAGCCTCGCCAGGAAGTTCTCGAGCTGCTCGACTTCGTCCGTATCCGGGATCCCGGCTTGATCATACTGCTGCTGGAAGTCGATCTGGACAGCGTCGCCCACGGTTTGCACATGCAACCCGGAGAAGTCCACCGGGTCGTCGTGCGCCTCCTTGGGCACCGCGTGCGGGCTCTCCCCGAGCAACGCGGCAAACTCCTCGTCGCTCAGCTCCCCTTCCGCTGCTGGCGCGGCCGCGGGAGGCGCCGACGCGGACGGCTCCCCCGACTGCCAGAACAACCCCTTGACCTTGTTCCAAGGCGACGTCGACATGGTGCAAGGTGGTAGACCGATCGGGGGAGGGAATCAAGAAGACCGGGGACGGACCGGACTGGAGGCGCGCGAGGGGCGGCGTTCCCCTGATCCGGAGCGAAGCGCCGGGCAGAAAGAGTAACCTCTGGATCTTGCTACCCGTCGCCACGCAGCTACCCACATCCGCACCAGCAACGAAACCATCTGCGGTTCTCTGCGGAATCTGCGGCCCACTCCCGTGGCTTCGGATCTGAGCGTTCGGGAATCGATTGGCCCGCGGACGCAGGCCTGCTACGCGCGACCCTCGAACCATGACGGATGAACCGTGGGAGCACGCCGGAGGGTTGACGGAAGGGACGCTCGCGGCGATCAGCACCGCGGCTCGGTCGAAGGCGGGCACGGACCCCGCTCACGACTGGCTGCACGTGGTACGCGTGGAGCGCCTGGCCGCACAGATCGCGAGCGAGGCCGGCGCCGACACGGGGATCGTGCGTGCCGCGGCCCTGCTGCATGAAGTGGTCAGCCTTCCGAAGCATCACCCGGATTCCCACCGTTCCGGGGAGCTGTGCGCCGACGCCGCGCTGGAGATCTTGCGCGCACAGAGCGTCGACGATGCCACGGCGCGCGCGATCGGCGAGTGTATCCGGGTGCACGGGTTCTCCGCGGGACTGGAGCCCGGCACCCTCGAGGCCAAGGTGTTGCAGGACGCAGACCGCCTGGACGCCATCGGCGCCATCGGGATCGCTCGCTGCTTTGCCACCTGCGCGAGCATGCAGCGACCGTTCTATGACGACGCCGACCCTTTCTGCCAGCATCGTCCCCCCGACGATCGCCGGTTTGGGCTCGACCACTTCGAGCGCAAGCTGCTCCGGATTCCAGAGCGTTTGCACACGGACGCGGCGCGTCGTCTCGCGCACGAGCGCGCGGCGTTCATGCGGTCGTTCCTGCGCCAATTCGCGAGCGAGCTCGCCTGAAGTCACTCGCTGGACCGACGGTTCGCCTTGTTCCAATCCCGCAACAGCAGGGCCCCTCGCACCACCCCCACGCCGACGATCAAAAACCCCGCCGCCTTCCAGGTCTGGCTCACGCCGAACAACACCGTGTACACCCCCGCCACGAGCCAGAGCAGCGACGTCACGATTCCGATGTAGTTGCGCGGGCTCGTCCTCATGGGTCCCACCGCTTGCCACAAACGGCGTGAGCCTGCCAGGACGTTGCGTTTCGACACGGGGGGATTGCGCTTCCTGTCCGTTGGCGTCAGATGGGGAGCAGGATATGAAGACGCGTTTCGAGATCGGTCCGATTCGTCCGCCCTCGGAGGCGGCCAGCTTGCTGGTACGGGTCACGCGCAACTGCCCCTGGAATCGCTGCGCCTTCTGCCCCGTGTACCGGCACGCGCGGTTCTCGATCCGCGGCGTCGAAGACGTCAAGCAAGACATCCGCGAGATGGCCGCGATCGCGAGGATGATCCAGGACCTTTCCGCCTCCCTCGGCTTCGAGGGTCAGGTGACCTGGGAGGTCCGAAAAGCCCTCGCCGCACGCAAGGACCTCGTCCCCGGCACCGCGCAGATCACGTCGTTCCTCGCTCAGGGTGGAAAGCATGCCTTCCTGCAAGACGCCAATAGCGTGGTCATGCCTACCGAGGACCTGCTCGAGGTGCTGACTGTCCTGCACGACGAATTCCCCACGATCGAGCGCATCACGAGCTACGCCCGTGCGCACACCCTCGTCCGAAAGAAGCCCGAAGACTTGGAGCAGATCCGGGTGGCAGGGCTCAACCGCCTGCACGTGGGGCTCGAATCCGGGAGCGATCGCGTCCTGTCCCTGGTCAGCAAAGGGGTCACCGCGACCGATCACATCGAGGCGGGACTTCGCGCCAAAGCAGCCGGCATGGAGCTATCGGAGTACGTCATGCCTGGGCTCGGCGGACGGTCCCTGTGGCGCGATCACGCGACCGAAACCGCTCGCGTCCTCAACGCCATCAACCCGGACTTCATCCGCCTGCGCACCACCGCCCTCGCTCCGGACACCGTCCTCGAAGACATGGCCAGCCTCGGACAGTGGGAGCCCATGGACGACGAGCAAGTCGCCGAAGAGCTTCGCTTGCTGATCGAGCACCTCGAGGTCACGTCCGTGATGAGCAGCGATCACGTCCTGAACCTGCTGGCCGAGCTCGAGGGCAAGCTCCCCGAGGACAAGCCACGCCTGCTCGCCATCATCGACCGCTTCCGCGCCATGGCCCCCAACCTGCGTCGCGCCTTCATCCTGGCGCGGCGCGGTGGCATGGTCGCGAGCCTCGACGAGATGCAGGACGAGGCAGCAAGGGAGAGCGCCCTGCACCTGCTCGAGAGTGTCGAGGACCACTACGGAGGAGATCTTCCCGCGGCCGTTCGCGACCTGATGTCCCGGTTCGTGTGAAGCGACAACGCGGTTGAGGTGCGGGGTTGGAGTTCGCCCTCGTGAGTGCAACCGTTGCATGCGGAGCGCGAAGCCCGCTGGCGGGGACATCGAGCACGAGCACGAGCACCGCGCCTTGCGCTGAGCACGATTCCGCGAGAACCATGGTTACGGCGTGAAGCGCACCGAGTAGCTCACCATCGTCTTGCCCGTCTTCGGCTTCAAGAAGTCGATCCCCTCGAACACGTCTACCACACAGCCTTCGAACCCCTCTCCCTTGATGGCCGTGCGAGGATTGGTCACTTCCGCCTTGCCCCCTTCGTGCGGGATGAGCAGGTCCACGCCGAAGTCCCCCGCTTTGCCCGGCTCGGCCACGTGCTTCCAGCAGGCTCGGAGCGCGTCGAAGTGCGGCTTCACCGAGTCTCCGATGGGCTGCTTGCTCACCCGGTCGTTGGGCCCACCTCCGATGTGCATCCCGATGTTCTTGACCTCCACCGCGGGCAACGGCTCGCTAGGGGGCTCCGCCGACCCGGGGGCCGCCGCCGAGGCTTCCGGGGCCGCCGACGCGACAGGCTCCGGCACCGCGTTTGCCGCTACGGATGCCGTCGCGGGAACGTCCGCAGAAACAGGCGGCGTGGCGCCTTGGGCTGCTTCGGCCACCGGTGGCTCCGCTTCGCGGGGCGTCTTGCACCCGACCGCTGCCGCGCACACCAGCAACCCCGCGATCGACCTCTGCGTGGCATTCCTCATGGCATCCCTCATGGCAGTCCGGGCCAGACCCGGTAGAAGTGGTGAACAGGACCGTGGCCATGACCGATCTGCAACTGGTCCGACGCGGCGATCGCCCCCTCGATGTATCGCTTGGCCTCGGCCACCGCGCGAGCCATCGGCAGCCCACTGGCCAGCCCCGCCGCGATCGCGGCAGACAGCGTGCACCCCGTCCCATGCGTGTTGCGCGTCGAGACGCGCGCGGCCTCGAACCACTGCACCGCGTCCCCGTGCATCAGAAGGTCCGGGCTCGCGTCGCCGGTGAGGTGCCCGCCCTTGAGCAGGACGCCGCCCGCGCCAAGGCGCAGCACGCCTCTTGCCACGTCGGGCATCGCCTCTCGCTGGGTCGGCACGGGCACACCGAGCAGATCGGCCGCCTCGGGCAGGTTCGGGGTGGCGAGCGACGCGAGCGGGACGAGCCGGTCGCGCAGCGCCGCAACAGCGTCCGCCTCCAGCAACCGGTCGCCCCCCTTCGCCACCATGACGGGGTCGAGCACCACCCACGCCGGGCGCCATCGCTCGAGCCCTTCGGCCACCGCCATGATCGTAGCCGCGGTTCCCAGCATGCCGATCTTGACCGCGCACACAGAGATGTCCTCGAAGACGGCGTCCATCTGCGCGCGCACGAACCCGGGGTCCACCCCCAGAATGCCCCGCACGCCACGCGTGTTCTGCGCCGTCAGCGCCGTGATCACCGAGCAGCCGTACACCCCGAGCGCCGAAAAAGTCTTGATGTCAGCTTGGATTCCCGCGCCTCCGCCGGAGTCGGACCCGGCGATCGTCAGCGCGATGGGGGTGGGTCGTTGCATGAGATATCGCGGAGACAACCGCAAGGTGACCTGAAAGGCAAGCGAAACGGCGCACGAGCACGAGCACGAGCACGATCGCAGGGAGTCACGTCATCAGCTCGGGTCGCGCGTGCACACCACGTCGTCGACCTGGATGTGGTCCTTGGCCGGGTCGGTGTAGCTCGCGTAGAAGATGACACGCATGTCGTGCACGTTGTTGTTGATCGCGAACGGGATCGGCGTCCACACCAGCGTGTCGACCTCCACGATATCGGTATACGGGCTCCAACCGCCGGACGAGTACGTGCGGTGCCGAATGGACCCCTTGCCCCGTACCCAGTACACGCACGTGTGATTTCCGTAGGGCACGTTAAAGAGCTCGGAGGTGAAGCGCTCCGCGATACCGTCCTGAATCAATTGCAGCGCCAGCGCGCCAGCATGCGGAGCGGTTGCGTACGGAAGCACGCGCGCAGGGTCGATCTCGCTCGACCCGGGAATGTCGAGGCCGTACCAACCGTCCGGGATCAAGTGCGCTCCCTCGTAGGGAATGTCGTACACCGACCAACTCTCGAACCCGCCATTGGGTACGATGTTCGACGGATGGTCTGCCGACACACACGTCCGCGTCGCCCCGTCACAGGCAGGCAGGTTGCCCAGGCAGTCTGCCGTCGAGTCGCATCGGCCGGGCGCCAGCACGCAAAGGGCCGTGGCCGGGTCACACTGCTTCCAGGATTCGCACGTGACCCCCTCGCACGGGTCCCCCGCCACGCACGTGTGGCTGGGCTCGTCACACACCGGCGTGACCGACGCCACGTCGCAGTCGGCCGTGCTCTCGCAACGCCCCGGGGCCACGACGCAGGTGTGGGTCCCATCGCACTGCTGCCATGTGAGGCAGTCCTGCGCGTCGGCACACCGCCCGTACAGCGGCTCGCACGCGAGCGTCCCCGGGTCGCACGCCGCCCAGTCCGGACAGGTCACCTGATCGCACGGCTCCGCACGCCGCGCACAGTACACGTCGTCAATCTGCAGGTCTCCCAGCGACGCCTCCGTCGACCGGAGCGAGAAGACCAACTCGAACGCGTCCGTGTCGCCGTGAAGGTTGAACCCCCACGAAAGCTGCTGCCAGTCCGGGCTGTCCACCGTCGTGTACGACGAGTACGTCCCATAATCGTTCCCGTCGTGGGTGACGTTGCGGACCTCTCCCTTGCCGCGAACCCAATACGTGCAGTCGTAGTACCCGTCGGCGAGGGGGAACGTGGCGGTGGAGAAACGCTTGTGGGTCGTGCCGGAATTGGCGAGCCCGCAAGCGTGAGAACCTCCGTGAGGCGTCGCGGTCACGTCCGTGATGGCGTCGTCCGTGATGTTGGAGGTGGCGCCCTTCCAGGAGTCGGGCAACCCATCCGTCCAGTACTCGAAGCCGGGGTTGGCGATGACGTTCGGCCCGGAAGGCCCGGCGTCAAGCGGCGCGGAATCGTCGGCGCCGTCCGTGGCAGCATCGGCAGAGCCGTCCTGGGGGGGTGGCGCGTCGGCCGCGTCTGCACCTCCGTCGGGAGTGGCGGAGTCCGGAGTCGCGACGTCCGGGGTGGTCCCGTCGGTCGTCGTGTCTGTCGCCGTGTCCACCCCTGTATCGGCCATCGCGTCGGGCGTGGCATCGGCGGTTGCATCGGGCAGGGTGCCGGCGTCGGTCCCCGCTGCCCCACCGGGGCCGGAGTCCGAGGGGTCACTGGAACAGGCAAGGAAGCTGCTGGCCGCGACGAGAAGCGCGAGAGAAGAACGACGCATCACGAATCACCTAAACAGAAGAGGGAAACGGGTCTTGTAGCGGAAGGCGGCGGGGGATGCCAGGATGTGGGGGGGAATCATGCTCACCCATCCCGTCCACCACCATCACCCCTTCCCGTTCTTTGTTTGCCATGAGGCGTTTTCGACGGAAGAGTGCGGGGCCCTCGAGCGGACGTTTTCGTTCGACGCGGCATGGCAACACCGTAACGAAGCATTCTACGGATGCTCCCTCCGAGAGGTCACCGGGGAGCTGCCACCGCAGATGCTGCGAGGCCTCGTCGCCAGGATGCGGGACATCACCCGGCTTCCGTTGATGGATAAGGTGGTCGTGACCTCCCAGCGCATGGAGCCCGGACAGGCGATAGGGGTTCATAGCGATCAGCCGTGGGTGGGATACGAGCTGGTCCGCCTCGTGGTGCAGCTCAACGCGGACTGGCACCCGGAGCACGGTGGGGAGCTGGAGCTGTACGACGCGGTGGACCATCCCCCGGTGATGCGGGTCGAGCCTGTGTACGGGGCGGCATTTGGGTTCGTGTTGCACGAGGGTTCACTCCACGGTGTGCGTGCCGTGACCCGGCCGCGGCGTTCCTTGGTATTCAATTTCTGGCACCCGGCGAACTCCCCCGCCCTGGGGGATGCCGTGCGTGCGCTGTTCTCGAACGTGCATGTGGGGCAGCTGCCTCCCGAGCTCGACTCCACGGTGAACGAGGCCGAGGGAACGCTGCCCGAGGAGGAGACCTTTCGCGCCACGCTGGCGGCACTGGCCGTCCAGCGCTGGGGCTACGACACCGGGACGATCCTGGCGTGCTATCGGCACAGCGCCGGGTTCCCCTCGGAAGGCTCGTTGTCGGAGGAATCCCGCGTGGCAATCCGGCTGGCCGACTGGGTTGCCGGGCTGCACGAAGCGACGTTCGACCTCGCCCGCTGGGAAACCCTCCGCCACGAGATCGAGACGGCCTGGACCTTCCCTCGCCTGACGTCCATGGCACAGTTGTGCTTTCCCTCCGATGCCACGAACGTCCCGGAGCCACCATGAACGTCCTTCTCGTCGCCGCCAACACGGAACGCTTCAACATGCTCACCCTGCCCGTTGGGCTCGGGCTCGTGGCAGCCGCCACGCGCCAGGCAGGTCATGTCACGACGTTCCTCGACTTGCTCGACGCGGTTGACCCTGCCGCGGCGCTACGTGACGCGATCGAAAGGACGCGACCCGACGTCATCGGCGTTTCGATCCGGAACATCGACGATCAAGCCTCTGCGGCGCCGCGCCTGCTGCTCGAACAAGCAAAGGTCGTCATCGAGCAGTGCCGAGCGCTCTGCGATGCACCGATCGTGCTCGGAGGGCCTGGCTACAGCATCTTCCCGGTCGAAGTCCTCGCCTACCTGGGCGCGGACTACGGGGTATGGGGCGATGGGGAGACAGCCTTCCCGGCGATCCTCGAGCAGCTGAGAAAGGGGGAAGACCCTTGCGAAGTACCTGGGGTCCTCCACGCTGGCGAGCCACTGCCCGAACAGCTCGCCATCGCCCCCGATCTCGACACCCTCCCCCTGTGGGACGAGTTGGGGTCGTGGCCTGGGGACCGTGGCGATCCGGGCCTCTGGGTTCCCATACAGAGCCGTCGTGGCTGCCCGAACGACTGCTCCTACTGCTCGACGTCTCGTGTCCAAGGGCGGACGATTCGTACCCGGTCGCCCAAGCTCGTCGTGGAGCACATCGAGCGCCTCGCCGTTTCTGGGTTCCGCCAGTTCTACTTCGTGGACAACTCCTTCAACATCCCGGAGCCTCACGCTCTCGAGCTCTGTCGTCGGCTCGCCGCTTTGGACCTGCACGTCACGTGGCGCTGCATCCTGTACCCGGAGAAGGTGTCGGAACCGCTGGTGCGCGCCATGGCGGAGGCGGGCTGCACGGAGGTGGCCCTGGGCTTCGAGAGCGGGAGTCCTCAGATGCTGCGCGAGATGAACAAGCGGTACACGCCAGCGCAGGTCCGATCCGCCTCGGACTTGCTGCGCACGTACGGCATCCGTCGCATGGGGTTCCTCCTGCTGGGAGGCCCGGGCGAGACGCGGGAGACGGTGGAGGAGAGTCTGTCCTTCGCCGCTTCGCTCGAGCTCGACGCCCTGCGTGTCACGGTGGGAATTCGCATCTATCCGGGGACACCGCTGGCGCGGAGAGCCGTGTCCGAAGGGTTGATTGCGTCCGAAAACGACTTGCTCATCCCAAAGTTCTACCTGACTCCGGGGCTGGAGCCGTGGATCCGGACGCGGGTCGCCGGGATGTAGAGATCCTGGGGGGGCAATTCTGCACGAAGCCCCCCCCACCGTGCAGGACCGGGGCAGCATCTCCCCGCCCGAGGCGCGAACGCGTCGATTCCGCCCTCTACCTCGCACCCGCGCACCCAGCCTCCCCCGACTCTCCTTCCGGTCTCCGCGCGCGGACGAAACCTCCTTCGCTACGCTGTAGTTCCAGCCAGGAAAGGAACCTGCCGATGGAACAAGCTCTCGTCCCCCTCCCCGCTCTGCCCTGTACCCATGCACATCCGGCGCCCCAAGAGTGGGACCAACGACCGCGACCCGAACCGCCCGCAACACCTCCCGAGCCCTTCTCTCCGAAGGAGCTGCGCGATGCCCTCCTCCGCCCGCAACGCAGCCTCGACATCGTCCTGTCGGACCCAGCCCGTCTCGTGGCCACGCTGGCCGAACGAACCCCCACGGCATGGCTTGCCGCCCTGCTCGCTGGCTCCAGCATCGTCTGCGCCGTCCCCTTCGGGATGGTGCTCGGCCTGGACCGGTTCTGGCACGTAACCGCTCTGTTCTTCGGCTCCCAGCTGATCTGCCTCCCTTCCCTCCACGTCTTCAGCCTGTTCTTCGGCCGCCCCGTAACCGTGGGACAGAGCTTCGTGCTGGGTACCGTCACCTCCGCCGTAGCCGCCCTGTTCACCCTCGGGTTCGCCCCGATCGCGTGGTTCCTGTCCGCCACGCTCCCCGCAGACGCGTCCACGTGGACCATGCCGTTGGTCCATGCACTGCTGCTGACAACCTCCCTGGGCGCCGGGTTGGCCCACCTCGCCCGGTGCCTCGCGGTCCGTCGAACCCAGCACGTGCGACCTCACGCCCTGCTGATCGTGGCCTGGTCCGGATTGCTCCTCTTCGTCACCCACCGCATGGCCGGCGTGCTCGGGCTGCTGCCATGATGCGACCCCTGCTCACGCTGGTGGTCGGCGCGGCAGCCTACGGCTTTGCCATCGGCTCCGTCCACTCCACCACGTACGCCCTGCGCAACGTCGCCAAGTTCCCCGCGCTGCTGATGGTCACGGCCGCCGTTTGCGCCCCCGGGTTCCTTCTGCTCACCCGGCTCGTGGCGCCCACCCTCGGCTACGCGGGAGTCCGCTCCCTCGTGCTCGGCATGACCCGCGACCTCGCCCTTCTGCTCGCCTCCCTCGCCACGGTCAGCTTCTTTCTCGCGCACACGCTCGAGCAGGCCAACGCCTCGGGGCTGGGTCAGTATCCCCTCTTCCTGTCCCTCAATGTCAGCTTCATCGCAGTGGCTGGCGTGACCGCCCTCGTCCACCGCGCCCGGACCTTGCTGGCACGCTCCGACGTGGCGAAGTGGCGCGGCACCTCTTTGCTCGTGCTCTGGCTCGGCTTGGCCCTCGCCGTGGGCGGTCAGTGGGCCTGGTACCTCCGCCCGTTCTTCGGCGTGGCGACCATCCCCGCGGACCAGACCCCCTTCTGCCTTGGGACGGAGCCAGACTTCCGTGGCGCACGCAGCTTCTACGAGGCGCTGGCGCACGTGGTCGTGCCGCCACGCTGACCCGTGAGAAGCAGGCGATCCCACCTCGGAACGATCTCTTCTCACACACGCACCCCCTTCATCCCACCCCAACCCTTGCCTTCCGCAGGGTTATGCACAACACTCCCATGGCACGAACCTTGGAAGGCACCCGCTGCACAGCGACACCGTGCATCCTGATCGGAGATCCACCATGAAGACCTTTGCCCTTTCCACAAGTCTGTTCGCTCTGCTGCTGGCCGCCTGCTCCTCCTCCACGGAACCGTCCGACTCCCAGAACGGTGCGGCCATGTCCAAAGACGACGCGCGCGCCGCGGGCAAGGCAGACCAGGGCACCGACTACTGCGAAGAGTTCGGTTGGTACGGGGACGGCGTGTGCGACGACTTCTGCCTCCAACCCGACCCGGATTGCGGACAAGGGTGCGAGTACAACGGAAAGGACTACGCACTCGGGGAGTCGTTCCCCTCCTCCGACGGCTGCAACACCTGCACGTGCGGCGAAGCGGGCGTGGGCTGCACCAAGCGCGCATGTGCCCCGTGCGACCCCGCCCTGATGTGCGGACAGGCCATCACCTGCATCGACGGGAAGTCCTATCCCACCACCTGCGGCCCGGCCAACTGCGACC
>CAZAWR010000079.1:0-30558 GCA_964488865.1 uncultured Polyangiaceae bacterium | reverse complement strand
AAGTCCTATCCCACCACCTGCGGCCCGGCCAACTGCGACCCGCCCATCGGCGACTGCGACGAGGAGCCTGCCTGCGACCCCACCCTGATGTGCGGACAGGCCGAGACATGCATCGACGGAAAGCTCTATCCCACCACCTGCGGCCCGGCCAACTGCGACCCGCCCATCGGGGATTGCTGAAGATCACCCAGGAACGCAGAACACCTGGGGCGCGCAGACGAGGTTCTTGCCCGAAACGGCAGGGCAGTCTTCGTCCACCGAGCAACGCGGAATACACAGCGACCCCTGGGGCCCCGGTGCACACGTACACCCCTTCTCCGCTTCCGGAGGACAGGCCTCTGGCGCCTCGCAGTCGCTCTCGGTCTCACACGACACGGGCCCTGACGGCGCCCCGCCATCCGGCATCCCTCCCCCAGACCCGTCTTCCGGGTCCGGGTCGTACGAGGCGCCACCCCGGACACACCGCACCAGGTTGAAGACACGCCGGACGTCCCCCTGGGGACCTTGCCCGAGGATGGGGTAGTCTGCCCGATCACCCACCTTGGGGTCCCCCCGCTGCGCTCCCGCTCCGTGTACGTCCATCGTCGTCCCGTTCATCTGCCCGATCGCTCGCCCGAAAACGACGTAGACCGCGTCGCTCCCTGGCGTCTGCCCATCCAGGTGCGAGGTGCTCGTCCAGTAGAACCCGTAGTCCGCGGCGCCCATTTCGTTGACGATCGGTGTCGCCTCGAACAGCGGGTCGATGGCCGCACTCTGGGTGGTATCCGGCGATCGCGTGTAGTCCACGATGCTCTGAAGCTCCTTCGCGTTGGGCAGGCGCCAATCGTCCGCTCCCGCCAGGGTCTGCCCCTCACACCAGGCGAGCGCGGAAGGCCAGTCCATTGTGCCGTCGCCAGCATCCCCCGCTCCCGCTACGCCACTGTCCTCTCGCATCCACGTGAGCCCCGTCGCACGGTCGAGGACCGTCCCCTCCCCGCTCTCCACGAAGTCGTTGACACCGTAGCTCGCCGACCCGCGCACGTACTTGACAAACCTCGCAATCTCCACGGCTCCCCCGGAGGGATAGCCCTTGATGCGCCCGTCGGCGAAGTTGACCCCGAACGCCGTCGTATTGCCATTCATCGTCGTCCACACGTACTGCGTGGAGGTCCAGTACTGCGCGTCAATGTGCCGCTGGTCGTCCCCCTGCTCGTCCCCATAGCGGAAGACGAAGTAGTCCGTGTCGAGGTAGGGCGTCGCATCCTCCGACGACGTCCCCGTCACGCCGTCGAAGTCGATCAGCGAATACAGCTCCTTGAGGGTGGGCAGTCGCCAGTCGTCGTACCCCGCAAGGGCGAAGGCACTCGCACCTTCGACGGCCTCGGCCCAGGTCATTCTGTCGCCGTGGTGCGCGGCCCACATGAGACCGGTGCGAAGGTCGGTCACGGTGCCGTCGCCGTTGTCCGCAAAGGCGGGCTGCGCTCCCACCCATTGCGCATCCTGGCCGGAGAGCACGCCCGTGGCCTCACAACCCGGACTGCCAGCCGTGTCCCAGCACGCAGACTGCCCCGTATCGACAATCACGTAGCTGACGTCCGGCACCTCCACGGAGCCTCCCGCACCGCCCGCAACGCCCGCCCCGGATGCCCCTCCCAGACCGCCCACGCCTGCGGATCCCGCAGCCCCAAGTGCAGAATCCGCAGTCGATCCCCCGCAGCCAACCGCAAAGGGCAGCGCGACGGCAGCCAAAAACCAGAGAGACGATGTGGACTTCATGCGAAAAGCTCCGATCGTGAGGGTCATGACCCTGGATCGTGAGCAACCGTCGTGCCGGCCCGACCCGCCAGCCAGAAGGAGAGCCAAGACAGCCCGATGACGCCCACCACGTCCGCGAGGAAGTCGCTCACACTGGACGTACGCTGGGGCGTCCACGCCTGCGCTAGTTCCTCGGCCGCGGCGAGAGAGAGGATGAGCACCGGCGCCATCCGAAGCCATGACGGCGACCCGCGCGTCAGCGGCCGATAACCCAGCACGCCGTCGAGGAAGAAGGCGAGTCCGCCGATGAGCACGAAGTGCCCGGCCAGGTCGAAGTGCGGGATGGCGGGCAGGTACGACCAAAGCGCGCCTTGGTAGGCCAAGGTGGCAATCACCAAAACCAACGTTCCGTGCGCGGCGAGGCCGCCCCACATGAAGCGTTTCCAGCGAGCCGAACCACGAGGCATCCCGGCACTGTAGCAAGCGGGAGCGAAGACGCGACCCTTCTCAGGAAACCTTTGACCACCACGGAATCACGAGTTCGGCTTGACGGGGCCCCCGCCCCTTCTCTAGGTTCGCCGCCGCCAGCCCCCCCCACCGTATGAGTGAGAACATGCAAGGCATCCTGGTCCTCGAAGACGGGCACTTCTACCAGGGTCGGTCGTTCTCCTGCGATCCGGTCGGGCAAGGCGAGGTGGTCTTCAACACCTCCCCCACCGGTTACCAGGAAATCCTCACCGATCCTTCCTACGCCGGCCAGATCGTGGTGCTCACCACCTCTCACGTGGGCAACTACGGGGTCAACCCCGAGGACGTCGAGTCCGCGCGTCCACGCGCCGCGGGACTCATCGTTCGCGACTACCACCCCACCCCCTCGAACTGGAGGTCGTCCCGTAGCCTCGCCTCCTACCTCGAGAAGTTTTCCATCCCGGCCCTCACCGACGTCGACACCCGCGCCTTGGTGTTGTGCATCCGCGAGGGCGGCGCGGTGCGAGGTGTCATCCGCCCCTGGGCGGACGCCTCCGCTCCCTGGGCGGGGCGGGTCGACCCTTCCGCGCCCCAGCAAGGGTGGCAAGCATCCCTGCTGCCCCTGGTGAGGGAAGCCCAGAACGTCCCTTCCATGGCCGGGCTGGACCTCGTCTCGCGCGTGACCTGCGGCGCCCCCTACACCGCCGGCGCGAGCGACGCCCCCTGGCACGTGGTGGCGATGGACTTCGGCATCAAGAGCAACATCGTCCGGCAGCTCATCAGCGTGGGGTGTCGCGTCACTGTGGTTCCGGCCAGCACGACCGCGGCGCAGATCCTCGCGCTCTGTCCGCATGGGGTTCTGTTGTCCAACGGCCCAGGGGACCCCGAACCCGTCCGCTACGCGGTGGCGACGATCCAGGAGCTGCTCGGACAGGTGCCCATCTTCGGCATCTGTCTGGGCCACCAGCTCCTCGGCCTCGCGTGCGGTGGCTCCACGTACAAGCTCCCCTTCGGACATCGCGGGGGCAACCACCCCGTGCGCGAGCTGCAGAGCGGCAGGGTCGAGATGACAGCCCAGAACCACGGGTTCGCCGTGCAAGGCTCGTCGCTCGACGGTCGCCAGGTGGCGATCACCCACGTCAACCTGAACGACGACACCGTGGAGGGGCTGCGACACAGGCGGCTGCCTGCGTTCTCCGTGCAGTTTCACCCGGAGGCGGCGCCCGGTCCGCACGATTCCCACCACCTATTCGAACGGTTCGTGAGCATGATGGAGGCAGGGCGTTGAAAGGAAAAGGTCGCACGATCCTGGTGATCGGCAGCGGACCGATCGTGATCGGTCAGGCCTGCGAGTTCGACTACTCCGGAACCCAGGCCTGCCGCGCCCTCCGGCAGGAAGGGGCCCGCGTCGTTCTCGTCAACTCCAACCCCGCCACCATCATGACCGACCCCTCCGTGGCGGACCGGTCCTACGTGGAGCCACTCACCCCTGAGGTGCTGGAAGCCATCCTCGAGAAAGAGAAGCCCGACGCCATCCTGCCCACCGTCGGCGGGCAAACAGGGCTCAACCTCGTGGTCGAGCTGTCCCGGCGAGGCATCCTCGAGCGACACGGCGTCGCCCTCATCGGCGCGAGCTTGCCGTCGATCCTGCTCGCCGAGGACCGCGAACGCTTCGCCGCGGCCATGAGCGAGATCGGCCTGCGAACCCCCCGCTCCACCATCGTCACCAGCCTCGATCAGGCCGAAAAGGCGCTGGAGATCGTGGGACTCCCCGCCATCGTTCGCCCCTCCTTCACCCTCGGCGGCTCCGGCGGCGGCATGGCCTACAACCGCGACGAGTTCCGCGACGCCCTGTACCGCGGCCTCGATGCCAGCCCCTCTCATCAAGTCCTCGTCGAACAGTCCATCGCGGGATGGAAGGAGTACGAGCTCGAGGTCATGCGCGACCGCGCCGACAACGTGGTCATCGTCTGCTCCATCGAGAACCTCGACCCGATGGGCGTGCACACCGGAGACTCCATCACGGTCGCCCCCGCGCAGACCCTCACGGACCGCGAGTACCAGCAAATGCGCGACGCCGCCCTGCGCGTCATCCGCAAGGTGGGCGTGGAGACCGGAGGCAGCAACATCCAGTTCGCGGTCAACCCGCGCGACGGCGAGCTGCACGTCATCGAGATGAACCCGCGCGTCTCCCGGTCCTCGGCCCTTGCCAGCAAGGCCACTGGGTTCCCCATCGCGAAGATCGCGGCCAAGCTCGCCCTCGGCTACACGCTCGACGAGATCCCCAACGACATCACGCAGTCCACCCCCTCGAGCTTCGAGCCCGTGCTCGACTACGTGGTGGTGAAGATTCCTCGGTTCGACTTCGCCAAGTTCCCCGGCGCCAGCCATGGGCTCGGACCGCAGATGAAGTCCGTGGGCGAAGTCATGGCCATCGGGCGAACCTTCCGAGAAGCCTTCCGCAAAGGCCTCGCCTCCCTCGACCAGGAGGTCAGCGTCGACGCCGCGGACGTGGACGTCATGCTCGCCACGCCGACCCCCGAGCGGGTGTTCGCAGTCATCGAGGCGCTTCGTCGGGGCGACAGCATCGAGTCCCTGCACCGGGTGACGAGCATCGACCCTTGGTTCCTGCAGCAGTTCGAGACGATGGTCGCGCTGGAGAACGAAGTGCGGGACCGAGCGCGCGAAGCCGGCTCCCTTTCGCCCGCGGAGATGCGACAGGCCAAGCGGGAGGGAATGTTGGACCGGGACATCGCGCGCCTGGTGGGAACCACCGAGCCCCACGTGCGAAACGCACGCGTGCGTGACGCCATCGTCCCTTCGTTCCACCGCGTGGACACCTGCGCCGGGGAGTTCGAGTCCTTCACGCCCTACCTTTACTCGACCTACGAGAGCCGCTGCGAAGCGTCGCCGAGCGCACGCGACAAGGTGATGATTCTCGGGTCCGGGCCCAATCGGATCGGACAGGGCATCGAGTTCGACTACTGCTGCTGCCATGCCGCGTACGCGCTGCATGCCGCTGGGTACGAGACCATCATGGTCAACTGCAACCCGGAGACGGTGTCGACCGACTACGACACGGCAGACCGCCTGTACTTCGAGCCCTTGACGCTCGAGCACGTGCTCTCGATCGCGCGTCTGGAGAAGCCGGTGGGCGTGATCGTGCAGCTCGGGGGGCAGACGCCGCTGAATCTCGCGGCCGGGTTGGAGGCCGAGGGCGTGAAGGTGCTCGGCACCAGTCCCCGGGCCATCGACCTGGCGGAAGACCGGGAGCGTTTCAGCACGCTGCTGCAGTCGCTCGAGGTGCGGCAACCCGACCACGGCACCGCGCGCAGCCTGCAGGAGGGCATGCGCATCGCCGAACGCATCGGCTACCCGATCCTGGTGCGCCCGTCGTACGTGCTCGGCGGCAAGTCCATGCGAATCTTCTATCGCCCTGAGGCGCTCGAGAAGTACCTCACGACGACCACGAAGGTCGGTCCCGACTGCCCGGTGCTCGTGGACATGTTCCTCGAAGATGCCTTCGAGTACGACGTGGACGCGATCTGCGACGGCAAGCGCGTGGTCATCGCGGGCATTCTGCAGCACGTGGAGGAGGCGGGCGTCCACTCGGGGGACTCGATGGCGATGTACCCGCCCTACCGGATCAAGCCGGCCATCCTGGAGGAGATCCGGTCCGTCACGCGCAAGCTGGCCATCGCCCTCGAGGTGCGGGGCCTGATGAACATCCAGTTCGCCGAGCGCGAAGGCAAGCTGTACGTCCTGGAGGTCAACCCGCGGGCCTCCCGCACGATCCCGTTCCTCGCGAAGGCCACGGGCATTCCCTTCGTGCAGCACGCCGCCCGCGTGATGCTCGGGGCCACCCTCGACGACCTCGGCCTCACCACCGAACCCACGCCCAGCCTGTACTTCGCCAAGGCCCCGGTCTTCGTCTTCGACAAGTTCCCGGGGGTCGACGTCCTTCTCGGCCCGGAAATGCGGTCCACCGGAGAGGTCATGGGGGTGGGTGCCAGCCCTGGAGAAGCCTTTCTCAAGGCCATGCTCGGCTCGGGATTGCGCCTCCCGTCCGAAGGTGCGGTCTTCCTGTCCGTCAATGACCATGACAAGGACAACGCTCTGCATGTCGCCCGCCGCTTGCACGAGCTCGGCTTCACCCTGCTCGGGACCCGCGGCACCGCGTTGCACTTCTTCGACCACGGCCTGCCCGCCCAGCTCGTCTTCAAAGTCAACGAAGGGCGCCCCAACGTGGCCGACCTCATCCGAAACGGCCAAATCCAAATGGTCGTCAACACTCCCCTCGGCCGTAGCTCCCGCTACGACGAAAAGGCCATTCGCCTCGCCGCCTCCCAGCACCGGATCGCGTGCATCACCACCCTGTCCGCCGCGGAAAGCGCCGTCGACGCCATGCTGCATGCGCGGCAGGGCACCCTGCACGTGCGCGCGCTGCAAGACCTGTAGTCCCTGATCCGGAGCGAAGCGACGGACCGAGGGGGTATCCTCTGGATCTTGCTCGACGAATGGCAAGGCGGCCTGCCACCAACAAGGTGGGCGGCGCGTGAGAGGGCTCCCCCGAGGCGGCCGAGGCGGGGGAAGGCTGGGATGGGGGCCTTAGCCGAGACAGCAAGGGGATTGTCGCTCGGGTAGCACTCTCCGCAACGCCCGGATGACCTGCTCGACGTCATCAAGGATGTCTTCGGACGCAAAGCGGATGATCTTCACGCCGTAGTCTTCAAGAATGCGTGTTCGCCGTTCGTCCTGTCGCCTTCGGTATCGATGGATGGGACCATCGACTTCGACGGCGAGTTGTAGGGATGGGCAATAGAAGTCCACGATGAACCGGAGTGGACAGAGCGAAGCGAAGTCCAGGGAGGTCGACGAGCACGGCGAAGCCGAGCGCAGTCCAGCCGGCGATGACGTGCTGACGGCGAAACTTGAAGCCGGCGACCTGGCGTTTGCGCAATCGGGCCCAGAGCACGGCCTCCGCAGGTGTCGGATGGGTGCGCATTTGTCTGGCCTGGTGCAGTCTGGGTCGGGTGGCGGCCCAGGGTGGCGACCACGAGCCGCACGGTCTTCTTCGGAGCATGCCGATAGGTCGGACACGGGTGGGATCCAGTTTCGTGAAAACCTAACGGCAAGACAGATCAAACGACATCGAGGGTCCCGGCTAAAGCCCCCATCCCCGGCCCTTCCCCCGCCTCGGCCGCCTCGGGGGAAGGGTGATTGCTCGACGATTACAAATATACGTTAACGGATAGTCACCGTCACGAACAACGACGCCCATGCACGCTTCATACAATGGTGTGTGCACATACGCCGTTACCTTATCGCATGGGAAGTCGTAAGCATATTGTATCCGTACGAGGATATACTCGGAGTCGTTTCGCGTGAACAGACGCAAGCATGTTGACGTCTAAGCTGCCATGACCACCAAGCAGCAAAGCATCCGCCTCTGTTCCTTCCACCCCCCAACGCTCCGTCTTTGGCCACTCCGGCGTGTGCTCGGGCCGGCCTTCGGCGCCCTCGCTCCGCTTGCATTCGTCGTGCCGCCGGATCTGGGTAGTCGCGCCCCCCTTGCACTGCGGCCGTCGCGGTGCTGCACTCGCCGCATGAGACACATCCTGGTTTTGACATGCGCCGCGGCATGCTTGCTGGCTTAGGCCTGCGGCGACGACGACTCGGGGTCTTCGGGAGCAAGCGGAGGCGGCTCCGGCGGGTCTGTGGGCAGCGAGGCAGGCCAGGACAGCGGCACCGGCGGCACCTCCGTGATCGACGCGGCCCAGCCCGACACGGGCGGCGAGAACCTGTGCAAGGCGACCACCAACCCCTTCGACCCCATCTGTGACCAGCCGGATGCTTGCATGGTCTCCTGCGAAACCACGAAGAGCAGCACGACGTACACCAACGCTCTGTACGGATGTGCGTCCACCGAGGACACCTGCGCGGCGGCAACATCCTGTCTAGACGGATTTTGCAAGTAAGCTTTTGTGTGACTCCCTACCACTTCCCCTTGACCTGCAACCCTGCAGCTGCTTTGTTGGCCACGAGTCATTAATTGCCCTTTGCTTGCCCTGCCATGGATCTAGGTCGACGCATCCATTTCCGCGTACCCGCCACCACCCGCGTGGACTGGCGGCCGCAGGGCACATGCACTCACCATGTATCCACAACCCGGGACTGGAGCCGGGGAGGTTTGTTCATTCACACCTCCCTGCCTAGGGCCCCCGGTGAGCTGCTGAGCATCCTGATGGACGTGGGGGAAGCCGTGGTGCAACTCGAGGGCGTCGTGGTCCGGCGCTGCAAGGACGGCATGGGCGTCCGCCTCGACACGAGCTGCGCGCGCATCCTCTGACCGCACCGCGCCCGCAAGCAGGCTATCCTCCGAGGAGACGCTTTCCCCCCGGAGCAACCATGCGCTTCCTTCCCATCGCCGCCTGCCCTCTGCTCGCTCTCGCTCCCTCGATCTCCCTGGCCGCGCCGTCGTTCACGCAGCCCGTTGCGATGCGCGATGGGATCGAGCTGGCGACCGACGTGTACCTTCCGAGCAGTCAGGCGCCCTTCCCCGTGGTGGTGATACGAACGCCTTACAGCAAGGCGGCGGGCCAGGACGTTGGCGACGGGCTCCGGGATGGGGGCGTCGCCACGGTGGTGCAGGACTCGCGGGGGCGATTCGCTTCCCAGGGCGTGGATTGCGTGTTCCGGTGCGACGGGGAGGACGGCTTCGACACCCTCGCGTGGGTGGCCGAACAGCCTTGGTGCAACGGGCGGGTGGTGACGTGGGGAGGGTCGGCCCTGGGCATCGCGCAGTACATGGCGGCCGTGCATGCGCCGCCGGTCCTCGACGCCATGTGGGCGGACGTGGCGACGACCACGGTCTACCAGCATCTGTTCTACCAGAACGGGGCGTTCCTGCAGTCGTTGATGGAGACCTGGCTCGACGGGCAAGGCAGCGCGTTCTTCCTGCAGACACTGGCCGACCACCCGCTCGACGACGGCGCGTGGGACACGGTGGAGACGGCGGATCGGTTCGGGCAGGTCGTGGTGCCGGCGGTCCACTACGGCGGCTGGTACGACATCTTCACGCAGGGGACGATCGACGCGTTCGTGGGCTACCAGCACGGGGGAGGCCCCGGGGCGAAGGGCAAGCAGAAGCTGGTGATGGGGCCCTGGACCCACGGCGTGAACACGGTCCAGGCCGGGGAGTTGACCTACCCCGCGAATGCCGTCGGCGTCCCCGGCGGCACCGACCAGATGCTCGTGAATTGGCTCCTGCACTACCTCGGGCTCGAGCCGAACCCTGCCGCCGTCGACGCCATCCCGACCGTCCAGTACTACGTGATGGGCGACGTGACCGACGCGACCGCGCCGGGCAACGAGTGGCGCACGGCAGATGACTGGCCGATCCCCGCCGCTCCCATCCGGATGCATCTGCATCCAGGTGGCGAGCTCGGAGAGTCTTGCCCGCCGACGACCGGGGGCCGCACGAGCTACGTCTACGACCCCGCGAACCCGAGCCCCACCCAAGGCGGAGCCAACCTCTCCATCCCTGCAGGCCCCCACGACCAGACCGAGATCGAAGCGAGGGCCGATGTCGTCACCTTCACTTCCTCCTTGCTCACGGAGCCGGTGGAAATCACGGGGCGCGTGCGAGCCCACCTGTGGGTCGAGACCGACGCGGTCGACACCGACGTCAACGTGCGCATGACCGACGTGTACCCCGATGGCCGGTCGATGCTCGTGCTCGACGGCGTACAGCGGCTCGGGTACCGCAACGGCCCCGCCGCCCTCGTGCCGGTGCCTGCCGGACAGCCCCTGCCGGTGACGGTCGACCTGTGGAGCACGTCCATCATTCTGCCCGCGGGACACAGGCTGCGCGTGAGCATCACGTCTTCGAATGCTCCGCGCTTCTGGCCCAACCCTAACGACGGCACCACCTATGGCGGGACTGCGTCGCCGAAGGCGGCGAGCGTGTCCATCCTCCACGGCGAAGAGCACCCGTCGTACCTGGAAGTGCCGAACCCCGGTCGCCCCGATACTGACGTCACCGTGTGTGAGCCGCAAGATGCGGGCGCGGACGGGCCACCGGCGGATGGCGGCGATGGGTCGGCCCCGGATGCGACGGCAGACGCCCTCGTTGATGCCAACGCCGACGCCGGACAGGTGGATGCCGCCACGGGCGACGATGCGGCGACGGGCAAGGACGGCGGGACGTCCTCGTCTCCGGAAGACGATGGGGGGTGCGGGTGCCGAGCCGCAGGAGGGGCTCGGACATCCTCGTGGCTTCTGTTCGCGGCCGCGTGCCTGGCCCTCGCCTTCCGACGTCGTTCAGGGCAGCAGCGCGTCCACCTTCACAATCGCCTGTACGGGTGAGCCTCCCGCACGAGCCTCCCCAGGGCCTGCACGTCCCCGACATTGCCGCGAAGAAGCTTCCTCACGTCGTCGAGCCCGAGGCTCTCGACCTGCACGCCATCGACGGTGAGAAGCTCATCGCCCACCACCACGCCCTCGTCGAACGCGCTCGACGGGTGGAACAGCATGTCGACAATCACACGCGCCCAGCTTCCCCAGCCGTAGACTGAGCCATGGCACGTCGGACCCCGGACGGTAGATTGACACCCTGTTTGGGGTCAGCGTACCTTGCCCTCATGCGATGGACCTTGCCGGCCCTGGGAATCGTCTCGGTCGTGGTCCTTTCGGGTTGCGGGGGCGGTTCCGGGTCCGCGGTCGCCACGCAGGTGACGGTCGGCAGGTCCCACGCCTGCGCGACCTTCCAGGACGGCACCGTGCGGTGCTGGGGCTCCGGCCGAGCGGTGCTGCGAGGCACCGGCGTGTTGCCCAGCGACGTGCCCCGGGATTGGGCGCGGGCATTCCGGCAGAAGGACGAGCTGGCGAAGCGCCCCAGCCAGGTGCTCAACCTGACAGGCGCGGTCGAAACGGTCGCGTCAGCAGCTCACACGTGCGCGCGGCGCAAAGACGGTACGGTCTGGTGCTGGGGAGAAAACCGCGCAGGGAAACTCGGGACGCAGCCGTCGCGGCGCAGCGACGATCGCCCGTACCCCGTGCGGGCCGAGGGGATCACGCAGGCTGTGCAGATCGCTCTGGGAGACGATCACAGCTGCGCCAGGCGGTCTGACGGGTCCGTCTGGTGCTGGGGTTACTCGCTGGGCAAAGGCACGGCCACTCCGGTTCCAGGAGTGGCCGGTGCGACAGATCTGAAGGCGGGCGGAGAGCTGACCTGTGCCATCGTGTCGGGCGGTTCGGTCCTGTGCTGGGGCAGCGGCGACCAGGGACAACGTGGCGACGGATCGTCGCGAGAGCCCACCGTGCTCGCGAAGCCAGCGCTCGTCACGCGGGCCGCGACGGGGGAGTGGTCGGTGGGGAGGCGTCAAGCCTGTCTTCTTTCGGCGGGTGAAGCGACGTGCTGGGGTTCGAGCGAGAAGAGGAGCCTAGAATCGCCTCAGAAGACCACGTTGCAGGCCGTGGTGCCCGGTTGGAGCTACCCCTGCGGGTTGTCCGCAACGGGCTCGTTGTGGTGCTGGAGCAGCTACGGAGCGCCCACGGAGCGCAAGGGCGCCTCGGCCGGCGCAAGACAGCTCGTGGTGGGCGAGTCCCACGAGTGCCTCCGGCTCGATTCCGGAGGCGTCCAGTGCTGGGGATCGTCGTGGCGCGACACGGAAGCCGAACAGAAAACCGACAACCCGGGTCCGAGAACGGTCGATGGCCTTGGCAAAGCGGTGGACATCGCGACGAGCAAGGACCGCACCTGCGCCGCACTCGAAGATGGGACCGTGCATTGCTGGGGCAAGCTTCGGAAGTTCGAGACCGTCGCTGGCATCGCGGACGCCACGCAGGTGAGCGTCGGGGACCGTCACGCTTGTGCTCGTCACGCCCGGGGCGTCCTGACGTGCTGGGGGGCAGGCGACCGCGGGCAGATCGGGCGAGGACTGCTGGTCGACGACAAGCCGCAGGCGCCGGGTCGCGTCTCCGGTCTCGATGGCGTGGAGGAGGTCGCTGCGACGACGAACGCGACGTGCGCGCGCCTGACGGACGGGTCGGTGCGGTGCTGGGGGGACAACAAGCTTGGGGAGCTGGGCCAGGGGTACTTCAGCGAGGGAGGGGCCAAGAGCGCCAGCGGCACGCCCTCGGCCGTCCCGTTGCCTCGCTCGGCCACGCGTCTTCAGGGGAGCGGCGACACCTTCTGCGCCAAGCTCACGGACGGCTCCACGGCGTGCTGGGGAAAGAACCTCGGTCTCGCCGAGCCGAAGACACCTGATCCAAAGAAGGCAGGCGCGGTGCTGGGCATCACCGATGCGGCTCAACTGGCTGTGACGTCGAAGCACGCCTGCGTGCGAACCAAGGCGGGCAAGGTGCTGTGCTGGGGGAGCAACGAGGAGGGGCAGATGGGCGACGGGACCTGGGGATCAGGGAACGTTCGCCCTGAGCCGGTCGAAAACCCAGTCCTGGCAGGCGCGAGCGAAGTCTGGGCCGCGGCCGGAGTGACGTGCGGTCGAATGCCCGACACGCGGGTCGTATGCGTGGGGGGAGGGCGCGCGATGCGCTGGATGGTCCCCGGCGTGGAGCAAGCAACCCAGATCGCCTTCACACGGGACTCCGGCTCCTGGGGTTCAAAGGAGAACACGCCGGGGTGTGCGGTGATGAGCAACGGCGCCCTGGCGTGCTGGGGCAGCATCGCCCCTGGCGGGAGCGACCAACCGGTGCAGGTGCGGTGGTGATGGAAGACAAGATCTTTTGCCCCGGCTGCGGCAACGCGATCGTCCTTCCGGCCAAGGCATGCCCGACGTGCCAGGCTCCCCTGCCCGCACCCAAGACCGTCATCGGCTTCCCGGAGCCACCCCCCGTGGCGAAGCCGGTCGCCCCGGTCGAACAGCTTCCGGACCCGCCTCCGCCGGTCATGACGCTCCTTGGGCCGGAGCCGCAACCTGCCCGACCGGGAGCCACCAACCCGGGATATCCGGGCTCCGCACCGCAGAAGAGTCCCCTGGCGCAAGAGCCGCCCGAAGAACCGGCGCCGCGCAAGGGACGAAGGGGCACGCTGCCGATCCCCGAACCCGGACCGCAACCTGCCGCACAGCCTCTGCCAGCACAGCCTCTGCCAGCACAGCCTCTGCCCTCATGGCAGGTCCAGGCGCCTGTTCCCATCGCGCACCACGATGCCCCGGGCGGGGCGACCGCACCCAAGGAACCAGCGCCCGAGGCCTTGCATGGCGTCCAGCCTTTCATCTACGGCCAGGCTTCCCCTCACGTCGCCCCTTCGCCCTTGGCCGAACAACCCGCGCCAGAGCTGGAGCTTGCCCCTACGGACACAAGGAAAGGCCTTGTCTGGCGGACAGTCGCTGGAGGCGCCTGGCTCACCTGGACGCTGCTGTTCGGGGCCATCGCGGGGTGGCTTGTCGTCATGCACCTCGGCTTGCTGTTCGAGCACGGCGCGAGCCACCTGCACGAGGTCACCTGGACCACGTTCGGCCTGGCGGCGGGATCCCTGGTCCCCGCCACCCTGCTGCTGCTCACCAGCGTGTCCTGCCTCCTTGGCCGCGGGTGGCCCCGTGCCCTCGGCGTCCTCGCCACGATCACCCATCTGGCCTGGGCCGTCACCACGGTCGTGCTGCTCACGCAGACGTTCGACGGGGAAGGCGCCGTGGCCATCGGTGCGGTCGCGAGCGTGGGGACGACCTTGATCACCGTTTGCCTGGCCGTTCTGTTGTTGGCGGGAGGAAAGTGGATCGGACAATCGCCCGCAGGAAAGCCCGCGCGCGCGGTCCCTTACCCGCTCTGGGGCGGACCCCTTCTGATCGTCGTCGCCTCGGTCGCCTTCGTACGTGAGGTTGCAGGGGTCGTCGCGCTGGTGGTCGAGAACGCCGACCGGTCCTACTTCGCCAGCGCCCTCCGTGACGTGTACGGCAGCTACCCGTTCCTCGTGGCCGGGGTCGCCGGCATCATCGCCTCCGCGCTACTTATCGTGGCCGGCATCATCCTGCTGCGCAGAGTGCGGTGGTCCGTGGGGCTCGGCGGTGCGATGGGCCTGCTCCACGTGGTGGTCTTGGCCGTCGTGATCACGCTCCTGTTCGTCTCCCACGAGACCCACTTCCGCAATGGCGCCGCGTTCGGGCTGATCGATGTCTATGTTGTGCTCGCCTGGAGCGTCGCTTCTTGGATTGCCCTTGCGGCCGCCCTGCGTTTCGGTTTCCGCCTCCCCAAGTCCCTGCGCGACGCGCCCACGGCAGGACCGGACGGCAAGCGCCTCAAGCTGCTCGACATCCTGGTCCCGCCGCACGCGAGCTCATGAAGCAACTCGCGGGTCATCGTGCGCGCGCGCACCTCGGCGTCGGCATCGCGCTCACCCTCACCGCCCTCGTGTCCCCCTCCCACGCCGAGGTCCCGGACGACCTTCGCTGGCTCGACGACTTCGTCACCGATCAGCTCGTGCGGCTCGAGATTCCAGGCGCCGCAGTCGCGTGGGTCGAGCAGGGCGAGACGCGCCTGGTGCGTGGCTATGGCTTGGCGGACGTGGCAGCGCAACGCAAGGTCGACGACCAGACCCCTTTTCGGATCGGCTCGGTCACCAAGCTCTTCGTCTGGACCGCGCTGTGGCAGCTTGCCGAGCGAGGAAGGCTCGATCTCGAGGACGACGTCGACGAGCACCTGTGCGGTCTCGCCGTCCCGAAGGACTACGAGGCCCCGATCACGGTCCGGCAGCTCATGGACCACACGGCCGGGTGGGAGTCGCGCCGTCGCGGCACCTACGCACGGGACGAAGCGGAACTGCTTGCGCTTGGGAGCCTGGTCGAGACAGAGATGCTGCCGCGGGTGCGCCCCCCGGGGCGTGTCGAGTCGTACTCGAACTTCGGGACCTGCCTGGCCGCACGCGTGGTGGAGTGCACGTCGGGCATGTCCTTCGAGCGCTATCTTGTGGAGCACACGGTCGGACCTCTCGGATTGCGCGAAGCGACGCTGCAGCAGCCGCTTGCCCCGGACAGCCTGTCCGCGCGAGGCTACGTGCCGCGCGATGGCGGTTTCGTGGAGCAGCCTTTCGAGCTGATTCGCATGGCGCCCGCGGGGGCGATGAGCGCGTCTGCCCGGGACATGGCGACGTTCATGGCCGCGCTGCTCGGCTCCGCCCCGGGTTGGATGAGTCCCGAGGCCCTGCAGAGGATGCGTCGGGGGAGCCACGTGCCGAGCCCGCCCCTCGGGGGGCTTGCCCACGGGTTCTTTGTTGCGAACCGCGACGGGCTCCGCGTGCTCTGGCACGGCGGCGACACGATCCTCTTTCACAGCTTGCTCATGCTCGTGCCGGAGCGCGGGCTGGGCGTGTTCGTTACCTACAACGCGCCTGGGGGCGCCGCCGCGTACCGCGAGCTGATGAACGCCGTGCTCGATCGACTCGTCCCCGAGCCCGCACCCCCGATGTCGAACTGGAAACCCCCGCAGGCCATCGCAGGCGCGTACCGCTCGAGCAGGGTCGCGACCACCACCTACGAGAAGCTCGAAGCCCTCTCGGGGGACCTCGAAGTCCGCCTCGCGGGGCCCGGCGTCGCTGCCGCGGGACGCGCCTGGAACCCCATCGCCCCCTGGGCCTTCCTGGAAGAGAACGGTCACGACCGGCTCGTGTTCGAGGTCAATGAACAAGGACACATCGATCGCGTTCGCATGGCGAGCCGTCCGATGCAGACCTTCGAGCGCGTGTCGCTGCTCGAGGCGGCGAACACGCATCGGGCCGCGGCGTGGGTGGGCGCGCTGTCGCTGCTGACGCCCCTCGCGTGGGCTTCGCGCCGGTTGCGGCGCACGGCGAGTGCCGCGAGGTGGCCCCTGCCCCTCGGCCTCGTCGCGAGCGTGCTCGGGATCGCACTGATCGGGCTTACGCTGCGGGTGACGGACGAGGGTACCGACGCCTGGCTGCACGGAGTACCGACGAAGGTGTGGGGTGCGAAGGCGTGTTTCGCCGTCCTTGCGATGGTCACCCCGGCCTGCGCGTTCGCCTCTTGGCTCGCATGGCGAAGGCAGTGGTGGACGCGCGCCATGCGGGTTCACCACAGCGTCATGGTCGTGGCGAGCGCGGTCGTTCTCGCGTGGGCGGCGCACTGGGGGCTGGGGTTGTGGTGATGGGTGCGGGATTCCGATCGTGCGCTTGCAATGCCATCGCCGTCGCGCCGACCCGCATCGAGGGGTATCATGAGGGGTTCGCTCGCAAGGAGACCCGCATGACCCATCCCCCCTCCGCTGCTCGTTCGAGGTCACTGCTACTGCTCGCCTTGGCACTCGGTGCGACAGGATGCTCGGGCACGTCCGAGTCGGATCGAGCGGGGGCAGCAGGGGGAAGCGCCAAGCCCGACGCATCGTCGGATGCCCCGCTGGACGCGACCGATCCCGAGTCAAGCACAGGGTCTGAAGCCGGCGGTGACGCCGTGGTTCCCCTGCCGGACGCGTCCCACGACAGTCCAGGGGAGGAGGAACCCTCCTGCGGCAACGGGACTTGCGACCCTGGCGAGGACTGCGCCAGTTGCCTGGACGATTGCCCCTGTCCCCCGACCTGTCCCAACGGGACGTGCGATCCCGGCGAGGATTGCGAAAGCTGCCCCGGCGATTGCGAGTGCACCTCGACCTGTCCCAGCGGCACGTGCGACACGGCCGAGAATTGCGAGAACTGCCCCAGCGACTGCGGCGCGTGCTCCGAAGCCGACGCGCTTTTCAAGTGTGACTTCGACCCGATGCAGTGGTGGCGCGGCCCGACTTCGCGCGACATCACCTTCGTCGCCATCGGCGACGTGCACGCGTCGGTCTCCGGCCCCGGGTGTTCGGTCAACGGCTCCGGCGCGCCGGACCACAACGATCTCGCGCGCGACGCCATCAACAGCGCCGGCGCCCACGTGTGGCCCGCGGGCGCGAGCTTCTATCGCGAGGGGCAACCCTACGATCACGTCCGCGGCGTGCTCATCGCGGGCGACCTGACGCAGGCAGGCAGTGAGCCGGTCCCCGCCGGCGGGACCCTCTGCCGGGAGTACACCGAGTATCGCAGGGCTTACGGCCGCTGCGGCTCCGAGAGCAAGCTGCTCTTCCCCGTGTACGATGGCTACGGCAACCACGAGTTCCCCCGAAATCCCGCCCCCGGCGACGTCGACCACCACCCCGTGATCGACTACCTCGATCTCATCACCGCGAACCACCGTCCGGGCCTGCCTGCCGACCTGTACGACGACCCCGTCTCCGGCACCGGGCACTACGCCTGGCGCTGGGACGACATCTGGTTCCTGAACCTCAACCTCAAGCCGGGATGGAAGCTCGAGTACATCGAGGGGACCGCCAACGACACCACACGGATTGCGGATGCCCATGCCGCGCGGGGCTTCCTCAAGTCCTTTCTGCTCGCGCAGCCCACGAGCGCGAAGCGCCAGATCGTGCTGATGACGCACTACCCGATCGACTCCTCACGCATCGACGACGAGGAGCGCGAGAGCTTCTGCCGATTGCTCCACAACGCGCAGAACGCGTCGGGGGACTTCGAGGGCCAGGGGCAGAAGCTTTCGACGACGTACCCTGTGATCGCGTATCTGCACGGTCATACGCACGGCCTTCCGAGCCACCACGACTTCACGTGCCCGAGCCCGTACGGGACGATCACGATCCCACAGCTGAACGTGGGCACGCCGCTGTACGAGGCGGCGAAACAGCAGGGGTTGCTGCACTTCACGGTCGTGCGGATCGGGACGACGCGGCTCGAGGTGGTGGGAGTGAGCGCGCCCGCAAGCAACCCGACGGGGCCTTGGACGTACGTGTACAAGGAGCGGTTGGCGTATCCGTTGGCGCCTTAGCCAACGTCGGTTTCCTTTCTTCAGAATACCGCGTCGCAGCTCACGCCATCGTTGGTCAGGGCCGTGTCGGTCATGGGGTCCGCGCCGAGATCGAGGACACGCAGGTTGTACGCATCGCCTTCTCGGACGCAGTAGACCATGTGCGCGTTGTCCGGCGCGAACGCCGCGTTGACGATATCGATGCCGTTCGCGCCCAGAAGCAGGGGCACTACCTTGCGTTCGCTCATCACGTAGGCGTACAACGATTGGATGTTGTCGGCGTACGCGCGGGCCGTATAAACGAACACCGATCCGTCGAAGCTGAAGGCCGGTGGCTCGCTCGACAGTGACACGCCGTCCTCGTTGACCAGATAGTCCGGCGCACCGCCGGCCTGCGGATAAAGGTAGAAGCCGCCCCCCGTACCAGGGATGCAGACGACGTGCATGAGCAGCATGTCCCCCGTGACAGGATGGAAGACTGCGTTGCCATTGACTGAGCAATCGAGATTCGTCTGAACCAGGCTCGGCAGCGAGCTGCCGTCCGCGGACACGGTCCATGGGGCGACGTACCCGCCCTGGCCGTTGCCTTCCCCGTGGTCGAACGCGACGAGCTGACCATTCGGGTGGAACGCCGGATCTCGGATGTCGATTTGCCAACCCAACTCCCCCGCATGGGTGTTCGGGTACACGGGAGTCAGCCGGCGGAAGTCGCCGCCGTAGGTGTCGAGACTCCAGAGCCGGTTGGTCGACAATCCGGTCGCGTTGTCCTCGGCGGTGGCTCCGTAGCGAGAGGCGAGCACAATGCGGGTGCGGTCCGGGGACACGCTCACACCGTCCACATTCCAACCGTCAACGCTGCCTTCGGCAAGGGTCGTGATGACTCGCTGCTCGCCGCTCACGAAGTCCATGGCGACGAGGTGATCGCGGCCCTCGCCGACGCTGCGCTCGAACACGAAGGTTGTGGGCGGCAAGGCGGCCGCCGAGCCACCGTTGCCGGACGCACCTCCGCTGCCGGCCCCTGCCCCGCTGCCAGACGCGCCTCCGCTGCCGGCCCCTCCCCCGCTGCCGGACGCGCCTCCGCTGCCGGACGCACCTGCGCCAGCCGCGGCACCGGACCCCTCGTCTGGCTCCGACGTGCTTTCGGTCATGCAGGCTGGAACGAGGGCGAGAAGAGCGACGGACGTGAACGCGAGCGAAGCGAAGCGCATGATGAGTCCCTTCGGGTAGTTTGATAGCCCGCACGGAACCTAGTGACATCGATGGGAGACGACAGGGGGTCCACCCAGTGATGTTCGAAATAAACGGGATCACACGGATCCGAGGCCAAACTGGTGAATGCGGAACCGGGAGCAGGGATGGGCAAGGACTTCGGTTTCCACTTCCCGGGCCTCCGTGCCCCGTTCACCAGTTGTCCGGTCCGTTGGCTCCTCGTCAGCGCGATTCTGTTTGGTTCCAGTGCGCCACTTCCGTGACATGGCTCAGGTCGGCACACGGCCGAGCGCTCGGGGCGAGAAACGGCGGGAAATTCGCGGATCGAAGAGTGGCCCGATCATTGCTCAAACCGGAGGACGGAGGTTCCCATGTCACTGCGCAAACGCCCGGCCCAACCTTTCGCTTCCAAGACCCTACCTTCGTACCCACGCATCCTCGGCATCGGCATCATCGCGCTGGCAGCCGCATGCGGCGGCAACGTCGAGGAACCCTCGGGCGAGGGAGGTTCAGGTGGCACCGGCGGCAACAGCCCGGTCGAGCTGTGCGACAATGGCGAAGACGACGACGACGACGGGGCGGTCGACTGCGCCGACAGCGACTGCCTCGACGCTGCTGAGTGCCAGTTGGGCGGTGTGGCGCCCCCGCCTTTCGAGGACTGCTCGAACGGCGTGGACGACGACAACGACGGGGCGGTCGACTGCGCCGACAGCGACTGCCTCGACGCGCCTGAGTGCCAGTTGGGCGGTGTGGCGCCCCCGCCTTTCGAGGACTGCTCGAACGGCGTGGACGACGACTACGACGGGGCCGTCGACTGCGCGGACAGCGAGTGCTTCGACGCTCCCGAGTGCCAGACCGGCGGCGTGGCCCCCCCTCCTTTCGAAGACTGCGACAATGGCGTGGACGACGACTACGACGGGGTGGTCGACTGCGCAGACAGCGAGTGCTTCGACGCCCCCGAGTGCCAGTTGGCCGGAGATCCGCCCGCGCCTTTCGAGGACTGCTCCAACGGAGTGGACGACGACGACGACGGGGCGGTCGACTGCGCAGACCCGGACTGTGCGGACGCGTGCAAGGACGGCTGACCCGATCGCCAGGCCTGACGAGGCTTTACCCACCCACCGCACGGGCCACCCAACAAAGGTAGGCAGCGCCGGGTTGTCCCGGTCTACTGCGTGGACAGGGCCGGCCGTCGCGGGCACCGTTCGAGCGCGAAGCAGATCTTTTTTCGTCACAAGACCCGTGGCCCGCGCGTTGGGCTTCCGAACCCCAACCGGAGCCACCCCTCATGACCACGACCATGGCGCACACGACAAACGGAACCAGCAGCGGACGGCTCGTGTCCCCCGCAAACGCCTTACCCCTGCTCGGTACCACCCTCGAAGCCCAGGCACGCGGCGGGCTGTGCCGACTCGTCCTTCGCCAGCGCTTCCACAACCCTCACGAGCAACCCCTCGGCGTGACCTATGCCCTGCCCGTCCCCGAAGACGCTTCCGTCAGCGGCTTCTCCTTTCGGGTCGGGGACCGAAAGATCATGGGGGAAATCGACCGTCGTGCCTCCGCCCGCGAGCGCTTCGAGAACGCCATCCTCGAGGGGCGCACCGCCGCCCTTCTCGACGAGGAGCGCTCGACCGTCTTCTCCCAGGAGATTGGCAACATCCCGCCGGGGGCAGACCTGGACGTGGAGATCGAGATCGACTTGCTGCTGCGATGGCTCGAGGAAGGACAGTGGGAGCTGCGAATCCCCACCACCCTGGCGCCACGGTACCTCGGCGCCGAAGGCCGCGTGCCCGACGCGAACACCATCCGACAGGACATCGCCGATGGGCCCACCGCCGTGCGCGCCTCGCTCGCTCTGCAGATCCTCGACCCCCTCGGTGCGGGACGTGGCCCGTCGTCCCCTGCTCACCGTCTGACGATCGTCGCGCAGGGGGAAAGCGTGAGCGTGTCGTTCGCGGACGAGGCCGTGCCACTCGATCGCGATGTCGTGGTCCGGTGGCCCGCCGCTCAACCGCACGTGGGTGCCCAGTTGACACTGGCCGGCAAGGACACGGTGCCCTCGCGTGCCTTCGGCTTGCTGACGCTGGTGCCGCCGGAGATTTCCGCGTCAGCATTGCCCGTCGCGCGGGACCTCGTGCTGCTGCTGGACACCAGCGGGTCGATGGGCGGCGAGCCCCTGGCCCAAGCCCAGCGCGTGTCTTGTGCGCTGGTCTCTTCGCTGACCGAGCGAGACACGCTGGAGATGATCCAGTTCTCGTGGACGGCACGCCACTGGAAGTCCAAGCCGGCGCCCATGACCGAGGAGATGCGAGGCAAGGCGCTCGCGTGGCTTCGCGGCCTGTCGGCATCGGGGGGGACTGAGATGAAGGAGGGCATCCTGTCCTCGCTTCGGGGCGTGAACGCGGGGAGCCAGCGCCAGGTCGTGCTGGTGACCGACGGGCTGATCGGATTCGAGCAGGAGATCGTGAGCACGATCCTTCACAAGCTTCCCACGGGTTCGCGGGTGCACGTGGTGGGTGTGGGTTCGGGGGTGAATCGCACGTTGACGGCAGGGGCATCGCGGGCCGGTCGCGGGGCGGAGGTGATTCTCGGCATGGGCGAGGACCCGGAGCCGGCGGCTTTGCGGCTCGATGCGCGCACCCGTTCCCCGGTGGTGGTGGACCTCGCGCTCTCGGGCTCGGCGCTCGTCGGGCACGCGCCGTCGCGCCTTCCGGACCTGATGCAGGGGGCGCCTGCGCGGGTCGCGGTGGAGGTTCGCCCCGAAGGTGGAGTGCTTCGGGTGCAGGGCACGACCGCGGACGGACCGTGGTCCACCTCGCTCGAGGTTCCCCCCGCAGGAGACGGGTTGGCCTCGGTTTCGAAGCTGTTCGGGCGCGAGTGGGTTCGCGACCTCGAGATGCGCATCGCGGCGGGTGAGCGGGGCAAGTGGGACGAGCAGATCGAGGAGACTGGGTTGACGTTCCAGGTCGCCACGCGCTTGACATCCTGGGTTGCCGTCGACGAGCACGTGTCGGTGGATCCCGAGGCGCCCGTGAAGCGGACGAGGATTCCGCATCAGCATGCCCACGGGATGTCCGCGGAGGGTGTCGGACTGCGGTCGGCCACCGCCGTGGCGCAGGGGGGCTTCGGCGTGGCAGCCATGGCCTGCATGCCACGCAGCGCCGCTGTCTATGCCCCGGCAGCCATCGGAGGGTTGTTCAGGGGCGAGGCGCCTTCCGGACCTCCGACCGGGGCCAAGCAGAAGCGTTCGCGGGTCGCGTCGGATGTGGCCCCCCCGGCCCCGGCGAGTCCCGTTCGCAGGGTGCTCGGCGCGGTGCTCGACTACTTCAGCGCGGAAGATTCCGAGGCACCGTGCGAGCCCGAGCCCATGGCCTCGGACGCAGGCGCCATCTTCCGAATCCTCGAGGGCCGCGTCGTCAAACACGACGCCAAGCAGATGGTGGTCGAGATCACGGTGACCGTGGAAGCGCTCGACTGGGAGCGGCCCACGGAAGTGAAGCTCGTGTGGGCAGACGGAACGAGCGTGGACGTGCAGGTCCAACAGGGGACGCGCTCGGGCCGGGTGGAGGCGGGGGTGACGCTGCGTCTCGTGCTGCGGCTCGAAGGCGTGGTGTTGCCGCGTTCGCTTCCGGCCGCCGCCGTGCATGTGCGAACCTCGGCCGGCGTGATTGCGATAGAGTTCGGGTGACCACGGCAGGACCGCGATGCAGGACCTCGACGACTACCTTCCGGCTATCCAGGCTGGCGATGCCACCGCCTTCGGGCGGTGGGTTGCGGGCTCCGAAACACGGCTGCGTCTCAGCTTGCGGTCGTTCGCCCAGCACGTGGACGTGGAGGCGGTGGTGCAAGAGACGCTGCTTCGTATCTGGCAAGTGGCCCCGAGATTCCAGCCCGATGGCCGCCCGGACGGGCTGCTCCGCCTCGCCATCCGAACGGCGCACAACCTCGCCATCAGCGAGGTGCGGCGACGCACTCCCTGTGCGCTGGACCCCACCACGGTCGAAGCCGTAATGCGCCTGGAGGACGTGGCAGTGCCCCAAGTCGAAACCGACCCGATGCTGCGGGAGGCCATCCGCCGATGCCATGACAAGCTGCCGTCGAAAGCGCAGTTCGTCTTGGAGGCGAGGATGGGCAGCGCTGGCGTCACGCCTGATCAGGAGCTGGCGGCTTCCCTTCGCATGACCTTGAACACGTTCCTGCAAAACGTCACGAGGGCGCGGCGGATGCTGATGGAGTGTCTCCGAAAACTCGGGATCGAGCCGGTCGGGGAGGCGTCATGACCCGGGAGCAGGAAGACCTGGTCGAAGCGGTGGTCACGGCGTGGCGACCTCGAGGGCCCGACGGAACCATTCGGTTCCATCCTGCGTGGCATGACCTGGACGGGTCGGGCAGGCTGGAGGCGTTTCAACGGTCGCTCGAGGAACGCGTGCTGGAACAGGCGCTCGACCCGGAAGGGTTGTCGTCGACGGCGCAGGCGGTTCTCGGCCGGCTCCCGAGAAGGTGAACCGGCTACCCGGGGGTAGACGTCGCGAAACAAGTTCGGGTCGTGCTTGACGCCGTTTCCGGGCGTTGTGGTTGGGTCCCACGCGCACCAACGGTTCTCGAATGGTGGATGTAGGGTTATTTGTTTGGGTTTCACCGACGGATCCGCTGCAATGCCGCGTTGAAAGCATCGCTTCGCTGATGCTCTCAGGAGATTCTGGACGCATGGACGAGCCTGCCAGCCAACGACCTTCCTTGACCACGGCCCAAAACCTAGGACTCGGAAAAGGTCAGCGCTGGTGGCGCTGGCTGCGCTGGCTGCTGGTGCTGCTGGTAGTGGCGGGCACTGGCGTTGGGGTGATGGTGTGGAGGGCCAGGGCGAGCGAGGCCGCGAAGCCTCAGTACGAGACCGCCACGGTGTTCAAGGGCAACATCTTGGTGACGGTGTCGGTGACCGGCAAGATCGAGAGCGTGGATGCGGTCGAGATCGGCGCGGAGGTGTCCGGAAAGGTCGATGATGTCCTGGTTGAGTTCAACGACACGGTCACCAAGGGGCAGGAGCTTGCGAGGATCAACACGGAGCAGCTCGACGCCCGGGTGAAAGAGGTTCGTGCGCAGGCTGCGGTGGCTGCCGCCTCGTTGCTGAGCGCGAAAGCCACGGCTGCGGAAGCCAAGGCGAACGTCCAGCGGATGAAGTCCCTTGCAGACCGAGGGCTCGTGTCCCAGAAAGAGCTCGAGGCTGCGGTTGCCTCGGGCGCGAGGGCGGAAGCCTCGGTTGCCCAAGCCAACGCACAGCAGGTGGTCAACGCGGCGTCGCTCGAATCTGCGATGTCTGCACGGGACAAGGCGATCATTCGCTCGCCGATCGATGGAATCGTGCTCTCGAGGTCCGTGGAGCGAGGTCAGACGGTCGCGGCTTCCTTGCAGTCGCCGGTGCTGTTCATCGTGGCGAAGGACCTGACCGCGATGGTGCTGAAGGTGGACGTGGACGAGGCGGACGTGGGCAAGGTGCAGAAGGGGCAGCGGGCGACGTTCACGGTGGACGCCTATCCAGGCAAGACGTTCGACGCCGAGGTCAAGTCCTTGAAGAACGTGCCGACCACGGGCCAGGACGTGGTGACCTACGAAGCGGAGCTGAGCGTGAACAACCAGGAGCGCCTCCTTCGGCCTGGCATGACGGCGACGGCGACGATCATCACGTCGGAGCGCAAGGATGTGCTGGTGATTCCCAACGCGGCGTTGCGCTTCACGCCTCCGGACGTGATCGCGTCGTCTGCGGCGACACAAGCGGGGCCGGGGGGACCGCTGCCGGGATTTGCGGCGCCGAGGCGCCCGGGGGGAACGGCACGTCCGGCGGGTTCGGCCGGGGGAGGAAGGCAGAAGGGGGCCGGACAGATGGGGCGCGTGTGGATTTTGGAGAACAACGCCCCGAAGTCCCTGCGCGTCCGGGCTGGCGAAACCGATGGCACGCACACGGAGGTGCTGGGTGGTGAAGTGACCGAAGGCGCGCAGGTGTTGGTCGACATCGTGACGGGGGCGAAGTGAGCGACAAGCCCCAGCGAGCGCTGATTCACATGCTCGGCGTCACCAAGGTCTACGGCAAAGGGGAGGCCGAGGTGCGCGCCCTCGCCGGCATCGACATGCGGGTGGACGAGGGCGAGATGATCGCCATCATGGGGCAGAGCGGCTCCGGAAAGTCCACCTGCATGAACATCGTGGGGTGCCTCGACGCCCCCACGGCTGGGACTTACCTCTTCCGAAACGTCGACGTGGGCGGCCTGGACAACAACCAGCGAGCTCTACTGCGACGGCACTACATCGGCTTCGTGTTCCAGGGCTTCAACCTGCTCGCCCGCACCACGGCGCAGGAGAACGTCGAGCTTCCTCTCATCTATCGTCGCGTGCCTTCCGCGCAACGTCACGCGAAGGCCAAGGAAGCCCTGCGCTTGGTGGGCTTGGAGGGAAGGGAATCCCACAAGCCCAACGAGCTGTCGGGTGGGCAGCAACAGCGCGTCGCCATCGCCAGGGCGCTCGCATCGGACCCGTCCTTGCTGCTGGCGGACGAGCCCACGGGCAACCTCGACTCGGCACGCAGCGCGGAGGTGATGGAGCTTCTGGTTCACCTCAATCGCGATCGAGGCATCACCATCATGGTCATCACCCACGAGCAGGAGATGGCCGGGTTCTGCCAGAGGACCGTCGAGTTCCGGGATGGGCGCATCCTGTCGGACACGAGGAAAGCCTCATGATCATCGCGACCGTGCTCATGGCCCTGCGAGAAATCCGCCGCAACCTGATGCGCTCCGGACTCACGATGCTGGGCGTAGTCATCGGCGTCGGCGCGGTCGTCGCCCTCGTGAGCATCGGCAGGGGAGCCACGGAGTCGGTGACTTCGAGCATCGCCTCCATGGGGCACAACATGCTCACCATCTCCCCCGGGGCGGCGCGCCGAGGTGGCGTTCGTACGCCCTCCACCCCGTTCAGGATGGAAGACGTCACCGCCCTGCAGCAGGACATTCGCGGCTTGTCCGCCGTGGCCCCCACCGGCTCCAAGAGCCTCATGCTCGTCTACGGAAACAAGAACTGGCGCGCCAGCGTCACCGGGACGACCGAGGACTACACCAAGGTCCGCAACTACACGATCGCCTCGGGCCGGGAGATGACTTCCGCCGACGTGCGAAGCGGACGCGCCGTGTGCTTGCTCGGCGCCACCACGAAGAAGGAGCTCTTCGGGTCCCAGGACCCGATCGGCGAATCCCTCCGCGTCGACAAGATATCGTGCGAGGTCATCGGCGTGTTCAAGGCCAAGGGCGAAGGCGGCATGGGCCAGGACCAGGACGACCTCGTCGTGATGCCCCTCATCGCCTACCAAAGGCGCATCGCCGGCAACCGGGACGTCTCCACCATCTACGTTTCCGTCGACGAAGGGCGGCCCACCGCACTCGTCAAGGACCAGATCACCTCGCTGATGCGTGAGCGGCGTCGAACGGCCAAGGGGGCGGAGGACGACTTCAACGTACGGGACATGGCGGAGCTGATGGCCACCATGGAGTCGACGTCGACTGCGTTGACGGCGCTGCTCGGTGCGATCGCGGCGGTGAGCCTGATCGTGGGGGGCATCGGGATCATGAACATCATGCTGGTGTCGGTGACGGAGCGGACGCGGGAGATCGGCACGCGCCTGGCGATTGGGGCGACGGGCCGGGAGGTGTTGTTGCAGTTTCTGGTGGAGGCGGTGATGCTGTCGACGCTGGGCGGGTGCATCGGCGTGGTATGTGGGGTGGGCGGTGCGGCCATCGCTTCGAAGTATCTGAACATCCCCTTCGTGGTCGTGCCCGAGATCATCATGGTCGCATTTCTCTTCTCGGCCACGATCGGCGTGGTCTTCGGCTTCTTGCCGGCCCGCAAGGCCGCCAACCTCAATCCCATCGAGGCGCTTCGCCATGAGTAGGACCATTTCTCGCGTGCGCTCGGTTCGGTACGCGCTCGCGTTTGGCAGTCTCTTGTCGTTCCTGGCTTCGGCCGCGGGCGCCCAGGATGAAGGGCAGGTACGGAGGCTCGACGACAACCGCGCGGTTCGAACGGCGATGGCGAGCAACCCGACGCTTCGGGCTGCGGTGCTCGACCTGCAGCGGGCCAACGAGAGTGTGCGCTTCGAGGACGGGCGCTATCCCTACACGTTGCAGCTGGACGCGGGCGTGACGCGCTCGGCCATACCGCGGGTGTCGGGTGACGGGGTGGAGGTGTCCAAGAGTGATTCGGTGGACGTAGGGGCCGAGGTGTCGCGGACCTTTGCGACCGGGACGAGAGCGTCGTTGCGGGTGGAGGGGTACCGGGACATCACCAGGGAGCCGGTGAAGAGCGGGCCCGGCTACGGAACGAGCGCCCGGGCGAGCGTGACGCAGCCCTTGATGCGGGGCGCTGGTGTGGAGGTGGGCGAGCAGCAGCTACGAGTGGCGCGCATCAACCGCACCGCCGCGGAGCTATCGCGGGATCGAGTGGCGAGCGAGGTGGCTCGCGAGGTGCTGCTGGCGTACTGGGAGCTGTGGTACGCGGAGGCGGCGGTGGGCATCGAGGGCAACGCGCGGGACCTCGCCAAGCGGCAGCGCGACGAGGCACAGCAGCGAGTGGACGACGGGGCGCTCGCGCCTGTGGAGGTGCTTCCGTTCGAGACGCGGGTGGCGAGCCTGGAGGAGAGCGTGGTCAGCGCCCAGACGGATCAGCGGCGGCGGAGTCTAGCGCTGGCGCAGAGGATGGGGACCACGGAGGGGCTGGGGACGGGCTTGGCGGCGGAGATTCGGCAGCAGCCGGCAGCTACTCCGATGCCGTTGCGCACGGCCGCCGTGGAGCAGGCGCTCGCGAACTCGCCCGAGATCAAGGAGCTCGAGGCGCAACTGCGCCTGACTCAGGAGCAGATCCGCGCGTCCGGGGACGCCTATCGTCCTCGGCTCGATCTCGAGGGGTACGTGCAGGTGGCGGGCCTCGGAAATCAGGAGATCCCGCCCGCGTTCGAGCAGATGGCGACGGCCCGGGCGACCAGCGTGCACGTGGGTGTGGTGTACGAGCTTCCGCTCGACGATGCGCGAAAATCCTCGGAGCGAGCGAGGGACCTGCTCGCGGTGCAAGTGGCGCAGCAGCGCTTGCTGGCGGCTCGCCAGCGCATTCAGACGGAGGTCGAGACCCTTCTGGAGCAGGAGAGGGCGGCACGCATCCGGCTTCAGATGGCCGAGAAGACCACGGAGATCGCGGCCAAGCAGGTGGCGGCCGCCACCGAGCGGTTCGAGATCGGCGTCGCGATTCCCGTCGAGGTGCAGCTGGCGGAGGACGAGCTTCGCAAGGCGCGGCTGCGAGCGGTTCGCGCACGGATCGACCTGGTCGAGGCGGAAGTCCAGCGGGACCACGCCACCGGCCGGCTCCTGACCCGGGTCGCCGATCAGATGGGCCCCGCCACAGCCTCCCGCTAGAACCGAATCAAGCGCTCCGCGCGTCTTTCTAAGGGGGCTTTCGCAAAGCCCCCTCGCCGCGCTCATCGCGGCTCACCCCAATACGCATCGCCTTCAGCTCGGATGGCCCCGAATCAAGCGCTCCGCGCTGCTGCCCTCGCCTTGGGTGCAGGTCTGATGACGAATCCGATCGCTTGCCCCTACGACACCCACCATCCATAATCGATCCATGGCTGATCTCGCTCGCAAGGTCGCAACCTACGAGGACGTCCTCGCTGCGCCCGAGCACATGATCGCCCAGGTGATCGACGGTGAGCTCGTCCTGCACCCGCGCCCCGCCTTTCCCCACGCGACGGCTTCCAGCGCGTTGGGCGAAGAGCTGGGCCCCCCATTCAAGCGTGGCCGTGGGGGCCCGGGCGGGTGGGTGATCCTAGACGAGCCGGAGCTGCACCTGAGCGCGGACATCCTGGTCCCCGATTTGGCCGGCTGGAGGCGAGAGCGGATGCCCGAGATACCCCAGTCGGCCTTCACCTCGCTTGCCCCGGACTGGGCGTGTGAGGTCACGTCGCCGTCCACCGCGAGCGTGGATCGCGTGCGCAAGTCTCGAATCTACGCCCGCGAGCAGGTGCGACATCTGTGGTTCGTCGATCCCGGCACGCGCGTATTGGAAGTTTGGCGTCTTGACGGGGACACCTACCGAATGGTGCTCGCAGCCGCAGATGCCGAGCTCCTGCGGGCCGAGCCGTTCGAAGCCATCGAGTTCGACCTGTCCGTCCTTTGGGCGAGGTAGGCAAGGGGTCGACGCGCCAACCCGAGAAGTCAGGCACGGCCACCAGCTCCTGCGACAGACGGAGCTCCGCCTCGACCTCGAACCGTGACTTGGCCGAAGGGGGCCGCGAGCGATCCGACACCCCGCCGAACCCGTGCGATCCCAGGATTCACTTCGGGCACCCAGCACGAGATTCGCGCGTTCCGGCCTCGATCCGGTTGACGAACAGCAAGCAGTCGTCGAACATTCCACCCATGCACGAGCAGAACAAAGCGATCCTCCAGGCGTTGGTCCCCGTGGCATGGGCGGACGGCAAGTTCGCCGATCAAGAGAAGGAAGTCCTCGACGCCTTGCTCGAGGCCTTCGGCGCGAGCCCCGAAGAAGCCGACGCGCTTCGCTCCTACGCGAACACCCCCCGCACCGTCGACGACATCCCGATCTCCGACCTGAGTTACGACGATCGCCGCGTGCTGCTGCAGCACGCCGTGTTCTTGAGCTTCGCCGACGGAGATCCGTCCGAGCCCGAGACGAAGCTGATCGACGCGATGGTCGATAAGCTGCGCATCCCGACGGACGAGGCCACTGCCTTGCGAGATGCCGCCACCGATCGCGCGAAGCGATACCTCAACATCCTCTGACGACCGTCCGAACCCCGGTGCAGGGTCCGTGCGTCAGCTCTTGCCGATCTGGCCCTTGAGCGTCTCGATCTCCTTGAGCAAGGCGATCGGGCTGAAGGGCTTGGTGTAGTACGCCGTCGCGCCGGCGGTCGCCGCCTTCTCGCGTGATGCGAGATCGTCGAGGGCCGAGATGATCACGATCGGGACTTCCCGCGTGGTCGGGTCCATGCGAAGGCGCCGGCACACCTCGAAGCCGTCGTAGTGTCCGGGAAGGTTGAGATCGAGCAGGACGATGTCGGGCCGATCGTGCATGCAAGCCTCCAGCGCCTTGGCGCCATTGGCCACGCCCACGACATCATGGCCCCGCCCCGTGACGAGGGCCTCGATCATTCGACGGATGGAGTCTTGATCCTCCACGACAAGGATCTTCATGTCCTCTGCTTGTATCGGAAATCCGCTTCACAAGCGAGCTTTTCGAGGAGGTGCATTGCGCCGGCCCGGGTTTCTGACCCTTGCCCTTTCCCCTGCCCCTTCCC
>CAZAWR010000078.1:0-48738 GCA_964488865.1 uncultured Polyangiaceae bacterium | reverse complement strand
GAATCACCACGTCCCGCGGCACGACTTGCCCTTGCGCCTCCCAGTCCCCGGGACCGATGCGGACCGACCCAGCCGCGATCGTCACGCGGGAAGGCTCTACCACGCAGCCGTCCTCACGCATCGAGAAGCCCGTCGGACACGACGCAGGCTTGCCCATGCACCGTCCGTCGCGGCTCGTCTGCCCCGGTCCACAGCAACGCGCAGCCAGAGCCACCAACCCGTCCGGACACCGCGCCGGCGGCGACGCTTCTTTCTGCCCCGCCACCACCGCAACAACCAAGAGCACAATCCCCAAGGCCACGACCAGAATCACAGACCGCTTCGATCGGACGTCCCAGAAGCTCCGTGACGAGGGCTTGGTTCCCATGCCTCGCCACCGCGTCAATCGACGCCACGCACGCAGCGAATCCCCACGTCGTGGTCGCGATAGCCCGGGGCGCCGCTGTTGCGGAACGAGGCGCGCAGGTAGCCTGCTTCGTTCAGCCAGCTCCCACCACGAACCCCGCGGACCGGCACGTCCGCCGCGTTCGCGCAGTCGTCGCACGGGTCGAGGGTGTACAGATCGAAGACGTCCAGCACCCACTCGTACAGGTTCCCTGCCAGGTCGTGCTGGCCCCACTTCCCCCTTCCCAGCGGCTTGCTGCCCACCGGCGCGATGTCCTGTGGGTCGCATTCCTCCGGCACACCCCCATGCCCGCAATCATGCGCCGCATGGCCCTCCGTGGGCGCCGTATCCCCCCACGGATACTCACGCTCTTCCCCCCCCGACGCCGCATACTCCCACTCTGCTTCCGTCGCGAGCCTTCCCCCGTCCCACGCGCAGAACAGGAACGCCTCGAACCAGCTCACGCAGTTGATGGGAAGGTTGTCATCGCCCAGCAGCCAGGTCGAAGCTTCCCCGCAGGTCACGAGCTGTTCCTTCAACTCGTTCCGATCGGCAGGCAGACGCGGGTCCCATACGCTTCGCCACCCGCTTCCGCCGATCCTGGGGTGCGCCCCGGCACCCGCCGGCGGACGCTCTCCGTTCCAAGCTTCCACGAACGCCCGGAACCGTCCCACCGTTACCTCGTAGGCGTCCATGCGGTACGGGGACACGGTGACCTCGTGCTCCGGAAACTCGTCCGCATAGGCCGATTGGCTCGTCTCCGGCGCCCCCATCAGGAACGTGCCCCCGGGCACCACCGCGCTCTCACAACAGTCCTTCCCATCGGCGCACGTCAAGCCGCCGGCACACGACCGCCCCGCGCTCCCGTAGGCTGCGCTGCACACGCCGCGCTCCGGGTCCGTGCACGTCGCCCCCAGCTCGCAGCACGTCTCCCCGCAGACGAGGTCCGCGGCCTCACACGCGCTGCACATCGGGTTGCCCTTCCCATCCGTGACGCAGTAGAGCCCAAACCCGCAACAGCTGGGGCCGCACTCCGACGCCCCATCGCCGCACGCGGGCACGCAAGACTCGTTTCCCGCGTACCATCGCTGCCCCGCCGCGCACGTGCCCTTGGGCAAACACACCTGCTGGGCGTCGTCCCACCGGCCGCCCCCCTGCGTGCACCACACGGCGTCCTCGACGCACACTTCACGCTCCGGGTCCCAGCTCTGCCCCGCGGGGCAAACGCCGCAAAGGGGTCCCGTGCAGCGAGAAACCTCGTCGTAGTCGCTCGCGCCCGTGATCATGTTGCAGCCGCCCGCAAAGACCAGCACCAGCCACCCGAAGCGCAGGAGGTTCGAAGGAGGCATTGTCAAAAACTCCTTCGAAAAGAGAGCTGTCCGGGGCCCACTGCCACCCCCACGGGCGCTTCCCTCCCGCTCGGCTTGGCCGTCATCAACCCGTAGCCTCCGAGCGCCGCCCCTGCCACTCCCACCCCGAAGCCCACCGTGGACAGCAATCCCCAGGTCTTCGACGCCGCCAGGTCGTCCCGCCCCGCAGGCCCACATTCCTGGGCCACTTCGTCGCAGTGGTCCGTCGCACTGCCGAGCCGCGAGTACGCCAGAATGCCGGTGACCGTCCCCGCCGCCACGCCCACGCCCGCCACGCCGAATCCCACGTACGCTAACGTGTAGTCTGGGGCCCGCTCCAACTGCGCCTTCACCTCCGAGCGCTGCCCTGCCGCAATGGCCGCCACCTCGCCGTACTCGACATGGTCCTCCGCCTTCACCGCCACCACGTGCGTCCCCTGCCTCACCCTGAGCTGCAACGGAGCCACTCCCCTCCATACCCCGTCCACGTACACCTCGGCGCCCGCCACATTGCTCACCACGCTCAGCCACCCGCGAAAGTCCACTCGCTTGAGCCGGATGCTCAACGGCACCACCGCTCCCCCCTCCAGCTTCATCGTCGCTTCGAATGGCTCGTATCCGTCGGCCAGCACCTCCACGCGCGCCTCCCCGGCATTGAGCACCAACGCCCCATCCAGCGGAGTGACCCCCGCCATCTTCCCACGAACGAGCACCCGCGCCCCGGGGACGTCGCAGGTCAGATCGAGACGCGCGATCTTGCCCTTCAGCTCCTCCAGCAAGCCGAACAGCGCCGCCTGCTGCGCCTCGTTCAGCATTCCCGCCGGGGCCTCTGCGAGAAAGGCCTGGTAGGACCGCAAGGCCTCCGGGTACCTCGCCAGCGCCGACAGTGCCTGCGCGATGTTGTAGTGCAGCCGCGCATCCCGACGCTTCTTCAACGCGGCCTGATAGCTCTCGAGCGCCTCCACGAATCGACGCCCGTCGAACGCGGCGTCGCCCCGCTCCTTCAAGGCATCCGCATCCTCCCCCGCGCGCACGTCTCTGGACGCTATGCACAGGAGCGCGAGGGTCACTGCCACCACCCACTTCACGTGTCTTCGCGCTCGGGTCAACTCGTCCCTCCCATCAGAACCGCGAGGGCAGCGACCCTGTGTTCGCTGGCGGCGTCGCTGTCTCCGTCGGCACCGGCGTCGGCACTGGCGTCGAGGCCGGCTTCGTGCCCCGGGGCGGCGGCTTCGACCCCTTCGACGGCACACGCGTGGTGGCTTCGACCAGGGCGCGCGCCCGCGCACGTCTCCCCTCGTCCGCACCGCTCTCGACCACCTCCGTGAGCATGCGAACCCTCTCGGCTTCTTGGCTCTGTCGGGGGGCCTCGAGCAGCCAGCGGTCCGCGAAAGCATTCTCCACGCGCGTGAATCGCTCGTCCGAACGCAGCGGGTCCCCAACCGGCACGTCAGCGAGCAGACGGTGCGCTTTCGCTTCGTCGCCCTGCTCGACCAGGGCCAGCGCCCGCACCAGCACGCCGTCTCGCTCCGGAACCGTGCTCGCCACGGGTGCCGACGACTCGATGGGCGCCACGGGCCACGACGAGGCTGCCGAGATTGCAGAGGCCGCAGGGGCTTCCGACGAAGGGGCCACCGCCGCGGTGTTTTCTACCTCGGGTCGCAGCGCAAACGAGATCGCCGCGGTCACCACCACGACCCCCGCGAGGCCCGCCAAGGCGAGCACCAAGGGAATCCGCCGCGGCGGCGTCCCGAACCTCGAGCTCACCCGGAACGACGACGTCGACACGGGGTCGGACGTCTCCGGCCCCACCCGCTGGGAGCCGGTCGCCAGAACCAGGTTCACGCTGTCCTCGCGCACACCCAACGCGCCAGCGAGCGACGACATCATCTCCTGGGCAGAAGAGAACCGCTGCGCAAGGTCGGGGTGCAACGCCCGGGCGAACCACGCGTCGAAGCCCGAAGGAATCCCGGGCGCCCGTCGGCTCGGCACGGGGCGATCCTTGCCGAGAATATGCATGCCGAGCATCAGCACCGAGTCCCCCGAGAACACCCGTTCCCCCACGAGCATTTCGTAGGCCACGCACGCCAGCGACCAGAGGTCCGTGCGGTGGTCGATGCCCTTCACGCCCTGGAACTGTTCCGGGCTCATGTAGTACACGGTGCCGATCATCGCGCCTGTCGCGGTCTGCGGCTCGGTCGCCACCGACTTCGCGATCCCGAAGTCGAGAAGCTTGAGCAGCAGGCGCCCATCCTCGTTCTGGGTCAGGAACAGGTTCTCGGGCTTGATGTCCCGGTGGATCAGGCCGGCGTCGTGCGCTTTTTGCAACCCCTTGGCCGCCTGCACCAGAATCTCCATCGCCGTCGGAGGGTCCAGCCGCTTGCGCTCGTCGAGCAACGCACGAAGCTCCTGCCCCTCGAGGTACTCCATCACGAGGAAGGGCGCGCCCTGGTGCTCGCCGAAGTCGACCACCTCCACCACGTGGCGGGTCCGGATCTTCGACGCGATCCGGGCTTCCCGGTGAAACCGCTCCAGAAGCTCCGGGCTCAGCGAGTTGAGCAAAAACTTGATCGCGACACGACGCTCCCCCAGGGCCATGTGACGCGCCAGCCACACCTCTCCCATGCCGCCCTTCCCAAGGCGACGCTCGAGCTCGTACTTGCCAGCGATCCTCGTACCGAGTCCAAGCATGGGGATTTTCAGCTCCGACAGAAGCGCGCGTCAAATTACCACATCCAGTCCGGCGGGGCGGAAAACCAGGCCGCGATCGGGCGCGAGACCCGCTGCCGCTGGCTCGCCACCCCGTCCCGTTCAGGATCTGGCGCGGGGCTCTGGCCATCCGGAACCATGGGCTCTACAAGCCCGCCATGGAACGAGCAGCGTACCCCAACGGCATCGACCCGAGCCTCGACCTCGAAGCCGAGATCGCTCGCCTCAAGAAGGAGCGCAACGCGATCATCCTCGCGCACTTCTACCAGGTGCCCGAGATCCAGGACATCGCCGACTTCCTCGGTGACTCCCTGCAGCTCGCCCAGGAAGCCAAGAAGACCCACGCCGACGTCATCTGCTTCGCTGGCGTTCACTTCATGGCCGAGACCGCGAAGATCTTGAACCCCGACCGCATCGTGGTCGTCCCGGACCTCGAGGCCGGCTGCTCCCTCGCCGACGGCTGCCCCGTGGACGCCTTCAAAGCCTGGCGCGCCAAGCACCCCGGCGCCGTGGCCGTGAGCTACATCAACTGCACCGCCGCCGTGAAGGCCGAGAGCGATTGGATCTGCACGTCCGCCAACGCCGTCAAGGTCGTACAGGCCATCCCGCCGGAGAAGGAGGTGCTCTTCGCGCCCGATCGCAACCTCGGGCGCCACGTCATGAAGCAAGCCGGACGCGAAATGCATCTGTGGCCGAGCGCCTGCGTCGTTCACGAGACCTTCAGCGAGCGCAAGATCATCGGTCTCAAGGAACGCAATAAGGACGCGCTGTTCATCGCGCACCCCGAGTGCGAACCCCCCGTGCTGCGCCTGGCCGATTACGTCGGTTCGACCACCGCCCTGCTCAAGTACGTGCAGACCAGCCCGGCCCAGAAGTTCATCGTGGGCACCGAGCCCGGCATCCTGCACCAGATGAAGAAGGCCGCCCCGCACAAGACCTTCCTCGAAGCGCCCCCCCAGGAGGGCACCTGCGCCTGCAACGAGTGTCCGTACATGAAGCGCAACACGCTCGAGAAGGTGTACCTGTGCCTTCGAGACCTCGCCCCGCGGGTCGACGTCCCCGAAGACATCCGCGTGCGCGCCCTGGTCCCGATCGAACGCATGCTGTCCCTGTCCTGAGCGGCTCCGAAGTCAGCCAAGCACCACGAACGCAAGGAGCACGATGACAAGGGCGGCCACCGCGCCGACCGCGATGATCGTGATCTCCCGGTGATTGCGCCAGGCGCGCCCTGCTGTCTCGGTCACCAATCGAACAAGGATGCGATGGACCGGCTCCGTCCGGTTCCTCAAAACCTGGGGAGTCCAAGCTTCCAGCTCGTAGCCCGCTCGGTCGAGCATCTGTTCCACGGGCTTGCGCTTCTCACCCAGGGCACCGAGCACGCTCTCACGAACCGCTGAGGATCGGCTGGCGGGAGCAACGACGCCACCCACCTCAGGGAGCGGGGCCACCGGACGTGCGGATGCCATCGGTTGGGACACGGGCGGCGGGGAAGGCGCCACGGGCGGCGGGGAAGCCAAAGGCGGCGGCGGCGCTGCAGGCGGCGCTGCAGGCGGCGGGGAAGCCACGGGAGGCAAAGAGACAGACGAGGCGACAGATGCTTCCGACGGCGCAGGCCCCACGGAAGCGGGTCCGGCCCGCAAAGCACGCTCGACGACAGCCAGCGCATCCCCCATCTCGTGCGCGGTCGCGAACCGATCGTCACGCGCGATGGCAAGGGCGCGAGCCAGCCATGCGTCGAAGGCGGGGGGCACATCGGGCTGCAGGGACGACGCGGGCACCAGGGGCCGCTGCGTCAAGGACATGATGATCTCGCCGAGCGACTCACCGGGGTAGGGCGTCGTACCGGTCAGCGCCTCATAGGTCACGACCCCCAAGGCATACACGTCCGCCCTGCCGTCAAGGGCGTGCCCACTGCCCAGAACCAGCTCGGGACACATGTACTCGAGCGTGCCGAGCAGCTCGTCCGGCCGCGTCAGGTTCCGGCTTCCCCTGCCCTCGGCCGCCATCCTCGCCACCCCGAAGTCGAGCACATGGACGAAGTAGTCGTCGCCATCGGGCGTGAGAAACAGGTTCGACGGCTTGATGTCGCGATGGATCACGCCCACGTCGTGCGCGCTGGCGAGCGCGCGACAGGCCTGCTTGAGGATGTGCAGCACCTTGGCCGGAGGGACGCGCCCCTGCTGGCGGACCACCTGGTCGAGGTCGAAGCCCCGAAGCCGCTCGAGGATCATGTAGGGCTCGTGATGCTCCGTCACGCCGTAGTCGATCACGCGAACCACATGGATGCTCGGAATGCGCGAGACCGCGAGCGCCTCTCGACGGAAACGTTCCACCAGCTCCGTCGACTTGGTGAGCTCCGGGTCGAGGAACTTGACGGCGACCTCGCAGTCGAGCTTCTCGTCGCGCGCCGCCCAGATGCTCGCCATGCCCCCCTGCCCGAGCGGGAGAGACAGGCGAAACCTGCCCTCGATGAGCGCGTTGGGACAGATCGAGGACGGTCGAGGGAGGTCGTCGGGGGTCACGGGACGGAGAGGATACCTTGGACGGGCGGCCAACACCAAAGAGCTCAGGAAAGCTGTCCGAAAACCGAGGCTGGAGAGTGGAACGGACCTTCGTAGGCCAAGGGTCATTTTTTGCTATCCCGATAGGGACTTTTCACGGAGCTGCATGACACTGAGATTTCTCGAGTGGATCCGGTCCGCGGGCTGCAGAGCCCACGGCAAGATTGGGGAAGCCCGCCGCAAGGGCGGGCTTTGCGCGGCCACGACGTGAGCTCGCTTGGGGAAGTGGAAGGCGGTTCGTCCTTCGACCCGCAACGGGCCAGAAGGGATCAGGAGGACTCGATGACAAGGTTCGGCAAGGCGTACCGTGCGAAGCCCGCCCCGGCGGGCTTCCCCAATCTTGCCGTGGGCTCTGCAGCCCGCGGACAGGATCACCTTGAAAGATCCCGGTGTCATGAAGGCCCGTGAGAAGCAGTCCACATCCCAGTTAGGGAAGACAAAGGCCCGTCGAACTATCCCCTGCCGGTGGTAGGCTCGCCACCCCGGAGGTGCCATGGACCGTTTCAACGTGAACATCGACCCGCTGTGGGCTGCCCCACTGCTGCTCATCGGAGCCACCCAGGCGCGTTCTTGGGTCAAGGTGGACGACAAGGAGATCACCCTGAAGCTCGGCATCGGGGAAGAGACCTTCCCGCTGGCAGAGGTCGAAAGCGTCGAGCCGCACCACTGGTCATGGATCTACGGCATCGGGCTCCGGATCGGGTACGGCGGCCTCGGCTTCATCGGCTCCACCCAGGGGGTCGTGAAGATCGAGTTCAAGAAGCCTCTCGCCTTCCACGTGCTGCCCGGCATCAAGAAGCGGTTCCCCCGCTTCTTCGTGTCGCTCGAGGACCCGCAGGGCTTCATCGCTACCGTGCAGGACCGCATCATGTCTTGATCCCGCCCACGCGATGTTCGTACGATGTCGCCATGACCACGAACGAAGATCTCTACCCGCTCTTCACCGATGTCCCCATGAGCACGGACGACGCGACCGCGATCGTGGCCGCCCTCAAAGACATCGCCGAATCGGACGGGATGCACGACGACGAGCTTCGCATGATCGAGGGCTTCGTCGAGATGCTCAACGCGGACTTCGACGCGACCGAGCAGCTGGCGCCGATGACGCCTGCGGCGCTGGCAGCGCGCGTCACGGATCCCACGATTCGCATGGTCGCGATCCAGTGCGGCGTGCTGCTGGCGTGGGCGGACGGCGCGTTCTCCGACAAGGAGCGGGCGCGGATCGCCGAGTACGCCGAAGCGCTCGGCGTCACCGGGGAGGCCTACGAGAAGATCGAGCGCGTGATCACGAAGTGGGTGAAGGCAGGGGACTTCGGGCCCGTCATGGCCTGAGGGCTCACGCCCCCTTGCGCACCGCCTCGGCCGCGCGCAGGTCGAACTCCGAGATCTTCTGACGGCACGTGGGATCGAACCCGCGGCGACGGACCTCCGCGATGAACTCCTGAAACTCCGCCGTGGCCTTCACGCTCGTGCGCGTGTCCTTCGGCGTGGGCACGTCCATCACGATCTTCGCCCCCTGCTGTGTGGGCTCCTCGGGCTCGTAGTAGGCCGACAACACAAGGAGTCGGTTGCCCACGAACAGCGCCTCTTCCATGTCGTGGGTGACGAAGAACACCGTGATGTCCTGCTGCTGGAACGTCTCGATGATGGTGATTTGCAGCGACTCGCGCGTCCCCGGGTCCAGCGCCCCGAACGGCTCGTCCATCAGCAGGATGTCCGGCTTCATCGCCATCGCCTGCGCAATCGCCACACGCTGCTGCATGCCTCCCGACAGCTGATGCGGGTGCTTCTTGGCGTGCTCGTCGAGCTTCACCGCACGCAAGTACCCCATCGCCTGCTCCACGTAGCGCTTGTGGTGCGTATTCCGGTACAGGGGCCATGTCAGCCACTTCTGGAGCAACCAGGTGCCGTCGAGCTCGAGGCCGAAGACCACGTTGTCGAGCACCGTGAGGTGAGGAAACAGCGAGTACTTCTGAAAGACGATGCCGCGGTGCCGGTCGGGGTGGTCGATGGGCCTGCCCCGCACGCTCAGCTGCCCCATCCAGGGCGCCTCGGACCCCAGCACCAGGCGAAGAAGCGTCGACTTGCCGCACCCGCTCGGCCCGACCACCGTGATGAAGTCGTGCTTGGGCACCACGAGGTTGATGTCGTTCAGGACGACCTGAAAGCCCCCCTTGGGATTGGGGTAGCGCTGGTAGACGTGAGAGCAGTCGAGCAGCGGGGTGGAGGGGACCGACGCCGTGGAGGGCCGCTCGTTCGAGGCCGTGACGACCTCGGCCGACGCCTCGGTGGCTCGCTCGATCTTTCGCTTCTCGGCAGCGAGCCTCGCAGCCTCCCGCGCCGCCCTCGCAGCCTTGTCCACCGCGCTGTTCTTGGTGTCGTCGCCCGCGGTGTCGGACATCTCAATGATCCTTCTGTGCGTGAGCCCAGGGGAACCCCCAGCGGGAGAGCGCCGCGAGGCCGTAGTCGAGCACCAGCCCGATGAGCGCGATCCACACCACGTAGGGCAAGATCACGTTCATGGCGAGCTGCCGCTGCACCACGTAGATGCGATACCCGAGCCCGCTGTCGGCGCTGATCGCCTCCGAGGCGATGAGGTAGATCCACGCGGGGCCGATGGTCAGCCGGATGGAGTCGATCATGCGAGGCAGGATCTGGGGCAAGATGACCTTGATCACCACCTCGCCCGTGCTGGCCCCCAGGGTGTAGGCCTTCACGATCGTGTTGCGCGGGATCGACTGGCCTACGAGGGTGATGTCGTTGGTCAGGGTGGGCGCCACACCCAAGGCGATGAGCACGATCTTCGAGCTCTCGTCGACGCCGAGGAAGATGAAGATGATGGGCAGCAGGGCGAGGGGTGGGATCTTCGCGAGCGCGGTCACGATGGGGGCGAACAAGGCGCGCACGGTGGAGAAGGTGCCCATGAGCAGGCCGAGCGTGCAGGCGATGGCCAGGCCGGCCCCCAACCCCTTGCCCAGCCTCTCGAGGGAAGCCACGGTGTCCACCCAGAGCCAGACCTGGCCCGACCGCTTGTCCGGGGTCGTGATCTCCTGCAGCCCCGCCCACAGCTTCGATAGACCGGGCATCAGCCGATCCATCGGGTTCTCGATGTGCCGCTGATGGGAGAAGTAGGCGTACGCCGCCACCATCAGCAGCACCGGGATCAACCCAAGCAAGACGCGTCGAACTTGTGGGAGCGGGGTCCCGATGAGCTTGCGCGCCGACTTGCTCACTTGATCACATACTTGGCGTCGAAGCGGAGCTTCTGCGCTCCCGGCCCGAACCCGATGTCGAAGCCCGCGTCCTTGATGAGCCCATGGTCGAAGCTGAACTTCTTGATCTTGGCCATGGTGTCCTTGAGCGTGGCACTGCCCAAGAACTCCTGGCACTTGGTGCGATCCGTGAACAGGTCCGTGTCCGCCAGCATCTTGTTGAACTCTTCGACCGTGGCGCCCGCCCCCTTCGCCATGATCTCGATCGCCTCGCCGCGCGTCTTGCTGTCCTTGATCATGTCCATGGCGTCGTACCAGGCCTCCACCAAGGCCTTGCCCAGGTTCGGGTTCTCCTGAAGCGCAGCCCCGGACACCACCAGAAAGTCGATGATCTCCCCCGGTATGTCCTTGCTCGAGAACACCACCTTGCCCTTGCCCTGCTCGGTGGCCTGGAACAGGTGCGGGTTCCACGTGGTCACCGCCTTCACGTTCTGGTCCGTCAAGAACGCCTTGCCCGCGTCGTCCCCGGGGATGTTCTTGATCTTGACGTCCTTCTCCGCCATCTTCACCGACTCGAGGGCGCGTACGAGAAGGTAGTGGCTGACGCTGAACTCCTCGAGCAGCACCGTCTGCCCCTTCAGGTCCTCGAGCTTCATGTTCGACCGCACCAGGACGCCGTCGCCACCGTTGGAGATGTCATTGACCAAGATGCCCACGGAGTCGACACCGTTGGAGGCCGGCTGCAACGACTCCATCGAGGTCATCGTGACCCCGTCGACCTTCTTGGCGGCGAAGGCCTGCACCGAGTCCATGTAGCCCTTGAACTCGACGAGCTCGATCTTCACACCGTGCTCGGAGGCACGCTTGGCGAGCAGTCCCTTCTCCTGCATGAGCTTGAAGGGCATCCACCCGGTCCAGACGGACCAGGCGATTTTGTAGGTCTTGTCCGGCGCCGAGGGCTTCGAAGGAGTCAACGGGGTCTCCGGCCCGGTCTTGGGCGGGTCGGAGGCGGGCGTCTCCTTCTTCTTGTCATCGCATCCGGCCAGGGCGGCACCTGCGGCGGCCCCCACGATCCCTGCCAGCACGCTGCGGCGAGTGCGATCCGTCATGGTCAATCTCCCGGGAATGTGCGCGAAAACCCGCGCAAGGGCCCTGAGATTCCCTTCGTTTCCCTCGTCTGTCAACCTTCCTGGAGGAGTACACTGGCCCACAACATGCCAGCCGATCCCCAGAAGCAGATCCTCCACGGGTCCGAGCGCGCCGAAAAGAACTTCTCGTTCACGGAGCGCGATCCCACCCAGCTCGCCCAGTGGTGGTTCCAGCAAGAAGCCGGCGGCACCGTCCTGTTCGCCGTCTTCTACACACGCGCCTGTCGTTGGAACCGCTGCCTCGGGTGCAACCTGCCCACCCTGTCGTCCCTGCACCACGTGCACTACCGCGACATCATGGCCCAGGTGGACCACCTCCTCGCCCTCGACGAGGTGAAGTCCCGCGCGCACGAGGTCCACAAGCTGATCGTCAGCAACAACGGCTCCGTGCTCGATCAGGTCACCTTCCCCGCCACCGCGCTCTTTTACTTGCTCGCGCGCGTCAACGTGGCGCTTCCGAACCTGGACATTCTGAGCCTGGAGACGCGGCCCGAGTACGTGGAGTGGGACGAGCTCTGCTACATCGCACGGGCCTTGGGGGAGCGGGACCGGCGCGCTGAGCTCGAGCTGGCGGTGGGCTTCGAGGCGTTCGACGACACGATCCGGGACGAGGTGTTCCACAAGGGGATGCCGCTTTCGACGTTCGAGGGGCTCGTGGACCTGATGAGCCCCTACCGGTACCGGCTGAAGTGCTACTTCATGCTCAAGCCGGTCATTGGCATGTCGGGCGGCGAGGCGGTGGCGGACATTCACCGGGCCATCGACTACCTGCACGATCAAGCCACGCGCAGCGGGGTTCCGATCAACATGCACCTCAACCCCACGTACGTGGCCTTCGGCACGCAGCTCGCGCCAGCGTTCGCCAAGGGCGAGTACACGCCGCCCACCTTGCAGGAGGTGGCCCGCGCGGCGCGACACGCCCGCGGCAAGAACCTGTCCGTGTACCTGGGCCTCTTCGACGAGGGGCTGGCGGTGCCGGGCGGCTCCTTCCTGCGAGAGGGGGACGAGCCCTTGCAGGAGCGTCTGGAGACGTTCAATCGGACCCAGGATTTTGACTTGCTCGAGTCCTAGGGGTGACCATTCCTGCACCAATCCTCCACCGAACCTTCATGGCAAAGGGGAGGGCCTCGTTGCATGCTCTCGGTAGGTTCATGGCTTCGATACGCGTGATGCAGCCCCATCGATTGACCCTCAGCGAGGCGCGCTCGCGGATCGAGAGGGCGGCGGCGCTCGCGGCAGCGAAGTACCGGCTCGTATGGCATTGGGTGGACGGCGTGCTCGAGGTGTTGCCCCCGCCCGGCGTTGCGGTGGGCGCCAGGGGGCGACTGCGGCTGATCGACGGCGCGGCCCAGGCGGAGGTCGAGCTGCCTGGCCCGTACCGATTCGTGCGAGCCCGTGTCGCGTCGCGCCTCGCCCGGGAGCTGGACGACTTGCTCGCCTGCTGAACCGGTACCGCGGCACACGCCCGACCGGTGTCGAGTCGCTGCCGTGTCTCGTGTCTCAAGACGTTCTCAAAATGGATCTTGAGACACACGTCTCGCGAGCCCTCCCCGCGTCGCGGGCTCAAAGTCATCATATTTAGAGCATTGAGCATGATTCGTCCCGTTCTCTTTCGCGTTGCACGATGAGACACGCTTCCTGACTGTCTCATTAATACCCTCACCATATCCGCTGAAAATAAAGGCATATCAATCCAAAGATTGCGGGAATGTCCCAAGTGGTACACCCTTTGCTGAGCGGAGCGTGTCTCAAGCAAAGGAACGGCCCGATGGATCCCGAACGGCCCGACGACAACCTGCGAAGCGTGCTGCAAGTGAGCGAGCAGATGCTGGAGCTCGCGAAGCGCGGCGACGACTTCCGCATGGACGCCGGCTGCGGGGTCGTGTTCGGAACGATGCGGGACATGGCCTACAAGTTGCGCGGGTTGGCAGAAAAAGAGCTCGATCGGCACGCCAAGTCCGCCAAGGTGAAGCCGGTCGTGACATCGGGCCGCGCGCCCGACAAAGCGGGGAGATCATGAGCGACAAGAAGAAAGTACTGGTCGTGGACGATGAGCAGGACGTCGTGACCTTTCTGACGGCCCTGTTTCAGGACAATGGCTACGACACCGTGACCGCAGGCAACGGTGTCGAAGCGTGGAAGCTGGTCGGCTCGGAAAAGCCCGACCTCATCACCCTCGACATGTCCATGCCGGAGCAGTCAGGCGTGCGGACCTTCCGCGACCTCAAAGCCCACGAAACCTACAAGACCATCCCCGTCATCATCGTCACCGGCATCGGGGAGCCCATGCAAAACTTCCTCAGCCGCATGCGCAATGCCCCTCAGCCCGAGGGGTTCGTCTCCAAGCCCATCGACAAGAAGGAGTTGCTGGCCCTGGCCGCAAAGCTCACCGGCCAAGACGCCTAGCCGCGCCGCCTCGGGCCCTTCTCAACCGCGAAGTGGGAGATTCTCGATGTCCACAATCGTCTACGTCGTCGCCTACGTGGCACTGCTCGTCTTCATCGGCGCCGTCGCCCGGCGCGCTATCAAGTACCTCAACAACCCGGTCCACCTCCGCTGGGAGCTCTACCCCGTCGCCCACGAGGGCAAGGGGCGCGACGTCTACGGCGGCAGCTACCTCGAAGACGTCGACTGGTGGAAGAAGCCCCGGGAAGTCTCCATGGTCAACGAGCTGAAGGTCATGGTGCCCGAGATCCTCTTTCTCAAGGCCGTCTGGGAGCACAACCGCCCCCTCTGGTACTCCACCTACGCCTTCCACCTCGGGCTCTACCTCGCCAGCGCGTTCATTGCGCTGATGATCGGCGGCGCGATCGCCCAGGCAGCCGGCGCGCCCCCTGACGCCGGCGTCCTCGCCATCCTCTTCGTCACGATCCCCTCCATCCTCGGCCCCGTCGCCTTCAGCCTCACCATCCTCGGCAGCGTCCTTCTGCTGCACCGGAGGCTCACCAACGAGGCCATGCGCATCTACTCCTCCCCAGGACACTTCTTCAACCTCGTCCTGTTCATCATCGCGATGGGCCTCGCCCTCGCCTCCTGGCAAACCCACGACCCAACGTTCTCTCACCTTCGTGGGTTCCTCGCCAACCTCATGACCTTCCAGCTCGCGGCCTTCGACAACCCCCTGTTCGCCGCTCAGCTCCTCGTCGCCTTCGGCCTCCTGGCCTACATCCCCCTCACGCACATGGCTCACTTCTTCATGAAGTATTTCCTCTATCACGACATCCGCTGGGGCGACGAGTCCAACGCCCAGGGCGCCTACTCCGCCAGGATCGCCACCGTCCTGAGCTACCCCGTGTCCTGGTCCGCCGCCCACGTGAAGGGCACCGGCAAGAACTGGGCGGAAGTCGCCACCTTCAACCCCACAGCCGAGCCCGCGGCCAAGCCTGCGGCCAAGCCCGCGGCCAAGCCCGCTGCAACCAAGGAGTGAGACGATGGGCAAGTCACGCGTTCACCTGCGCATTACCGACGCTGCTGCCGACACCAAGCAACTCTCCCACGTCGACGCCAAGGATCTGATGCCCATCCCTCTCGACTGGGACGAGAAGGAGTTCACGCCGATCAAGGACACCACCCGCGAGGAGCTCGCCTGCATCCTCGACGACACCACGATCCTCCCCATCCCTCGTCCCAAGAACAAGAAGGAAGAGGACGAGCTCGTCGAGAAGTTCATCAAGGGCATGGAGAAGCTCTTCACCCCCGAGAACAACTGGACGATGTACTCCCAGCTCATCACCACCATGGAGCACTGTGCCAAGTGCAACACCTGCTCGGAGTCCTGCCACATCTACGAGGCCAGCGGTGAGAACGAGGTGTACCGTCCCACCTACCGCTCCGAGGTCTTCCGGCGCGTCTACAAGAAGTACGTCAAGAAGGAAGTCCTCAGCGGCTGGCGCAACGGCGACATCGACCTGAACTGGAGGACCGTCGCGCGTCTCGGCGAGATGGCGTACCGCTGCAACCTGTGCCGACGCTGCGCGCAGACGTGCCCCATCGGGGCGGACAACGGCCTTATCGCCCGCGAGATCCGCAAGATCTTCAGCCAGGAGCTGGGCATCGCCCCCCCCGAGCTGCACGAGAAGGGCTCCATGCTCCAGATGAAGGTCGGCTCCTCCACCGGCATGAGCGACCTCGTCGTCAAGGACAACATCGAGTTCATCGACGAGGACTTCTCGGAGACCACGGGCTTCCAGTTCAAGACGCCGTGGGACGTCGAGGGCGCGGACATCCTGCTCATCCACAACGCCGGCGAGATCCTCGCCTGGCCCGAAAACATCGCCGCGTTCGCGATCATCTTCGAGAAGGCGGGCCTGAGCTGGACCCTGTCCAGCGAGATCGCGGGCTACGACAGCATCAACTACGGCGTGTTCTACGACGACGTGCAGGCCGCCCGCACGGCGATCCTCCACGCCAAGGCGGCCAAGAAGCTCGGCGTGAAAAAGATCGTGCTCGGCGAGTGCGGACACGCCCACAAGGCCCTCACGGTCATCGCCGACCGCGTGCTGCCCGACGAGCTCAAGATCCCCCGCGAGAGCTGCTTCCCCCTGCTGCGGGACATCGTGTTCTCGGGCAAGATCAAGTTCGACCCCTCGCGCAACGACTTCCCCGTCACCCTGCACGACCCGTGCAACCTCACCCGACTCATGGGCATCATCAAGCCTCAGCGCGAAGTCATCCAGTACCTCTGCCCCCAGTTCCGCGAGATGAAACACAACGGCCCCCACAACTACTGCTGCGGCGGCGGCTCGGGCTTCGCCATCATGTCCCGCGGCAACATCCCCGAGTGGCGCTTCAAGATCGCCGGCCGAAAAAAGCTCGAGCAGATCCTCGAAGCCTTCGCCGACTGCCGCGGCGAGAACACCCGCAAATACGTCTGCGCCCCTTGCTCCAACTGCAAGGGCCAGATCCGCGACATCTTCGAGCACTACAACCTGTTCGCTGGGGAGAAGATGATTTACGCTGGCTTGGTCGAACTCATCGTCAACGCGATGGCCGACATCAATCCGGGCTTCATCAAGTGGGAGGAGGCCGAGTAGCCCCCTCAGCGGAGGACCCATGGACAAGGCCGAGGACAAGACCGTACTCATCGTCGAAGACGAGCCCGACGTGCAGGCCTTTCTGGCTGCCACGCTCGAGGACGCAGGGTTCAAGGTGACCACCGCCTCCAACGGACAGGACGCCTACAACCGCGTCAAGGAAGCCAAGCCCGACGCCATCACGCTCGATCTCGTCATGCCTCGACAGTCCGGCGTGGCCTTCTACAAGCGCCTCCGCGCCAACTCGAAGTTCGCCACGATCCCCGTCCTGATCATCACCGCCCACGCGCGCGATGACCTCGGCCAGGAGGACTTCAACGAGATCATGAAGGGCAAAGAGGTCCCACCCCCCCAGGGCTACCTCGAGAAACCCGTCGAACCCGTCGACCTCATCCACAAGATGGCAGACCTCCTCCAGGTCGAAGTCCAAGACGACGACGCACGCGGAGAGGTCCTCGCCAAGCTCCGCACCGCCGACCTCGACACCCTCGCCCGCGTCAAGTCCGTCCTCAAAAAGGACTGACGCGCCCCAACGACGGGGCGCAGCAGAACAGCAACCACTGAAAGCACAGGCACCGCAGAAGGCCACTTCTGAGGAGAAGAAGCTGTGGTTGCTTCGAATCCCTGCTTCTGTGCCTTCCGCGACCTCTGTGGTTGCTCCCCTCTGGGGTTGCTTCGAGTCCCTACTGGCGCCGACCCGTCGGGTTCTTCACCGGCAACGGCTCGCGCACCGGGTGCGGCGGCATCATCTTCTTCACCGCTTCCCTCGCCCGCGTCACCATCACCCGATCCTCCACCGGTATCGTCGTCAGCCCCCGCAGCGTCCCCACATTCTTCGACGTCACCACCATCGACACGTCGTCGAACACCACACGGCCTGTCGCCTCACTGCGGGTCGCCAGCATCAACACCCACCAGTGATAGCCGATGTTTGAAGGCACTGGCATCACCGCCGCGTACCGACACCACCCATCCACGGGCTCCGGCGTCTCTGGCCCGATGCGCGTCTCCTGCCCGTACGCGTCGGCCATCATCACGATACCGACCCCCTCTTTCTCGCAGTCCTGCGACGACTCCGGCTTGCCGTAGAACGACACCTCCACAGCGGGCGCGTCAGGCCAGACGAACATCCCGAACATGTAGTCCTCGGGCGAGATCTCGACGCAACGCAAGCCTGAACGACAGGCTGGGCCCGTGACGATGCGGGAGTACGCGATCCCCAACCACGGGTATTGCATGGAGTCCGGGGCCGAAAGCTCGAAGTCCCCGTCGTGCATCAGGTTGGCGGGATCGAGTCGGCCGAACGGATCGCGCGCGAACACCTCGCGGACGATCGGGCCAGCGTCGGGCGACCCTTCCGGCGCCGCGTCTGGAGGCGAGACACCTTCATCCGCGCTGTCGCCCAAGGCGCTGTCGCCAGCCCACCCCGCGTCGGACCGCGGGGCAGGGTTCACGTCCGGCGTGGTCATCCCGCAACCCAACGAACTCGCCATCACGAGGACCAGCACGCCGGCCATCGCGAGCCTCTTGTTCTCGATCGTCCTCATGGCGCGATCTCCTCGCGAAGCCAAGCCACCGCCGCCTCGTGAACCGTGTCCCTGCCCTCGAGCAGATCGGATTGCCGCGGCAACACCACCTCGTCGGGATAGACCCCTCGCCCACACAAGGTCATCCCTTCCGGGGTGAGGGAGTCCTCCGCACCGAGCGACCAGCGAAGGCCACCCCAATACGAGTACTGGAAGAAGGTGCCGAACGCCCCCATCGTGGGACCCGGACCGAACAGACGTACTTGCGGCGCACCCTTGAGAATGTGCGGAAGGAAGTCGCTCGCCGACACGTCCCAGGTGACCAAGAACGCGACCGGGACCTGCACCTGCGGGTCGTCCGACCCCGCCTGTACGCCGGCATAGCTCTGGATCTTGTCGAACAGCGCCTTGCCCTCCTCGAGCGTCTGCGGCCCCTCGTCCGCCTCCCGGTTTCGGAACAGGCTCGCCATCGGCATGAACCGCTCTCGCGAGAACCCGATGAGGATGTCCGCCGTGCCCATCGTCCCCCCGTGCCCTTGCCGGTGGTCCATCACCACGCCCCGGGCCTCGGACTTCCAGGTGCTCGTGGCGTGCCGGAGCTTCGCGTCCAGCTTGCTGCCCTGCCACCCGCCCAGCAGGCTGTTCCACACGATCCCCCGAAGCCCTTCCTCGGACGACGACTGCGTGAGCAGCCCCTCAAGCACCACGCTCTCGTCGGCCATCGCATCCCCGAAGTCGTGGTCCTCCGGCGCCCCGGGCACGTGATAGAAAGGCCGGTTGTCACACCCCACCAGCTTCAGATCCGGGGGCCCCACCTTCATCGCGTCCACCTGCAACGACGTCGCAGCCTTGTCGCAGATCTTCGTCCCCGCGTCACAGTGCACCACCGAAACCGTCGTCGCGTGCAGCGGAATGAGCTGCCGCAGCATCGACGCAAGGTTCGCGACCTGACGAGGCTCGTCCGACTCCCAGTACCACAGGCTGTGAGACATCAACGACCGCACCCAAGCCAGCGGGTGGATGCCGTCGACCGCCACCAGCCGATCCCCTTGCCGCAGGCCCCACGTGTGGCTCGGCCCAGCGTGGGACACGAGGATGTCCCCGTAGGTAGGATCGGACGGCCACGCGTCGTGCGAGACGTCCCCCATCCCCTCGAAGAAGCAAACGTTGAGCGCGGGGCCGAAGTGCAGCCGCGATAGGTTCGGGCTCCGCGTGTACGTGTGCGCGTCGCGCAACCGGCGAATCGCTTCGGCGAAACGGTTCCAGAACGCGACGGCGGAGGTGGCGTTCCTAGCGTTCTCCAGCGCGGCGAGCGCCTCGGGCATCGCCACCTTCCGCATCAGCAAGGGGCCGTAGGTGTCGCGGATCTTCTCCTTCCAGTAGTCGACGAGGCGGTCTCGGTCCTCCGGGCTCGGCAGCGGGGGAAACCATCCGGCGGCCGCATGACATCGTCCCCCGAGGCACATCTCCTCCGCGCCACACGCGCCCGCCAGGTCCAGCCCCTCACAGGCGATCGGCGCAACCGCATCCCCTGTCGCGATCACCTCGACCGCGTCGACTTCCACCTTCAGCGCCTCCGCACCGTCGTAGCCGGCGAGGAACACGCGCGCATCCAGCCCAGACGCGTCCCCGTCGATCGGAATGGGCGAGGTCTTCATCTCGATCCACCCGTCGCTCGTCACGCGGCCGGACGGGAAGGCTTGCGCGAGGTTGCCAGGACGACCGTCACCGTAGTCGACCGCGAGCCCTCCCACGACGTCGCCCCGGATCCAGAACGACAGTTGGTAGGTTCTGTGTCCCGAGGGGAGCGAAAGGGCGAGGGGCAAGCCTTCGTCGCGGAGCGTGGCAAGGAGGACCTTGCCCCCCTCGAGGGCCGTCTCTGAGTCGACAGAGGCGGCGCTCGAGCTTCCTGCTTCGATGAAATCGAAGTCCTCGAAGCTCTCGGCGAGAGCAGCGCCCGGCGTGAAGGTCAGGGTGCCGCTTGGGTCGAAGTCGGCGGCATCTGCCGACCTGGGCAGAGCCACCGAGCCGCACGTGGTCAAGGCAACGATCCAGCCTGCTGTTCGAAACCTCATGGCGGAACGCTAGCGCAACTGCAGGGCCGGCGGTTACAATCCTTTCGGGGCGGCACCGGCGTTCATACCCCTTTGACGAAAGCCTCAGAACGTGGTCGAGTGCCGCCCATGCGAAGCGTTCACGTAGTGATTTCGGCGATGGTGACGGTCCTGGCGCTCGGCGCCTGCGACGAGAACAAGGCGGACACGGCGAAGACTGCGCCCACCGCTTCCTTCAAGGTCCCGCCCGGACAGGAGGCCCCCGCGGACGTTGCGGCCGCGCCGGGCGACGCGAAGAAGACCGCTGGCGGAATTGCTTTCAAGGTCCTCGCCAAGGGCGAAGACGATCGAAAGCCCACGGAGAACGACTCCGTGAGCCTCGAATACACTGCGTGGACTCCCGACGGCAGACCCTTCGGCAGCTCGAAGACGATGGGACGTCCGGCCCGTGTCGGATTGGCGGGAGTCATTCCCGGATTGGCCGACGTCTTGCGGGAGATGGGCGCGGGCGAAGAGCGTCGCGTCTGGATTCCTGCAGCGCAGGCCGCCAAGGGCTGGCCGAACCCCCCGACCGGACAGGCCGTGACGATGGACGTCAAGGTGCTCGACATCATCGTTGGGCCCAAGAAGATCCCGGTGCCCGCAGACGTCGCCGCTCCCCCCGCGGACGCCAAGAAGACCAAGACGGGCCTCGCCCACAAGGTCCTCACCGAAGGCACGGGCAAGGTGCACCCCAAGGCGAGCGAGACCGTCAAGGTCCACTACAGCGGGTGGACCACCGACGGCACCATGTTCGACTCCTCCGAGGCGAAGGGACAGCCCGCGTCTTTCCCGCTGGGCGCGGTCATCGCCGGTTGGACCGAAGGGGTGCAGCTGATGGTCGAGGGCGAGAAGCGTCGCTTCTGGATCCCCGTCGAGCTGGCCTACAACAACATGCCAGGCAAGCCCGCCGGCATGCTGGTGTTCGACATCGAGCTTCTCAAGATCGTCAAGCCACCGGAAACGCCCAAGGACGTCGCGAAGCCCCCGACCGACGCCGAGAAGACGGCGAGCGGCCTCGTCTCCAAGGTCCTTGTTCCCGGCAAGGGAAAGAAGCGCCCGACCGCCACGAGCCGCGTCAAGGTCGAGTACACGGGATGGACGACGGACGGCAAGATGTTCGACAGCTCGCTCACGCGCGGGCAGCCCGCCAGCTTCTCACTCACCTCCGTGATTGCGGGCTGGACCGAAGGCTTGCAGTTGATGGTCGAAGGAGAACAGCGGCGCCTGTGGATTCCCGAGGACCTCGCCTACAAGGGCCAGCGGGGTAAGCCCAAGGGGATGCTGGTGTTCGACGTCGAGCTACTGGAAGTGCAGTAGTCTCTCTCGCTCAGTGCACGATGAGCTCGCGAATGGGGCCTCGACGGTCCCCGCGGCTGTTGATGGCGCGGGCGGCGAGCACCTCTTCGATCGTGAAGTGCTTCCCATAGAGCTCTCGAACGAGGGGGTGGGCGGAGTTCGAGAGCAGGACGTGCACCCCACGGCGCTTGAGCGCGAGGGCGACGTCGCGGAGGCGCTCGTGGTCTTCGGGGCCGAATCCACCCTTGGTGTAGGCCACGAAGGAGGAGCTCGAGCTGAGCGGGAGGTAGGGAGGATCGAAGTAGACGAGGTCGCCCGGCCGGGCTCTCGTCAGGACGCCGGTGAAGTCATCTACCTCGATGCGCGCGCTTTTCAACTCGCGCGCACAGGCTCGCAGGTTGTCCTCGTCGCAGATGGTCGGGTTCGCCTGGTCCCCGAAGGGAACGTTGAACTCGTTCTTCCGGTTGACGCGGTACAGGCCGTTGAATCCCGTCTTGTTGAGGTAGATGAACCAGGCCGCCACGTCGGCGTCGACCCCGGCGTCGGCATCCTCTTTGCGCAGTTGCATGTAGAAGTCATAGTCGTGGGGATAGCTGCGCAAGCGGTGAATGACACCCTCGACGTCGTCCCGGACACCGCGATAGGCACGCACGAGACGCTCGTTGGCGTCGGCGAGGAATGCGTGGGCGGGGCGGAGGGCATAGAACAGGGCGCCCCCACCGACGAAGGGCTCGTGATAGCTTCCGAAGTGCTTGGGGGCGTGTCGCAAGAGGAAGGGAACAAGTTTTCGCTTCCCGCCGGCCCACTTCACGAACGGTTTGGCATGCGGCTCGACCGGGGGAGCCAAGGGAGGAGCCAACGGCGGCGTGAAGGGAGGCGCGAAGGGTCGAGCGACCGGGGGGGCAACCCAGGGGCCGGCCACCGGGGCGGCGCGCGGCTGCGGTTCGATCGTCTCGTGACGGCGCGTTTTGGCAGCAACTGCAGTCATCCAGCGTTCCTTTCCGCCCGAGACATGCCCTAGTTCGCGCAGCGCAGCCAAGTTCCCGGGTGGACAACGCGGCGTTCCGGCTCCGTGTTGCTTCCTTGTATGCACGCCCGGTCCGTGGTACCGCAGCGGCCTTCGGGTGGGGCACCGACAGCCCCCGTTCGACTTCACCTTTCAGGAGGCATCCATGCGACTTCGAATCGAGATGGTCTTGGTCTGTGCCGGGCTCGCTTGCACCGTATTCGCCTGCGGCAGTGACGACGAGGACTCGGGCAACACGGGTGGCAGTGCGGGCAGTGGTGGGTCCGCCGGCACCGGGGGCAGCGGGGGCGCCGCCCAGACCGTCAAGGTCGGCGCGACCTTCGTGGACTACGTGTCCAAGTCACCCATCGAGGGACTCGAGGTCTGCACGCTCCAGCCCGAGGGGCGAGACCCCGGGTGCGCCGAGACCATCGCCACCGGCCAGATCGTCGCGGACGGGTTCCCCACGAACTTCGAGGTGCTCTTCCAGCTCAAGAAAGACGACTACCTCACGACCTTGATCCCCGCAGTCACAAGCGAAAAAGACGACACGGGCTCCACCCTCTACCCGGTAAAAACTTCCGACGCGACGCTGCTGTTTTCCACGGCATCCTTGACGATGGAAGCGGGCAAGGGCGCCATCTCCTTCATCGCGGACCAGTCCAAGCCGGGCGATACCCAGGCGGCAGACGGACAAACCGGCGTCGGGGTCACCATCTCCCCCGCCAGCGGCACAATCGCCTACCTCAACGGCGTCATGCTCGACACCGCCGCCACAGCCACCTTCGCATCCGGACTCGGCGTCTTCGTCAACGTCGATCCCGGCGACTACACCCTGACCTTCACCCACGCAGACCGCACGTGCACCACGCGTCTGGGCTGGGCCACGGACAAGCCCAACGTGAGCAAGATCCCGGTCAAGGCCGACACGGTCACGTACGTCCTCCACCAGTGCGGGGAGTAATCCAAGCGAGCGTCACCACCAGGGCACGGCGTTGCCGTGCTCGAGGCTAGTCCCAAATCAAGCACTGTTCGAAGAACGTGCTTGGGTTTGGGACTATCCGAGCCAAAGGCGCGGCGTTTTGGGGTGAGCCGCGATGAGCGCGGCGAGGGGGCTTTTCGAAAGCCCCCTTAGAAGAACCTAGACCCAAAGCAGCGCGGAGCGCTTGATTTGGGACTAGGCGCGACATTGTCGCGCCGCCACGGGTGCGGACGTGTACCGGCCCGAGGCTGCTTGCTTCGAACGGATGTTCGCTCCGTCACCGGTTGCCAATCGAACGTTCCAACTGAGTAAATGGCACGGCAGCACGCGGTCACTCCGACTTGCCCTCGAGGAAGTCGAGGGCCCGAGCCGCCCAGTCAGAGTAGAGCTGATGCTCCGCTTGCATCACACGAATCTGATCGACCACCTCTGACAACGTCTTGCCATCCGTCGACGCCAGCGCCGGAAAGGCATCCGGGTTGCTCTGCACCTGCGCCTGCATCTCGGTGGTGGAAATGAGGAACAGCCCATCGGGCCCCACGAATCCACCGTCTCGCAAGTCCTTGGCCAATTCCGACGACGTCGTCTCGTCCACCCCCGGGACGCGCATGAATCGCTGATCGTACAGGGGAGACGCCGCGTGCTCGTCCACCAGCGTCGGTATCCCCCTGTCGCGGAGCACGTCGCTGTTGGCGCGCGCATCATCGTTGCTGACTTGATCGTTGTCGTCATTCGCGCACATGAGCCAGGCCGTGGGCGTGGTAGTGACCTGCGCGGAGGCCAGACGACCGTTGGCACAGACGGATACGGCGCCCTCGAACCGCAGGTTCGGAAAGTCGCTCGCCACGTTGGAGCCTCCGACGGCTCCGAGGGACAAGGCCATGGCGCCGCCGTTGGACATGCCAATGACATACAGCGGTGCACTCGCCCCGAGCTTGCCCTCCTGGCGCAGCCACCCGACGAGCCAGTCCAGGTTCGCGAAGTCGACATTGTCCTTCGCGAGAGCTGGGTTCCAGCGGATCTTCTCGTCCGCGTCCTGGTCGCCCGCCACGACTTCCTCCGCTTCCGTGGAGAGAACCGCATAGCCGCGGTCCACGGCCGAGAGGGCGACATAGCGCGCCTCGCCCTTCTCGATCATCTTCGCGCTGCCGCCCGTGCCATGCAGCAGGAGGACCAGGCCCTTGGGGCTTGCGGGCCAGTGGCTCAGGACCGTCTTGGGGACCTGTGTGCTGCCCTGGAAGGTCGACTCGTCCAGGGTGACGTCCATCGGCTTGATCTGGGCTTCGAGGGTCACATCGCGCGAAGGCATCGTAAGAGTTGCGTGCCATTCCGCCGGGAAGTCGAGCAAGTCCGCATCGCCCGACCACCCCTCGACCAGCTCGGTCCACGGAAGCACGGCGGCCCACACGTGCACGACCTGGCCGGGCGCGTAGGTTCCGGACCCGTAACCGTGGACCACGGAGAGCGTATGGGTCTCGGACGCATCCGAAGCCACGTCGGCTCCGCTGTCGAGGCCGCCCGCCCCGGCGGAACCCGCACTGCCCGACCCGCCCGACCCGCCCGTTCCCGCAGAATCCGAACCTCCGCAAGACGCGACCAGCATCGCCACCGCCAGGACACCGTGCCAACCCCACCGAACCCGTTCGTGCCTCGACATCATCGTCCTCCGCTTCCGCTTCCTCGAGCCTAGTACCGAGTGCCCGAAGTGAATACCGGGATCGCACTCCGGAGAACCACGGAGGACGCAGAAGGCACAGAAGGGTGGTGCGGAGGGAGGCCGTGCGTGTTGCGCCTGACTCCGCCCGTTCCTGGTTCGAATTCGCATTCCGTGTTCTCAGCTCCTAGTTGATGTCCGTCATCCGTCCATTGTCGTAGCCGGGCCTGATCCCGGCACGAGTTGATGTCCGCCATCCGCCCATCGTCGTAGCCGGGCCTCAACCCAGTAACGATTTCGGGCACCCAGTACTTGCTGTACTAAGCTCCCCCGATGGTCACCACGACACCCTCCGCCCCCGCCCACCGTGACGGGCTCGCCCGGTGGCAAGCGATCGTGGGTACCCTCGTCGGGGCCGTGCTCGCCCAAGGGGGGAGCCTCGCGTTCGTGATGGTCGGGCTCCTCGGGCTGATGGCCTACCACGGGAAGTCGACCGTGAACGTTCAGCAGCTGCCGGGCGGGGCCTTCGTGCTCACCGCCTCCGCCCTCGCGGCTTCCGTGTTCCTCCTCGGCGTGTCCGTGCTCACACCAGCGCTCGCGCGTGTGCCGGTGCGCAAGGCCCTGGGACTCGTGGGCGCACCGTTCTGGACCTATCCCGCCGCGGTGGTGGGGGCTCTGGCCCTCGGTCCCATCGGCGGCGTCGTGCATTCCCTCGTCAAAAAGGCCGTGCCCAACCTGACCCTCGGCACCGTCGACTTCCTCAACGACTTTGCGTCCGGTCACGCGGCCTGGGTGGTGTGGCCGCTTCTCGCCGTCATGCCCGCACTATGCGAAGAGATCTTCTTTCGCGGCATGCTTCAGCGAGCCCTGGGCGCGACCCCCGTCGCCATCATCGTGTCGGGCGTGGCGTTCGCCGTGTTTCACCTCGACCCGCATCACGTGGCGGCCGTGCTGCCCGTCGGCTTGTACATGGCCTGGCTCGCGGCAAAGACCGGCTCGACCTTCGTTCCCATCACCGCCCACCTGACCAACAACACCCTGGCTGTCCTGGCACTACAGCTCCAGCCCAAGGCCGAGACGGCCGAACCGGTCCCGCTCTGGCTCGTTCCTCCTGCGATAGCCGCCTGGGCGCTCTCCGTGGCCCTGGTCGTCTGGGCCATGCGACGAGCCCGGACCGCGCCCCTTGCAGGCACAGCAGCCGAGCGTCAATAATCCGCCCATGCTCGCCTTCTGGCCCGATGTCATCCGTCCGATCCTCGACGCCCTTCACCCCGCGAACAACGTGGAGATCGGCTCGGAAGCGGGCAAGACCACCCGCTTGCTGCTCGAGTGGGCGCGCGCGAACGACGCGCGAGTCCATGCCATCGACCCGGCCCCCGCGTTCGACCCCGAGGCCGTGCAGCGGGAGTACGAGGGGCACTTCCAGTGCCTCCGCTTGCCGAGCCTCGTGGCCTTACCCTCCGTGCCACAGTTCGATGTGGTCCTGATCGACGGGGACCACAACTGGTACACGGTCTACAACGAGCTGAAGCTGATCGAGACGCTGTCGCAGGACGCCGGCCAACCGCAGCCTCTCGTGTTGCTGCACGACGTAGGCTGGCCCTATGGCCGAAGGGACCTTTACTACGCTCCGAGCACGATTCCGGACGAACATCGCCGCCCCTACGCCCGGCAAGGGATGTCACCGACGTCGTCGCGTTTGCTGGCGCAGGGCGGGTTCAACGCCCGGATGTGCCATGCGCTGGAAGAGGGTGGGCCGAGAAACGGTGTGCTGACGGCGGTGGAGGACTACCTGACCGAGACGACGCAATCCTTCGAGTGGGTGACGATCCCGGCGGTGTTCGGCCTCGGCATGCTGCTGCCTTCGGCGCTGGCGGAGGCCAACCCTGTTGTGGCACAAAAGGTCCGGGCCTGGGCTCCCCCGGAGATCGAGCGCTTCGTGAACCGGCTGGAAATGGCCCGCATCGCCATGCTCACGGGCGTCTCAGGCTGAGGCGCCCCGCACGAGCGCGAACCGCGCCGCCTCCGGATTCGCACGCACGATGGCCTCGGCCTCGGATTCCGTCGCAGCCTTCCCCAGCTTCTCGATGATCCCGAAGGACAGGTTCTTGCGCTCCAGCAGGGTTGCCAATCGAGCCGCGGGGTCTTGCGAAGAAAGGGCGAACGCCCGGGTCGCCCGCGCAAACACCCGCTCATAAGCACGCTCCGAAAGGCGAAGGGCAAGGTGGTCCAGCATCAAGTGGGGAATGCCTCCCCCAGCCACGCGCCCGACCACGACGTTCGCGAGATTCATCGCCAAAGATTGGTTCGCACAGTGGAAAGGGTGCAGTCGGACGAACGCCTGGTGGAACCTCGCAACCTGTCGCAACGCCTCCGTCGCCTCACCCGCTCGAGCGGCGGCATGCGCCGATCGCAACCGTTCGAGCATCGCCAGGAAATGCCCCTCCCGGACGGGGCGAGGCGGACAGAACCACGCCCCGGCGCGATCGTCGCGCTCGGACCGAGCCATCACGTAGCGCCCCCACGACAGCCCGTCACCCTCGAAGGACCGCTGCGGCGCCATGGCCTCCTCGTCCCCCAGCGACGCGTAGAGCGCGCGATGGTATCCCGCGCCGCCCACCAGCGACACGTTCACGCGGGGGCCGTCGAGGAACACCGTCCCCTCGGACCGTTCCAGCAGGCGTGCCGCATCGAGATAGAGCGCCCCCGGCGCCACCACCTCGTCGGCCACCGGGCTCGCCGGCTTGTAGTAGCTGCCAAGGCTTCGTCCCATCAGGGCCAACACGTGCATCTCCCGAAGCCGAAGCTCGAACGTCGCTGTCCCTTCGAGCAGGTCAGCCGCGCTCTCGGCATGGGCCCGAACGTCCGCCATGTTGCCCCAGTAGGCGCGCTCGATGGCGTACGCCGCACAAGGAAAACGAGTGACTTCCGTGCCGGAAATCGCGGCTTCGAGCGCGGCCACCGCCTGCGGAGCGAACGTGACCCGGCCAAAGGTGAGCCGAAGGAACTGAGCAAAAGTCGATGGGGCCACGCCCGCGTGCCACCGCGCTTCGAGCAGGCATCGTTGACCGTCAAGCGACGCGAGCACCCGCTCTGCGTCCCCTGGTTTGACGCCCGGAAGCTCCATGACCACCCCGAGCGCATCGCCGCCGAGCACGCACGTCCCCTTCCGGCCCTCGACGCGCAAGCCGGGCAACGGGACGACCACGTCCTCCTTGCGAGGTTCGAACCGAGGCTGCACCTCCACGAAGAGGTAGTCCCGAACACGCGGCTTGGCCCTCTCGGCGTCGAGCCATCGCTGGTAGGCCAGAAGCTCCGGGGCAACCGCGAGGATCTGGGAGCAGCGCTGCTGGAACACGTCGCGCACCATGACGGGCATGCTACCGCCCCCCCTTGCGGAATGCGAACGTTCCCCCGCCCGAAGCACACGGGAGACGGGTGCACGAAGGACGGCGCAGGGGTACCATGCCCGGCCATGTCGTGGGATCCTCGAGCATGTCTCGTGTTTGGCGGCTTTGCCCTCTTGCTGGCCGCATGTCCATCCGGCAACGGGGCCGGTTCATCGCAGGACGTGCCGGACGTGCACAGCCCGACGGTCACTCCCGCGCGCGCGTCGAACCCTTCGATGGTGCGCAACCCCGGCCCGGACTTCGAGTCCTTCGGCATGCCCGGTGTGCAGGGATTGATCGTGGGCGAAGCCGAGGCCGGACGGTTCTACGATGCGCTGGCGGCAGGCACCTCTCCCACGTACTGGCGACCGGAGAAAGCACAACTCATCGACCTGGAGACCCGGCTCCCCGCCTTCTTGAAGACCAAGGCCCCCGCCAACAGCCGCTTGCGCAAAGAGCCAAAGGCGTTCCGTCGCCAGTACGTGGGCATCGAGAACGCAGGCCAGCGCGTGGTGTTCGTGCACCTGTTCTGCGAGACGAACCGACGCGACTGGACCCGCAAGCCGATCACCGCGGACGGGGCGGCCGACTGCTACTTCCAACTGCACTACGATCCAGCCCGTCGCGCGTTCTCCGACCTTCGGATGAAGTGAGAGTCCGGGGCAAGGCGGTCGTGTTGGCCGCGAATGCCGCGGATTGCCGCAGATGGCTTTGGTTGTGTTCACGGACCGGTCGGTTCCTCAGTCCTCAACCCCATGCGCGGTTCTCTGCGAAATCTGCGGCCAACTCCCAAGGCTCCGGCTCTGGGGGGCCTGCGCCCCCTTGAGCAAGGAGTCTGGATGCCGTAACGTTCGGATGCGGGTCCTTGCGCCATTGCGGCTCCCCGATGTGCCCCTCACGCCCATGAGCCAGTACTTCGTCCGGTGTCCACATTGCTCCTACCCTCACGGGGAGGACCTGGTGCAATGTCCCGTGACGGGGAAGATGATGCCCGAGCGTCGCAAGCGCCCCTCGTCTCCCGCGCCGGGCGGTGAGGGACCCCCGTCGGAAATCCCGCCGTCCGTGTCGGGCGTCCCCGCGCTGGCTCCCCTCTTGCCGAGTCCGACGCCGCCCCCGACGGCTCCGTCCTCCAGTCCAGTGCGGCCTTTGCCGGGCGCGCTGGCGGAGTCCCCGCTGTTAGACCCTCGCGCCTCGAGCGAGCACCTCATCGGGGCGGTGATCGACGGGCGCTACAAGGTGAGCCGTTTGCTCGGGGGTGGCGGCATGGCCGCGGTATTTGAAGGCGAGCAGATCACCAACGGCAGGCCCGTGGCCATCAAGGTGTTGCCGTTCCAGATGGTGGACAATCGTGAGTCCCAGAAGCGTTTCTTCAACGAGGCGCGCCTGACCGCGGCCCTGTCGAACGCGAACATTTGCAGCATCTACGACTACGGCACCTTGGAAGACGGCCGCCCGTATTACGTGATGGAGCGGCTGCGCGGTCAACCTCTCTCCGAGCAGATCAAGGCGCAGGGGGTTCTCGCCATCCTCGATGCGGTGGAGATCGTGATGCAGGTCTTGTCCGGCCTGCGGACCGCTCACAAACGGGGCGTCATCCACAGGGACGTCAAGCCCGCGAACATCTTCTTGCACGAGCGCGCGGACGGCAGGATCCAGGTGAAGCTGCTCGACTTTGGGGTTGCCAAGGACGTGGGGCGCTTGATGGGCTCGTCCGATGACACGACCCAGCTGACGCACACGGGCTGCGTCATGGGGACTCCGTTCTACCTGTCCCCGGAGCAGATCCTCGGCAACCGGGACATCGATGCCCGCGTGGATCTCTGGGCGGTCGGGGTCGTGCTCTACGAGTGCGTGTCGGGCAAGCGCCCCTTCATAGGCAAGAACTTCCCCGAGCTGGCGAGCCGGATCGTGTACGACGCCCACCGGCCCATGTGGGAACGTCGCCCCGCAACGCCTGAGCTCCTCCAGCAGGTCGTGGACCGCGCCTTGGCGAAGACGCCGGAGAACCGGTACCAGAGGGCCTCGAGCTTCTTGCGGGACTTGCAGACGGTGCGCATGGCGCTGATCAACGACGAACGATAGGCGCGGCCCCGCGCCCCTCGACCGCGCCATCCCCGTCGCCAAAAACTTGGTGGTTCCCATGGCCCCCTGATAGGCACGAACCCATGGTGCCAAACGGCCACCCGAGCAGATTCCGCCCAGCCTTGCGAACGGGGCAAAAGTTCGATGCGAGCGCGTCGGACCGACCCATTCTGGTGTTCGAAAACGTCTACAAAGCGTATCGAGCGGACCAGCCCGTTCTGCGAGGCACCAACCTTGTCATCGAACGCGGGGAGTTCGTCTTCATCACCGGCCCCTCCGGGTCGGGCAAGAGCACGCTGCTGCGCATGCTCTACCGTGCAGAGACGGTGGACGACGGGCGCATCCTGTTCTTGGGGCGCGACATTGCGCGGCTCACGGACGATTCGGTGCCCATGCTTCGCCGCAACATCGGCGTGGTGTTTCAGGACTTCAAGCTCGTCCCCACCTGGACGGTCTTCGACAACGTGGCGGTGACCCTCGAAGTGCTCGGGCTGCCACCGCGGCTCATCCACACGCGCGTGGGCGAGGCCTTGGAGCGCGTGGGCCTGTCCGGGCGCGGTCCGGACCGGGCCGGTGTGCTGTCCGGGGGCGAGCAGCAGCGCGTCGCGATCGCACGAGCCATCGTGGGAGAGCCGGCGTTGTTGCTGGCCGACGAGCCCACGGGCAACCTCGATCCGTTGCTGGCGACGGACATCCTCGGCCTGTTCGAGGACATTCACGCCACGGGGACGACGGTCTTGTTCGCGACGCACGATCGGACGCTGCTCGACGTGAGGCCACGCCGGGTCGTGGTGCTGGACGAGGGTCGGGCGATGGATGTACCGCACGGTCTGGGGGTCGAGGAAGACGAGGAGTCCGACGACTTTGGCACATCGGTCGAGGACTACACGCCGGTAGAGGACTGTGGGTTGCCGTTGGCGACGCCGACGGGTCGGCTGGCAGTGGCCTAGGCGCCCAGGCGGCGCGGGAAGGATCGGGTTTGGGTTCCATGTCGACGGCGAGCAGAGCGTGGAGAGGTGGACGGGCGGACTGGAAGCTGCACGTGCTGTCTGGCTTCTCCTTGGCGGTGGCGTTCATCTGCCTGGCGTCCGCGCTTCTGGTCGTGTTCAACCTCGACTCCGTTCGCCAGCGCTGGTCGCGCGCGGGACGGGCGTCCATCTACCTGCGGGACGGCGCTACGCCCCAGATGGTCGCGGAGTTGCGACGCGCGCTCGACAGGACCCCTGGCATCACGGGCGTTCGCCACGTATCGCAGGAAGACGCGCGGCAGGAAGTCGTCGGCTCCAGCAAGGACACGGCCCTCGCCGCTCTTCCGGCGGAGGCGTTCCCCGCTTCGATCGAGATCGACGTGGCGAGCACCATGTCCGCCGTGGACCTCGCCGGCATCACCAACAGCTTGAAGCAGATCCCTGCCGTCGAGTCCGTCGAGACCTACGAGCAGTACACCACCAAGCTGCAAGGACTCATGAAAGCCGGCCTGGTCGCCTCGCTCGTGCTCTCCCTGATCGTGCTCGCCGCCGTGGTCTCCGTCGTTGGGTCCACCGTGCGGTTGGCCTTGCAAAGGCGACGCGTCGAGGTGGACGTCCTGCGCCTGGTCGGCGCTTCGGAGCAGTACGTACGAGGGCCCTTCGTGGTGGAAGGCACCGTGCTCGGTGCTGCGGGGGCGGCCTCCGCGGTGGCGCTGCTCGGCTTGCTCTATCTGATCATTCGCTCGCACGTCGCTGAGGTGATCGCGATGATGCTCGGCGTCGAGCCGACGTTCCTTCCCTGGTATGCGGCGTTGGGCCTGATCGGGTTCGGAGCGGCCATCGGCGCGGCTTCGTCCCACTTCAGCCTGCGACGCATGGTGACCGTCTAGCGTTCGGGAGAGCAAGGCACTCGTTCATGCGGAGCTACCCCTTCACAATCTTTCCTGCGGTGGTGCTGGTTTCGACCCTCGCGCTCGCCCAGGCCGACCTGGCCTCGTCGCCCGTGTCTCCCGTGCTGCCCCCCGCGGCGCTTGCGCAAGACGTGGACGCCGAGCTCGCCCGGGTCAACCAGGAACTGCGACGGACCGACGCGCAAATCGATGGGCTGCGCGCCCAGGGAGACGTGGTGCGAAAGCGCATGATCGCGCGGGGCCGCACCTACTACCGCTTGGCGCACGCCGGCCTTCTGCCCCTCGGGTCCGGGTTCGACAGCCTGCTCGATCACACCTCGCGGGTCGAACGTCTGCGGCGGTCCATCCACAAGGATGCGCAAGCCGCGAACGCCCTCGGCCAGGAGCACGCCGCCCTGCTCGCACACCGCAAGGGCCTCGTCGATCGGCAGCAACCCCTGGAAATGAAGCGTCGCGCGATGGCGGATGCCCATGCGGCGCTGATGGAATCGGACGACCGCAAGCGCGCCTTCGACCGCGCGTTCTCGTCGTCACCGGGAGCGGAGAGCGACTACACGGCAGTGTACGGCGCCCCCGCAGACCCGTCCTTCGGGTCGGGTGATGCCTTGCGTGGCAGCCTCGGTGGCTTCCGATCCCTCGAAGGACGTTTACCCTTCCCGCTGGCTGGCCGCACGGAAGTCCGCCTGGTGCGACGCCCCGGGGCGAGCGGTCCGGGGGTCGAGATGTTGGCGCCCGCGGGAACCGCGGTCCTCGCGGTGCACTCCGGCCGCGTCGCCTTCGCCGACGAATACGACCCCTACGGCCGCGTGGTCATCCTCGATCACGGCGAGCAGTACTTCAGCGTGTCAGGGGATCTCGGTTCCATCGATGTCCGGGTCGGGGAAGACGTAGGCGCCGGCGCACGCATCGGGACGGTAGGACGAAGCAAGGCGCCAGGGCTGCTGTACTTCGAGTTGCGGCATGGGGCGGACACGCTCGAGCCGGGACCTTGGTTCGGAATCTGATCCCGCCGCGAACCCAGCATGGCTCGCTCTGGGCCTATTTCGCCCCACAAGCCACGATCCCCCCTGGACCCAGCGAACAGAAGTCGCTTCCCCCGGCGCAAGGCCCGTAAAGGCAATCGCAAACGTCACCCTCGCTGCACTGGCGCGAACAGTGAAGGCTCCCGGTCGTGGACGCTGCACAAACGGTCTCAGCCTCGCACCAAGAGCAATCGGGCACCTCCAGACAGTAGAGCGCGAGGATGCAAGCGCCCCAACAACCATCGTGAACCGAGGGCACCCCCCACGGGCACTGCGGCGGAGGTTCCGTGCAAGTGGCCCCCACGCACTCCTGTCCCAGAATGGTGGAAGGGTACCTGCCCAAAAAAGTGGACAACCACGCCATGAGTTCGTCGGCACCGGACACGAGGTTCTTGATGTGAAAGCGGCCGCTTACGCCCAGGACCACGCGGGCATACTGCGCGCTCGTAGGATCATATCGATAGGCGACGTAGGAGATCTCCGCCAAGTCGGGGTAGCCCATCTCATGCAACAGCACTCCCCGCGCCAGGTCTTCCACCTGGGCGTAACGGGCTTCGAGCTCCTCGGGGGGAACATGCGCGATGGGGCCGGTAACCGTCCCCCACCGGGTCTCGAGTTCCTGAAGTGAGCTGCGCCGAAGGGCTCGAGGGGGCGGCTCGAAGGAAGATGGGTCCTTTCCACCGTAGTAGTCATAGGCAAACACGCTTCCGTCGTCGGTGAGGTAGATGCCGTCAAGAACGCGGACGGACCCGTAGTCCCATTGATGGGACGCCTCGAACAGGATCCGGGGAGCCGACCCTGTTTCGGCCGCGTCGGGGGTTCCGCCTGCCCCGTCGCTGTCCTCGGGTCGCCCGGTGTCCTCCTGCAGGACTGTGTCGGCTGCAGCGTCCGGCGACGGTTCCTCGAGCCCTTGCGACTGCCCGGAGCAGGCGATGGACACAAAAAGGAAGATGAACAACGACCGGTTCGGCATGTTTGGAAGTCAGCAGTTAGGGTGCCACACCCACCCCTTGAAGCAAGAAGCATCCTTCAGAGCATCAACACAAGAGGAGTCGGCGGAAGGGCATTGTGTGCCACGCGTTCGATGGTATCGATCACCCCATGCTCAACGCATTGCTCGGAAAGGACACCTCGCGTTACTTCGAAGCGGGCGATCACATCGTTCGCCAGGGAGACGCTTTCACGCGCAAGACCTTCGAGACCGTGCTGGCAGGAAACGATCGCCTCGTGCGCACTCGGGTGGAGCGTCTTGGTCTCTGCCTGGAGAAGTCGATCGGGGAAGACAAGGATGGGACGTGGATTCCCTTCTTCGCAGACAAACTGGGCGTCGAAGACCGTCCTGGGGTGGCGCTGGAGCTGATCTGGCGGTGCGTGCACTTGGCACCATCCCTTGGAGGGGACGTGCGAGAGGGGACGTTGTTCGCCGACTCCTTCTTCGACGCGCTTCGACGCTTCGACCACAAGGGCTTCCGCAGCGAAGCCTCCAGGGCCGCGACCTACGTCGGGGGTCCCGTGTTCGACAAGGCCCTCCAAGCCTTCGTGAACGGCCTGCCGCGAGAAGACCGTCGCAAGTTTCAGACGCTCGTGAGGCTGGCGGCGGCGCGAACCAAGGGGTCCACGGCGCCCCGTGCGGTGTCCGTCCGCCAGAGGGTCGAGGAGCTCGTCAGAGGCGGGACGGATCGCGCGGAGGCGATCGAGACCGTTCGCCGGGCGTTTCAGGCTGCCGCGCAACGTTGCTTCGAGCCGGGTCGATCGATCGAGGCCGTGTACGACGAGTCGAGCGGGATCATGCTCCTCTACCTGGTCGTGAAGGTGGTCGAGCAGGTTCGCCATCCGGGACGCGAGGTCGCGGGCGACGCGCCCGAGATCGCCGACTTCGGGACGGCCGTGGGGGAAGAGCTCATGTTCCAGGTCTTCTTCCGGGACGAGGACGCGGACATGGCCCGAGCCTTCGAGCAGGGTCACGCCGAGCTGCTCTCGCTGCGTGAGGACTACCAGCGCAGCCTCGAGGCATGGCGTCGGATCGTTCCCGACGTTCTTTCGGACGCGAGGTAACCTACTTCCACGCGGTGCACTTGCCCGGCGTGTCATCCGCGACGTAGCCGTGCTGCCGGCCCATCCAGTAGGCGACGAGGTAGTCCACCCCGGGATAGGTCTCCGCGGGATTCCCTCCGTCCAGCAGTCCCCAGGGGTGCCGCTGCCAGATGAAGTCGGAGACCACGCGCTCCCCCACGTCCACCGCACCCGCGTGGCTCGTCTGGTTCGGACACCCATCCTGCTGCGGCAAGTACTTCGGATCCGCCGTCAGATCGACCGCTACCTTGACCCGCGGGGGCGGCGGGAACTGCGCAAGCTGCGACGTGGCACCCTGGTGGATACTGGCCGCCGACCCGGGCATCACCGCCGAGTAGATGTACGAGAAGAACGAGTTCTTCGTCGTGTCGAACTCCTCCCACATCCGCGCTTCCAGCACACTCGAGCGGATGACGCCGCGTCGCCCCAGGTCGATCTCGAGCCGCGCCAGGTTGTACATCGGCTCCATCACGATGTTGTTCGCGTAGTACTTGTCCCCGCACTTGTTCGTGTAACTCCACCCGGACATGATCGGCATCCAGTCGTACACGCTCCCGCCCATCCCAACGTTCGCCTCGTAAAACGCCAGCATCTCGTCACGCTGCGTCTCGTACGCCGCTACCCCGTCCGTCACGAGGAACGCCACGTTGAAGAAGGACGCAAGCATCACCGCGCTGTCCGCCCTCGGCACCGTGGCAGGCACGAGGAACGAAAGCCCAGGGATCTGCTTGAGGATGATGGCAAGGTTCGGAATGAACTCCTGGAACCCGTACATCTCCGAGTCCGCGTAGTTGTTCGTGTCCACCACCAGGTTGACCGCCCCGTTGTCCAACTCCGCCGTGTTGAGCACCGTGAAGCGCATCGTCACGTTCAACGGACCGACCGGCGTTCCGTTGTACACCACCCGCATCGGCACCGTCCGCTCCTTCATCAACTCCTGCATCAGCTCCATCACGTCCGCGCGGATGAGCTCACGCGTGGGCTCGTCGCTCTCCCCGAGCGCCTCGTACGCGAGCGCGTAGCCAAGCATCACCCCCTGGTACTGGTCCCGGCTGATGTGACCGATGTAGTCGTACTGCTTGCCAGCATAGGTCACGCCGCAATGACAGCGCGTGGCCGAGCAATCGAGATCACCCAGCACGGCAGGGTGCGGCTCGCCCGACGGCGCCACGAAGCGCGCCAGCATGCCCGGGTCCCCGCTCACGTTGAACCACAGGTGCAACGTCTCCACCAGATCGACCACGTTCGCGCGCGCGTCCGCCGCCCCCGTGGCCTTGAGCCGCAACGCTTCGGCCGCAAGGTACGTCCCCGTCCAGATCGCCGAGTCCCCCAGCCCACCCAGGTGCTCGACGTTCGTGTAGCTCGGAGCGTCCGTGTACCGCGCGTTGCCCACGCCGCCGAAGGCCATGCCGTCGCGATGCATCCACATCGTGTAGGCACGCGCCCGGTCGTGAAGGGAAGCGACAGGGTCGGGGCTCACCCAAGCGCCGGTCGCGAGGTCGAACAGCTCACACGTCTTGCCGCCGTCCGTATCCCCGAGCCTGCAGGCGTCCGCACACTGTCCCGTGACGCATTGCCCGCCCACGCACCCCGACCCCGCGGCGCACGTTTGCTCCTTCCATTGCCCGCCTTCGCAGTACCTGCGCGTCTCGTGATCCACGCACAAGCTCTCGCTCGACGTGCACGCAGGCGTCACAGGAACGTCCTCCTTGGCGTCCGCGGGAGGGACGTCCGGGGCCACGTCCGACTCGACGTCGGGCTTGGCGCTATCGGGGACGTCGGCGTCCGTGCTGGCGTCACCCGCATCCGGCAGCGGGGAACCGCCCGAACCGCTGCTTCCCCCCGAGCCTTCGCCGTCTCCACCGCAGCCCGCAGCAAGCGCAATACCCAGCACCAGGAGCTTCCTCATCACGGCACCGTCTCCTTCCACCGCATCGTGCACGCCCGGGGATCGACGAGCGCACTGAAAATTCACGCGACAGACTGTATCATCGTGGCACGGCAGTGTCGATTGGACCCCTGCCACGGAACGCCCACCATCATGAGTGCCTACCGCGACGACCTGGCTGCAGCCCGAGAACGGATCCGGGCGCTCGAGACCGAGATCCAGACCCTGCAGCGCCAGAACGAAACGACGCTCCAGACCGCAGGATCCCATCTCGTCCAGCCAGGCGCCTCCCACAGCCCCACCACCCTCGCACTCGGCGGGGTGATCGTGCTGGGGTTCGTCGCCCTTCGCGTGACCACGGTCGCGCCCCTGGCTCTCGGCGCCGTGCTGCTCTTGCTCTTGATCCTCTCGCTCCGCGGCCGCGCCCTCGTGGTGCGACCCAACGAGATCGCGGTCGTTCGTGGCAAGCACGAGAGCATCCCGACGTGGGTGTCCTCGGGGAGGATCGCTCGCTTGCGCATGGGCGCGACGGCGGAGTCGCTCTCGCTGCGCGCCCAGCCTCTTTCGTTCACGCTCCCAGGTCTCGCGACCGCCGACGCGCAAGTGAACGCCGAGGTGTTCGCGGTGCTCGCCGTGCGCAGGGACGACGAGGGCATCGAGCGCGCGGTTCGCACCTTCGGAGCCGGTCCGATCGAGCCCATCTCACAAGCGGCCCTCGAAGAAACGCTCAGGGCGTTCGCGAAGGACGTTCCCAGCAAGGACCTCTTGGCCCGCCGGGGCGCGACCTGCGATCGTTTCCGGCGCGCGTGCCGTGAGTCCCTGCACGAGCTTGGGGTGGACTTGCTCATGGCTGGGTTGCTCGACGTCCGCGCGGTAGAGGGGGAACCATGACCATGGTGCTGGAAGCCTTGCTGCTTCTCGCGGGGTTGTCCGTGGTGGTCGCGCTGCTGTTCCGCTTGCGATGCCCGCCCGGTGCGGCCCTCGTGATGACCCTGGGGTCGAGCGACCAGGCCCTGCGCTCGGGGGCGCCGTCGTTCCGCGTGCTTTCGGGCAAGGGAGGCTATCGAACGCCTTCGGTGGGAGCCGTCGACGTGCTCGACCTCGGCCCCACGCGCGTGGATGCGTTCGTGTCCCTGGAGGGCGAGCCGCGGCGGGAGCTTCACGCCCTGCTTCAGGTGCGGGTATCGTCGCGAGAAGACATGCTGCGACGCGCCGCCGTGCGGGTGCTGGGCATGACGCGAAGAGACCTGGACGCGATCGGAGAGGGAGCGCTTTCCGTGGCGGTGCGTGATGCGATCGGCGGACGCGATGCGGACGAGGTGGAGGGGGACATGCCCGGCGTGGAGGAAGACACGCGCGCGACGGTGGCTGCGCTGCTCGAGCAGCTTGGGATGGAACTCGTGGATCTGCGGCTGCGGGTCAAGGGAGCGTGAGGGCAGGAGAACTGGTGAACCGGGGGCTGGGAGCCGGGAATGGGGGGGAGCGGGCAGGAGAACTGGTGAGCCGGGGGCTGGGAGCCGGGGGCTGGGAGCCGGGAAGGGGAAATGGGGGAGCGCGAGGCTGACCCGACGCGGATCTGCTTCGGGCTGAAGTGCGCAACGTCCAGCTTGCGTCGGTCGAGCCCGAGCCCGGAGAACCAGAAGACGCAGAGACCACAGAAGGGGATGGGGTTGGTGCGGAGGTCGGCAGCGCGGGTGGCGGCCTGGAGAACGGCTGAGCCCGAGCACGAGCCTGGGGCGGTACAAGTCCGCCGACGTAGGGACTCGACACCGTCGAGTCCAGCGTTGTGCGCGGCACCGCCGCGCCTGAGCCTCTGCGGAATCTGCAGCCACCACAACGGGTGGCTCGACCCGAGAGAAGAACTGAGTGGGGAGAGGGAGGGGGGCGAGGGGAGAGACTACTTGCCTTCTTCGGACTGGTAGTACTTCATGAGGATCTGGGCGACCTCGGGGCGGGCGAACTCGGGCGGGAGCGCCTCGCCGGCCGCGAGCATCGTGCGGACCTTGGTGCCGGACAGCAGCACGAAGTCGTCCTTCGTGTGGCCCTCGGGGGCGTCCTTCATCATGATGACCTTGCCGAGCTTCTTGGAGAAGGCGGTGTGGTCGGCCCGGTAGATCTCGATCTCCATGGCGCCCTTGGGGACCTCGTCGAAGATCGTCTGCGCGTCGAACGGCCCGTAGTAGGAGCCGACGCCCGCGTGGTCGCGACCGACGATGAGGTGGGTGCAGCCGCAGTTCTGGCGGAACACGGCGTGGAGAACGGCTTCGCGCGGGCCGGCGTACAGCATGTCGTAACCGTAGCCCGTGATGAGCACGGTCTTCGGCGGGAAGTACACGTCGACCATCTTGCGGATGGAGGCGTCGCGCACGTCGGCGGGGATGTCGCCCTTCTTGAGCTTGCCGAGCAGCATGTGGATCAGGATGCCGTCGGCCTTCACGTCAGCGTGGGCCATGCGGCAGAGCTCTTCGTGCGCGCGGTGCATCGGGTTGCGGGTCTGGAAGGCCACAACCTTGTTCCAGCCGAGCTTCGCCATCTCGTCGCGGATCTGGTACGCCGTGCGGAAGGTCTCGGGGAACTCCTTGTCGAAGTACGAGAAGTTCAGGACCTTGATGGGGCCCGATACGAGCACCTTGCCGACGCTCGTGAAGGCGGCCACGCCGGGGTGCTCGGGGTCGAGCGTCCGGTACACCTTCTCGGTGATCATCTTGACTTCGTCGTCCGTGAGCTCTTCGACCGCCTCGACGTCCATGACCGCGAGGATCGGGTTGCCGTCGACGTTGGGGTCGCGCAGGGCGATGCGCTTGGCGCCCTTGATGGCCTTGGCGTCCTGGATCATGTTGACGACGGGGACGGGGAAGAACACGCCCTTGGAGGTCTTCATGCCCTCGGCGACGCTGAGGGTGTCGGCCTTGTTCATGTAGCCGGTGAGGGGGTTGAAGTACCCGCTTCCGAGCATGACGGCGTTGGCGGCGGCGGCGGAGCACACGACGATGGAGGGCAGAGTCTCGGCCTCTTTGGCCAGCGCGGCGCGCTCCTTCGCATCCATGACGAACAACGGATTCAGCTTGTCGGAACCATGAGGTTTAATCATCCTGCTCTCCTTCGGCGACTTCGCGCGACCTCGGTCACGCAGTGAACCCCTATACACATCCCGCGCTTGGCCCTGATCGGGACCAGGGAGCGAAGCGAGGATTGCGGAAGTGCGGTCAACTACCACCTTTTTTCGGCCGCCGTCAAGGCAAGGCGAACGCAAATCGCCTTGGATTTGAGGCAATTCGACCCGGGCAGGCCTGATGGATAACAACCTGAGAAATGGTCGTAAGCCGAGGCTAACCAACTTGGGGAGAGCTACCGGCTTACGTGATTAAGGTACCGGCGTTGTCACCATAGGCAACAGTCCGTCACTGGGAAGGAACGCAGAGGGAATACGGAGCCGCGGTGGAGCTCGGTCGCAAGACGTGGCCGTCACCGCCATCTGCGCCCTCGGCCCATCTACCATCTTCGCCAGCCGGATTCGCCACGGCGCGGCATGCTCGAGCCGAATCCACGGCTTGCTCTCGTCGTCGTTCATGGATGTTGACCTCGCCAATTGCTCCCTTCGATGCGTGTGCACCCCGCGCGTGTTTCGCTGGTCTTCGGCCTCGTGCGTTGGATCGAACGCCGGGGACCGGCGCTGGAAGAGACGGGAGTTCTGGCGTCCTAGAGCGCCCCCATGCGGTGTCAACCGTTCGTGTCTTTCGGTCGGGGGAACCCGAGCGCATCGAACAGAACGCGCACGGGTGGAGCGAGCAAAGGTTGACGGTTCGTTGGAGGAGCCGAGCGTCTTCACGGATTGCGCAATCGACTGCGCAACACGGCCCCGCGCCCTGCCCCGCGCCCTGCCCCGCAGCCTGCCAACGTGCGGGAATCCTTGCGCGGATCCTCCCGCCTCACACTGGCACACGCGGTGCTGAGTGTGTGCCCATGCTTCCAAGACTCCCTCGCGCTTGCTGGTCGGCCCTCCTGCTCACCCTCAGCGCCTGCGGCGCAGGACCGATGCAACCATCCACGCCCCCAACCACCCCGTCGGCTCCGACCCCCCGCCCCGCCTACGATACCGGCCCAACGTCCTACGGATCCGAAGTCGGAGGCCTGAGCCAGGAAGACGTCGAAGAGCAGCTCGCATCGATGCAGCCCGCGTTCCTTCGTTGCGTGCGGGCCTCCAGCCACGCCATCACGTGGCTCGGAGGGCAGGTTGGAATCCGAATGCGGCTAGCTCCGTCCGGCCGGGTCCGGTGGGTCTACCTGACCGAGTCCACCCTCGGCGACCGCGATACGGAGCGATGCCTGCTCGACACCATCCGCGGGCGGACCTGGCCGCGCCCGCTGAGCGGCGACGGCCTCGCGCACACGTCGTTCGAGGTGGAGCCCAGCGAAGCCCCGTCGAGTTGGCCCCGCTTCAAGGCCGCTGCCATCGCACAGCGTGCTCGCGAAGCCACCCGCGCGTGCCGCAACGGAGTGGAAGGCTCGTTCGTTGCCACCGTGTACGTCGCCCCTCAGGGACACGTGCTATCCGCCGGCGTGGCCCCCCCGGACGAACGCGGCGAGGCGGCCTCCGACTGCATCGTGCAGGCGCTCACCACCTTGCGCTTGCGAAACCTGGCCGTGGCCCAGCGCGACACCGCCAAGATCAGCTTCTCGCTGCCCTGATCGTTCCCCTGTTGTTCGACCGCGCCATGCAGAGCATACGGCGCGAGCCCTCCCTGCAGGGACCGGTGGCGCGCGAACACGGTCTTTGGTCTGCGTCCGAGATCGCGGCGTTGCGGGGTCGCGCCCTCGACGAGGTGGTGGCGCCCGTCTCGGAGCCTCAGAGGGTGATCGGCTCCGAACACGAACCCGAGTGATCACAAGCGCGAAGCGTATACCCCGTGCCCGTGGCGTCACCCGTGATGTCCACCTGCACACAACGCTGCACGGTACGCACGGTCGAGCCTGTGGATTGCCGGACTACTTCATAGACGGTGTTTTGCTCCTTCAACGCCGAACTGTCGCTGTAGTGCGGTGGCGTGAGTAGAATGCGCGCCTGAGCCAGCTGCATCTCGGCCCCAAACCCTTCCAAGGCCGCATCGCTCCCGTGCGTTCGACAGGTCGAACCGCTTCCTCGCAGCTCGCTCCACGCTGCGCGGATCGAAGGCGTCCGGAACACGCCGCATTCGATGCCGGTGCCGTGGTATTCGATGAAGGTCCACGGACGCTCGAACAGAAGACCGCATGCGTTTGTCCATGGCCCACTGGTTGGGGCATGCCGTACTACGGGCAGAAGAATGGCTTTGGCAGGGGGCCTGCGCAAGCTCCAATCCGCATCGCAGGGCTTCCTGCCTCGTGGGCGCCCATGTCGGGTTTCGCCCCTGCATAGCCGTCATTGAAATTGGGGACCACCTCGCCCTGGTCGTATCCCGGGCTCGACGGCGCCAATTGGTAGCGCCCCGCGTACTCGCTCATCCATCCGTGCCCGCTGGCATAGATGGGAACGCCGCTGATGCCGTTCGCCTCCGCGCCCGCGTAGGCGTTGACCTCGCCGTTGAACAGGTCGAAATTCATGTCGTTGCCTGTGCCCCCCTCGGTATCGATGGAGGCCCACCACGTCTTCCAGATGTGCCAGATGTTGTTGCGCGTCACCGTGTTCTCGATGGGCCTTTGCGTACCATTGCCGGCAATGCCCACACCGGCGCCCAGGGTCAGCGTGGCCCCACTGCCTGTCGCCTGCAACAACGTGTTGTGGAAGAAGTAGCGCCGCCCGCCACCGAACGGAGACACCGAGCCGGTCTTTCCAAAGTACAGCCGGTCGTCGCTGTCGAGCGGCACGGTTACGTCCTTGCGGCTGCGGTTGTACACGTTGCGGAATATGTACAATGGCCCATAGAACGTGGAGCTCGTAGCCACGCCGGTTGCGGTGCTGTCGATGTAGTTCCCCCAGATGCGCACATGCTTGTTGCCGCCCTCGGCCTCGATTCCATCGTCCCACGCATGGCTCAGGCGGTTGCCGTAGATGTCACTGTCGCGGTTGGGGAACCCGTCGGCGCTGAAGTTGTTGTCGCCCCCGATGACGTCGTTGAACATGTGATCGATATCGGAATAGATATCGTTGTAGCGAATGACATGGTTGCCCGCGGTCTCGATGAGGTAGATGCCCAGCGGACCACGCGGGTGATAGCTGCTGTATTTTGCCCTGTTTTCTCCCCAGCTGTTCGAATCCGAGCGCGGATGGTGGATCTGGTTGCGCTGCACGATGATTCGTTCCGGAAGCTTGGAGGAGGAATAGACCCCCGCGTCGCCGTATACGCCCCATAACTCGGAGCCTGCCCCGCCGTCCCCCGCATCCGTGTCGAGCCTGCCCCACCCCGAAATGTCATTGTCCTCGATGACCACATCGTGGGCGCCGTCGTTCAGGCGAATCGCGTGCTGCTGCGCACCGCGCAGGGTCAATCCGCGTACAATCACATACGGCGCGGAGATCGTGATGTTGGTCGGCTGGGCATTGCCCACGTCCACGGTGCACTGCTGCCCAGCAGGGCAGGTGTACAGCTTGTAGCCGCTCGCAGTGCCGCCCGTGGTGATGGCCAGCGATTGATTCGACGTGCCAGCGGGCAGTTGGACGGTCTCACCAATGGGGAAGGTCTCGGACCAGGTCGAGGCCGTGAGTTCGCGCGAGAATGGCTGCCCGGGCATTCCGAACTGCACAACGTAGCTGGTGCCCGGCTCCAGGTGCACCAGGGCGCCGCGACACTCCTGGTCTCGCGGGTCGTACCACATCGGCAGCCCTTGCTTCCACTCGCAATCGGTGGACTTCCGAAACTGGAGCTGGCAGCCCTGCGGGCCTGGATCAGAAGGCGGCGAGAAGTACAATCCGAGAGACTCGAAGGTGGCGATGGCGGTGCCGCTATGCGTCAACCCCTCGGCGCCGCAGGCCCCCGCTGGCGTGCATTCGGAGCTGCAACTGGCTCCCGGCGAACCGTTGGCCGCGCCTTCGTCGCACTGCTCGGTGCCCTCGATCGCTCCGTTGCCGCATGTCTGCGGCATGAGCTCGATGCCGTTGACAAATGCTTGCTGGGCCGTGCCCGGGCTGAAGGCGATCACCACCGTCCCATCCGCACCGGCGCTTGCGGCAAACTGCTGGATATTGGCGCGGTGGGGCCCGCCGGCCGCAGCGAATACATCAAAGTCGCTGAGGACCGAGGCGCCGTTGAGCGCCACATTGAATCGACGTGCCCCGACCGCGGTCATGTAGTTCTCCGCGAAGTGCAAGCGAACGCCGTAGGTCCCTCCCACAACGAGCCCCGGGACCGTGTACGAGAAGGTGCCGTAGCGCTCTGTCTGGTAGATCGCCTCGGGCCCAGGGGCCTTGACTTCGGATAGGTCGACCGCCCCGTCCCAGTTCTGCGCCGTATCGCCGCCGGCAAAGTACGCGTCTGGCCCGAACGGGGACACAGCCGGCCCCCCTGCATTGACGGCGGTGTAACAGGCGCTTGTGCTGTTCTCCACGGCCGTCTCGCACCCGTTGGCTGCCTGGTTGTCGCAATTGAGCCAGGCCTGCTCGCACTGCAAGATCGAGCAGTTGCCATTCCAACAAGTCGTCTGCGCGTGCGGCAACACGCACATGCATCCGCACTGGTTGTCGACGCCGCCACCACCGCAGGCGTTCTCGCCCATGCACGCGCCGCAGTCGATCGCCTTGCTGCACCCGTCTGACACGTAGCCGCACGACGCGCCGAGTTGAACACAGGTCTTGGGGGTGCATTCTGTCACGCCGCACGTGTTCGGCCCGGTGCCGCCGCCGCACGTCTGCCCGGCTGGGCACGAGCCGCAGTCCACCACACCCTCGCACCCGTCAGGGGCCGTGCCGCAACTCGCGCCCACCTCAGCGCAGCTCTTGGACTTGCAGCCGCCCTCGGGCACCGGTGCATCGGGCACGACGTCCGCAGTCGCATCGAGCGACGCATCGGCACCCGGGCCAATCGGGGACGGGTTCGGTTCGTTGTCTGAGCCGCACGCGCTCAATAAAGTGGCGATGATCGCGGGAACGATGGCTCGCATACAACCCCCTCCTGGCCTGGCAGGCCCTTGTCGAAATAGAGCTTCCAGCATACCGGACGTGCGTGCTCACGTCACGGCAACAGATCGTGTGTTGATTTCGCGGCCATGAATCGGCGCCCCCGTTTGGCAGCGAGAGGCGGCTGCTTCGATCCGTTGCAGCTCGGGAAAAACCCGCCCCTTGTTGCAGGCGCCGGGACGTCGGGTGCACCTAAGCCAAGTCGCGGGCCCCCTGCATCGATCCCTTACTCAGACGCGTGGGCGGCGTCGATCCGGTCCTGATAGGCGAGGGCCACGTTCCGCCGCTTGAGCTTCATGGTCTGGGTCAACATCCCGTTGTCGACGGTGAAGTCCTCCGTGAGCAGGATGACCTTCTTCGGGATCTCGTACCCACCGAACTTTCCCTCGAGCGCCGTGGTGATCCCGTCGAGGAAGTAGGCCCGGACCTCGGGACGCGCCACGACCTTCTCGGGGTCATCCGGCATTCCAGCGCTCGGGAGTCGCTCTGCCAGGGCGACGAAGTCCGGGACCACCAGCGCGACGTTGAACCGCTTGCCCGCGCCCGTCACCATCGCGGAGGCCACGCCCGGCAGGGTCCGTATCTCCTCTTCGAGCGCGGCTGGGAATATGTACTTGCCATTCTCGAGCTTGTATTGCTCCTTGATCCGACCCGTCACATACAGGAACCCGTCGTCATCGAACCGCCCTCGATCCCCCGTGCGAAAACCACCCTCGTCCGTCATGACCTCGCGCGTCTCGTCCGGCTTGTTGTGGTATCCCTTCATCACGTTGGGGCCGTACACCACGATTTCACCCTCGTCCGTGTCGTCCTCGACAACGCTACGGTCGAGTTCCACGCGCACGTCCTCGATGGGCTTGCCCACGGATCCGAGACGAAATTCTTTTGCGCGATTCATGCTCACCGCGGGGGATGTCTCGCTCAGACCGTAGCAGTCGTAGACCGGAGCCCCGATGTCGTGGAAGAAGGCCGCCACCTCGGTGTTCATGGTGGCGCCCGCGGTGAGAGCTCCACGAAGCCGCCCGCCGAATCGAGCACGGATCTTTCCGAACACCAGCTTGTCCGCAACGGCATAGGCCAGCCGTTCGAGGGGCGAAAGCGCGGCCGTTCGCCCACCCTCCCGACGGCGTCGTGCCGCCGCGAGCCCCGCGTCGAACAGGCGCCTCGCGACAACGTTCTCCCGGGACACCTTGAGCAGCACCGCATCGTGGATCTTGTGAAATATCCTCGGCACCGCCAGCAGATACGTCGGACGCACCGCCACCAGATCGTCCGGCAAGGTGGCGACACTCTCCATCAATCCAATGGAGCCCCCGATCTGGAGGAAGTTGTAGAGCTCGGCGGTCTGACCGTAAGAGTGAGCCCACGGCAGGATCGACAGACTGCGATCATTCTCGTCGAGCTCCGGGAACATGTGAAGCCCCCCTCGTGCGTTGCTCGTCAGGTTGCCGTGCGACAGCATGACCCCTTTGGGCGCAGCCGTCGTGCCCGACGTGTACACGAGGCCCGCGATGTCCTCGGGATCGGGCTTCATCGAGGGTACCGGATGCTCCGCCCCGCGCTTCTGCAGAGCGGACAACGAGTTCTCACCGTCGCCGTCGAGCACCACGACGTGTTGGAGGTCGGGCAGCTCGCCTCGCATCGCTTCGATGGCCTTGCCGATGGCGGGCGTCGAAACCAGCAGGACCTTCAAGCCGCTGTCGCGAAGGATGTACTTCCAGGTCTCGGCAAGCTCCGCCTCGTACATCGGCACCCAGCGTGCCCCGCGGCCATACGTCGCAAAGGCACCGACCGCCCACGCCACCCGATTGTTGGCGATGATGCCGACCGTGTCACCCTGCTCCACACCGAGCAACGCGAGACCCGCTCGCGTTCGATCGACTTGGTCGCCCACCTCCTCGTACGTCACCCAGGCGAACTGGCCGGGACCGGTCTTGGTGCCGAAGATCGGGCGGTCCGGGAAGCGCGTTGCGACTGCCTCGAACAACTCCACCAGGTTGTTGGCATGAACGTCGATCGACACTTGAAGCCTCCGTTCGCTGGACTCCGGACAGATGCACCCGGACGACATCGCAAGGGTCCTTGTACGACACATCGTACAACTCCGCTTCTATTTCGAACGCAGTCGCGCGATATGCAGGCGCGACGCACGGTTCGCCTCGCCCGGTTGGCGATGAGCTCGAGCGCCGCGGGGGTCACGAACCCGAGCACGTCGAAGAGCGTGACCGGGAGAGCTCACGTGGAAGTGACCGAGGGAAGCATCGGCTGCTGTTTCACGTACACACGATCATGTTCCGCTGGTTTCCTGGCCCTTTTGTAGTTCTTCTGTCGTCGTCGCTAGCCTGCGGGCCCGCGACCTCTCGAGAAACTAGGACGTCCATCGCGCGACGATCGGATAGCCCGACGCCCGGGCGTGCGCCGTGTCAGACACCCACCCAGCTCTTTCGTAGCCTCGTGGTTCTCGACAGGGTTCCTCCGTATTCGACCGATGCTCAGATCTTCGGCGTGCACGACGGCGAGCGGATCACCTTTCAAGGAAGATTCGAAGAGGTCGTTGTCGACACCAACGAGCTTCTGACCTCGGGCGCTACCGAAGCCTCAACGCGAGTGGACATCGACGGCCAGTGGATTGACGCGCACTTCACTGCGCGCGCGGCTCAAGTGACCTTTGATAGCTGCGGAGATCATCCGTTTCATGTCACCGCGGAGCTCAACGTGGTCACCGCCTGAGGAACCAACCGTCGCGCCGCCTTGCGCTTCGCAGGGACGGCGTTCAGTGATCTGGGACTCCCTCGACGGCTATGGCGATGGGGCGAGTCGTGTTCGGGTCGGAGATCGACTTGCGCTCGACCAAGATCCACTCGACACCACCACACCATCGTCGGGAGACTGAAGTTCCCGTAGGGTTTTCATTCGTTGAACAGCAACTCAGGCTGTCAACGGAGCCGAAAATTTTGTGGCGGCCCGCGTTGACGTTGGTTCAGTTCGATCGCGACGCGCGGGGGTGACGGGGCGATCGTTGTGTGCCACACTCAGCGAAGGACGTTTGCCTTTCCAAGCGAGATTGATCATGTGGCGAGCGCGCGAGTTCTACATTCTGGTGTTGGGCGCATTGGCGCTTCTCGGCTGCAGCCGCGAAGCAAAGCGAGAGTCCGCGCCGTCCACCGTGGCGTCGCGACCCCCGGAAGTCCGCGCCGGAAGTGTTGGGGAAGCCGTGAAGCAACTGAGTGACCCGCGTCCTTCGGTGCGTGACGCTGCCGCGGCGACCCTTCGCAAGCTGCTCGCGGAAGACCCGACGGCGGCAAGGGATCCCGGCGAAGCGCACTGGCGAAAGAAGCTCGCCGCGATCCCGAAGGGCA
>CAZAWR010000077.1:23613-48994 GCA_964488865.1 uncultured Polyangiaceae bacterium | reverse complement strand
CGGATAGCCCCAAACCCAAGCACGTTCTTCGAACAGTGCTTGATTTGGGACTAGGTGATCCGTCTCAGGGGCACACCGAAGCTCGTTGCGGTTGTTGTCTCGACCGCCTGAAGGCGACGGCGATAGCCAACAGCACACCGAGCACCCAGCTGTTGGCGTGTCGGCGCGGCGCCATGGAGCAGCCGCTGTCATCGTCGGACGTCCAGTAGTCCTCCGATGTCGCACTGGCGGAGCCCGCGTCGGGAGCTTGCCCGGCGGCTCCCGCGACGCCTGCACTTCCGCCCGCGGCACCCGCGCTTCCAGCACTTCCGCCGGAACCGCTCGTGCCACCGGTCCCTGCGGCACCAGCATCTCCATCGCCCGGATTGTCCTCCGTACAGCTCGCGAACCCTTCGACAACGACACACTCGCGTCCTTGAGCCGTGCAATCCACCGCCTCGCCCAGCGTCCCTTCGTAGCAGTGCGCCGCCACACCATCGATGCAGAGCCTCACATCGCCTGCAGGAGGACAACCGTTGTCAGCCTCGCAGTGCGGCGAGGGGTAGACCGAGCACTTGGTGCCCGCCGGACACTCTTCCGTCGAGGTGATGACCCCGGTGTCGTCGCAATGCATGATGCTGCCGTCGAGGAAGCATCCCACATGGGCAACGGGCTGCTGGCTGGGGTCGGCGCAGAAGTGAGATGCGCAATGGGCCGAACCGCCGGCGAGCGAGCAGTAGGCAGCATAGACACTGCAATCGCCTACGTTGGTTGGGAGCCCGTCGACACATGTCGCGATGTGATCGTCGTCCAGGCACGCGTCGACGGTCCCTTGTGGTGGGCACTGCGTGTAAACGCATCGCACGCCGAGCGCGTCGGACGTGCAGGTGGCGCCGTAGACGGCGCAGTCACCGACGCTACAATCGGCGGCGTGGACTTGGGTTCCCTCGCAATGGGCCTCGCAGCTTTCGCTGCTGGAGGAGCGGATCGCATGGTAGAGGTAGTTGCCAATGCGAACCCGATCGTCGACGATTTCCACCAGTTGCGCGGATTCGTTTGCGGGCTTTCCACAGCCGCTCTCCTGAATCAGACGCGCTTGGTTGGGCCCGACCCATCCCGCAAAGAGGATGATGTGGTGATGGTACTTGTCTCCGTACTGACCGCGGTCGTTGAGGGCGTCGCCGGGTTGGAGATCGTTGGGGTCGATCTTGAAGGAAACGGCGGTGTCATAGGGCGCGAATCCCGCGGTGCTGGGTCCAGGTGGAGGCAGTCCCCACGCCCAGGAGACCAAGCCGCTGCAGTCCGAACGGTAGGGATCCCAAAGGGGATTGTCGGTCCGGTTGCAGGTGTATCCGCAGACGCTGTCGTACGCATGATTGGGCGCCACGCAATAGAGCAGGCCGACATCGACCCATTCCATGGCACGCGCAACCATTTCTGCGCCACTGAGCGCATGCGCGTGCGTTGCGAAGGTCATCAGCAGACCAAGTGCGGCAGCGCCTGCAAGTCGTCGGATGTTGTTCGTCATGTTCGGACCTCGCCCGCCACGGCATCCTAGCGCAGCCGACGGGCGTGCGCGACGGGTGACCGGACGGACGATGCCGCAGCTCTTTGGCGTGCGCTCGTCCGTGCCGCAAACGTTCGTCCCGCCGCCGCCGCGACGAGCGACCATGCCCCGTGCATGCCACGGAAAGGACCCCGGACCAAGAATCCGGACCCTCATGCGAGCGCCAGGTCCTCCATCTCAAGAAGCATGCGTCGCGCCTCGAGCAGCGCGGCGCCGAGGTCTTCCGCCCGGTTCGTGTCGACCGCGTGCAGCAAGGTCATGAGCCGCTCGTGCAGGTCGCGGAACTGCGAGAGCGGAGCGTCGGGCTCCTCCCGCCGGGTCATCATGTCCTCGTACGCCGCGCGTGCACGAATGCGCATGCCCTCTGCGCCCATGCTGTAGGCCTCGATCTGGTTGGTGAGCACATCGGCCCGATCGAGCTCCCCACCGGTCGTGTCGGAAGACGTTCCGCGCTCGAGCAGGTCGGCCAGCAGCGCGGACAGGGGAAGGAAGCGCTCCTCGTCGTCGGACCCCACGAAGGGCAGGTTGTTGTCGGCGAGACGCTCGATCCAGTAGGCCACGGCGCGCTCGGCCCGCTGCTGGATCTCGAGGGCGCGATGCTGGGGAGATTTCATGTCGTGGAGGTGCCCGAAGGGCGACGAGCGGTCAAGGGGGGCGGTACTCTCCCAGTCCGTCGCTTCGCTCCGGATCAGGGTCCCCCTTCCCCCCGAAGGGAAATCAGCGTGACCTCCGGCCGGCAAAAGAACCGAACACGGGGCGTGATGGTGCCGATTCCCCGCGTCACGTACACCGGACACCGCGGCCCCTGCACCAAGCCCCGCTGGTACTTCTTCCCGTAGCGCGACGGCAGCACGGGCGCCCCATACCCCGGGATGTACACCTGTCCCCCATGAGTGTGCCCGGACACCATGAGGTCCACCCGCACACCCTCGGGCATGTGCTCGGCGTAGTCGGGGTTGTGGGACATGAGCAGCCTTGGGGTGTTCGGGCGGACCCCGCGGAACGCGACCTCGGGCCGCTGCTTGTCCTCCAAAAAGTCGCCCACGCCCCCCACGGCGAAGCCTTCGCCTCGGTGGTGCAGCACGGTCGAGCGGTTCGTCAGTACGGGGACCGCCACGCGTCGAAACGCGGCGAGTGCCCGGTCCCGGCCCGCCCAATGGTCGTGGTTGCCGAGCACGGCGAACACGCCATGGCGCGCGCGAAGCTTCGCGAAGGGCTCCACGCCCGGCTCCAGGTATTGAACCCCCCGGTGCACGTAGTCCCCGAGCAAAAGAACGACGTCCGGGGCTAGTTCGTTGGTGATGCTGACGGCACGCTCGATGAACGCGGGGGGATGCAGCGGCCCGCAATGGGTGTCCGACAGCAGGGCCACGGTTGCCCCTTGCCATGCGGGACCCAGGTCTGGGATCACGATGTCGATGCGCTCCACGGCGATCCATCGGGGCTCCAGGAGCCAAGCATCCGCCGCGCACCCCACGGCGGACCCGCCTGCCGCCAGCAGCAGCGAGCGTCGGGAGAGCGGCAGGGGTCCTCGCGCTTGGGCTTCGCCTTGTCTCATTCGATGGTCATGACAGTTCTGAACGGCCTGGTTGTCGCAGGCAAGGGGAGCGTTCGGGGAGAGAATGTGACAAAGCCGTGGCGGGCCTGGCCCATTCGGGCAGCCAAAAGCAGCCTACGACTTGACGACGGCATCAAAATCCCGACACTAACCACCAACCCAAGGGTCCAGCGTTGCTTCTGTACATTCTCATCACCGCGTTCACCGTCTGGATGATCATCGACGCCGTCCGTCGGCGGGCCGAGTACTACTGGTTTTTGATCATCATTTTCTTCGCGCCCTTCGGGGGGCTCATCTACTTCTTCGCCGTGAAGGTGAAGGACTTTCGGCTTGGCGCCGCCCCGGCCGTCCCGGCCAAACCCCTGGGGCCCTCCCTCGCCCAGCTGCGGGAGCTTGCCCTGGAATCGCCCAGCATCGCCAACCGCCTCGCCTTCGGCGACGCCCTGCGCCAGGACCGCAAGTACCGCGATGCCGTCACCGAGTACGAGTTCGTCCTGCAGCGGGACGAAAAGTGCAAGGAGGCCCTGCACGGCGTGGGGCTCTGCCACATCGAGCTCGGATCCCACGGGGATGCCGTCGAGCGCTTGTCCAAGCTGATGGACATCGACCCTCGGTACCGGGACTTCCTGGCTGCGTTGGACTATTCCGAGGCCCTGTGGCTCGACGGGCGTCGCGACCTGGCCTTGGAGGTGCTCGAGGACATCGCGCTCACGAGCACCCGCATCGAGCACAGCCTGGCCTACGCCAACTACCTTGCCCTGGCGGAGGAGACCTCCCGAGCTCGCCAGGTGCTCGAGTCGGCCCTCAAGGACTACGAGCAGTCCCCGACCTTCGTGCAACGACGCGACCGCGGGCCCGCCCGCGAAGCGGAGAAGCTGCTCGCGCAGCTTGGATGAGGATCCCGGATGCCTTTGCCCCCACGAGACCGAGCCGTCGAAGTTCTGCGCGAGCACTTGCAGGGGGACTACGTGCTTCGCCACAGCCGGGCTACCGAGGCGATCATGCGGGTGATGGCGCCGCGATTCGACGCGGACCCGGACCTGTGGGGCGTCACGGGGTTGTTGCACGACCTGGACCTGGAGCTGATCGGTGACGACCAGACGCGCCACGGCCGCGAGACGGTGCGCATCCTCACCGAGCGCTTCGACTACCCGCGCGAGGGGTTGGACGCGATCCTGGCGCACAACGGCGACGTGCTCGACATCCCTTGCACGACCACCTTCGACCACGCCTTGACCGCGTGCGAGTCGATCACGGGGATGGTGTTCGCGATGGCGCTGATCCTTCCGTCGAAGAAGATCTCCGACGTGAACGGGAAGTCGGTGGCCAAGCGGATCAAGGAGCCGAGGTTCGCAGCCAACGTGAGTCGCGAGAGGATTTCGCACCACGAGGCGCTGGGGCTGGACCGGGCTGCGTTCTGCGCCCTTGCCGTGCAAGCGATGCAGGCCATCGCGGACGAGGTGGCCTGAGCCGTGGAAGCCGTGATCGCAGCCACGCAGCAGCCCCGAGGGCCCCGAAGCGTCCCCGCGGTCCAGCTTCCGCTCTTGTACTCTGACCCGGACGTGGCCGTGTTTTGCAAGCCCTCCGGGTTGGCGGTCCACAGGGGCTGGTCGCCCGACCCGGTCAACGCCATGACCGTGGCGCGAGGCATTCTCGGGCAACATGTTTTTCCCGTGCACCGGCTGGACCGCGCCACGAGCGGTGTCCTTGCTTTCGCTCTCAGTTCCGAGAGCGCGGCTGCCATGCAGGTTTCCTTTCAGCAGGGCAAGGTGTTCAAGTGGTACTGGGCGCTGGTTCGGGGGACTCCACCGACCAGCGGCGTCATCGACCATCCGGTGCCGCGCTCGGAGAACGGTCCGCGCGTACCGGCGGTCACACGCTTCCGTCGTCTCGCCACGGCGGGACGTTTCTCCCTCGTGGAGGCCATGCCCGAGACCGGGCGCCTGCACCAGATTCGACGTCACCTCAAGCACGCGGGACATCCCCTCGTGGGGGACGTGCGCTACGGGCAAGGCGACATCAATAGGCTGTTTCGGTCCGAACACGGGCTGCATAGGCTGGCCCTGCATGCCATGCAGCTCTCTTTCCCCCACCCGAGCACGGGGGAGAGGGTGACGGTGTCGTCGGGCTTGCCGAGCGACCTTGCCGAGACGTTCGATCGGCTCGGGATTCCTGCGTTTCTGTGGACGAACCCGACGTTCTCCGCCCCGGGGCCGGCGTCGAGCGATGGGGCCGGAGGAGAGCGATGAAGGCCGACTATGATCTTGTGCTCCGGGACGCGGTCGTCATGACGCCCAACGGACGGGAGTCGATCGACATCGGCATTCGAGGAGAGCGGATTGCGGCCCTGGGCAGTCTTGGGGACGCGTCGGCCGAGAAGACGCTGCGCTTGCCTGGCCTCACGATTCTTCCGGGGGTCATCGACACGCAGGTTCACTTCCGCGAGCCGGGCTTCATTCACAAGGAAGACATCGAGACCGGCACCACCGCGGCCCTGCTCGGCGGCGTGACCACCGTGTTCGAGATGCCCAACACGAGCCCGCCGACCACCACCGCCGCCGACCTGCAGGACAAGCTCGCGCGAGCGCACTCGCGTGCCCACACGGACCACGCGTTCTTCGTCGGCGCCACCCCGGAGAACGTGGACGACCTCACCAAGCTCGAGCGCATGCGCGGCTGCGCGGGCGTCAAGGTCTTCATGGGAAGCTCCACCGGCAGCCTCCTCGTGGAGGACGACGCCACCCTCGAGCGGGTTCTTCTGGCCACACGTCGGCGTGTGGCGGTGCACGCGGAACACGAGCCGCGTCTGCGTGCGCGCAAGCGCAAGGCCGAAAAAGAAGCGCACCCGCGCGCGCACCCCGACTGGCGCGACTGGGAGACCGCCCTGACCGCCACCAAGCGCCTGCTCGCCATCGCGTCCAAGATCGGCCGCTGCGTGCACGTCTTGCACGTCACCACGCTCGAGGAGATGGAGCTGCTCTCGCGTCACCGGGACATGGCCACCGTGGAGGTGACGCCGCAGCACCTGACCCTGTGCGCCCCCGAGTGCTACGAGAAGTACGGGACGTTCGCCCAGATGAACCCGCCCATCCGCGAAGCCAAGCACATGGACGCGCTCTGGAAGGCGGTGCGGGAAGGCTTGGTCGACGTCATCGGCTCCGACCATGCCCCCCACACCATCGAGGAGAAGAAGCGGCCGTACCCGTCGAGTCCCTCGGGCATGCCTGGGGTGCAGACCCTGGTGCCCCTCATGCTCGACCACGTCAACGCCGGGCGCCTGACCTTGGAGCGGTTCGTGGACTTGACGAGCGCCGGGCCCGCGCGCATCTACCACATCTCTGGCAAGGGGCGCATCGCCTTGGGGTACGACGCCGACTTCACCGTGGTGGACATGAACATGAAGCAGCGCATCGAGCGCAGTTGGCTCGCGAGCCGTTGCGGCTGGTCCCCGTTCGAAGGCAAGGTCGTCCAGGGGTGGCCCCGCGTGACCATCCTGCGAGGCCGCGTCGTCATGCGAGAAGGCCAGGTCCGCGCCCCCATTGGCCGAAGTGTGAGATTCTGCGATACGCTCTGACGGAGCCACCATGGCGAGTCCTTCCCTCGAAGAGAAGTTGCGGCGCTTGGAGTTGCTCCATCGCGTCGGCCTGTCACTTTCGACCGAGAAGAACAGAGACCGCCTGCTCGAGACGATCCTGCTCGAGGCCAAGGACGCCTGCCGCGCCGACGGTGGCACGCTGTACCTGCGCACCGCCGACGATCACCTGCGGTTCGCGATCATGCGGAGTGACTCCCTCGGCATCCGGCTGGGCGGCACCACCGGCAAGACCATCGAGCTACCCACGATCCCCATGTTCGACGCCGAAACCGGTTTGCCGAACCACAGCAACGTCGCCACCTACGCCGCGTCCCTCAAGCGGTCCGTCAACGTCGGGGACGCCTACGACACGCAGACCTTTGACTTCACGGGGACCAAGCGCTTCGACCATCACCACGGGTATCGCTCGGAGTCGTTCTTGACGATCCCGATGCTCAATCACGAGGACTGGGTGATCGGGGTGCTTCAGCTGATCAACGCGCGTGACCCGGAGACGGGGCAGGTGGTCCCGTTCTCGCCCGAGGACCAGCAGTTGGCGGAGGCCTTGGCCTCCCAGGCGGGGATCGCCCTGCACAACCAGATGCTGCTCGAAGAACAAAGGATCCTGCTGGAGAGCTTCATCAAGGTGCTGGCCGCGGCGATCGACGCGAAGTCTCCGCACACTGGGGGGCATTGCGAGCGCGTGCCGGTGCTTGCGGAGATGCTCGTTCACGCGGCGTGCGAGGATACCGGAACGTTCGACGCGTTCGACATGACCGAGGAGGAACGCTACGAGTTCCGCATCGCGGCATGGCTCCACGATTGCGGCAAGGTGGTCACACCCCCGCATGTGATGGAAAAGGCGACCAAGCTCGAGACCATCTTCGACCGCGTTCACCTCGTGCGCGATCGATTCGAGATCCTGCGTCGGGACGAGGAGCTGGAGGGGTGGCGGGCCCTGCGGTCCGGGGCGATGACCGCGGACGAGGCGGCGGCCTCCTTGAAAGCTCGCCTTGCCGAGCTGGACGACGACCTCGCCTTCCTCGAGCGGGTCAACATCGGGTCGGAGTTCGTCGCGGACGATGACGTGCAGCGCATTCGTCGCATCGCGGGGCGTCGCTATCGCAGGGGCACGGAGATGGTTCCGCTGCTCGACGACGACGAGGTGGCGAACCTGTCCGTGCGCCGAGGGACGCTGACGGACGCTGAGCGCATCGTGATCAATGGGCACATGGTGCAGACCATCCGGATGCTCGAGTCCCTGCCGTTCCCGCGGTCGCTGGAGCGGGTTCCGGAGTATGCGGGCGGGCATCACGAGCGCATGGATGCGAAGGGGTATCCCCGGGGGCTTCACGCGGGGGACATGTCCATCCCGGCGCGCGTGATGGCGGTGGCGGACGTGTTCGAGGCGTTGACCGCGAAGGATCGGCCCTACAAGCCGGGCAAGACCCTGTCCGAGGCCATGCGCATCATGGGCCAGATGAAGAAGTTCAACCATCTGGACCCGGAGCTGTTCGACCTGTTCGTGCGTTCGAGGGTGTACCGGGTCTACGCCGAGCGATTCCTTTCTCCCGAACAGCTCGACGACGTGGACGAGGACGCCCTGACTGCGATCGTGCCTGCGCCGTTCGAGGCGTTGCCGGAGCGCGAGCGGGCCGTGCGCAAGGAGACGTTTCTCCCCGAATACGAGGAGCAGCGTCACCGATCCGTTCGCCCGCCGCCCGTGTCCACGCCCCCCGACTGGGCCCCCCGTTCGCGCAGGTGAGCCCTCGGATCCGCGACACCAGGCGCCCCTCGGCCATCTCATCTGCATGCAGCCCCGGAGCAAGACGTGAAACCAGGAGACCACCCCGACTTCTTCCGACTGGCCCCCCCGCCCGGCACGTCCCGGGAGAGCACCATCCGTCTCGATCGGGAAGGGCGCTTCTGGCACGATGGGGGCCTCGTCGAGAACGACGCCCTCGTTCGTGCGCTGCACAGCTGGATCGCGCGCCATCCTGACGACGGTCGCTACATCCTGACGAACGGGTATGACTGGACGTACTTTTCGGTGGAGGACGTGCCCTACTTCATCACTTCCGTGCAGGTGCGGCCGGACGGGATCGCCGTGACGCTGTCGGACGAATCCTCCGAGGACCTGGAGGCCGAGGGGCTTCGGGTGGGGGAGGACGGCGGGCTGTACGCGAAGGTCAAGGGGGGAGCCTTTCCCGCGAAGTTCACGCGGCACGCGCAGTTCGCGCTGGAGCCCGCGATGGTGGACCTCGGAGACGCGGTGGGACTTCGGTTCGGGGACCGCACGGTGGCGGTGGGGTGATTCAGTCGCAACGCTCCAGACGAAGCCACTGGGCGCGGGTGTGTGCGGGAAGGGACACGTAGAAGTCCCAGGCCAGCTCGCTTCCTGTGCGGCAGTCGCCCTTCTGCTGTCCGGAGATGGCGTCGACCAGCCGGTAGCGAAGGTGATCTTGCAGGTGAATGGCCTGCACCAGCCAGGGCTCCAGGAAGAAGCTCTGCGCCGCGTTCACCGACCAGAGATTGTGAAACACGAACAGCACGTTGCCGTCGTCGGACCACCGTGCTTGGGCGAAGATCCTGTCATCGCGCTGGCCCGTGTGGCGGGACCGGAGGAGCGCATAGTTCGACGCGCGAAGGGCGCGGTTTTCGTGCGCGGAGCGAGCCTGCAGGAAGGCGTGATAGTAGTTCACCAGCCCGTCCGCGTCGCGGTAGTTGGCGTGGCCCACGAAGCGGGAGCGCAGCAGGTCGGAGCGGCGGAACCCCAGGCCCCAGGATTCTCCGAACTCCTGTCCCATCACCAGGATGGGGGTGGAGCGCTGGGCCGCGCCGATGCCCCAGAACCCGGCTCCGGTCCAGACGTCGAAGCCCGTGCCGTCCAGCAAGCGGTGCTCGTCGTGGGTTTCGAGCCCCGTCATCACGAACGTGTGGCCGCCGAACCGTCCCATGTTGTGGATCACGCGTTCCACATGCGCCGTGTCCTTGACGCGGTTGCGTCCCGCCATGTCGGTGACGTAGCCCTCGGTCATGATGTCCACGACTTTGTTCATCTCCATCTGCTCGTGGAACTCCTCTGCGAGGTAGATGGGCCGCTGCTGGCCGCGCCGCCATGCGTAGTAGTCCACCTTGGTGAGCAGGTAGTTCCACTCGTTGGAGTCCATGCCGCCGTGCGGGTCGGTCGTGTGGTCGAGCCGGAAGCCGTCCACGCCCCTCGATACCCAGTAGTTCAGGATGCGAAAGAGGTACTCCCGCTGCCGCGCGAACTCCCACGTATGGGCGCTGTTCTCTTCGTGGTGAAAGAGGAACTTCACGTCGCGCCAGTCGTTGGTGAACGTGTCCCCGGGCCGCGACGCCGGGTTCCAGCGGTCGGCCCCGAGGTAGAACCCGGGAGCGCTGAACTCGAGGTAGGTCGTGTCACACGAGAATCCCTCGCGCTCCCAGTCGAAGGCGAGCCGCCAGGCGTTGAACGCTCGCACGAGCGCGTCCCCCGACAGCCCGGGACACCTCGTGCGCAGAGCGTCCAGACTCGCTCGCTGAACGGGGTTGCGCGACGCCAGGTCCTGCAGCCCTCCTGTGTCGTCCAGCAGGTGGGGGTGAAGCAGCGACGGGTCGAAGGTGCCCGCGAAGTCCCAGAGCCCGTCGAGGTTCTCCCCGCGACGGACGCGCTCCCGCACGGGGTCGACATCGACGTAGTCGTAGGCGAGGTAGTTGTGCCCGAAGTGGTTGAAAGCGACGTCCAGGATCACCTTCATGCCCCGTTCGTGGGCCTGGGAGATGAGCTGCTCGAGCTCGTCGTTGGCCCAGCAGGGCTCGGTCGAGTACTCGTCTCGACCCGCCTGGATGCAGGCACGGGAGAGGGTACCGCGGGTGTGCAGGTAGTCGCGCACCGCGTAGGGGGACCCCAGGTTGTCGCAGGGGTGCGGGATGGCCCATTGGTCGTTGTTGGGGAACAGGGGCATGAGCCAGATCGTGTTGGCCCCGACCCGCTCATGGATATAGCGGACCGTGACCCCATCCCGGTAGTCGGTGGTCGGTTCGAGCATGTCGTCCAGGGTGCCAAGGCGAATGCTCTCCAGTTCCGCGCGCTGGGGGCACGACATGCCTTCTGCGCGATAGGTGACCTGCGGTGCGACCTTGTCCCGGCACGCCTGACGCTGTGCGGCTGAGCCGATGTCCGGGTGACAGGCGTTGGCGGATCGGACCTGCACTTCGTACAGCGTGGCCTTGCCCGCTGCCAGATTGAGCTCGTTGTAGCCCGGGGCACTGACCCCTTCGAAGCGAGAGTGAAACTCGTCCTCGAGGGGCTCGCCTACCGCGCAACCCAACAAGGCCGTGGATAGAAGACAAAGAGCAGCACAGAAACGAAGCATGGTGATGACCTCGCGGGGCGAGTACGCGTCGACCCTTCGCGCCGCGGGCGGGGGCTCGAGCCCACGCCCTCGCGCATGGCGCGGAGTCGCGATAAGTGACGCTGGAGTGAGTTACTGTAGGTGCGGATACCACCGTGCGTCGGCTCGCGCAAGGGGAATTGACAAACGCGTATCGAGACGACGGGGGTCGGATTGAACTTTGAACGCCGGAGCCCTTTTCTGTGGCTTCTGCGGCCTTCGTGGTTGCCTTGGAGGGTGGGAGGGTTCTTGGATTAGGCGCTTATCAGTTCCTTCTTGACACTGTCCTCCGCCCGCCCCGAAGGTCTTTAGCCACGCCATGACGAAGCACACGTACGACGACGACGATATCTGGACCGAGAAGGTATGGCGGGTGCGTTCCGCCGACGGGGACGGCGACGGCGAGGTGGGCCCGGTCAGTCTTGATCAGGTCAGGCGGGGGATCGAGGCCGGCAAGCTCGACGCTACGGCCAAGGTTGCGCGCAACGGAACGGACAACTGGCTCTCCGCCCGGAACATCATCGAGGCGGCCATCACCAGGGACAAGGCGCTCGTTCGCAAGGAGGCGCCCGATCCGGACCCGTTGCTGCCGCAGGAGATCTCGCGCGTTCAGGTGAGCGACCCGGATCGAACCACGCCCGGGGCCAGAATGCCGGCCGGGCCCAAGACCGCGGCGTCGCTCGTGCCCTTGGCCGTCCTGGCCGTGCTCGGCGTGGCAGGAGCTTGCTGGGCGAGCTATCGCTTCGTGGGTCCCAGACCTTCGGCGGCCGCGCCCCGCACCGAGATCGCGGTCGAGAGACTCCCACGCTCCACCGTGGCGGTGGTCGAGTCGCCCATCCGGGACGACCTCGAGGAGGAGGCGGCCGTTCCAGACTCTCACGTAGCGGCCTGGCTAGCGCAGCGCGTGTGCGGTGGAGTGGACCTCGAGCAAAGGCTGCGCAAGGCGAAAGGCGTCCCCCTCGCCCAAATGCACGACCTTGGAGTCATCGACCTGACGGGCCAGACATCCTGGCTAAGAGCTTTGCGTTGCGGCGCGGATCTCCAGCGCAGCCTCTCCACTCCGCGCCAGACGACCATCGTCTTCGAGCGCGAAGGATCCCCCTCCGCGGTGACCTCCCTGACCCTGGACAGGGAGACCATGCCCGACGTCGAGGACCGAATTGCTCATACGTACGCTGGGCTGGAGGGGTTCTGCCAGAAGGCCGAGGGCGGCGAAACGTCGTGCCGTCCCTCGGGCCCAGCAGGCTTGCGCGACGGACGAACCTGGTTCTTCGGTCCCCACGAGGCCGTGGAGGCCTTTGCCGCCTCGTACACGTCTGCGCATCGTGAGCGAAGCTCGAACGCCGACATCCTGGCCGCTCTCGAGCGGCACGCCGGCAACGCCCGCTCGCGAACCCGCCTCGTTCGCCCGTCGAGCATCCCTTGGGCCGCGCTCTGCGAGCAGGTAGCACCGCACGACGAGGGCGACGCTTTCCTGAAAGCGTGCTTCCCCGCTGCATCCCGTGTGCGTCTCGATGGTACCGAAACCAAGATCAGGGGCCTTGTCGTGGAGCGCGATCACGTCGTTTCCGACCATCGCTTGTCCTGGTCGGTCGTCTTGCTCGCGCGCAGCGACGAGGCTGCTCAATGGATCGAGGGGGACCTGGTCGACCTTCGCCGGGACTGGCAATCCGTTCTCGTGGACAACGAGCCGGACCTGCTCCGCCGGTTGCGGGAGTCCCCGGGGACAACGCGCGAGCGCCTGTGGGCCGGGGCGGCGGAGCCGTTCGTGCGTGCGCTTGCGAACGTTCGCGTGGTGAGGCGTGGGCCGGGGGTTCGTCTCGAGATGAGCGCAGAGCTCACCCCGGAGGAGCGGAAGCTCGTGCGCGAGTCCCTCGAGGAGTCCGACCCCGACGATCAGGCCATGGTTGCGGTACTGGACGCGCTGTCCGCAGGCGCCCCACCGCCCGTCGACGCGCTGTCGCGATTTCTTGGGGACGAAGTGGCGGTCTGGGCTGCGGCGCCGCGCGCGACCGAGGCGGACTGCAAGCTTCTGCTCGCCAAGTACGAAGCCTTGGCTGCGGACCCCAGCGCGCTCGAGCAGGTGGACCTGCGGGACCGGTGGGGTCGAGCCTTCGAGCCGGACGCGTGCAAAGGCATGGTTCTGCCAGACGACTTCCGTTCCTGCCTGATGGGCGCCTCTTCGCTCGCGAAGCTCGCACAGTGCCCTCCGCCCCGGTCCCCGTACGTGGCCGAGGCTCACCGTCGCCTCGAGGGGCAGTGGTCCGTGGTGGACGTGGACGGCGACCAATTGTCGTACTTCGCGCGGATGTCCCTGCGAGGATGCCGGCTGGAGGTGGGGAAGGATCGCGTGGGGATCGACTGTCTCGAGGAGCGAGGGACCGAGGCCCTTCGGATCGAGACGCGGGACCTCGAGGGTGCGGTGATTTACCTGCCGTGGTCCAAAGGGCCTCTTCCGAAGCGCGCCACGTTCGGAAAGACCGCGGACACGTGGGTCATGCCGGACTTTGCGCCAGGGGTTCAGCTGACGTTCCGTCGGGACAGCTTCCCCCGCTCGCTGTTCGATCGATAGGTCCCGCGTTTTCCCGAACGTTCCCGGTTGCCCCATGCGCGTGGGTTCCGTACGGTTACGCGGCTGCACCCCGGGCGCCGCACCTTCGCGGCCCGAACCGTGCGCGAGGAGGAAGCCGGATGTTCCCATCGAAGCTCACGGACCTTCTGGGCATCGAGCTGCCGATCATCGGCGGCACGATGATGGACCTTTCGACTGCGCCTTTCGTGACGGCCATCTCGCGAGCCGGCGCCCTCGGGATCATCGCCTCCGCGATCTACAAGGACGAGAACGCGTTTCGCAACGACATCAGGGCAGTCAAGGACGGCACCGACAAGCCCTTCGCCGTCAACATCAACCTGTTTCCCATGATGGAGAAGCTCGACAACTTCCGCTACCTCGACATCATGGTCGAGGAAGGCGTGAAGATCATCGAGACGTCCGGCTTCTCGCCCCCCGAGGACATGGTCGCCCGCATCAAGGCGGCGGGCATGATCTGGATGCACAAGTGCGTGGGTGTTCGGTACGCCAAGAAGGCCGAGAGCCTGGGCGCCGACGCTGTCACCGTAGTGGGTTACGAGAACGGCGGGGCCACCGGCAACCTCAATGTCGCCACGCTCGTGCTCGTTCCAGCGACGGTCGATGCCGTACGCATTCCGGTGATCGGGGGCGGGGGAGTGGTCGACGGGCGGACGCTGCTGGCGGTGCTCTCGCTTGGTGCGGCGGGGGCGATCGTGGGTACGCGGTTGATGCTCACCGAGGAGTGCCCGATTCATCCCAGGTTGAAGGAAGCGTTGCTTGGGGCCACGGAGCTGGACACGGACGTGGTGATGCGTTCGGTGGGGTTTGCGCACCGGATCTGGATGAACGGGCCGGGCAAGAAGGTGCAGGAGCTCGAGGCGAAGGGCGGGGGCATCGCCGACATCTACCCGTACGTGTCCGGGGCCGCGGCCAAGCGGATGTACGAGACGGGGGAGCTGGACGCGGGCACGGTCTCGTGTTCCCAGGGCATTGGTTTGATCAAGGAGATCAAGCCGCTGCGCGAGGCGCTGCTCGAGATGGTCGAGGAGGCGAAGAGGATCCACGCCCGGCTCGGCTGACGATCGGGGGAGGGACGTTCCAAACAGAATCACATTGACCTGTGGGGACTAGGAAGAGGCACGGAATGCGAACGCGAACGTCATCGTGTCGCGGACGGTGAACTCGAAGCCTGCGGTTCGGACCCCGTTCTACCTTCCGTGTTCGCATTCCTCTTCCTAGTTCCTAGTTTCCATGACCTCGATTTCGCCACGGCTCAACGTGATTCAGTAGTAGAGGTCCCGCTCGAATCGGACCTGTCCCGCGCGGTGCGGGCATCTCACCCGAGGACTCCTTCGATGGCTCTCGCCCCCCTCGCGCTGCTGCCCCGTTCGGCCCTCTCGATCCTTCGAGAGATGGGCCGCCACGTCCTGCGACACCCTGTGGTGGGCGTGATGGCCATCGCGCGCGACGAAGACGGCAAGTACTTGATGATTCGTCGGGCAGACACGGGGACGTGGTCGATGCCCGGCGGCACGTTGGAGTGGGGGGAGACGGTGCGGGACGCGCTGGTGCGGGAGGTGCGCGAGGAATCGGGCGCCCGCGTGCTCGAGGTGGGAAGGCTCGTGGGGGTCTATGCCCGTCCCGACCGGGATGTGCGCTTCCATGCGGTCACCATCGCCGTGGAGGTCACGGTCGACGCGTCGCGCTTGGGGCCGTCGAATCCGCTCGAGATCAGGGAGGCCAAACTGTTTGCCCGAGCGGACCTGCCCGCCACGCTCGCCATGGGGACCGAGGACATGCTGCGGGACGCGATGCAAGGCGGAGCCCCGACGGTCGAGTGAACGCGCGGGGCATTGTCGTGGGCGCGCGTTGACCCCTGGTCACTCCCGCCGACCTGGTGCATGCTCCCCTCCCATGCGAAGGACGTGTCGGTTGGCCGCAGCATCCCTCGGGGTTCTGCTGTGCGCCTCTTGCGGCACTGTCCCCCCGAGCGCTCCCGTGAACAAGACCCCTTCCGCCTCGCCCGATCTTCCGCCCCCTGCCTCCCGCTCGTTGCCGGTGCCCACCCCGCGTGTCGAGGTCACGGACTCCTACCATGGGGTGAAGGTGCTCGACCCGTACCGGTGGCTCGAGCAGGAAACGGAGCAGGTCAAGGCGTGGACGGACGCGCAGAACGAGCGAACAGAGCATATCCTTGAAGGGATAGCCGGTCGGGCCGAGATTCAGGCCGGAATCGAGCGTCTGATGTCCGTGGGGGAGCTCGAGGCGCCCGTGCCCCGAAAGACCCCCTGGTCGGCCTGGCGGTACTTCTACCTTCGCCGGCAAGGCATGGATAACCAGCCTACCCTCATCGTGCGGGAGGGATTGGAAGGCCCGGACCGCGTTGTCGTCGACGTGAACGACGTGGCCGAGGACGGCACCGCGGCGATCGACTGGTACTATCCGTCGACGGATGGTCGGTACGTGGCCTACGGCATGTCCCGGGACGGGACGGAGGAGAGCACGCTGTACGTGCGGGAGGTGGGCCGGGACGGCGAGGTCCGAGAGCGGGACGAGCGGATTGCCCGTACGCGTCATTGCTCGCTGGCGTGGAAGCCCGACGGCACTGGGTTCTACTACACGCGTTACCCGGCGCGGGGGGAGGTGCCCGAGGGACAGGAGGGGTACCACCGCAAGGTGTTCGAGCATCGTCTCGGGCAGCCGAGCGAGCAGGACGGGGAGGTGTTCGGGCAAGCCCGGGAGATGACGGATTCCCCTTCCGTGGTGATGTCACCGGACGGGCGCTGGCTCGTGGTGGTGGTGTACCAAGGGTGGGCCAAGGCGGAGTTGTACGTTCGCGACCTTCGTCGGCCGGGCAGTGGGTTTTCGGCTGTGGCCGTGGGCAAGGAAGCGATCTACACGCCCATCGCCACGAACGACGCGATCTTCGTGCTGACAAACGATGGCGCGCCGCGAGGACGTCTGATTCGGGTGGACCCCCTTCGGCCCGCCCGCGAGCACTGGGAGGAGATCATCCCCGAAGGGCAGCACGCCCTGGAGGACGTCACGCTGGTCGGGGGACAGCTGATCGCCGCCTACCAGAAGGACGCGTCGTCTTGGCTCCTTCGCTTCGACATCAAGGGAAAGCTCCTGGGTGAGATCGGCCTGCCTGTGCTCGGTACGGCGGGGGTGCGTGGCGCGCAGGATGGGCATGAGGCGTTCGTGGCGTTCACGTCGTTCGCCGTGAGCGCGGAGATCCTCCGGGTCTCGCTGCGCGGTGAGGTGAAGCAGACGGTGTGGCAGCGGATGGACTCGCCCCTGCGGGCGGACGACGTGCTCGTGGATCAGTTCTTCGCGACCTCCAAGGATGGGACGCGGGTGCCGTACTTCGTGGTGCGCAAGACCGGGGTGGCCTTGGACGGGACCGCGGCTGCGGTGCTGGCCGCCTACGGTGGCTTCAACCTGTCGATGCTGCCTCAATTCCTCCGCGGAGCAGGTGTTCTGGTCGAGGCGGGGGGCGTGTTCGTGCAGGCGAGCCTTCGCGGGGGAGGGGAGTATGGCGAGGACTGGCACCGCGCTGGCATGCTCGCGAACAAGCAGAACGTCTTCGACGACATGATCGCGGTGACCGAGGACGTGGTGCGGCGCAAGGTGGCGGCGCCGCACCGGTTGGCGATTTCCGGGGGGTCGAACGGTGGCCTGCTCGTGGGGGCGATGGTGGTGCAGCGGCCGGACCTGTTCCGGGCGGCCGTGGCCCGCGTTCCGCTCATGGACATGCTCCGATACCAGCACTTCCTCATCGCCAAGCTCTGGGTGGCGGAGTACGGGGCGTCGGACGACCCGGATCTGTTCCCCGTCCTGCGCGCGTACAGCCCCTACCACAACGTGAAAGAAGGGACGGCCTACCCGGCCACCCTGATCACCGCGGCCGAAGGGGACTCTCGCGTGCACCCCTTTCATGCGCGCAAGATGACTGCCGCGCTCCAGTACGCCACAGCTTCCGATGAGCCCATCCTCGCGAGGATTGAGAGCAAAGCAGGACACGGCGCCGGCAAACCCGTCACCAAGCGTGTGCAGGAGTACACCGACGTCTACGCCTTTTTGATGTGGAAGCTCGGGATGCTGTCACGATGAAGGAACCTGGACGACAGCCGCTGGTGCTGGTCACGAACGACGATGGCTACGGAACGCCCGGAATCGAGGCGATGGTCGCGGCGCTCGAGGCGTGGGCAACCGTGCTGGTGATCGCCCCGACGCATGAGCAGAGCGCGTGCTCGCACAAGTTCACGCTGGGCCGGTCGCTGCGGTACAAGAAGGTGGGGGAGCGTCGTTTTTCGATCGAAGGGACGCCGGCGGACTGCGTGTATCTGGGCGTGTTTGGCGGGGAGCGGGTGGCGCCGCGGGTGCCGGACTTGGTGGTGTCGGGGTTGAACGCGGGGCTGAACCTCGGGCTCGACACGTACTATTCGGGCACGGTCGCGGGAGCGAGGGAGGCGGCGATGCGGGGGGTGCCGGGGATGGCGGTGTCTGCCGCGGCGCGAACGGACCTCGGCCGTGCGGCGCGCGTCTGCTCGGACCTGGCGCGGAACCTGCTCGAGGTGCTCGAGGCGCCCCAGCCCGTGGTGCTCAACGTGAACGTGCCCGCTAACGGAAGCTGGGAGTTGCGTCGCACGCGGCTTGGGCGACGGGTGTACGGCGAGGGGGTGGAGTTCCGCCGGGATCCGCGGGGGCGGGAGTATCTTTGGCTGGGAGGTCCGGGCGCGGCGAGGGATGACCTCTCTCCGGGGACCGACACCCATGCCGTGCAAGCGGGGGCGATCGGAGTGACCGCCCTTCCGCTGATGCCGTGTGAACGAGACTCGGACGCGATCGTGGACGCGGTGTTGCGCGCGTTCGAGGCGACGGACGAGAAGGGGAGCGAACGATGACGGACGGTGGGCGAAACCTGTGGGATGGAAATGGCCGGCGAGAGTACGTGGACGCGCTGATGCGCAACGTGCCGGACTTCCCCAAGCCTGGCATCCTGTTCAAGGACATCACGCCGATGTTGGGGGATGCGAAGGCGTTGCAGGTGGTGCTCGACGCGCTGGCGGAGCACTTCCTGGGGCAGGGGATCGACGCGGTGGTGGGGATCGAGTCTCGCGGGTTCATCTTCGGGGCGGCGCTGGCTGCGCGGCTCAACGCGGGGTTCGTGCCGGTGCGCAAGCCCGGCAAGCTGCCGGCGAAGGTCGACACGGTGTCCTACACGCTCGAGTACGGCTCGAATTCCTTGGAGATGCACAAGGATGCGCTGCGACCGGGGGCCCGCGTGGTCATCATGGATGACCTGCTCGCCACGGGCGGAACGGCTGCGGCCACGGCGGAGCTCGTGCGCAAGCAGGGCGCGAAGGTGGAAGCGTTCGCGTTCGTGGTGGAGCTCACGTTCCTGGACGGGCGAAAGAAGCTCGGGGACGTGCCGGTGCTATCGCTCCTGACGTACGGCGCGGACGAGTGAAATCAGAACGGGTGAGCTTGGAATCGGCCTAGCTCAGAGTCACTTCCTACAGGCATCCGACCTGGTTGCCTTGCTCCTTGCACTTGCTCTTGCCCTTGCACTTCTCGTCCACGATCCACTTGCCACCGCGGCACACGAGCAGGGCGGCGCCATCGACGGCGCAAGCGTAGGACCCGGTCGAGGTGAGCTCGCAGGGGTCGCTCGCGAGTGCGATCGGTTCGGGGCATCCGACCTTCTCATCCTTCACCTCGCACTTCTTGCCGCGGCAGAAGCTCGACGTTTCGAACTTGCCCCCCTTGCACTTCAGCACCTTGGTGCCGTCGACGGAGCAAGCGTAGGTGTTGGCGGCGCCCGGTCCGGTGCACTCCTGGCCTTCTTCCGCGATGGACAGGTCGCAGACGGAGGTGGTGCCTTCGGTCTTGCAGCCGTTGGGGCCGCGGCAGGCGGCCACGTCGTACTTGCCGGCCTTGCACGTGACCTGGGACTTGCCGTCGACGCCGCAGGCTGAATCGCCTTCGTCCGAGCTGCCGCAGGGTTCCCCTGCCGCGTTGCCGGAGATGTCACAGGTCAGCAGGTTGTTCTCGACCTTGCACCCGTTCGGTCCCTTGCAGGGTGTGCTGAGAAACGTGCCCTTCTCGCAGACGAGAAGGTTGCTCTCGTCGAGGCACGACGGGTCCGCTCCGGTGCAGGAGTCTCCAGGCTTCTTCTTGCAGCACCCGGCGACCAACAGGCCGGCGAGCAAGGCGGACGCGACGATGAGCTTGGGATGGTTCATGCTTCCCCTCCTTGACCTGGGGGCCTGGTCGACCCACCGGGGACGACGCAAGGGCCGCGGCAAGCTATCGGACCACGCCGCTCGCGGCAAGCGTCGTCACAGCCAGCCGAGGAAACGAGCCAGAACGAGCAACGCGGCGCCCCACAGAGCGGCGAAGGTGTCGTCGAGCATGATGCCGGGGCCGGGTGGAAGACGTCGCTCGATCCAGCGGCAAGGCGGCGGCTTGAAGATGTCGAACACGCGGAAGAGCACGACTCCTGTGAGGAGCCCCTCGAAGGTGGGGGGCGCGAAGGCGAGGGTGAGCAGCACGCCCGCGGCCTCGTCGATGACGACGAACTGGGGGTCGCTGCTGCCCGAGGCGCGCGCCACGCGGGTGCTGACGAAGATGCCCAGGACCGTGAGGGCCACGGCTCCCGCGCCCACGGCCCAGGGGCCGAAGGGCACCAGCAGGAAGTACACGGGTAGCGCGCCGATCGAGCCGACCGTACCGGGACTCTGGGGCGACAGCCCGCAGCCGAACCATGTGCCGAGCCAGAACGCGACAGGTTCGCGCTCTCGGGTGGCTCGGATGACGGAGGCAGGCAAGCGAGGCATCGAGGGCCGCTACCCTAGCAGGGATCAAGCGCGAACCAAGGACGGGAAACGAGAACGACCCAGGCGGAATCCCCAGAAGACGTTGCGGATTTGCAGCCCAACAGGAGACGCGGAGGCGTCAGGGGCGCTGTCGTTCGTGGTTGCTCTCCTTCGTCGTGCTGCCTACAAGTTCGAACCTTGGATCTCGCACCCGGCGGCGCTGCCCGTACGGGTGCGACCGACCGATGTGAGGAACCATGAATCGAGCCGACGCGGTCGCGCGCCGCAAGGACAGCGCGAACCAGAGCCAGATGCACTTCGCACGCAAGGGCGTCATCACCGAGGAGATGGCCCATGTAGCCGAGGACGAGGGCGTCGAGCCGACGCTCGTGCGCGATGAAGTCGCCGCGGGCAGGCTGGTGATTCCGGCCAACATCCGCCACACGTCGCTCGACCCTGTCGGCATCGGCGTGGCGCTTCGATGCAAGGTGAACGCGAACATCGGCAACAGCCAGCTGACCGGCACGATCGAGACGGAGTTGGAGAAGCTACGGGTCTCCGTGCGGTACGGGGCAGATACCGTGATGGACTTGTCCACCGGTGGGGACATCGACGCCATCCGGGAAGGTATCGTGTCCGCGTCCACCGTGCCGATCGGCACCGTCCCGATCTACCACGCCCTCGAGAGCGTTCCGTCCATCCACGACCTCACGGTGGACCGGTTGCTCGGCATGATCGAGCACCAGGCCAAGCAGGGCGTCGACTACATGACGCTGCATTGCGGGCTCCTGCGCGAGCATCTGCCCCTGGTACGTCGCCGCCTGACGGGGATCGTGTCCCGCGGGGGCGCGATCATGGCGCAGTGGATGCTCGAGCACGACGCGCAGAACCCGCTTTTCACCCACTGGTCGGACATCCTCGACATCTGCGCGCGGTACGACGTGACCATCTCGGCGGGCGACGGGTTGCGACCGGGCAGCCAGCACGACGCGTCGGACGAGGCGCAATTCGCGGAGCTTGGCGTGCTCGGGGAGCTTGCGGACCGGGCTTGGGAGCGGGACGTGCAGATCATGATCGAGGGGCCGGGACACGTGCCGTTCGACCAGATCGAGATGAACATCAAGCGACAGATCGAGGCGTGCAAGGGGGCTCCCTTCTACGTGCTGGGGCCGATCGTGACGGACATCGCGCCGGGGTACGACCACATCACGAGCGCGATCGGGGCCACGGCGGCGGCGTACGCGGGGGCGGCGATGATTTGCTACGTCACGCCCAAGGAGCACCTGGGTTTGCCCAACCTGGACGACGTGCGGCAGGGGCTGGTGGCGCACAAGATCGCGGCCCACGCGGCGGACATCGCACGGCACCGGCCGGGGGCGCGGAAGCGCGACGACGCGATGTCCCGGGCGCGTTACGCCTTCGACTGGGAGAAGCAGTTCGAGCTGGCGCTCGATCCCGAGACGGCGCGCAAGTACCACCTGGAAACCAAGTCCGAGGACTGCTTCGTGAACGAGGAATTCTGCTCGATGTGTGGGCCGCGGTTCTGCTCGATGCGGCTGAATCGCAAGCTCGAAGAGCGGTACGGGAGCTAGACCCCATCAAGCGCTCCGCGCTGCTTTGGGTCTAGGTTTTCCTAAGGGGGCTTTCAAATAGCCCCCTCGCCGCGCTCACCGCGGCTCACCCCCAAACGCCTCGCCTTCGGTTCGGATAGCCCCAAACCCAAGCGCTGTTCTTTGAACAGTGCTTGATTTGGGGCTAGGCGGGAGAACGAGCGGTGCGGGCGCCAGGCCCGCACCGTGAGTCGCTGGGCTACTCGAGGGTGATGACCATGTCGTACGCGGGGGAGCTGGGGCTGTAGTAGTCCGCGTTCGCGTGCACGCGGATGTAGTACGTGCCGGCCGCCGGGATCGCCGCGCTGAGGTGATCCTCGTGGTAGTCGCCGTCCAAGCTCACCGTGCCGAGCAACGTGGTCCCATCGCTCTCGTACGCTGCGACGACGGTGTCGCACGCCGGGTCGCCAGGCATCGTCACGATGTGGAACCTCTTGCCGACGTCGGCCGCGGCCGCTTCGTACATGACCCAGTCCACGTCGGTGGCGGTTGCAAGGCTCGCACCGAGCATCGCCGCGGGCAGCGCGGTCGCTTCCACTGCGGTTGCTGACGTGTTGTTCGGTTCCGTGTCTTCGATCACCGTGATCGCATCAGCGGTGCTCTCGAGCTCGAAGTCGTAGTCGTACGTGCCCGTGTTGTCCCAGAACACCAGATAGAACGTGGAGGCCGTGGGCTGCGTGATCATCGAGGACACGTTCGTGTAGTCGAGCATGTCGGCGAACTTGCCGCTCTCGGGCAGCAAGGCGAACGCCGGCTGCGCGCCCGACTCGCTCGCGGTCACCTGGATCGACAAGTACTGCGCTGCCGTCGTGGACCCTTCGATCTTGTACAGCTTGGTCCCGAACGCCTCGGTGATCTTGCCCGTCAACGGCGTGCCGGGGGTGAGCACCTCGGCGTCACGCGCCAGCAGATCGAACGCCTTGGGCGCGGGGAAGTGCACCTGGTGGCCAGACGGGCCGCTCAGGATGTTGAAGTCCTTCTCGCCGGCGGCCGCGTCTACGTCCACCAGCATCAACATCTCGACCTTGTACGGCTCCGCCGAGCTGATGGACCCGTCGATTCCCGCCACCGCCGACACCTGCAGGTTCGTGTACACGATCGGCGTGAAGAACCCGTCGCCGGTGTAGGTCGTGTCGAAGGGGGTCTCGAAGTCCCGGCTGACGGCGTAGGCCATCATGATCGAGCCTTGCGCCGGGGTTCCCACGATCTCGAGCGCCAGGGGCGACTCGACCATGAACCCGTCCGTGTACGTCAGCGTCGCCGCCGTGTCGGTCACGGTCACGCTCCGCGTACCGATCTCGGCGTCGGGGCCAACCGTGATGGCGGCGACGAGGGCCGTCGGGCTCGCGACCGTGACGGTGTCGACGGTGACGTCATCGCCGAAGGAAACCGTGGGGGGCGTGCTGGCGGACCAATCGGTGCCGAACCCGCTGATGGTGACGACCTTCACACGGTCGATGAAGGCCATGTGAGGGGTCACGCCGCTGATGCTGGCGGAGGCGACGGCATCCTGCCCAGCGGGGCCGGCGGGGCCTTCTGTCCCGGCCGGGCCTGGATCGCCTGCGGGGCCCAAGTCTCCGGCAGGTCCGCGCGCGCCATCCTCACCGTCGTCGCCGCTGCAGCCCACGAGCGCGAACGAAGCAACGAATCCCAAGCACCCTAGCCAAGCAATATGTCGAATCATGAGCCTCTCCTCTCAAGGGGACGCCGAGCTCTCGCCAATCGGATGAGCGGAACCCGCGCCCTTGTCCAGGTTGGCGTTATGGCAGCGCAGCCGATGTCCTGCAAGCTGAGTCGTTCGAACCCAGCGGAAGATTGAACCATCGATTCCGTGATGAGGTCACGGAACCCGGCCTGTCGCTGAGCCGCTGACGCGAGCTCGGGGGTCTACTGCCAGAGGTTGCGAGCGTGGGTTCCCCAGCAGACTTCCATTCCGTCGAGGGCCCGGATGCCGCAAGAAGGGCCCGACACCATGACGCCCTCGAATGGGACCGTCGGGGTGATCGCGATGAGTCCGGTCAAGAGAAGCGAATCCTGATGGGTGGATGCCCAGCATAGTACGTGGCCGTCGCTGGCCCTGGTCCCGCACGTGTGCAGCGCTCCTGCGCTCAAGGTTGCGAAGCTGATGCCTGTGGGGGTGACGGACGTACCGTCGCCGTCTGCGCCCCAGCACGCGGGTTCCCCATCGTTCCACCGGATGCCACAGGTGTGCGCGAAACCGGCGCTCAAATCACGGAAGACGACTCCGGACGGGGGAGTGGCCTTGCCCGCGGCGTCATCGCCCCAGCACAAGGCCTGGCCGTCGACCCATCGGATGCCGCAGGTGTGGGAGAATCCGGCACTGACTCTCTCGAAGGGGACCCCTGCGGGCGGCCTGGCTTGTCCACTCGCGTTGTCTCCCCAGCACACCACCTGGCGGTCGCTCGCTCGGATGCCGCAGGTGTGCGCCCAGCCGGCGCTGAGGCTGTCGAACACGATCCCGGGCGGAGGCGAGGACTGACCCAGGTCGTCGTGGCCCCAGCACTGCGCTTGGCTGTCGCCGGCTCGAATCGCGCACGTGTGCAAGCCCCCAGCGCTCAAGCTCGCGAAGTCCTCCGCGGGGGCGAGGGTTTCGCCGAAAGCGTCCCCACCCCAGCAATGGGTGACCCCGTCGACGGCTCCGATGCCGCACACGTGGAATGCACCAGCGGCCAGGCTTGCGAAAACGATGTCGTCGGGGGGCGTCGACTGCCCGTAGGTGTTGTCGCCCCAGCACTCGGCCAGGCCGTCGTCCGCACGGATGCCGCACGTGAAGCCCTCACCCGAGGTGAGGTTGACGAAGCCGGTACCCCCCGGAGGGGTGCACGTCGTGGCGTTGGGGCCCGTGCTCACCTGGTCGTCGGGGCACGGCGTGCAGCCACGATCGTTGGTGCTGGATGGTTCTAGCGTGACGTAGAAGTTGTTGCCGCAGTCTTGCCAAGCGGTGCACGAGGTGGCGTTGGATGTCGCGCTGAAGAAGCCGGCAGCGCAGTCGGAGCAGACTTGGTTGGCGGTGGAGGAGCCCGCGGTGGAGATGTACTCGCCCGGATCGCAGGGGGTCCAAGCGGTGCACGTCGCGGCGTTGGTCGTGGTGCTGAAGAAGCCGGCAGCGCAGTCGGAGCAGACTTGGTTGGCGGTGGAGGAGCCCGCGGTGGAGACGTACTCGCCGGGATCGCAGGGCGTCCAGGGGGTACACGCGGTGACGTTGGTGGTCGTACTGTAGGAGCCGGAAGCGCAATCGGAGCAAACACGATTGGCGGTGGAGGAGCCCGCGGTGGAGACGTA